>FR882036.1 GCA_000434915.1 Ruminococcus sp. CAG:563
ATGTGGTAGACTTCTTTATTTCATGTACTATATGTTGTTTTCACTCCTTCTGTTTTTACTTTGTTGCTATATGTTGATTTGCTTTTACCGGACAACGCAAGCCCCTGTCTTGGTCTTTTGATAATTAAAATAAAACAGTCGCATTAAGTATTGCTTTAATAACTTAATGCGACTGTTTATTAATTACAATTTATTTGCTTTCGGGATAGAACTCCGGAAGGAATTCCTTATGAGCTTCCTTAAGCTCGTTGAAGCACTTAACAGCCTTGTCATAGTCACCTACAAGCGGATGAATAAGGAGTCCGTTGATAGCGGCGTTCTCGTTACCTGTTGTAGCAGCCTCAACAGTGTACTTTTCATAAGCCTTAACGATTCTGATAAGGTTGATGATGTGCTTGTTGTGGAAGTCAGTAACCTTGATCGGCTTTGCACCGTCCTTGCCGATTATGCAAGGAGCCTCGATAACATCGTCATCCTCAAGGAAATCAAGAGTGCCGTTGTTCTTAACGTTAACAACCTGAATGTCTCCAACATCGTTAGCAAGAGAATTGATAAGGTTAACAGCCGCAAGAGAATACTTGTGTCCGCCTCTCTTGTCAAGAAGAGCCGGCTTTACGCAAAGCTCCTCGTCCTGATACATCTTAAGAAGCTGCTCTTCAATCTCCATGCAAACCTGTGCTCTTGTCTTTTCGTCGTCACGCTGATGCTGGAGCTTAGCCTCACGGCAATAATAGTACTGGAGATAAGATGACGGGATAGCGTTAACAGCCTTAAGGCAATCAAGACCGATGCCGTCGTCCTGGATATTAGCCATAACCTTAGCCTTATAGCCCTGATTGATCATGTCGGTGATAAGTTCCTTGCCGTCCTTCTTGATAGAAGTTACCCAGCTGAGATGGTTAAGTCCGACATAAGTGATGTCAACATCCGGACCTGTTGTCTCCTTGATATCATCAAGCATGTCAATAGGAACATTGCAAAGACCGATATTCTTAACATTTGTATTGTTGAGAACGAACTCGGTGATGATGCCCGAGGGATTTGTAAAGTTGATGAGCCATGCGTTGGGGCAGATAGCTTCGATTCTGTCGCAGATATGCTTGATTACGGGTATTGTTCTGAGTGCCTTGAACATTCCGCCGATGCCCGTTGTCTCCTGACCGATAAGGTTGTACTTCCTGGGAATGCTCTCGTCAAGATAACGAGCGTGAAGCATACCGACACGGATCTGAGTAACAACGAAGTCGGCACCCTGAAGTGCAAGATCAAGATCGTCGGTCATAACGATCTCACAGTCAACGCCTGCCTTCTTAAGCATACGAACGCAAAGATTGCCTACGATTGTACGCTTTCTCTCATTGATATCCATGAAGGATATTTTCTTAAGCTTGAGAGAATCGGAAGCCTTGAGAAATCCGTCAACAAGCTCCGGGCAATATGTGCTGCCCGAACCGATTACAGCTACAGTGATTTCTTTCATATGTAATTACCTCTCTTATTATATATATTGCTGGAAAATCCAGTTGATACAGCCGGTTACCGGGGGTTGAGTGAGCTTAATGAACTTAAGCTTTCTTCCGCCGGCTGCCGACGCCTTTTCCATAAGTGCCTTTATGTATATTTCCGACGGAAGCTTAGTGTGGATCGAGCCGGAAAGAACGACCTCAACAACATCGTCGGTGAAATTATTTGTGTTAAGATGTGCGGCAATAAGAGCTGCACCTCTTGAAGCCATTTTGTCAATAACATCAAGAACCGCCTTGTCGCCGAGCTTTGCAGCGTCAAAGAAAAAGTCAATCAGACGCATGATGAATGTATCGGCATCGGGGTCCTCAAATCTTGAAACAAGAGCAAGGAACTCTTCCTTGGACGAGAGCGAATACTCGTCAAACACCATCTTGGTGACGGCGGTCTTTCTCAGCCCGAGATAAACATCGTCATATACCATTCTGTATGTCTCCGAAGCGATCCAATGGCCGTTGCCTATATCGCCCGAGAATTCACCTAATCCGGCAAGCTGAAGCATTTTGCCGTCATTATCTATTGAGTTACAGCATGTGCCGGTGCCGCAGTTGTAACCGATAGCCGCCGCTCCTGTAGATCCGGCCTTAACAACAATGAAGCCATCGTTATAAATCTCAAACTTTTCAAGACCGTAATCAAGAAGACGCTTTTTCATCTCATCATGCTGGAAAGGATGGTCAATTCCCGCAAGACCCATGAGCGTAAAGTCAACGTCGTGAAGCGAAATGCCTGCCTCATGAAGCAAATTCTTAATACCCGCCCAGATGATATCGGCTGCCTCGTCGAAGCTGCCTTCCATATTCTCATGGTTGCTGCCCGGTCCTTTAACCATTGCAACGATGTTTTTCTTTTCATCAAAAAGCGCATAAGCGGTCTTTGTTCCGCCGCCGTCAATACCAATGTAGTAACTCATGTGAAACTCCTTTGTTTGAAAATTTTGCAATCGGCCACAGAGCCTTTATGATCGCACAAATAACCTATACTATTATACTATCTTTGATTTTTAAAAACAATAGCTTTTTGTAAAATTATGGCGAAAAAATACAAAAACCGAACGTTGTATGGAATTTATACTTTCTTCAAAAGGTCAATCCCGAATTCAATCTCCGTTTCAAGGCTGTTAATGCCGTTAAGCTTGTCCTGATCTGCCTTGCCCGTTTTATAGTAATACGGCGTCATTCTGAAAAGGTTCATGATATCTTCATTGCCGTTAACCATAATCTTTTCTTTTATTTCACTGTGTTCTTCTGTTTCAAAGCCCTCGGGACAGCTTCTGTCGACTTCATTGAGATACGGCTTTTCATAAATCACGGATTTAAGCCCCATCAAATGCCTTTCAAGAGGATAAGCTCTGAGCCAATATCCGCCATTATTAAGTATTCTATAAATCTCAGAAACACTGTGCGGTGCGAAAACCGTCATTGTAAAATCACAATATTCATCGGCAATCGGTAATTTGAACACACTCGCAACGGCAAGAGAGATATTTTTATTACGCTTAGTTCCCGAAATCAACGCCTGCTTCGAAATGTCTATTCCGCCGTAAATAATGCCCGGGAAAGCATTTGCGACCCTTGAAGTGTAGAAGCATTCACCGCAGCCGAGATCAAGCAAATGCATGTACGGGGAAGCGGTCTCCCCTACCATGCCGGTTATATTATCTGCAAGTGCATTATAATATCCTTTATCAAGAAAATCGGAGCGTGACCTAACCATGAGCTTGTCGTCTCCGTGTCTTTTTGATGAGGATTTTTGTGACTGCAAAAGATTGACATAGCCCTGCTTTGCAATATCGAAGCAATGACCGTTTGCACAGCGTAACGAGCCGCCGTCTTTTTCAAGACGGCAGCCGCATACAGGACATGAAAAATCAAAGCTCATATTATGCCTTCTTCAATTCTTCCTCGGGAGCCTTTGCACAAGGACATTCGATCGGATCTTTTTGAATATTGCGCGGAGCGATATATCTTACGGCGTTTGTAATAATTGTCTGAACGTTCGGGTTCTTAAAGGTCGGGTTTGTCTCATGACCCGGCTGGAAATAGAATACCTTTCCGAGACCTCTGTTCCATACGCAGCCGGAACGGAAAACCTCTCCGCCGCCGAACCAGCCGATAAATACAAGCTCATCGGGAGTCGGAATATCAAATCTCTCGCCGTACATTTCCTCATGCTCAAGATAGAAGTATTCATCTATACCTTGGGTGATCGGATGATTGGGAGCGATATTCCAAATACGCTCTCTGTCGCCCTCTCTCCATTTGAGAGAACAGGTTGTTCCGAGTGTCTTGCGGAAAATCTTTGAAAAATGACCCGAATGAAGCACGATAAGACCCATACCTCTGAGTATTCTGTCGTGAATCTTTTCAACAAGCTCATCGGGAACCTTTTCATGCGCAACATGACCCCACCAAATAAGAACATCGGTATTTTCGAGCACCTCGTCCGTGAGGCCGCACTCCGGCATATCAAGCGTTGCACAGGTTACGTTTATATCTTCATTTTTGCCGAGAAAGCCGGCAATACAAGCATTTATTCCGTCGGGATAGACAGCAAGAACATTGTCCTCCTTATCCTGAACATGTTCATTCCATACAGTTACATTAATCATAGTTAATTAACCTCCTTTTCCTTAAAATAATACCATATTGAATAAACTTTTTCAACTGTTTTCCGTGAATAAGAATTCATTTTCCGTCGATATAGCTTTTCTCTCCGGATATGTATCTTGAATAGTCAATCGAAAAGCTATCGGCTACCAAGCCGTTCATTATAGTGTGTTTATACATTGAACCGGCAAACCCACGGCCTGACGGTTCGATAGTCTTATCGTGAAATACACGGTAAAAATAATTCGGCTCACACTCTGTCGGTTTTTTTCCGCCTTGCATCAGGAATCCTTCTCTTTCGGCATTTCTCAAAAAACGTTTTGCCGTCTCCGAATTGTCAAGACGAATATAAATTTTTCCGTCAAGCTCCAAAAGTTTTTCAAGTGTTCTCATAAAAAATCTCCTTTAAAATAATTATTTCAACTATAAAAAGAGCATAAAAAACGCCCGTCGGAACAACAGGCGTTATATATAACCCATCGTTCAAGCATTGGCACCTTACCGTTAGGCAGGTTGTCGTGCGGTCATCGAGCTTGTCTCTCACGCACTCTTTATAGGTTGATTCTATTTGATTTTAGTTAATTATGTTCGTAAAAATAATCTTCCGCTTCATAGTAGTCAAAGAAATCGTCGTAATGATCGTAATAAAAATCTTCGGGATTATAATAATCAGCCGCATCATATGGATCATATTTCTTTGTTGTTGTCTTTTTTGTCGTGGTTCTTTTTGTAGTATATTTATAAGTTGTTTTTTTCTTTGTCGACTTATTTCCGCTGCCCGATGACGAATATCTGCTCGGCCTCGGATAAGAGCTGCTGCCCTTTGCTCCGGTGCTTCGCTTCGCCGTCGTATATTCATATTCGCCGCTGTGCGACATGCTTCTGTATTGCGAAGCATATTTAGAATAAGCTTTCTCAAACGGAATTGTTGTCGTCGGATGCTCAATCGCATATTCGTATTTCGACCGGATTTTTGACGTCCATTCGTCAACTATTTTCCGTTGCTTACTTGTCAGTACATAATTCGGGTTGTAATCGGGAAGCGTTTCTTGTGCTTTTATATAATTATCGCATTTGTAATATTCGCAAGCCTCACAAAAATCGTAAAAATACTTTGTATTTCTATAATCATCCAACTCATCATAGACAAAATACAGCTGCGCACTTGCTGTTACAAAATCTTCCGAAAGAATATTGTCAACAGCTTCATAATACTTCTTATGCCAATGCAAGTTATTGTTCACTTTATCGCTGTTAAATGAATACGTAATGCCGATCACAGCCTGCAAAATGACTAAAAATACAACTAAGAACATTCTTTGCCGTGATTTGTTATTCTCTTTATTTTCTTTCGTTTCCACAATTTTTCCTCTATCCATTTATTCATTAAAGATACTTTATAATATAAATCTATATTTGTCAAATTTTACAGAGACATTTTCGGCACTCAGACAGCAAAAAGGCACGGATTTCTCCGTGCCTTTAAGTTTAGCTGTGTTATTTACACTTTGCTGCAAACTCAATCAGCTGGCTTTACCAGTCTGCTGGTTGATAGCGGCGGTCTTATTG
>FR882037.1 GCA_000434915.1 Ruminococcus sp. CAG:563
ATAATAGTTGAAGCTCCAGTTGTTGCCCCAAGGCAGATATCCGACTCCCTTTCCGTCGGTTCTGATTATCTTCTGTCCGTTTGAGGCTACTTCCTGATACTTTGTTCCTTGGAATTTGCAGCTTACTGCATTATCATAGTTTGCGGAATTCTTAAACAATGCAATGATCTCATTTACATCCGTTGTGTTGATCTTTCCGTTCGCTATATCCAATGCTCCCAGTTCATAGGTGAATGTGAATGAGCCTCTGCCGGTCTGACCGTAGGATTTGTCATTTACCGTGTATTCCTTGTCTCCGGTCTTTGGAAGCTCCCAGTTGCTTGCTCCGCCGGACTGTCTGAACAGATGATACTGGTTGAGCCACTTATCATTCTCTACCTGATCGCCCGTTACGTCAAGCTTTTTATAGTCCGTAACGTTGCCGTTTTTATCCTTTATTTCCTCGGCTACATGATAATCAACAACAATTTTTATTGTATTTTCATTTGTTGTGTATTTTCTGTTATCAACAGTATCCGGTTTTTTAGGATCAATCAGGGAATACCTTGCGGTGCTTGAATAACTTGTATCACCGGAAAGCTTTGCTTGGTTTGCTACATTTGCCTTTAATGCGTCATCCGTTGCGGCGAACTCGTATGTTACCGTTCCGTTGGAATTTCCAACAAACTCAGGTGTAAGCTTGATTACCTGCTTCTGCTGATAGTAACTTAGATTTGAGCCTATTGATGCATTTTTGTTGTTAAGCTCTATCTTGTTATTGATATAATTATCATAGCTTGTATCGCCTGTTACATGTATGTTGGCCATTGAATATGAAGCTGTAACACCCTCTTTTGATTCGAGTGATTTCTCTGCTTTCAATACCTTCGCCTTTGTCGGGTAGCATACTCTCGAATTGCCTGCGATATCGTTTACCGTTACCAATATTACAGGATTCTTTGTGTTAACATAGCAATAATATGTTGCTCCCTTCTTGGTATGAACATAGTTTACTGCCGTTACTCCTGCCATTGCTTTAAGGCTTGCGTCATTTGAATTGTTAATCGAAGCTACAGATTCATATACCTCAAACGCCGGTTTGCTTTCCTTTACAGTTGACTTCTGATTCTTGAACAAATCTGCTATCTTTGCAACATATTCGTTCATTATCGTCTGGTACGACTTGCCGTTGACCTTTTCGGTTATCTTTCTGCCTTCCTTATTCAGGTTTGCTCCGGCTGTAAGTGTATTAAGCACTTCATTCAAAACGTCCTTTGAATAATGGTTAAGGTTCATTTCCGAAAGATTATGTTCCGTTGTTGTATTGTCTATTCGGAAATTATTAAGGTAATCCGAAATAACGGTTCTTTCTTTCAAGGTTATACCTGCAAGTGCATCTACCGCAGCCTGGAAAGATTTCTGCGCTTCCTTGATCTTCTCGCCGCAGGCAATCAGATCTTTTCCGGTCTTCGATACCGCTTCTTCCTGAAGAACTTTGAGCGCATTCATTGTTTCATCGTAAGCATTCTTTGCATTGACATACTCGGTGTACTGACCGTTGCTGTTGTCAAACTTCTGAACGGTTTTTTCAATCGGCTTGTTGTCTTTGTCAACACCGATTACAACTTTAATTGTTGCGTCTACATAATCCTCATTGCCATAGTTTTCTTGAGCTTTGCTAATATCTACCCACTGTGCAACAAGCTTTACGTTACCGAAATTGCCTGTGCCTACCTTGGCTCCTGCAACATAGAGGGTGCCCGATGTCCAACTTGTCTCTGCGGCTACCTCCGTCACCTTCCAGCCGACGAACACATGATCTTTATATGTCGGTGCGTTCTCAATCGTTATTGCCGACGTTATAGTATAATTTATACTCTTGTCTGCCGTTCCGCTTCCATTGTATGAATACGTTATTGTATACTTATTTTCTTTCCACTGGGCATACAACGTATCGGTCTGATTCTTATTCGTGAACTTGCCTCCGGCTGCGTGGCTTTCTCCGCTTCCGTTTGGCTCTGTGTTCCACGATGCGAACGTATAGCCCGATCTTGTCGGTACCGTTGACGGGATAGCGTGCGTTACGTTTGTCGCCTTATCGAGTGAAGTGAATGAGTTGTAATATGCCGTGCCGTTTGTCGGGCTCGGTATATTCTTTACGGTTTTGTCTCCGGTTGCGTTTGAGTTATACTTCAACGTCTGGGTCTGAGTATAGATTGCGTAATACGCAAACGGTCCGTTATTGACATCGACATTAAG
>FR882038.1 GCA_000434915.1 Ruminococcus sp. CAG:563
TATTTTTTCTTTTTATATAATAGCATAAAGGAAACTTAAAAACAACAAATAAACCGTAATACCATATTTTTTAGTCATTTATAGACCAAATTCTACCGCAGTTCATTCTTTTTTATACATTTTAACGATTTATGCGGTCAAATTTGCTATTTTGTTATACAATTAACATAACATCATAAAAATTTAGGATTGAAAAAGGCATTCTTCGGTGTTATAATGTCGGTAACAACCCAAAAGGCGGTGTAATTATGAACGATCTCAAAAAAAGAAACCTAACAATGCTCACCGATTTTTACGAAATAACAATGGCTAACGGCTATTTTCTCAACGGCAAAGGTGACACAACCGCACAGTTCGATATGTTCTTCCGAACTATTCCCGATAACGGCGGCTATGCAATAATGGCAGGTATCGAACAGCTTGTTGAATATCTCGAAAATTTGAGCTTTTCAGATAAAGATATTGAATATCTCCGAGGCAGAGGCTTCTGCGAGGAATTTCTCGACTATCTCAAGAATTTTGAATTTAAGTGCGATATATACAGCGTTCCAGAGGGAACTCCGATTTTCCCCCGTGAACCTATCGTCACTGTTAAAGGCCCTGTTATGCAGGCTCAGTTCATTGAAACCATGGTTCTGCTGGCAATCAACCATCAGAGCCTTATTGCAACAAAGGCAAACCGTATTGTTCGTGCCGCTCACGGCAGACCGATAATGGAATTCGGCTCGAGGCGTGCTCAAGGCTTTGACGGTGCGGTTTACGGTGCAAGAGCCGCTTACATTGCAGGCTGTGCAGGAACGGCTTGCACGATAGTTGACCGTGAATTCGGCGTTCCGGCTCTCGGCACAATGGCACACAGCTGGGTTCAGCTTTTTGATTCGGAGCTTGAAGCTTTCTGTGCTTATGCAAAGGCTTATCCGGACGATTGTACGCTTCTTGTTGACACTTACAATGTTCTTAAATCCGGCATCCCAAATGCTATTGAAGCTTTCAAGCGTGAGGTTCTCCCCCGTGGCTTCCGACCCAAGGGAATCAGAATTGACAGCGGCGACATTACCTATCTTTCAAAGAAAGCAAGAGTTATGCTTGATGAAGCAGGCTTTGAGGACGTAAAAATTGTCGCTTCAAATTCGCTTGACGAATACATTATCAGAGATATGCTTCTTCAGGGTGCAAAGGTTGATTCCTTCGGCGTAGGCGAAAGACTTATCACGGCTTCTTCGGCTCCTGTTTTTGGCGGAGTATACAAGCTCAGTGCGGTTGAAAAGGACGGTAAAATGATTCCGAAAATCAAGCTCAGTGAAAATGCCGCCAAGGTTACAACTCCCGGAGCAAAAAAGCTTTGGAGACTCTATGACAATGAATCCGGAAAAGCGCTTGCCGACGTTATCACTCTTGAGGATGAAACGATTGATGACAGTCATGATTATGAGATTTTCGACCCGGACTACACCTGGAAGCGCAAGAACGTCTACAACTTCACCGCCCGTCAGCTCCTCCAACCGCTTTTCATCAACGGCAAGAGAGTTTATGAGTATCAGGATATTGACGATATAAAGAAATACTGTCTTGATCAGGTGAATACGCTTTGGGATGAGGTCACAAGATTTGAAAATCCTCACAACTATTATGTTGACCTTTCTCAGCGTCTTTGGGATGTTAAAAACGACCTTATTAAACAGTACAGCAAGAGATAAGAATTTTAATATGAACAGCATAAAGCAGCGGCAAAACTTTCGTGTCTTGCCGCTGCTTTTTAACTTTTCTTTTTGTAAATGAATGCTGCTGTAACTCCGATTACCTGCTTCATTTACTATTCAGTTGAATTAATACTTGAACATAAAGAAAATCGTAATGCCAAGTGTAAGAATAAAGAAAACGATTGCGGAAATTTTTGTAAGCTTAACAAGCTTCTGTTCCATAGTTCTGCCCTTACTCTTGCCGAAGAATGTGTCGGCACCGCCGGAAATTGCTCCTGAAAGACCTGCCGAACGGCTCTCCTGAAGAAGAACGACGATTATAAGGAAAACTGCAAGAATTATAAGAATTGCTCCGAATACATACTGCAAAGCACTCATAATCAAACCTCCATAAGTATTTTTACCGATTTATTTTAGCACACACTTTCACAAAATGCAATAGTAATTACCATAATTTTTTCAGAAAGCAACACATTTCAATGAATTATTGCGAAAAATCGGGTCATTATAATATCAGGCGGCAGGAAACAAGCCGCCGTCAGCGGAAATTATAAATAATCAGCGTTTGCAATTTTCCGCTGTTCGCCGTTCACTTTTTATGGTGAGCGGCGATTTTTATTTAGGTTTTATCAAACGATCAATGTTCTTTCATATAAGAGAAAGCTGTTCGCCTGCGTCCTCCGAACTAAGAGTTGCACCCGATGCCGGCAGATTTTTTGTCTTGTATCTGTACGGCTTTGCGAATTCACCCTTATGATAATCCCTGACAAGCTTTACCACATGGCCTTTTTTGAGCGTCATAACCGCAACACCCTGCGTATCCTTGGTTGTCTTGGGTGCTATCGCTCCTGTGTTGAACAGCAGGAGCTTCCCTGCCGTCGATTCAATAACAAGGTCGCAGTCCTCTTCAATCTTTCTGATTGCAGCTATGGGCGACTTATTGCTGTACGCCTTGATAAGCTTCTTTCTGTTCGTCTTGGTCTGATATGACGAAAGGTCAACCTTGGCGACCTTTCCGTTCTCAAAGAAGAACATCACATAGCCCTTATAGTCAAGCGTCGGCAGCATATAAATCGTATTCTCGCCGCTGTCCATTTGGAGCTTGTTGGCAACAAAATCACCGAGCTGGCTCGCCTTGCCAAGGTCAAAATCGGCCGCCTTTGCCTTATATACCTGGCACTGATCCGTAAAGAACAGCAATTCCGTATTGTTCGTCGCCTCAATTTCAAGCAGCATTTCGTCGCCCTCTTTGAGCTTCTGCTCACCGCTCATTCTGAGTGCCTGCGGCGTAATTTTCTTGAAATAGCCATCTTTGGAGAAGAAAAGAGTTACAGGGAAATCGGGGATTTCTTCCTCAACCTCTTCCTCGGCAACCTCGGAGGCGAAAACAATCTGAGTTTTTCTGTCCTGACCGTATTTATTTTCAACATCGGTCAGCTCATTTACAAGGATTTTCTTTATCTTCGACTTATGAGCTAAGATATCCTCCATCTTTTCGATGTCGGTTCTGAGCTGTTCAATATCCTGCGTTCTCTTGAGAATATACTCACGGTTGAGGTGGCGGAGCTTGATTTCTGCAACATAATTCGCCTGAATTTCGTCAATGCCGAAGCCTATCATCAAGTTCGGAACAACTTCACTTTCTTCCTCGGTTGAGCGGATTATCTTAATCGCCTTGTCGATATCGAGAAGAATTTTCTGCAAACCTTCAAGCAAATGAAGCTTATCCTTAGCCTTGCTCAAATCGAAATAAACTCTGCGCTTAACGCACTCGGTTCTGAATGCAATCCACTCGTTGAGTATCTCTCCGACACCCATGACCCTCGGTGCACCGGCAATCAGCACGTTGAAGTTGCAGGAGAACGTGTCCTCAAGCGGAGTGATTTTATAAAGCTTCTGCATAAGCTTGTCGGGGTCTGTGCCCTTTTTGAGGTCGATTGTGATTTTAAGACCCGACTTGTCCGTTTCATCACGAATATCGCTGATTTCACGCAGTGAGCCGGACTTGAATTTTTCAATAACCTTGTCGATTATCGCTTCAGCTGTTGTTGTCGGCGGAATTTCAGTTATATCAATGCACTTTCCGTCTTTATCATAATTATACTTTGCCCTTACCTTGAAGCCGCCACGGCCTGTTTTGTAAATTGAATCAATAACATCTCTGTCATAGAGAAGCAAACCGCCGCCGGCAAAGTCCGGAGCTTTGAGCGTTTCGGAAATATCGGCCTCGGGATCTTTAATGAGTGCAATCGTCGTCTCACAAAGCTCACGAAGATTGAACGGGCAAATTGAGCTTGCCATACCGACGGCAATGCCCGTAGTCGGGTTGGCAAGAATACTCGGGAATCTTACAGGTAAAAGGCTCGGTTCTTTCATCGTATTATCGTAGTTATCGACAAAATCCACCGTATCCTTATCAATTTCGGCAAAAAGCTCCGTACAAATCGGAGCAAGCTTCGCCTCGGTGTATCTCGGAGCCGCCCACTGCATATCCCTTGAGTATGCCTTACCGAAGTTTCCCTTTGAGTCAACAAACGGGTGCAAAAGTGCTTCGTAGCCTCTTGAAAGACGAACCATTGTATCGTAAATCGCAGCATCGCCGTGCGGATTGAGCTTCATCGTCTGTCCGACAATATTCGCCGACTTAGTCCTTGCACCGTTGATAAGTCCCATTTTATACATTGTATAAAGAAGCTTTCTGTGAGAGGGCTTAAAGCCGTCAATCTCGGGAATCGCACGGGAGAGAATAACGCTCATTGCATAGGGCATATAGTTTGTTTCAAGCGTTTCTGTGATATTCTGACGTAAGACATCACCCGCGCCGAGAATATGGGTATTCTGATCCATTTTTTCAATGGGCTTTTCAGTTTTCTTTTTCTTAGCCATTCATACCACCCCTCTCAGCTTAAATCGAGCATATCGATATAAAGATGTCCGTTATCGGCGATATGTTCCTTACGTCCTGCAAGGTTATCGCCGAGCAGCATATCGAATATCTGCGCCGTTTTCTCTGCGTCCTCCGGAAGAATCTCGACAAGGCGGCGGGTTTCGGGATTCATAGTCGTCATCCACATCATGTCCGCCTCGTTTTCACCGAGTCCCTTTGACCGTTGAATTGTATATTTCTGATTGCCTATCTCCTCGAGAGCCTGAGTTTTCTCCTTTTCGGTATAGGCGAACCAAACCTGATCCTTCGTATTGATCTCATAAAGCGGAGTTTCCGCAATAAAGACCTTGCCCTCCTCGATGAGGGTCGGCATAAGTCTGTATATCATTGTCAAAATAAGAGTTCTTATCTGGAAGCCGTCAACGTCGGCATCGGTACAGATAATAACCTTATTATATCTGAGCATATCGAGATTAAACTGTGCAAGACCCTTCATCGCCTTGCTCTTAACCTCAACGCCGCAGCCGAGAACCTTAATAAGGTCGGTTATGATCTCGCTTTTAAAAATTCTGTCGTACTCAACCTTGAGACAGTTGAGAATTTTTCCTCTGACGGGCATAAGAGCCTGGAACTCCGAATTCCTTGCCTGCTTACAGGCGCCGAGAGCAGAATCACCCTCCACGATGAAAAGCTCACGTTCGCTTGCATCCTTGGTTCGGCAATCAACAAATTTCTGAACTCTGTTTGCAAGGTCATTCGAGGTTGAAAGTGTCCTTTTAAGGCTCTGACGTGTTGTCTCCGCCTTAACTCGGCTTCTCATGTTGACGAGCACCTGATTGGCGATTTTCTCGGCCTCTGCCCTGTTCTCTATGAAATAAATTTCAAGCTGATGCTTGAAGAAATCTGTCATTGCTTCCTGGATAAATTTATTTGTAATGGCTTTCTTCGTCTGATTCTCATATGAGGTCTGAGTTGAGAATGCGGAAACGACAAGAATCATACAGTCTTCGATGTCCTCAAACTTGATTTTCGGGTCATTCTTTACATATTTTCCGTTCGCCTTGAGATAAGCGTCAATCTGATAGGTAAAAGCGTTTCTGACTGCCTTTTCGGGTGCGCCGCCGTGCTCAAGCCAGCTCGAATTGTGGTAATACTCCTTAAGCTGATTTTTGTTCGAAAAGCAAAGGGCGGAATTTATAAGTACCTTGTAATCGTTGAGGTCGTCACGGTCACGTCCGACACGCTCGGCTTTCCACGTCTGCACACCTGTCATTGCGTTATCGCCGGCAATCTCTTTGACATAATCGGTGATGCCGTCCGTGTAGCAATATTCAAATGTTTCAAACTGTGTCTTGTTAAGCTGATTTTTAAGAATAAACTTAACTCCTGCGTTGACTATTGCCTGACGCTTTATGGTGCTCTGATAGTATTCAAGCGGAATCTCAATATCGGTAAAAACCTTGAGGTCGGGTCGCCATCTTATGCGTGAGCCTGTGTCCCTCTTGGTGTACTTTTCCTTTTCCATCTCGCCGACAGCCTTGCCCTTTTTGAAATTGAGCTTGTAGCACCAGCCGTCACGGTGAATCTCGGCCTCCATGTACTCCGAAGCGAACTGAGTTGCGCAAAGTCCGAGACCGTTAAGTCCGAGAGAATATTCATAGCTGCCGCCGTTGTTCGTATTGTACTTGCCGCCTGCATAAAGGGTGCAGAAAACAAGAAACCAGTTGTAGTTCTTTTCTTTCTCGTTATAGTCAACGGGAATTCCTCGGCCGAAGTCCTGAATTTCAACCGACTTATCGAGAAAGCGAGTGATAATGATTTTATCGCCGAAGCCCTCACGAGCCTCGTCAATAGAGTTTGATAAAATTTCAAAAACGGAATGCTGACAACCTTCCAATCCGTCGGAGCCGAAAATAACAGCCGGACGTTTACGAACCTGATCCGGTCCTTTAAGCGCCACGATGTCGTTATTTCCGTAGCTTGTCTTTTTTGCCATAGAAATGACCATTCCTTTCCTTAAAGCGATACTTTCCAAAATACAAAGTATATTTTACACTATATCTTGTGGTTTAGTCAAGCTTTTTTGCACAGGAATAAGGCTTAAGACCGGGTCTTGCACACAAAGCAAAAACTGTCCCGAATAAATCGGAACAGTCATTTCATTGCTATGTAGCTTATTTAATAATCTCGCCCATCATGCCGGGAGTTGCAAAAGCTGCGTTTGACTCGTCTGTGTCAATGTGCATTGCAAGAGCATACTTGGGGCTTACTCTTACAACAACGTCACCGAAAACAAGTGAACGACCGTTGGAGTTAATCTTAACGGAAACGATTTCCTTATCCTTGAGGCCGAATTTTTCTGCATCCTCGGGAGTTGCATGAATATGACGCTTTGCAACAATAACGCCCTCGCTAAGCTCAACCTCGCCTGCAGGACCTACAAGCTTGCATGCGCCGCTGCCTGCGATATCGCCCGACTCACGGCAGGGAGCGTTTACACCGATTGAACGTG
Organism: Ruminococcus sp. CAG:563; assembly: GCA_000434915.1. Taxonomy (GTDB): domain Bacteria; phylum Bacillota; class Clostridia; order Oscillospirales; family Acutalibacteraceae; genus CAG-488. The sequence continues at coordinate 7,100 of FR882038.1, forward strand.
CGTCGGAAGCTGAAAGCTCAACCTGAGTCTCGGGACGAACGGGACCGAGAATTGAAACAGCGGGGAAGCTGCTCTTGGGTCCGATAACCTGAACTCTTTCGTTTGAAGCGAACTGACCGGGCTGGGAAAGGTCCTTCTTCTTGGTAAGCTCATATCCCTTGCCGAAAAGAGTTTCGAGAACCTCCTGTGTGACATGAACGTGGCGAGCCGATGTTTCGACTAAAACCTGATTTGACATTTTAAATAACCTCACTTTTATTGGTTTCCGCAGATATTATAAGCCTTTTTTTAACAAATTGCAACAGTTTTTATCATTAATGCAACATCATATTTATTGACGAAACAGTTTGAAAATGATATAATGATTTTATGCTTTGCAAGAAGAGGAAAACACTATGACGAGGGATATGAGCGATAGAATTAAATTTGTCGGCTTTATAATGACAATCTTTATTGTCATTTATCATTGCCAATATCATTTTGATTCCGTAAATGTAATTGATGAGCGAATTAATACGACCGTTATTTCTTTTGCCGAATCGCTTGCGTATATTGCATTGTGCTGGTTTTTCTCAACAAGCGGCTTCCTCCTTTTCAGAACTCTTTCAATGAAGAATTACACGGAAAAGGTGAAGAAAAGAGCCTTCACTCTTCTGCTCCCGTTTGCAATATGGGAAGCGGTAACCGTTGCGTTGAACACAGTCATTTTGCTATTGGCACACAAATCACCCGATCCGTTACAGATACTCAGGAAAATGCTTGATGTTATCATACTAAGGGATTGGCCGTCGGATACGGCACTTTGGTATATTTATGTGCTGTTCTTTTGGACGCTTTTATCGCCGATACTTTTGCTTGTTTTCTCAAACAAAAAAGTCGGATGGTGTGCAACCGTTGCAGTCACTTTTGCAATATATATTTTTAGTGCCACGGAAAATGTGCTGTTTGAAAGAATCACATCCTACGGATACATGTGGAGCATCTTGACCTATTTTCCTGCATTTATGATCGGTGCATTTATGGGGCGCTTTTCCGAAGGCTCTGACGGGACGGATAAGATGAAATATGTTCTTTCGCTTATCATTCTTGCGCTTGCCCTTGAAATCGGTTTTCCGGGAATTACGGCCAAAACAACCGCTAAAATTCTTCCGACTCTGCTGTTGTATTTCACTCCGATGATACCTGCGGTAAGAGACAGAAAAATATATCATCTTTCGTTCATGATTTATGCGATACATAAACCCATGAGCATTATAAAGGATTATATGCTGAAATTTTTCTTTAAAATTTCGCCGTATACAAGCGTTGCCAATATTGCGGTTCGCATAATTTTTCCGATATTTATTGTCGCTTTGGCGGCCGTTGCTTACAAGGTTATTCAAAGGATTTCGCCTAAGCTTCTGAGAGCGGTAACCGGCGGCAGAGTATAAAAATCAAATTCAATCAAGGTATATGCCGGGCTTGCGGCCGCTGCCTTATTAAGGGGACATAATGAAGAAAAAAACATTAAATTCAATTCCGAAATTGCCGACGGCGGTTCAGGTGACTTGGTATATCTGCCGAGGACTTCTTTTTATATGGGGCACGGTCATGCTTTTCACCGGCTACACAACGGAATTTCTTGAAGCGGTTTTTGCGATAATTTTTACTTTCCTTTGGGATCTTTTTCAACTCCTCGGCGGAAAGACATTCATCACGCTCTTTCCGCACCGTGTGCAGACCATGCTCAATCTTTTGATCTGCTTCGGCGTTGTTGTCGGCTCAACAATAAATAAATTCACAACCTTTGAGCACATTGACATTCCCGAGCATTTCTTTGCCGGTTATATCGCAGCAGCGGGCAGCTATGAGCTGGCGGTCATAATTCAAAGCAGACAGCCGAAGGATAAAAAGCTCAGCCCTGCACTGGCGGCGATGTTCGGCCTTGCGTTTTCGGTTACGCTTTTGACCGGCTGGGAATTCTACGAATTCACAATGGACAGGCTCTATGGGCTTAATCTCCAGCGTTCGGGCTTCAATACCGAAGCGGGACTTCTCGACACCATGACCGACCTGATTATCGGAGCGGCAGGCGCACTCACGGGAATGTTTATCACTGCATTCTCAAAAGCAGGATTTTTCAAAAAGAAAGGCAAAAAGAAATGAACAGAAACACGACAAAAATAATTTCTCTCATTCTTGCCGGACTTATGATTCTCGGCACACTGACAGGAATTATTACCGCTTTGCTCCATTGACAGAGGATAATCAATTTGATAAAATATAATTATACGGATTAAGAAAGGATAGTGAACGTAATGAAAAACAATGTTAAACGCATCAGTGCATTATTTACGGTAATTGTGCTGTGCTTCTGCGTTGCGTTTGAAGCGGCGGCCGCCGGCTATCCCGACTACTATCCGAATACTCACAGAAATACAGGCTCGCATATTGCCGATTTGCTCGGAGTTGCCAAAACTCAGCTCGGCTACACGGAGCTTAACAGTTCAGGCAATCCGATTCCGTCCACAAGCGACGGCGGTTACACAAAATACGGTGCTTCCTTCGGCGAGCCGAACGGCGCATGGTGTGCATACTTTATCTCATGGTGCGCTTCGCAGGCAGGTATCCCTTCCTCTATAGTACCTCGACTCGGAAACTGCGGAACACTCACCGATTGGTATCAGAGTAGGTCGATTTATTATTCACGCTCTTCGGGCTATGTTCCCAAACCCGGCGATATGGTATTCTTTAACTGGAGCGGCGGTTCAAGTGCACAGCATATAGGAATTGTTACCGGCGTTTCAGGGAACAACCTCTACACCATTGAGGGCAACACCGGCGGTGACGAGGGATACATGTGCAACGGAAGAACAAGGGGTCTGAATGCCGCATATGTTCTCGGCTACGGCGTTCCGAAATATAACGACGCTTCAACCTATGTCGGTTCATATGCCTTTGCGGCATCCGTTTCCTCCTCGAGCGGTTCACATTCCAATTCAACGGCATACGGCAGCAATCTCTCGGTCGTAACTACCACGGCAACGAGCATAACCAGCAGTGACGCAACACTGAACGGTTCAATAAAAAACAGCGGCGGCAACTATATCTCTTCGGCCGGATTCTACTTCGGCGCAAACAAAAACAACCCTGCCAAATATCCCGTTGTTTCCGGTTCTTCAAGCAATGAAATTTCACTTAGCTTGGATATAGCGAAGAAATTCGGCAAGCTTAAGCCGAATACAACATATTATTACAGGGCTTACGCAACAATCAACGGCAACCTTTACACAGGTCCGATGTACGCCGTCGTAACAGTCAGCGACAAGCCGCAGCAGCTTGTTCTCAGCGAAACCACGGTCAATGTCGGCATCGGTCAGACAGCCGAAATTATGTGGGCGCAGCTCCCCGTCGGCTCGACCGACAAGGGCGTGACATGGACTTCCTCCGACCCGAGCATTGCGGTTATCAGCAATACCGGCATTATAACCGGCATGGGATACGGCAAGGTAACGCTCACGGCAACGACCAATTACGGTTCGGCTTTTTCTTCGGTTGACGTTAACGTTTTGATAGGCAAGCCGCAGAATATTAAGTTAACAAATATCACCAAGGATGAAATAGGCATAAGCTGGGATAAGGTCGATAAAGCAAAGGGCTACATAATTTACCGCTGCGAAAGCTCTGACGGTAAATTCAAGGAACATAAAAAACTTGACGGCAGCACCACAAGCTTTATTGACAAGGACGTCAAAGAAGGTCACAGATATTATTACAAGCTCAAGACCCTTGCAGACAAAGAAAAATACGACAGTGATATCACTGAAATCATGTATATCACGGCCAAACTCCCCGCTCCCGTTATTTCAAAGGCCGAAAACGATAAAAACGGATTTGGCAATCTCACATGGGACAAGGTTGACGGAACAGAAAAATATGTTGTTTACCGTTCAAGAGCCGTTGACGGTGTTTATGTTGCAATCAGCGATGTAAGGGGCACAAGCTTCACCGATTTCTCGGCAAACCAGCCGGGTGAATACTTCTACAAGGTAGTCGCATATGCAGCCAACGAAAAGGCAACCAGCTCATTCTCCGAGGTCGCTTCGGTAACAGTCACAAGCGTATATGCCGATGAAAATGAGGTTGAAACCGTGAAAACACTTGAACGTCAGCGGGAAAAACAATTTGACGAAGAAAACGTCTTTACAAGCAAAACAGGCTTACTTAACATAATATAAAGCTAATCGGCAGTACCGAAACGGTACTGCCGATTAACTTTATATATTACCCAAAATAATCAAGAATTGAATTATTATGTGCCGCACGCCCGGCTTTAAATTTTTTGAGATTTTTTACAGCGGGTTCATATCCCATTGCGGCGGCCTTTTCCACCCACGGCATACCCTCATTGTACATCATTTTAGATATATATATGCATCCTACCTCATACATTGACGGAACATATCCCAAATTTGCCGCTTTCATAAAATATGGAAATGATGTTTGTCTGTCAGCACCCGGAATACCTTTTTTTGAACATATGTATCCCAAATTATGCCAAGCCTCCGGTTTATTCCCTTTCATTGCCGCTTCTTTAAAATACGGGAATGCTTCTCTTAAGCGATTTCTAATTATATAAATACAACCTACAGTAAAACAATCATCAACATATATCGAACCATTTTTTGACGGATTAAATCTTATGGCATTTCCAAAATATTCATATGCTTTTTCTATACTTTTAGAAATTCCAAGCCCATTATAATACATTTTTCCAATATTATGATAGGCAAGATAATTACAGTTATCAGCTGACAATGCCTTTTTAAACCAGTTAAAAGCTTGTCCGTAATCCTGACATACATCATTTCCGTCCCTATACATTACGCCAAGGTGGTTCATAGCATCGGATAATCCGCCTTTAGCTGCCTCGTTAATCAGTATATAGGCTCTCTGATAGTCAAGTGGATAGCCATCTTTCCCGTAATAAAAATTACAGCCTTGTTTATATGTTTCAATTATTTTTTCGTCCATTTTTTCTTCTCCTTTAAGTATCTTCTGATTAACTGAAAGTGCAAATATTGTATTATTTACGATTATCACTTAATCATCAGCTGCTTTATCTGTAACGATATATTTTTTCGGAATCCAGCGTATCAGAAAATTCTTTTCCTGCTTTTCGGATTGCTTTAAGCCCCGGTGCTGCCGCTTTTGCAACGCTAACAACCTTATCCATGTCAACGTTCAGATTCAATCCTCCGCTTGCTTTTGACGGGTCACTTATCGCTTCTATCAACAATTTACAATTATATGCCCTACACCTTTTCTTTGCCGTAAAGATATCTGCAAACACCCAAAAACCAAAACCGCCTGCAGTTATTACTTTTAAAATTCCCGTACCTATTTCCTTTAACAAAAATCGATCAAGTCCAACCGGACCGCCGATCACCGAAATTCCCAGCATTAGGGTCGGATTGATAAAGTGAATATCTTGTAAGGAATACATAAGCTCCTCAGGAGCAGTCAGCAAGGCCGCTACCAGCTCAGTTTGAGAATAATCTTTGTTAGGAAACAAATAATCTCTTTTTTCTTCCAAAAATGCAATCGCACTGTTTTGTTCCATTTTAAATCTCCTTTCACACGTTCCAAGCTATCCAGCTTGCCGCTGCAGCTGTTTGCTGATTTGCCGCTGCCGAAATAGCTGTATTTTTTTCGATTTGTTTTGTTGTAACATCTATCCTGTTTACGGTTTGGTTAATATTTGTTAACGTCCTGTTTGCCTGCTGCATTTCGCTTAAAAGCAGCTGTTGATTTGCTTCTATTTGCAGTGAAATATTCTTTATCTCTTCCAATGTTGTAATAATAGCACGATTCTGCATGTCAATTTCATAGGTATCATAGATTCCGCCATGTCCTTGAATCGCATTACATCTTCCTGTCTGCAAATATCCGAGCATAGTGGCTGCCGCACAAAAAGACCTGTACCTTTCCGGGAGTACGTTAACAGCATAGATATCTCGAAGACTGCTTTTGGCATCCTGCAAAGCCGTAAAAATTTCACTTTGTTTTTCTTTAATTTTCAATTCCTCTTCTTTGCTGTTAATTCTGTATAACTCTGCTTGATTTTTTCTGTTTTTCACTAATGCCTCCGATGCACTGTTTACATCGAATTTTTTCATTTGAGAAATGCTTTGTTTATTCTTAAAATATCGGTTAATGTTATATATACCAAAGAAAAACAGAAAAATCCCTCCCCAAACAAGTGGGTAAGCAGCTTCCGTATATTTTGTAATGCCCGATTTGTTTAATACAAAAATAACTAATAAAACCATTATGATAACTATAAAACCGATTACAGATAAAACAGCTCTTTTCAAAAATTTTTTGCTGTCCTTTTTTCTAATGTTTGCCTGAGCGGCATATCTAAGGTTAAGTGCTTTATTTTCATTTATACCCTGTGAAACTGCGTTGTCCAAGCTATTTCTTTTCCGATAAAGCATTTGCAGCTGATTATTGGCGGTATTCATTGCATTTGTCCAAATCCAAACGTATTTTTCAAATTCAACGACATATTCCAAATATTGACTCATATACACCGGATCGTTATTATTAGGCATTTTTTTCATCTCTCTTTCTAATACTACTTTGTCTTATTTTATCCTACTTTATAGTATTTGTCAATACAAATTCCGACAATGAGTTATAATTCTATTGAAATAATTGGTTAAAGGTGAGCACAATGAAACCTCTTAAAGAAAAAATCAGCATTACTATTGACAGCGATCTCCTTGAACGTCTGCGCCTTGAAGCGGAAGAAGATGACCGTTCTTTATCACAATATATTAACATCGTCCTTAAAGAACATATAAAAAAAATGGACTCGACTTCAAAATAAGCTTATATGCCTGATTTCGACAGTACCCTTTTCGGTGCTGTCGATTTATTTTTAATATTGCTTTTAGCCAATTATTATTATATAATTGTATCATTAAAACACGGAGGACGAAGGGATCATGCTCAGACTTGTAACAGGACGAATAGGATGCGGCAAAACGACACGCATTTATGAAGAAATCCGTAAAAAGACAGAACAGGGCGGCGAGGTTACACTCATCGTCCCGGAGCAGTATTCCTTCCATACTGAGAAGAAAATGCTTGAACTGCTCGGCGCACGGGGTGCGGACAAAGTCAGCGTTGTCAGCTTCTCTTTCCTGGCAAAAAATCTTTTGAAAAAATACGGACTGAATTCAAAAAAAGCTCTTGATGACAGCACCCGAGCAATGCTTATGAGCGTTGCTCTTGATGAGGCCGGCGACGATTTGCAGGTCTATTCACGCCACAGATACAGCCCTGCCGTTATTTTGCAGATGCTCAAGACGCTTAAGGATTTCCGCCAGTGTTCCGTGACCTCAGATAAAATTGAAGAAACTCTCCCAAAGCTGAAGCCGTCACTTCTCAAAGACAAGCTCGGCGAAATCCTGCTTATCGACAGAGCCTACACTGCACTGGTTGAACAAAATTACTTCGACGACGACTGCGCACTCGATGTTCTTTGCACCGTGTTGGACAAACACAGAGATTTTGACGGTGCAGAGGTTTTTATCGATGGATTCCGTGGCTTCACTGCACAGGAATATGCCGTGCTCGAAAGAATTATGAGCCAAGCTGCCGAGACTTGGGTGACAATATGTGTTGACAAATCCGATGATGAATTCGGCGTTTTTGCCCACACTCTCAGGACAAGACGAAAGCTTATACGCTGCGCTCAAAAAAGCGGGACCGATATTGCAAAGCCGGAACAGCTCACCCGTGACGAGGGCGTTGACCCGGAGCTTGACACGCTCGAAAAGGGACTTTATTCGGGCGGTGCGGATACATATGAAGAGGAAACAAAAAAAATCACACTTTGCTCCGCCGAAGATTTTGAGAGCGAATGTGAGTTTGTGGCCTGCACAATAAAACGGCTTATCAGAACGGAAAATATTCGCTGTCGTGATATAGCCGTTATCTCACGAAGCGAGAACAACTATTCACGGCAAATCCGTTCGGCTCTCATCAAAAACGGCGTGCCTGTTTTCGAGGACAAGCGTCAACCGATAACCTCAGAGCCGCTGATTGAATTCGTCAGAAGTGCGATCGAAATCGGTACATCCGGCTTCTCGACCGATGCGCTCATGCGCCTTGCAAAGACGGGGCTTACAGACCTTACGATTGAAGAAATCGCTAAGGTTGAAAATTATGCGCTTATGTGGCAAATAAACGGCAAAAAGTGGCTCGACGAATGGACCGCTCACCCGAACGGACTGGGCGAAAAAATGCTTGAAAAGGATACCGCAGAGCTTAAAGAAATCAACGATGCGAGAATTAAGCTCGTTGCACCATTGCAAAAATTCCGAGTAAAGCTCAAGGACTTCACGTCGCCCGAAGCGGCACAGGCCATTTATTACCTGCTCATTGATATGAATGTTGCCGAGAACCTCAAAAAGCTTGCAATCAAGCTAAATGAGCGTTCTCAACCGGAGCTTGCCGCCGAGCAGAACAGGATATGGTCACTGGCAATGGAAATGCTCGACCGTATTGCAGAATCGCTCAAGGGGGTAAGATTAACTCCGTCAAGATTCAGGGATCTTTTTGACTTGCTCGTTTCTACCTACTCCGTCGGCAATCTGCCGCAGGGTCTTGACGAAATCACAATCGGCAGTGCAGACAGAGTTAAAACCTCTGCACCGAAAATTGTTTTCGCCGTCGGAATGAACGACGGAGTTTTCCCGATGATTCCGAATTCCGACGGAATCTTTTCCGAGAATGAACGCCGTGAGCTTGCCGAATTTGAACTAAAAACCGACGACAGCTTTGAAGAAAAAATGATGGAGGAGCGTTTCATTGCTTATAACACGCTTTGCTCAACCTCCGACAGACTTTACGTTACATATCTTCGCAAGGACATCAACGGCACACAGGTTTCGCCCTCTGAAATTGTTACACAAATGAAAAAGCTTTTCCCGAAGCTCACTGTTATTGACACCGTTGACATTGATAATATCGAGAGAATCGAGAGCGTCGAAGGAGCTTTTGACATTATGGCGGAGCTGACGCAGAGAAAAGACGTTCTGCACAGCACGCTTGAAAAATATTTTGAGGACATCCCGGGCTACTCCGACCGCCTTGCGGCACTTAACCGCGGTGTTAACAAAGAAGAAATTAAAATCAGCGACCGAGAAATCGCAACCAAGCTTTTCGGGCTCAACATGTATATGTCGGCTTCGAGAACCGAGGTTTATCACAAGTGTCCGTTTGAATATTTCTGCAAATACGGTCTTAATGCTCAGCCGAGAAAGACCGCCGAGCTTGACCCGATGCAAAAGGGCACGGCGATACATTATATACTTGAAAAGCTTATATCAATATACGGCAGTGACGGACTTTGCACCATGAAAAAGGCCGACCGTGACAAATGTGTTTTTGATATTCTTGAGGAATATTTCAAAGAGAACCTTACCGCCGGTGAGGAAATGGGCGAAAGATTCGACTACCTTTTCCGTCAGCTCGGATTGACCGTCTGCGAGGTTGTTGACAGGCTTGTTGCGGAATTTGCAAACAGCGATTTTGTGCCGGTCGCATTTGAGCTGAGCATAGATAACGACGGCGAGGTTGATACCTACAATATTCCTCTCCCCGACGGCGGAATACTGAAGCTGAAAGGCTCGGTTGACCGCGTTGACGTTGCCGAGCAGAACGGAGCAAGCTACGTCAGGGTTGTCGATTACAAATCCGGCGGAAAAAAATTCGACCTCAACGAGGTCTTCTATGGGCTGAATATGCAAATGCTCATCTACCTTTTTGCCATATGGAAAAACGGTTTCAGAGATTATAAGAACATTATCCCGGCCGGAATTCTATACATGCCCGTCAACGCTCCCTTTGTTGAAGCAGAGCGTGATGAGGACGAAAAGACGATTGAACAGAAGAAACTCAAGGGTACAAAAATGAACGGCATGGTTCTCGATGACAGCCGTGTAATTTACATGATGGATAACAGCGGAAGCGGAATGTTTGTGCCTGCCGCAATCAAAAAGGACGGTGCAAACGGCGGTACGCTTATTTCGATAAAACAAATGGAGCTTCTGATGAAGCGATGCGAAAAGATTCTTGAAAAAATGGCGGTTGATCTTCATAACGGAATTATTCATGTTATGCCGGCGCACGCAGTCAACAGTCAAAGTCCATACAATGATGTTTGTAAATACTGCGACTATGCGGACGTTTGTCACGTTGACGAGAACACGCCGACAAGGGAAATCGCAAGTCCGAATCATATCGAAAGCTTGCAGAAATTAGGAGGTGATGAGGATGCCTGATTGGACAAAAGAACAGAAAAAAGCAATCGATTCACGTCATGGCTCAATCCTCGTTTCCGCAGCGGCAGGCTCGGGTAAGACGGCGGTTTTGGTTCAGCGTGTTATTGAAAGGCTCAAGGATGAAGATAACCCATGCCCTGCCGACGAACTTCTTATTGTCACTTTCACCAGAGCCGCAACAGCACAGATGAAAGAGAGAATCTATCAGGCACTCATGTCCGAAATTGACAAAGCTCCCGACAGTGACCTGCTCAAACGTCAGGCACTCCTGCTGCCGTTTGCAAAAATCAGCACGATTGACAGCTTCTGCAACGACATTGTTCGCGAAAACTTTCATGATATCGACATTTCTCCGGACTACGGCATTCTTGACAATTCACAGCTTGCTTTGATGTGCGACGACGCTGTTTCGAGGGTCATGGACGAACTTTACAAAGAGAATTCACCGGAGTTTACGGAGCTTGTCGGCATAATGGCAAACGGCACAGATGATAGTGCACTGACCGACCTTATATGCAAGCTTTATAACGATTCAATGGCATTTGCAAGGCCGGAGGAATTTCTTTACGGACTTTCGTGCGTATATCATAACGACATTCCTCTGGAAGACCATTTATGGGGAAACATCATTATAGATTACGCTGCACAATCTATTGAATACTGCCTAATGCTCTGCGAAAAAATGTATGATGCAGGTATAGCCGACCCGATTGTCGGTGAGAAATACAGCGTTGGAATTGCCAACAACACAGCTATGTTTGAAGAGCTTGCAAAAATAATAGAACATGGCTCATGGGACGAGATACGGAATGCCATTTCCTCCGCCTCCGTCGGCAGTCTCGGTCGCTTGCCAAACAAGTATTCTTCCGCTCAGTCCGAATCGGTCAAGGCACAGAAAAAAGTTCTTTCCGATCAACTGAAAAAGCTCACTGCACTTTTTTGTGCATCCGAGAGCGAAAACAAAGATGATATGAACTATCTTGAACCAATCGCCGAAAAGCTCATTGATGCGGTTGTTAGATACGGCGAAATTCTCAACGAAGAAAAGAAGGCGGCGAACAGCTATGATTTTTCAGACATCTGCCATTTTGCGCTGAAGCTGCTGGTGAGCTACGATAAAGACGGCAAAGCGCATAAAACGCCGCTTGCGGAAAGCTTTGCCGAACGCTTTGAAGAAATCCTTGTTGACGAATATCAGGATGTCAACGATTTGCAGAATACACTGTTTTGGGCAGTTTCAAAGAATGAAACGAATATGTTCACGGTCGGCGACGTCAAGCAAAGTATCTATCGTTTTCGTCAGGCAATGCCCGAAATTTTTCTTCAAAAGAGAAAAACACTCGAAAATTTCGAAGGAGATAACTATCCGGCAAAAATCACGCTTGACCGAAATTTCAGAAGCCGTTCCGGCGTGACGGAGAATGTCAACTTCCTCTTCTCTCAGATAATGTCTTCATATCTCGGTTCGGTCAATTATAATAAAAACGAACAGCTCGTTGCGGCGGCGGACTATGAAGAAAGCAACTTTCCCGAGGCCGAAATGTATATCCTCGGCGATATGGAGGAAAAGGTTGGCAGAGAGAGCGAAGCACAGTTTATCGCCGATAAAATACATGAAATTATTTCCGGCGGCATGAAGGTCAAGGACAAGAACGGTTACAGAAAAGCGTCGTACCGTGATTTCTGTATTCTTCTGCGCTCGGCAGGCGGCGGAAAAGCCGAAATATATGAAAAGATTCTTGCCGAAAACCTCATCCCATCATATATTGAGAGCAAATCGGGATTTTTCGCCTCGCCCGAAATCAGCACAATGCTCAGCCTGATGAGAGTAACGGACAATCCGGTTCAGGACGTTCCGCTGCTGGCAATTCTGCTCTCGCCGATTTTCGGCTTCACGGCAGACGAGCTGGCTCAAATGCGAATTGACGAACGTAAAAAACCGATTTATCATTGTATAAGAAAGGCTGCGGACGGCGGCAATGAAAAATGTCTTGCGTTTCTCGCAAAAATCGACGAGCTTCGTATGCTCAGTGCAACGCTTCCTTGCGATCGTTTTCTTGAAGAAATGTATGAAAAAACAGGCTGCAAAGCTATCGCTTCCGCAATGCCGAACGGCTCGCAACGCAAGGCAAATCTCTGCATACTTATTGACTACGCAAAGAAATACGAAGAATCCGGCAAGCGTGGACTTTCGGGCTTTATCCGCTTTATTGACAGAGTTCAGCGCAGAAACAGCGACCTTGAAGCCGCCGCAGATGTTTCCGAAGCTGCCGACGTTGTGCACATCATGACAATTCACAAGAGTAAGGGACTTGAATTCCCGGTGTGCATAATCGCTGATCTCAATGCACCGTTCAACGGAGATGCGGCAAGAAGTGTTGTCTCCTACCATCCGGATCTTGGTATATGTTTTGAGCGACGTGATTCAAAGCACAAGTGTAAATTCCCGACCGTCGGCAAAAAAGCGATTGACATTGCCGAAAAAGTTTCCGGTCGTTCCGAGGAACTGAGAGTTCTCTATGTTGCGATGACGAGAGCAAAGGAGAGACTCATCTGCGTTACAAGATACGATAATCCCGAAAAAAAACTTTCGGCGGTTCAGGGAGAGGTCGGCAGAGACGATCACATTATGCCGTTTGCCTTGCTTTCAAAAAACTCAATGGCTGACTGGCTTCTTCTCGGATTTATCCGTCATCCCGATGCCGCACCGCTTTGGGGCAAAAATTCACCGATAACCTTACCGGCGACAGAACACATGCATTTTGAATTGATAAACAAGCTCGGCACGCCGACCGAGTCTGCCGATGAGCACGAAGAAATTGCCGCCGATTCCGCTCTTTTGGAGGAGATTAAACGCAAAACCGAGTATGTGTATCCGTATTCATCGCTTGCAGGTGTTATGGCAAAAGTCGCTCCCTCGGATCTTGAAGCAACGGAATTCTCGACTGAATACTTTGCCGCCGAGAAACCGCAATTTTTAAGCAAGAGCGGCATGAATCCGGCAAGCAGAGGTACGGCGACGCATAAATTTATGGAATTCTTTGATTATTCCGCCGAGAGCTTTGATGTTGACAAACAGATTGAGTGCATGGTTGCCGAACATCACCTGACCGAGGACGAAGCAAAGATACTTGAATGTGATAAGCTCAAGAAATTCTTTAAGAATGACATTGCAACAAGAATTAAAAATTCACCGCTTCTCCTGCGTGAAAAAAAAGTTACCGTCGGAGTTCGTGCCGGCGATATATATCCCGACATTGCCGAAAATTCTGCTGATGAAATTATCGTTGTTCAGGGCTACGTCGACTGCGCTTTTGAAGAGAACGGCGGATTGGTGATAGTTGATTACAAGACCGACCGCCGAACGAACGAGGAAATGCTGAAAAGCCGATATAAGGAGCAGCTGAAGATGTACGAATTTGCTCTGCACGAATGTACCGGTAAAAAAATTCACGGAACAATAATCTATTCGTTTGACCTCGGCAGAACGATTGAATTGGATTAAATCCGTCAAATCTTAACAAGATAAAATCGCACCGAATTTTTCAACTCGGTGCGATTTTTTATTTTTTAAATCTAATTTTAAATTTTACTCCGTTATCGGCAAATTCGGCATCTATCGTTCCTCGATTTGCTTCAACAATCGAACGTGCGACCGAAAGTCCGATTCCGTAGCCTCCGTTTTTCTGTGTCCGAGCCTTGTCGCCTCGATAAAATCTGTCAAAGAGCTTATCGGGTTCTGCGTCGGGAAGCTCGGCACATGTGTTGAAAAATTCAAGCTTCACATGGTGGTCACTCTCGTAAAGAGAAACGTAAATTCTTCCTCCGTTGTCAACATACTTCACTGCATTATCAAGAAGAATCGAAAACAGCTGCTCAATCTGTGTCGGGTCGGCATTGAGCTTGAGATCGGATTTGATTTCTGTTTTAAGCTCAACGCTTTTATTCTCAATCGACTGCATAAAGCCGTCAAGCGTTTTTTTAAGCAGGCTGTCGGCACAAAATTCAACAACATTTATCTTACCGGCGTTTTCATCCATCCTTGCAAGAAACAAAAGATCGTTCATCAGTCCTCCGAGACGTTGTGTTTGCGCCTTGATATTTTTGCTCCATTTGTTCTCGCCGTTATAAAGCTCCATTGCCTCGGTATTTGACTGAATTATTGCAATCGGCGTTTTGATTTCATGACCGGCATTCGTAATAAATTGCTTCTGCTTTTCAATATTTTCGGCAATGGGCTTAATCGCTTTTTTCGAGAGTAAAACGACAAACAAGAGCATCAATCCCCAGCAAACAAGACCTATTGTCGCCGAAAGAGCAAGCACCCGCAGATATGAAACGATTTCATTTGACGTATCAAGGAAAACCGCAACGGTTCCTCCGTCCGACGAGGTTGTTATTTTAAAACGATATTTTCCTGCTTTGCCATCCGTTTTTTCGGAATCGATAATCTCCTTTGCCAGCTTCTGAGCTTCTGTCTCGCTGACTGTCGATGTTCTGCTAACGTCGGTTTTGGTTGCTTCGCCGCCGGAATCAAAGCGAACAACAAAAAAATTGGACGACATAAATGTGTCGTATTCATTCTTTCTTCCGTTCATGTTCCCCTGCGGCGGTTCCGGTTTGCGTTCATCTGTCGGCGGTTTAATTTTTCCGAAATCGCCCTCGCTCTCCGATATAACATGAAGCGTTTGTGCTGTTTCCCTGCCAACCGAAACAATGTTTATCACATTGATAGCACCGAGCAAAATGATGAGCAAAACCGTTATCGCCGTCATCGCCGTTATGATGAATTTTTTTTGAAGGGTTTTAATCATTTCCCGTCACCTCGAGAGTATAGCCCACGTTGCGCTTGGCAGTGATTGTAACATCGGCGTCGAGAGCGGCGAGCTTTTTGCGAAGATACGAGATATAAACCCAAACCGTGCCGTATTCGGCGTCCGTGTCATATCCCCAAACCTTGCAAAGAATGTCCTCGGTCGAAAGATAAATGCCTTTATTAAGCATCAGCAGCTCCATCATGCGGAATTCGAGCTTAGGCAGCACAAATTTTTGCCCGTTCGCCGAAAGCTCATAGTTCTTCTGATCGAGCGTAGCATTACCGCATTTCAACACATTCGGCGTGAACTCCTCACGTCGGCGCAGGAGAGCACGCACCCTTGCAAGAAGCAGCTCCATTGAAAACGGCTTTGGAAGATAATCATCCGCTCCGAGGTCAAGTCCCTGAATCTGATCCTCAATCTCGGACTTCGCCGTCAAAAGAAGTATCGGTGTTTTGCTCCCCTCGGCACGAAGCTTTTGAAGCACCTCAAGGCCGCTCATTTTCGGCATCATAATGTCAAGAATTATGCCGTCATATTGTTCTGATTCTGCGTAGGCAAGTGCGTCCGCACCGTCATACACTGCGTCAACTATGTATTTGTGAAATGTCAAAATATCAACGACCGCTTCTGACATGCTCACCTCATCCTCGGCATATAAAAGCTTCATAAAATCACCCTCTCCGTTCTTTTCGATACTACTATATCCCCCGAACCTTAATTGAAACATAGAATTCATGCTGATTATATAATATTTTCCTGATTAGTGCAAGAAAAAACGCTCCGCAATCAAAGATAACGAAGCGTTGATATTTTGTTTTACGCTCCCACCAGCAGTCCGCTGTTGATAAAGAGTGTCGCAAAGCCGAAATAGATGAGCAAAGTGAGCGCATCGACAATGGTTGTAATCATCGGTCCTGCCATAAGCGCAGGGTCGAGGTGCAAAAGCTTTGCCAGAATCGGCAATGCACAGCCTATCACCTTGGCGACGATAACGGCACAAATCATTGCGAGACAAACAACAATAAATGTGTTGCTTGAAATATCATTGTGCGTCACAAGCTTGATGATCCACATTCTCGCATAGTTGACAACGGCAAGCGTCAAGCCGCAGAGAACGGCAACTCGGATTTCCTTCCAGATAATCTTAAAGAAATCCTTGATATGAATATCGCCGAGGGCAAGTCCACGGATGACAAGGGTTGAAACCTGGTTGCCGCAGTTTCCGCCGGTGTCCATAAGCATGGGAATTGAAGCCGTCAGACCTGCAATCATTGAAAGCTTGTCTTCAAAGCCCTCAATGATCTGACCCGTAAAGGTTGCCGAAACCATGAGGATAAGAAGCCAAACGATTCGGTTTCTGTAAAGGGTGAAAATGCCTGTTTTAAGATATGAATCCTCAGAGGGCAACAGCAAAGCCATCTTTTCGAAGTCCTCTGTGTTCTCATCTTCGATGACGTCAACGATGTCGTCAATGGTGATGATACCGACAAGTCTTTCTTCCTTATCGACAACGGGGATTGAAAGCAAGTCATATTTCTTTGCGATTGCTGCAACCTCTTCCTGGTCGTCCATCGTGTTAACAAAAATAAGCTGTTCGTCATCCTCCATGATGTCCTTGACAATCTGATTCTCGGGAGCAACGATGAGTTTACGAAGCGGAATCGTTCCGACAAGCTTACGCTTATCATCCATACAATAGCAGGTATAAATCGTTTCCTTATCGAGAGCGGTTTTTCTTATCATTTCTATCGCCTCTTTGACCGTGTAGGTCTCGGGGAACGAAACCATCTCGATAGTCATGATGCTGCCTGCCGAATTATCCGGATATTGAAGAAATTTGTTAATTAGTTTTCTTGTCTCCGGCTTGGTGTGGGCAAGCACACGGGTCACGACGTTTGCCGGGACCTCCTCAAGGAAGTCGACTGCGTCATCGAGGAACATATCCTCCATAAGAAATTCAAGCTCGGAATTCGTGATTGCGTCAACGATATTACCCTGAATATCGCCGGGCAAATAAGAAAAAGCATCAGCCGATGATGTCTTGGGCAACAAGCGGAAAAGGCGAACCTGGTTTTCCGGCTCCATCTCCTCAATCAAGGCGGCAATATCAACGATGTTCATTTCGCTGAGCATTTCCTTGATAGCAGAGAACTTGTTGTTGGCAAGCATCTTGCTGATGATTTCAACCATAGTGTCCAATTTTAAGCGCCCCTTTCAGCACGGCACAAAGCCACGCCGCAGGCACAATATCAGCTCCGATTCCGTGAGCGGACGTCTGCAACGGTGTTTATGCTGTGCAAATTATTGAATTTGTTCAAGTTTCGTTGCCCGTAGCTACTGTCACTACTCACTGAAATCTCACCTCACATTATTCTTTGGCAATTCCATTGAATTGATATAAATATTTTAACCCCGAAAAGGGGGGATTGTCAATAGCGATTAAGAAAAAAATATTGCAATATTTAGCTTTGTACTCTTCAAAAAATATATTCATTCATTGCGTTTGTCAATGTTGACTTTACGATTAAATGTGATACAATAATAGCGATAATTAAATGAATGTCATATTTATTCAGGAGGACTAAAATGCAAAAGTTAAAATTCATCTTAACTCTGCTCATCGGCAAGGGGCTTATGCTCTTTTCAAACATCTTTGCCAAGGGCAGAGGAACTAATATGCCCGGTGCAAAGGCAAACAGACTTATGCCTGATTTTATCGGTCATTTCACCGGAATCGACCCTGAAAAGGTTATTTTTATTACGGGTACAAACGGAAAATCCACAGCCAATAATATGATAGTTCACGCTCTCAGAGATTCGGGCAGAACAGTTTGCTCAAACCTTGAGGGTGCTAACATGATCGGCGGTATCGCAACCGCCCTCATTCGCAATTCAACACTCACCGGTAAGGTCACGACGGAATTCTTCTCATTCGAGATTGACGAACGTTCGCTTGCAGGTATCTATAAGTATATCCCGGCTAAGAAGGTGTGCATAACAAACCTTCAGAAAGACCAGGTTCAGCGTAACGGCGAGCCGGATTACATCGTTCAGAAGTTCCGTAAGGTTTTTAACGACGATATGACCTTTTTCCTCAACGATGGCGAGCCGAGATCAAAGTCCTTCGAGGATTTTTCCGACAAGGTTTACTACTACGGCGTTGACAAGACTCAGTATTCTTTTGTTAAGGACAAGTTCTATGACGTAACAATGCCCTGCCCCAAGTGCAACGACAAGATTTATTTCGATTATTACAATGTTGACAACGTCGGCAAATTTCATTGTGCGGGCTGTGACTTCTCATCCGAGGAAAATGTTGATTTCTACGCTCAGAACGTTGACTTCTCCGAGTGCAGTTTTGATTGCAACGGCTATCGCTTCACCGTAACAAACAAAGAGCCGTTCTACATCTTCAACTATGCGCTTTGCATTGCTGTTTGCACCAAGCTCGGTATGACAAACGAAGAGCTTCAGAAGAGCTTTTCAAACTTCAAGAACATCAGCGGCCGTATGGAAACGCTCAAGTACAAAACAAAAACGCTCAAATACATCAGAATCAAGCAGGAAAATCCGGAAACTCTCCAAACTGCACTTGACTATATCGCAAAGGACGAGTCGCCTAAGATTCTTCTCATGGGTCTTGAGGAGCTTAAGGATTTCGACCCTTACTACACCAACACATTCTATGCTTTTGACGTTGACTTTGAATCGCTCAAAAAGAACAATATCAAGCACTATATCTGCTTCTCCGAGGCTGTTGCATACGACACCGCTAACAGAATGATTTATGCCGGCATCAACAGAAACGACATTTCAATTCTCCCGAATGACAGCGACGAAGCAATCCTCAAGGAGCTTGACAAATTTGACGTTGACAACGTTTACCTTATCACATGGCTCAAGAAATATCATGAGCTCGAAAAATCCACAAAGCAGTACGGAGGTAACGAATAATGAACACATTGAATATCACTTGGCTTTATCCCGACCTGCTTAACCTCCACGGCGACCGCGGAAATCTCATGGCATTTGAACGTGTCGGCAAGGCGATGGGTCTTGACGTTAAAATCAATCGTATCGACACATTCTCGCACGAGATTGATTTTGAAAATTCCGACATCATTTTCATGAATGCCGGTGAAATCAAAACCGCAGATTCAATCGTTAAGAACATCAAAAAATACGGCGACGCTATTTATAGCTTTGCCGAAAGCGGAAAGCCTATTATAGCAATCGGAACGACAGGTATGGTTCTCATCAAGTCGACCAAAAGATGCGACGGCTCGGTTATCGAGGGTCTCGGACTTCTCGACGCAACGGCTGTTGAACGTAATGAGATTTACGGCGACGATCTTCAATTCTCACTCTGCGAGGATAGTAGCTTTGAAATTATGGCCGTTCAGATTCATCTCGTTGATTTCTTCCTCAATGATCCCTCAATCGCTCTCGGCAAGCTCATTTACGGCAAAGGCAACAACGACAAGGATCAAACCGAGGGTGCAAAGTACAAGAACGTTATTTTTACAAATGCACTCGGCCCTGTATTCGTAAAAAATCCGTGGTACACGGAGAAGATAATCAATGAAGCTCTCAAGGCCAAAGGCTGCAAACCGTGCAAACCGCTTGACGAGAAGTTCTTTGAAATCGAGCGTAATTCGTTCAAGACGGTAAGACGTTTTATAGAGCAGAAAACGGAGTAAAAATATGTTTCCATGTATCGAAATAAGACCGGACGGAATACTTCACAATCTTAAAATAATGAAGCAACGGTGCAAAGAGAACGGAATGTCGCTCTCCGTCGTTACCAAGATGCTGGTCGGCTACGAGCCCCTTGTTCGCTACCTGGTCAACGAGGGCGAAATCGGTGCGATTTGCGATTCCAGAGTTGAAAACTTCATGGAATTTGTTGATATCAAGGCTGAAAAATGGCTGATTCGCTCACCTATGCTTTCGCAGATACATGACGTTGTGAAATTCACCGACGTCAGCCTTAACAGCGATCTTGAGGTTCTCCGTGCACTGAATGACGAGGCGAAAAAGCAGAATAAAATCCACAAGGTCATTCTTATGTATGAATGCGGCGACCTTCGTGACGGTTGCTATACGGACGAGCTTGTTTATCTTGCCGGTGAGGTTCTCAAAATGCCGAATATCGAGCTTTACGGCGTGGGAACAAATCTAAGCTGCGTCAACGAGGTTCTCCCGAGTGAGAAAAATATGGCTCTTTTTGAAAATGCAGTCAACTCTGTTCAAGAGAAATACGGCATAAAGCTTCCGATAGTTTCCGGCGGTGCATCCAGCTCAATTAAAATGCTCTTTGACGGCAAGCTTCCCGAGATCATCAACAACATGAGAATGGGAGAGTCAATCTTTCTCGGCAACATTCCCGTTTATGACGTTCCTTTCGAAGGCGCAAGAGAGGACAATTTCATTCTCAAAGCCGAAATCATCGAGTTGAAAGAAAAGCCGGGCGTCCCCGAAACACTTCCGCAGGACTGTGACAAGCTGATGAAGCGTGCAATCGTTGCGGTCGGCAAGCAGGATATTTACCTGCCCGGACTTATCTGTGCAGACAAACGAATGAAAATTGTCGGCGGCAGCAGCGACCATGTTGTTCTTGACGTAACCGACTGCGGCGGTGATTATAAGGTTGGCTCGGTTGTGGATTTCAAAATGACCTACAACTGTCTGCTCAACGCAATGACATCAAAGTATGTTGAAAAAAATATATTGAAATAAAATCAGGCTGTGGCAAAAATGTCACAGCCCTTTTCTATTCACTTTCTGCCCTTCTTTATTCCACAGCCGATGAGACCTATTCCGGCCGCAGCGCATGCGACCAGCACGGTCAACAGCACGTTTCCGTTGGTGTATGTCGCCCAATCTGCCAAATTGATTTTCATATCCACCGGTTCATCAAAGGTGAAGCCGACAAAATAATTTGCAAAGAAAGCATATATTCCGAATATAATTGTACAAATTCCGCCCTTTATCATACCGTTAAGCCGTAGGCTTACAACAACACCTGTTATCAGCAAAGGACTGAAACAATAAAGCACAGTCATCTCAGCATTGCGTAAATTAATCGGTGTCAGAATTTGCACCGTTGCAACGAGAATAATCGTCAGAACCATATCGGCAACAAAGCTTATAAATGTTTTATGTGTTGAAATAAAACCGTTTTTTGAATACTTTTTCAAAATAATCGGCAGAAATACAACAGTATATCCAAGTAAGGTTTCCAAAACCGCCGTCGGTATCCATGAGACACTCTTTGTCGCAATTCCGCACACAACAAGCAAGAGCACAACTCCGACCGCCGATGTGGCGAGATAAGCAAGCAGCCTCTGATTTTCGAAGAATTTCGTAACCGACGGGAAGAAAAGGAATGCACACAAAAGACTTGCGGCAACAATGAATAAGGTTGAAAACGGCATGACCCCGCATAAGGTGCAAATCAGGCAAATAAGAAAGCTTAACAGGTATGCCGATGTCGGAATCCAAAACGTAAGTCTTTGAATTCTCTCATATTTTGCCGACTGCTTTTTCATCTGTCGGTATGTTGTGTCGTCCGAAGCCGTAATCAGCTCCTTTTCGCTTATGTTAAGCACACGACAAATATCTGAGATCATTGTGATATCCGGATAATTAACTCCCCTCTCCCATTTTGAAACAGCCGACTCCGTGACAAAAAGCTGTTCGGCAAATTGCTTTTGAGAAAGCCTTGCTTCCTCTCTTTTGGTTCGGATAAACTTTCCGAGCATATTTTTCTCGATCATAAGATCAATCCTTTCGACAATTTGAAGATGACGGCCGAAAATCATATCCGACGGACGGCGCCTGTTCGCCGCAGTGTTTCCGTTCTTTCATCCTGCCGTCATTCTACGCTCTCGGCTGACAAAAGTCAATGGACTCTCAGTCAAGTGACGTACCTGCGTCGTTTCAGGGCAAAAACTTTTTTTAACACAATAATAATGAACAAAGCTTTTGCTTTGCCCCCCAAAAAAGCCTATACCCAAATCGGCAAACATTTTATGGTTATCCCCTTTTGAATAGCGAAATCTATTGCATCCTATTTAATTTATTCCTTTAACCGTGGAATGTCAATTCTTGCGCTTCTTTTTTGTGTATTCTCAAAATGTTTTTCAGTATTTTGATGCTTTTCCCTGTCCTTTTCGGCGTATGAGACCTCCACTGTTTTCGGTTATCCCAATTCATTGAATCTCTAAAAATTTTTTCAACTTTTTTCAGAAAAACACTTGATTTTATCGAGATTATAGTATATAATATTCAAGCGTTGTCGGGGTGTAGCGCAGATGGTAGCGTGCTTGGTTCGGGACCAAGAGGCCGTGGGTTCAAATCCCGCCACTCCGACCACTTATTAAAAGTCTTATTTATCAATGAAAACGTTGATAAATAAGGCTTTTTTCTTGTTTTCAGCTTCTCTAATCCGCTTCATTTTACCGCAAATTACCGCTAAAAATGCAAGACATATTTATAACGCTCAATCAGCTTAACATGAATGCAACATCCCGGTCTATGATAGTTTCATTTTACCATAAACCGGGACATATTTATTATTCAAGCTGATTTGTTCCGTGTCAGAAATTCACTTTCACGTCATATTAAAATGAAAAATACTTCTCCCTCATCTTCTTCATTCTTCCGTTCATGAGGTTGAGCATAGCGAGAGCAGCCTGTTTTTCTTCATCGGTGCCATAAACCGCCTGCTTCATCATTCTGCCCTCTTCAAAGCATGCATCGTCGTGAATCGGGAAATAATTCTTGAGTAGGAAGCAACCGTAACGAACATATCTCATTTCACCGACAATGCGGAATTCTTTGCTGATTGTATCAACAGCCACACTCCTGAAATTCTTGATTGAATCAATTATCGCCTTGCGCTCATTTTCCGGAGAATAGACTATCGTAGAACAGATATAAGCATTTCTGTTTTCAGGCGTACAATTATGGCTGTCCGTGCTGCCGACAACGGGGTATTTATAGCCTCTCGCCTTATCCTCATAATATCTGACTGTTTGATATCCGTTCTGTTCAAAATAATTCTCTCCGCCGAGAACCTCGAAAGCGTCGAAAATTTTATTCTCAACAAGCCAATCGTTGAGTGCATCGGAATCGTGGAAGGTATTTCCCGTTATCCAAGTCGGATGAACAAAAATTGCAAGTCCGTTTGCTTTTCTTATCTCGTCATAAATCCATTTGAGTGTTGAAGCGACAAGCGGATCAACATTATCCGGAACCTTAAAGTCTTTTGCAAGCTCGGTCATTTTATCCTCAAACTCTTCACGAGTCATGACCTCGGGGCAATCGTCACGAACGGCACGAACCTTTTTGTCCTTGCCGACTTCTTCAACCGCTTCGTCCTCAACAAGAGAATTTATACTGTATTCACCGCCGAAATTGATTGTGTGCGGGCAAACTCTGAAGCCTTTTATCGGCGGAAGATGAACCTCCTCACCCATAACCAAATTCATTTCTGTCGGGATATTTTTAAATTGCTCGATTGCATAAAGTGACGGATAATAACGTCTGTGGTCGGTTATTGAAAGAAAATCATAGCCGTGTGCTCGATAGCTTGAAACAACATTCGCCGGATCGTGCTCACCGTCGGAATAGTTTGTATGCATATGTAAATCGCCGATAAACGGATAAACGTCAACCAAGTCGCCCTCTACTGCATAGACAGCAAATGTTAAATCATCATCATCTTCATTGGTGAACTTAATACGATATTCTCCCTCATAGGGAAGCGTTATCTTTATTTCAATTCCTTTCTCGGTTGCCGTGACAGGAATTCTTCGGCGATATCCTGTTGAGGGATACTGATCCTCCGAGCCGCCGTGAAGCCATGTCAAAACAGCGATATATTCATTTCCGGACGTAAAGAACAGTCTGTCACCGAACGGCTGAATATGAATGGTTTTTTCCTTGCCTGCTGTCATTACCTTTGGAAATATATCAAAGGTCCACAACTCATGTCTTCTTTCAAATGCCATTTTGAATGCTCCTTTTGAAATCCATGGCGGCACTTAAACCACCGTTTATTTTATGCTTTTATTGTTGCTAAGGTATAACCGTCCTCGTCAACATAGACGGTCATAACCTTTTCGCTTGTTGTTTTTTCACCCGACACAGTGTCCATTGAGAATGTAACTCTCCAAATTCCCTGCGTACGGTCAAAAGCAAAATTAATTTTATTGAATCTATCGCTGACCTCTTTCTTTGCAATATCAAGAACGGCAGATTTTGTGTTGACCTTACCGACAGCGTTACTCTCGTTTGTAACAAAGCCATCGGTTTTAGCGTTGGGATTTTTCTTGATTTCTTCTTCATCGTCGTTGTACTTAAATGTCAAAACCTCTTCGACAAGAGTATAGCCGTTTTTCTTATCAACGGTTGTCTGCTTGCCGAGATCGCCCTCTTTTTTGCCGCAGGCAAAGAACGTCATCGAAATAACGACAGCCAACAAAACAGCGATTGTTTTTTTCATAAAATCATCCCCTGTAATTCTTATATTCTCCGCTTAGTATCTTCTGCCACCATTCACGGTTATTAAGATACCAGTCGATTGTTTTCTGAATACCGTCATTGAACAAAGTCTCCGGAGTCCATCCAAGTTCGGCATGAATCTTCGCCGGGTCAATAGCATATCTCATATCATGACCGGGGCGATCCTTAACGTATGTGATAAGGCTTTCATCCTTACCGACGGCCTTAAGAATCGTCTTAACGACATCAATGTTTGCTTTCTCGTTATGACCGCCGATATTATAAACCTCGCCGATTTTTCCTTTTTCGAGAATCATGTCAATCGCCTTGCAATGGTCGTCAACATAGAGCCAATCACGAACATTCAATCCCTCGCCGTATACGGGAAGCTTTTCGTCGGCAAGAGCCTTTGAAATCATGAGAGGAATAAGCTTCTCAGGGAACTGATACGGTCCGTAGTTGTTGGAGCAACGTGAAATTGTCGCCGGGGTACCGAAAGTGCGATGATATGCCATTACAAGCAAATCAGCCGACGCCTTGCTTGCCGAATACGGCGACGAAGTATGAATCGGCGTTGTTTCGGTAAAGAAAAGGTCAGGACGGTCAAGCGGAAGATCACCGTAGACCTCATCGGTTGATACCTGATGATAACGTGGAATATCAAACTTGTTGCAGGCATCAAGCAATACCTGAGTACCGAGAATATTGGTCTTGAGAAAAACCTCGGGATTTTCTATTGAACGGTCAACGTGGCTCTCGGCGGCAAAGTTAACTATAGCGTCAAACTTCTCCTCCTCGCAGAGTGCAAAAACCGCCTTCCTGTCCGTTATATCACCGAGAACGAAACGGAAATTGCCCTTGCGTGCCTCGTCAAGGGTATAAAGGTTGCCGGCATAGGTCAAAGCGTCGATACACACCAGCCTGTAATCCGGGTGTTTGCGCTGCATATAATAAATGAAATTGCTGCCGATAAATCCGGCACCGCCTGTAACAAGAATATTCTTCATATTAAATCTCCTTTGGAAATTGTTGTGAATATTATACACTATTAATTATAAAAAGAAAAGCCTTTTCCCGATTTTGAACCGCGAAAAGGCAATATTTATTCTCTTGTATCGTTCGAATCGTTATTCTTTTCGACCCTGACTTTAAGAAAATACCCGACCGCCGCACCTGCAAGTGCGCCGACGATCATGTTGACAAAGATATTGACGTCCGTCACAAGCGAGAGCAAAGCACCCACACCTATGCCGAGAATAAGAAAAATCAAAACAAAATATCTGCTCAATCAAGCTGCCGCCTTTCCGAAAATATTCTTCACCGTCGTAACAATAACCTCAAACGTGTTCATATGCACAGCTACCTTAACCTTCTCCGAATCTATCAGCTTACCGTCATTCGCATGAAGCTCAGCGGTTACGATTGCCTCGCCGTCGCCTTTTGCCGAGATAAATCCGTCCTTATCAACGGAAACCACTCCGTCGGAATTAGATTTCCATGTAAGTGTACCGAGTGATTCGTCGTATTCGGCAACGATTCTCGCATTTGCTTTATATCGCAAATCAATTTTATTGAACGAAACCTTCAAAGGCTTCTCCGATTCACCGTTTATCTTAAGCATATCGTTTTTATTAATCGAATGCATCCACGAAAGTGTTACATAAGGCTGATGAACGTTCAGCACGGTGTTAAGCTGCCCGAGCAATGCCTTGACATCGGAACGGTTATCCTTTGCGAATTCAAGCAATGCTATAACAACATCAATAATGCCCTGTATCTGCTTTTGGGTGAGATTTTGGCTTGCATCGCTTTCCGCAATTTGGCCGGCAATATAGGAGCGGAAGCCGTCGCTCTTGATTGTATCCATATTGGTCGGGATAATTCCGAGAGCAGCAGCCGACAGAATTACGCCGAGGGTTTTCAGTGCGTTGCCGGCATTGAGCTTTTTACCTATATATTGACCTGCAATAAATACGATACCGTCCTCATATTTCTTTACGTAATTTTCCTGGCTTACAAAAATCTCATTTGCCAATTTTGACATCAACGAATCAAACATTGCCCCTACCGAGCGTGAGTCTTCCTCGCTGTAGAAATTCGAGCTTGATTTCTTTCCCGTGTCATCCATCAGCGTGTCGAATGTCTTGCAAACATTTTCATAATAAGCCGAATAGTTTGCACAGTTTTCTGCCGACGGCAAATAATATTCTACACCATAGTGAGTAAAGCCCCAGTCCTTCATAACAAACTTCGGAACATAGTCGTTCGGGTTCATTATGTTTACGATATTACCGTAAATCGAATCGTCAACACCGTTCTTTTTTGTGCACTGCGGTGCTTCAAATGTATAAACATAAATGTCATTTTTTGCAATACCGGCAGTCTTTATACTGTCGGCATTTTTAAGGCTTTTTGCGTAGCTTCCGTCGTCAAGCTCTCCGCCGACGAGATTCGCTATTGAGCCGCCCCTGCTGTAGCCGGGAATAAGCAGCTTGACCCGGCCGTCGAGCTTTTCTGTTCTGAAATAATCATTAATATAATTAAGAATAATTTCTTTGCCGATATCAAATCCGAGGTGGTTCTCACCATTGCCGATTCTGAGATTTCCGCCCCACTCCATTCCATAATTTCCGCTTCTTATTGCGGCAATAACAATCGTGCATTTCTCGCCCGAAAGCGTAACGGTTTTCTTCGCCATTTCAACTGCGGCAGTGTCATAGCCCTCGGTTGCATACCCGTAAGCCTTGGTCTCAAAACCGCAATTTTTGAGCATAACTCTGATATGCTCGTCCCTGTCGCTCTTGTAAAAAGAGTTAAACGACGCCATTGAAATATTCAAGGCAAGCAAGGCAAGCTTATGATTGTATTCAAATGAGCTGCCCGAGAACCATTCGTCATCATATTCATAAGGGTAATAAAGGCTCTCATCAAACCAGTCGCATTGATAAACTCCGGTGGCCTTTTTCTCCGCCTTTGCCATAAAAGGCATTGACGAAAGAGTAATAACTACCGTAAGCAATGCGGCTATTATTTTATTCTGATAGTTCAAGTCATGCTTTCCCCATTTCATTTTATAAACTGTTTGCTGATATAATGATAATATCATATTTTCGGTAAAAAATAAATACATTTCGCTTAATTTGTAAAAAGTTTACAATTAAGCAAAACCGCCGACATACCCGCCGACGATTACTTAGCCCATATTAATTTCATATTTTCCGCTTTTCAGAATCCTGACAAGATCGTCATTGTTATTTATCTTTTCTTCGGTGATAATTCCCGATGCGTTTCCACGCTGACTTTCACGGTGGTAATCTGCACCGGCTGTCACAATTTTAAAATTCTCTTTTTTTGCCCACGCCTGTGCCTTTTGATTAAAATCCTTGTCCTTATCCTTGCCGTTAAAAATCTCGCAGCCGTCGATATACTTCGGATTTGCCCTGTGAATATACGGGCGGAACGGATGCGCCTGAACGATTATTGCTCCGCTCTCTTTTACAAGCTCATAAAAGCGGCGAGAACCTTTGAACAGCATGTTGCCGTTTTTCCTGATAAAATCTTCGTCGATTCCGTAAACGAGATAGTCATTCGTCGTTGCGAAATATCGAATTTCCATTCCGAGCAGAACCGTAAAATCATCGCCTGCGGCTTCAAGAGCATTGTGATATCCACGGAGATACTTGTCAACATCAATCTGCCTCTTGAACGAGCTATCCGTTCCGAATGTCAGAAATGAATAGTGATCCGTAATCACAAGGCCGCTGTAACCTATAGACTTATAAAATTCAACAGTGTCCTTTGCCAATGCCGCCGCACATTCACTTGTCTCGGCAGTGTGGCAATGCAACTCATATTTGTATTTCATCGGGTTTCCTTCTTTGGGTTATACTTTAATCTGTGCTTTTCGAGCCTTTATCTTTTGTATCAAAAAGTCCTCCCCTCGCTTAACAAGGGGAGGTGAACGGTTTTATTTAACTCTCTTCATAATATCGGCAAACACATCGGTAAGCGTCTGCGCCGCAGAATATCCCATTGAGTTAGTTTCATGATAGTGATTTCTGTCGAAACGATCTCTGCCGCTTGAAAGATACGGCTGAGTCTTATGGAGAATGAAATCATTCGGAGCGACAACATAACCGGTCATGTCATTCGTTACACCAAAGATAAGTAAATCCTTATCTCCCGCTATATCAACGAGCGGAGTCGGGTCAATTTCAGGGCCTCTGCCCGTTGCCGAATCCTCTGCCGAATCATATCCGCCGTAAGCAACCTCGGGGAATACCTCGCCGGGCATAAGAAGAATCTGCTGCGAACCGATCTTCATGTATGTCATTTCGGAAACAAGTGCAATTCCGAGATCGCCCTTCTTCGCCGGAACAAGCTTTGAGCTCATGACCTTAAGCATTGCGAGGAATGCAAGCACAGCGTTATCCGCATAGTAATAGAACGGCTGCTGAACAACGGTAATTTCCGGCTTCATCTTCTCGTCGTTGTCGATTGAAAGAGCAGCCTTTCCAAGAGTTTCGCCCTGAAGTTCAACTCGCTTCCATCTGTCCTCAATATCCGGGAATCCGGGATCAACGGCACCGATTGCACCTATACCATAGAGAACGTTTACGTCCTTTTCCTTATAAATCGTCTGTCTGAGGAAGTAAGGATAGTCGGCACTGCAAAGAGTGTTGGAACCGCCGAGTGTGTTTGGATGAGCGGCATAGTTGAGAAGCCACGTTTCCTTGCTGCCGTCATCGGGAACAAAGCGAATCCTTGTCAATGTATCATGAAGGACTACCGGAGGACGCTTATCATACTGAGCGTCGGGAACATGAGTTGTTCCGATATAAAGATCGCCCTTTTTGCGATTGTCATAAGCCTCAAGGCATACTTCCTTGACGGTCTTAAAAATCTTCTGCATATATGTATCGACCTTGCCGCTCTTCGGGAGCTTGCCCCAATAGCCTACGGTATCAAATCCGCCGTGGGTATGCGAGCAGCAAACATTGATCGCCTTGCACTTTGCCTTGCTTGAAAACTCTTCAAGGCTCGCTCTGATTATACTTACCTCAAAATTGGTAAGGCCGATAACGTCGGCACAGACCATCATTACGCCGCCCTCATCGCCGCAGCCGATCCACATTGCACTTATTGTAATCGGGTCATGGAAGCCTGTCATTTTCTGAGCCATCTTATGTCCTGCTATGTAATAGGTCTTGGACTCAAAATCGTCCGGCATCGTCTCTTTCATTGCAAAGCCGACGTCAAACTTATCGTCTGTTTTATTAGAGATTTTTACAGGCTTAACCTTCGGCAAATCCTCAGGATAACCTTTCTTGGCAAGTCTTTTACCCTTGCCTTTTGTAATTTTCTTCACGGCACTTGCCGCAAGATCTGCTATATCCATATGTTTGACCTCCTTGAAACGCTCTTTTGTTTCTATATAATTATATCACGGCACATAGATATAAACAAGTTAATTTTTTGTGAATTTGTACGACGGGCAAACATTGATTGACACAGCCCAAATGAAATGGTATAATTCTATTATAAAAACAAATTCAGGGAGGAATTCTCATGAGAATAAAAAAGTATATTGCCGAATTTTTAGGTACTGCAATTCTTGTACTTTTCGGCTGCGGAACCGCTGTTTTCTGTGGAGGACTTTCAGGCGGAATAAGCAACGGCACACTCGGCGTTGTCGCTATTGCCCTCGCATTCGGTCTTTCAATCGTAGCCGGTGCATATTCAATCGGTCATATTTCGGGCTGTCATGTCAATCCGGCAGTTTCGCTCGCAATGTTCATCAACGGCAAGCTTGACATAATCGACCTTATCGGCTACGTTGTCTCCCAGGTTGCGGGCGCATTTGCAGGCAGCGGTTTGCTCCTGCTCATCACCAAAGAAACCGCAATGACGGGATTCGGTTCAAACGGCTACGGCGACCTCAGCAGCGTCGGCATTTCCATGACGGGTGCAATTATCGTTGAGGTAATTCTCACGTTTGTTTTTGTTCTTACCATTCTCGGCGTAACATCAAGTGAAAAATATTCGTCGGTTGCAGGTATCGTTATCGGTCTGACTCTCACCTTTGTTCATATCATTGGAATCCCTCTCACAGGTACCTCGGTTAATCCTGCCAGAAGCCTTGCTCCGGCAGTTTTCGAGGGTGGTATAGCTCTCGACCAGGTATGGGTGTTCATCGTCGCTCCGCTTGCAGGTGCCGCATTGGCAGGAATCGTTTTCAAGTTCATTTTCAAGCCGAAAGAGGTATAACATATTTATTATATCGTATAAAAATCTCACACCTCCTCTTAATTCAAGGGGAGGTCGTTTTAATGATGAAGAGAATTAAGAAAGAGCTTAACCGAATCGCTTTCTTTCCTTTTCTGTTGATTTCATATTCGGAATGTGATAAAATAGCCTCGGTGATTTTATGCTTAAAAAAAACGATGAAATATATCTGACGGTCAAGAGCTGCACCGTACAGGGCAGCGGCGTCTGCGACTATGACGGCATGACTGTCTTTGTCCGCGGAGCAGTAACGGGCGACCGTGTGCTTGCACATATTATTAAAGTCAAAAAAACTTATGCCGTCGGCATTATAAAAAAGCTTATACAGCGTTCTCCGATGAGAGCAAAGAACTTTTGCCCCATTGCCGAAAAATGCGGCGGATGTTGCTTTGCTCATATAAAATATGAATCCGAGCTTGAAATCAAAGCACAGCAGGTTGCCGATAATTTCAAACGCCTCGGCAAACTCGATATAACACCTGCTCCGATTATTCCCTCGCCCTCGGCTGAACGATACAGGAACAAGGCTCAGTACCCCGTCGGTTCAGACGGAAAGTTTGCAACAATCGGTTTTTATGCACCGATGACGCACCGAATAATCGACTGCGCCGACTGTCTTTTACAGCCAAAAGAATTTGCAAAAATAACCGACATTTTCCGTGATTGGATTCGCGAAAAAAAGATAAGCGTTTACAATGAATCCGACGGTTCCGGAATAATACGTCATATTTATATTCGCAAGGCGGTCGTCACAGGTCAGATAATGGTCTGTATCGTCGCCAATTCCGACAGCGTTCCGCACACCGAAGCTTTAATTGAACAGCTCGAAGAAATTGACGGAATGACAAGCATTATTCTGAACATAAACCGTGAAAAAACCAATGTCGTGCTCGGCAAGGAGTGCAAAACACTTTGGGGAAGTGACTACATCACCGACGAGCTTTGCGGCTTAAAATTCAACCTTTCTCCCCTCTCGTTTTATCAGGTCAATCACGACGGAGCGGAAATTCTTTACAACAAAGCAAAAGAATACGCCTCCCTCACGGGCAGCGAAACGCTCGTTGACCTTTACTGCGGAACGGGTACGATCGGCCTGACCATGGCAAAGGACGTCAAAAGCTTAATCGGTGTCGAAATTATTCCGCAAGCTATTGAAAATGCAAGAGAAAACGCAAGGCTAAACGGCATTGACAATGCCGAATTCATCTGCGCCGACGCATCGCAGGCAGCAGCGACTTTGCTTGAACGTGGCATAAAGCCCGATGTCGTCATTCTCGACCCGCCGAGAAAGGGCTGCGACGAAGCTTTGATTGACACCGTTGCCGAGATGTCGCCGAAGAGAGTGGTCTATGTCTCATGCGACAGTGCAACTCTCGCCCGTGACTGCCAACGTTTTGCCGCTCTCGGCTACCAAATCCTCGCTGCCACCCCCGTTGATATGTTTCCCCATACCGCACATGTGGAGACTGTCTGTTTGCTGTCTCGAGCGATATGAATTTCCGGGACTTCGTGAGAACAGTTGGAGAGATTTCCGGCTTACCTATATGAAGGAGGAGAAATATGAATAAAGCAGGAACGCAAAGAATAGAAACCGATAGATTGATACTTCGAAGATTCAGATTAGAGGATGCAGAGGATATGTATGCAAATTGGGCATCTGATCCCGAAGTTGCGAGATTCCTGACATGGCCGACGCATTCGAGCGTTGAAGTGACAAAGAGCCTTCTTGCCGATTGGATACCCGGATATGAAGATG
>FR882039.1 GCA_000434915.1 Ruminococcus sp. CAG:563
GTTATACTTTTTAACATATGAGATAACATTATTTTTCACACGGTATTATGATTTGGGCAAAGGGAAAGATACTATATAAAAAACGGCGAATTCCGAAAAATCGGAGTTCGTCGTTTTTGTTGATCAAAACATTTGGATTATATCGCCTATCCACGGAAAAGCCATTGCAAAAAGATTGCCGACGGCAATTACGCAAACCGCAAAAAAAGCCATTATCATTTGCCAAAACATTTCTATTCCACCTCCTTATTTGTATTTTAGCACATTATGTATGTTTTTTCAATATTCACAGAATAAAAAATTTGAGACTCGTGCCGCTTAGCAGGCATATAATGTAACAGGATGTTAAGAATAAGGTCAACGGATATTGATTCACGGTGACATCCTGTCCGCAGAAATGCCGCAATCGCAAGATATCCGTTTAATATATTATGCCGACGGTCCAGAGGATATCCGCCGTCGGCAAATAACCGATTGACATAATCCCCCAAATGAGATAAACTATAATTAATAATACAGAGCTTGTTCGGAGGATTATTTATGAATAAAGAAGCAATTAAACGTTCATTTCGCATAATAAAAAGAAAAAAATGGCCAATCGTCCTTGCTGTTGTGATTGTAATTGCAGCAATAACAAGTCCGATAATTTCAAATGCCGTCGCCTCTCATAAACGATATATGGCTAAAAGTCCGATTGCTCTTTCAAGCGTCTATGTAAAAAAAACAGATCAAAACAAGATTAACCTTATCGCTCACCGAGGTTTTTCTTGTCAAGCACCGGAGAACACGATTGCGGCTGTTGAAAAAGCCGCAGAATACGGCTTTGACACGGTTGAAATCGACGTCAGACAGACCGCCGACAGTGTATGGGTCGTTTCTCATGATGCAGATATTAAAGGCATGACCGATAAAAGCGGAAAAATTTCATCCTATACATATTATGACCTGATAACCGCCAACATCGACAACGGTGCTAATCACAAAAACTATGGCGATTTGAAGATTGCCACACTTGACCAAGTGCTTCAAGCGTGTCTTGCAAACAACATCAAACCGATGATTGAAATCAAAGACTATACCGACGACGGACTTGATACTCTGCTTCAAATCATTGACAAGAACGGCTTCACCGAGTCCTGTTCCGTAATCTCTTTTGACCGCACGGTTCTCGACAAGGTCAGAGAAAGAAATGATAAGGTAAAGCTTTATGCACTTGTGTCAAAGCTTAATAAGGATAACCTTCAAAAATGCCTTGACGACCCGACAATCGGCGTAAGCTTTAACGGACATAAAAAAATCAACAATGAAAATAAAATTAAACAGCTTCAGGACGCCGGTGTTGCACTCGCCTGCTGGACGGTCGACGACAAGGAAACGATGCAAAAATATTACAAAATGGGCATTACAACCTTTGTGACGAACAGAATTTATAAGAAATAAAATAAAAAATAAATTAAAAGTGAGCCGATGCACTGAAATAATTGCCGTCGGCTCACTTTTTTGATGTTTCTTTATAAAAAATTCCTCGGTTTACCATGTTCTTCACAGACAATAATGAAAAGCAAAGCTTGAGAAAAAATAAAGCACTTCCGAAGAAGTGCTTTC
>FR882040.1 GCA_000434915.1 Ruminococcus sp. CAG:563
AGCAGGACGAGCGTTATCTTGCATTCCATGAGGCAAGAAAGACAAACGAGGCGGATACCGATCTCAACGATCTTATCAACAAGATTCAGCTTATCCACATGTCATATCAGCATGAGGCCGCTAAGGACGATGCAAATGAGGAGAAGCTCGCCGCATACGACAAGGAGTTCACAGAGGTTTATCAGGCAGTTATGGCAAACGAGAATATGCAGAAGTATGAGGCTGCACGTCAGGCTGTTGACGAGATGATGAACCACATTACAGGCATTCTTGCTCTCTGCGTTCAGGGCGAGGATCCCAAGACATGTGAGCCGCAGGAGGAGCATCATTGCTCGGGCGAGTGCGGTTCATGCGGCGGCTGCCACTAAAATAGATTTTAGATATTAGACAATATTTATGATATTCTCAGTGGCAGCGAAGTGTCGATAAAAGCACATTCCACAGGGGTCGATGTCCTACGGCGAAGTTCAATAAAAGCACATTCCGTAGGGGTCGATGCCCACATCGACCCAAGAGCAGAAGAAACTTTACTCGGCACCCTTTTAGGGGAGAACAGATGACTGAGGGGTTTGCAAAGAGCTTAAGAAGTTTTTAATTTAACCCCGCCGACTTCGGCACAATCCGCCGAAGCCGCCACACTCGAATAGATTTTAGACAATGGTTAGCGGAAAACGGATAAAAGCGAAAAAGCATAGGAAGAAACTTAAAACACAACGAAGTTCAATTTATGAGGTGAAAAACAGATGGCAGAAATGACGCCGATGATGAAACAATATCTTGAAATCAAAAAAGAATATCAGGATACTATCCTTATGTTCAGACTCGGTGACTTTTATGAGATGTTCTTTGAAGATGCCAAGGTTGCGTCAAGGGAGCTTGAGCTTGTGCTGACGGGCAGAGACTGCGGTCAGGCGGAGCGTGCGCCCATGTGCGGCGTGCCGTTTCACAGCGTCGATTCCTACATTGCAAGGCTTGTTTCAAGGGGCTATAAGGTTGCCATCTGCGAACAGACCGAAGACCCTGCGACGGCAAAGGGCATAGTCAAGCGTGATGTTATCCGTGTACTGACTCCCGGTACGGTTATCGAGAGCAGTATGCTTGACGAGTCGAAGAACAATTTCCTTTGCTCAATCTGGCTCAACGGCAATGCGGCGGGTGTTTGCTTTGCCGATGTTTCAACGGGTGAGCTGAGCCTTACTCAGCTTGAATCGAAGTCGGTCGGCAACGAGATCGTCAATGAGCTCGGACGATATATGCCGACTGAGATTCGCTATAATTCCGCCGTTGTTAAGAACGATAAAATCAGGGAATTTATAAAGAACCGTGTTGAATGTACCGCCGACAGTATTGATGAGGAAAAAATCAACGTCGATTACTGCCGCCGTGTTATAACCGATCATTTCAAAAAGAGCTTGACCGAGCTTGGCATTGAGGAAAGTAATGAGGCTGTCTGCGCTCTCGGCGCAACGATTGATTACCTGACCGAGGTGCAGAAATCGGGTCTTGATAATATTCGGGAGATTGACTTTTATTCGGAAAATCAGTTCATGAAAATTGATTTTTCTTCCCGAAGAAATCTTGAATTGACCGAGACGATGCGAAACAGGGAACGCAGGGGAACTCTCCTGTGGGTGCTTGA
Source organism: Ruminococcus sp. CAG:563 (assembly GCA_000434915.1). Lineage (GTDB taxonomy): Bacteria > Bacillota > Clostridia > Oscillospirales > Acutalibacteraceae > CAG-488. Next base: position 1,640 of record FR882040.1, read on the forward strand.
TAAGACGAAAACCGCAATGGGCAAGCGTCTTGTCAGGAACTGGATTGAGCAGCCGCTGGTCAATCTTGCGAAGATTACCAAGAGACACAATGCCGTCGGCGAGCTGTTTGACGATTCCGTTCTTCTCGAAAACGAGATAGCGGCGATTTCAAACGTCAGCGATATGGAAAGACTGATGGCGAGAATCGTTTACGAAACCGCCAATGCGAAGGAGCTTCGTTCGCTTCTTGCGGCGATTCGGCTTCTGCCGGATATCAAAAGCGGAATTTCCGAGTGCAAGTCGGCACTTCTCGGCGAGACTTGCAGAAGCGTTGACCTTCTGACGGACGTTGCCGAGCTTATCGACAAGGCCATTCAGGAAGAGCCGCCGTTCACTGTCCGTGAGGGCGACATGATAAAGGACGGCTTCAACGCCGAGCTTGACGAGCTGAGGGACATTGTGCATAACGGCAAGGGTTACATTGCCGCCATTCAGCAGACCGAGCAGGAAAAAACGGGAATAAAAAAGCTGAAAATCGGTTACAACAGAGTTTTCGGCTACTATATTGAAGTGCCGAATGCATTTAAAGAGCTTGTTCCCGAGGAATACATAAGAAAACAGACGCTTGCAAACTGCGAGCGATTTATAACAAGTGAGCTGAAAGACCTTGAAGCCAAGGTTCTCGGCGCACAGGAAAGAATCGTAAAGCTTGAATATGAGATTTTCGTTCAGGTCAGAGGAAAGGTTGCCGATGAGCTTTACAGAATTCAGAAAACCGCCCATGCGGTCGCAACGATTGATGCGCTTTGCTCCTTTGCAAAGGTCGCCCGGCAGAACGATTATTCATGCCCGATAATGACGGACGGAGACGAAATCATTATAAAGGACGGCAGACATCCCGTTGTTGAAAAAATGATGAAGGACACTCCGTTTGTGCCGAATGATACGACTCTCGACTGCAAGGACAACCGCTGCGCTATAATCACAGGTCCGAACATGGCAGGTAAATCGACTTATATGCGTCAGGTTGCGCTTATCGTGCTCATGGCACAGTGCGGCAGCTTTGTTCCGGCTTCAAGCGCACAGATAGGACTTGTTGACAGCATCTTCACCCGAGTGGGTGCGAGCGACGACCTTGCGTCGGGCCAGTCAACATTTATGGTCGAGATGAGCGAGGTTGCGAATATTCTGAAAAACGCAACGAAGAAAAGCCTGTTGATTTTTGACGAAATCGGCCGAGGAACTTCGACATTTGACGGTATGAGCATTGCACGTGCCGTGCTTGAATACACCGCCGACCCGAAAAAGCTCGGTGCAAAGACGCTTTTCGCAACGCATTATCATGAATTGACCGAGCTGGAAAACGAAATCGGCGGAACGAAGAATTACAATATCTCAGTCAAAAAGAGGGGCGATGACATAACGTTCCTCAGAAGAATTGTTCGTGGCGGAGCGGACGGCAGCTACGGTATCGAGGTTGCCAAGCTCGCAGGCGTTCCGAATGCGGTTGTAAACCGTGCCAAGGATATTCTCGAAGAGCTTGAGGAAAAAGGTGCAGTTACCGTAATCAGAACGGTTGAAAAAAGCGACGGTGACGATATGCAGATTTCATTCGCTTCAAATGAGGGCAATGAGATTGTTGAGGAGCTTAAGACGATTGATATAAACACACTTACGCCGATAGAGGCTTTGCAAAAGCTCTATGAGCTGAAAAACAGAGCGGACAGGCTGTAAAAAAATAAGGGAAGAAAAAGAGGTGATCTTATGCCGCAAATCAATATTTTACCAAAGCATATTGCCGAGCTTATCGCCGCCGGTGAGGTTGTCGAACGTCCGGCGTCCATTGTCAAGGAGATAATGGAAAATGCGATTGATGCGGGAGCGGATAAGATTACTCTTGAAATAAAGCGTGGCGGAATTACATATATTCGCATAACCGACAACGGCTGCGGAATCGACCGTGATAACATTCGCAAGGCTTTCATCAGCCATGCGACAAGTAAAATTTCCACCGCAGACGATTTGAATGCAATTTGCACCCTTGGCTTCCGTGGTGAAGCATTGGCTTCTATTGCCGCTGTTTCACGTGTCGAGGTCATGACGAGGGGCGAAAACGAGGACATCGGAACACGCTATTGCATTGAGGGCGGCGAGGAAACCGTTCTTGACGACGCAGGATGCCCGAAAGGTACGACATTGATTGTCCGTGACCTTTTCTACAACACGCCTGCGAGAATGAAATTCCTCAAAAAGGACGTCAGCGAGGGTAACGCCGTTGCCGCAGTTGTTGACAGAATCGCACTTTCTCACCCGGAGGTCAGCGTTCGGTTTATCAGAGATTCAAAGGACGTGCTGTTCACTTCCGGAGACGGAAGGCTTGACGGTGCAATATATAAGGTGCTCGGCAAGGATTTTGCCTCAACTCTTATTCCGTGTGACTACGAGCTGGAGGGTGTGAGAGTCAGCGGCTACATATCAAAGCCGTTCAATGCCCGCCCGAACCGAATGATGCAGTATTTCTTTTTGAACGACAGATTTATAAAAACACGCACAGGCATGGTGGCCCTTGAGGAAGCCTACAAAAATTCTGTCATGGTCGGCAAATTTCCTGCCTGTGTTCTCAAAATACAGATTGCTCCCGGTGCAGTGGACGTCAACGTTCACCCGGCAAAGACCGAGGTTCGCTTCGCTAACGAAAAGATGATTTTCAATGCGGTTTATTACTGTGCAAAATCGGCTTTGCAGCAGGGCGACACGAGAGTACAGGCGACATTTCAGCAGAAAGTCAGCCGTCAGTTTATGCCGAGACCTGCCGAGGGCAAGCAGATAAAAATATACGGACAGCAGCTTGAGCAGATTAAAAAAGAAGCTCAGCCCGAACAGGATTTTTGGACTAACACAACATCTGACGAATTCAGAAAAACGGTTGAAACGCCGAAATCCGAACCCATTGTTTTTAACGATAATAACTCAAAATTTGAAATAGAAGAGAACGAAACGCCCGACCTCATTCCCTGCTTTAAGCCGACGGCACGGGAGACTGTTCCGATTGAACAAACGAAGCCCGAGTCGGTTGAAATAAAGCCTTCAATCGAGCCTGAACCTGTTCAGCCGATTGTTGAAGAGGTTCAGCCCGAGGTTGAACCTTATAGGGTTATCGGCGAAGCGTTCAAAACCTACATACTTGTCGAGCAGGGCAAAAAGCTCTTGATAATTGACAAGCATGCCGCACACGAGCGTATGCTCTTTGAAAAATTCAAAGCGAACCGTGACGGTATCGAAACTCAGATGCTTCTCGCTCCCGTGACCGTCACCCTCAGCAAAGAGGAATACTCGGCGGTTCTCGACAATCTCGACCTTCTCGAAAAGGCCGGCTACCACGTCGAGGACTTCGGCGGCGGAATGGTTATCGTAAATGAGTGCCCTACGGCTGTTGCGGACGCAGACCTTGCCGAGGTCATCATGGAGCTTGCAGGTCATCTTGTCAACGGCCAAAAGGAGCTTGTTCCCGAAAAGCTCGATTGGATTTATCATTCAACCGCTTGCCGTGCCGCCATCAAAGCCGGCGACAAAACAACGGACTATGAGCTGAACAGATTCGTCGAAAGTCTTCTCAACAATCCCGATATCAGATATTGCCCCCACGGCAGACCTGTTTTGGTAGAAATGTCAAGGTATGAGATTGAAAAAAACTTCGGACGCGTTTAAATTGTGTTAATTTGCCCACAACGCATTTTTCGCTC
>FR882041.1 GCA_000434915.1 Ruminococcus sp. CAG:563
CTTCGAAGGCTATATTCTTATATGCCGAGAAGGATAAAATTCGTATCACGGAAAAAGATCCGTCAAGCCGGAGGGAATTCCATGGAAATTCGGCCTAACTTTCCTCCTCTGTACTCGTCCAAAAGCATAACGGAAGCACGTTCGGTGTTGACCTCGCCGCCGCTTATGAGCATTCCTCTTTTTCTGCCGATTGCTTCAAGGATTTCCCATGACTGCATATCCGTAATATCATCCAACTTATATCTTTCGGCAAGACGTTCGGGATAGCCCTCACGGAGAACGTCGATCAATCTGACAGCCATTGTTTCAACATCGAGAACAGCATCCTTAACCGAACCGATAAACGCTAAGCGATCGCCGACTATTGGGTCATCAAATTTCGGCCAAAGTACACCGGGAGTGTCAAGAAGCTCAATGCCGTTACCTATGAAAAACCACTGATTACTTGTGGTAACACCCGGTCTGTCGGCAACCTTGGCACGTACCCTGCCGGCCATTTTATTGATAAACGAGGATTTACCTGTATTCGGGATTCCAACCACCATAACCCTCAGAGCTTTTCCGACCATGCCACGGTCATTATTCTGCTGAATTTTATCGGCAAGAACCTTGCGAACGAGCTGAGTATAACCGTTGAGGCCTCTGCCCGAGCGGCAGTCAACCGCCATAGCTTCCGCTCCTGTTGAGCGAAAATATTTTATCCACTGTGCGGTCACCTTTTCGTCCGCCATGTCGCATTTGTTGAGAAGAATTATTCTCGGCTTGCCTGCCGTTATCTCGCCGATTTCGGGATTTCTGCTTGAAAGAGGGATTCTCGCATCAAGTATTTCGGTTACGCAGTCCACTCTGGAAAGACTTTCTTTGATAAGCCTCCTCGTTTTCGCCATATGTCCGGGGAACCATTGAACCGTTTGTTTCTGAAAATCGCCCATTAAAACCCTCCTTTGAAAAAAGGCCGAACCATCTGATTCGGCCAAACGTTTTATTTGAAAATTGTAAAATTCGGCATAAGTCTGCACTTTACAACTCCGAGAATGTATCGTTCGTCAACGCAGCCGACCATCGGCGAACGGCTGTCTGTCGAATCGTTTCTGTTGTCGCCCATAAGGAAAAGCTTACCCTCGGGAACAACCATCGGGAAAGTGTTGCCCTCCATCGCATGGGTCGGTGCGGCAATATAAGGCTCATCAAGTTCAACTCCGTCAACATAAACCTTGCCGGCAGTGAAGTCTATATCCACCGTCTGTCCGCCTTTGGCAATTACTCTTTTCACGATAGGCTCGTCAAAAGCATTCGGCTGAGTGCTTATAACAATGTCGCCCTGTTCAATATCATGGTTTATTGCAGAAACAATAAGCCAGTCGTTATTATCAAGAGTGGGAACCATCGACTCACCGTCAACTCCGACAAAGCGAAAAAGGAAAGTAAACATGACCGCAATTATAACAAGTGCCGTCACGAAAACCGACACGGTTTCATAAAGAAACGAGCCTTTTGATTTATTCTCCGCAACCGCTTCTTCCGTTACGTTTTCGTTTGCGTTGTTTTCGTTCATGCTTTATCCCTCACCCTGTTTAAAGTTATCATATATATTCATATCACCGAAAGGAAGAATACGAACAGTCGCTCTTCCGAGTATGTATCGAGTGTCGATGAATCCGATATCGGTGCTTCGGCTATCGGTTGAATGCATTCTGTTGTCGCCCATAACAAAAACCTTGCCCTTGGGAACAACCAGCGGAAAAGTAACATCGCCCGAACGCCTTGTCAGCTCATTAATATATGGTTCTTTTATTTCCTGATTATCAATAAAGACCTGGCCGGAAACAAAGTTTATGTCAACGGTTTGTCCCTCGGTCGCAATAATTCTTTTAACAATAGGCTCATTAAAAGCATTCGGCTGCGTTATAATAACAATATCGCCGTAGTTATATTCGCTTTTCGGAATTGTCAGCAGCCAGTCTCCGTCCTGAAGCGTCGGAACCATTGAAGATCCAACAACGCTTGTCGGGCGACAAACAAAAGTAAATATGATAAACACCAATACAAGTGCCGTTGTTACAGAGCTCAAAAGATCGTAAATTTTTATCCATCTTGAACGTTCTTTTTTTGCCTGCTCCGGCGTCTTGCCTTTTTCGAGGTATTCGTTCCAGCCTTCCTTAACATTGCGTCTGCTTAATAACATTGAAGTACCTCCTTATATGATAAACGGTAAAACCGTAAAAATCTCTCTAAAAAACAAAAGGGCATGGAACCACCGCCATACCCCTCAGCTCGTTTTTGTAATCTAAGATTACATTAGCCGATACTCTGCTTAACCTTAGCAGCCTTACCGACTCTGTCACGCAGATAGTAGAGCTTGCTTCTGCGTACTTTACCTGTTCTGATAAGCTCGATCTTATCAACATTGGGTGAATGAACCGGGAAAACCCTCTCAACACCAACGCCGTAAGAAACTCGACGAACGGTAAATGTCTGGGAAACGCCGCTGCCCTTAATGGCAATTACGGTACCCTCAAAGGCCTGGAGTCTTTCTCTCTCGCCTTCACGGATCTTAACCCAGATTTTGATAGTGTTACCTACCTTGATTGCCTCAGAAACGTCAGCCTTGAGGCTGTCCTGAGCGATTAACTTAAGTGCGTCCATTACAGACACCTCCCATAGATTTTCAGGCGTTCTTAACGGTTAAACCGACAGAGGACCGTCCGCTTTAATGTTGGGCATTAAACCCCGCCAAATCGGCATACTACCGCCTTGGTGGTCACAAATGCTTAAATATATTACCATATTGATTGCTTTATTTCAAGTGTTTTTTGATGATTTATAAGAAAAAATCATTAATTTTTTTCTCGCACGAAATCTATTACAATATATTGTTGTTCGGTTCATCTTCTGCCACTATTTTTGCATATCGGTGTAGACGCAAAGATTCTCTGACATACTGTAAAGATACAATCCTTCGCCGAATTGAGCCTGCTTTGTCATTTCAACACCGTATTTCTCGGCAAGCTCTCTAACCTTCGGCAATTCCCACTCTCTCAGGAGATAAAGGCTTTTTTCGTTGTCCCACTGCTTATAGTCGTCCTTAACACAGAGATATTCAACCGGCTTCATCGGCTTGGAGCGATCGACACGCTTATACTGAACGAGATGAATTTTGTCCCCGGAAGCAACAATTATGTTCTCTGCTCCGTCCATAATTCCGCTGAGACCAAACACCGAATAAATTGTGTCATACCCGTTATCAAGCATATAGTTTGCAATTTGGTGCGCCGTCGAGTTTTCGTCCTTTCCGTTTTTTATTTCTCCGACTGCTCCGACAGTTCTGAATGCAATCATTCCGGCTACAAAAACAGCAATAATTGAAAAGAAAGCCTTTCTTTTACCGGGATATTTCACAATTATATATGACACGCAGACCGCAAGAAGCGGATAAATCATAAAATAATACAATGCACGGTTAACAACATCGGTAAGTACACCTGCAGCGAAGACGCTGACACAACCGAGGGTCAGCAGCATAACCAAGGCAAATCGTCCCTGATCGATACATTTATTTTTGAAGAAATCCTTAACGCAAAGAATAAATCCAATAAGGATAATCAGCAGCAATACCGTTGAAACAACGAGTCTGACCCTTAATTCAAGCGAATCGAGACCGAATGTCAGCACAACATACTCCACATTAAAAAAGCCCTTTTCAAGGAATTCTTTAAGGCTCTTTACAAATGCCGTTGTGCCATAAATCGATTTTTGATTTATCTCAATAAACTTCATTGCTATAAGTCCTGCAATGTTTGAAACAAAAACAATCGCAGAAAAAAGCGTTGAAGAGGATATTGCGAACTTTTTATCCCTTATCGAATAAATTATAATCATTAATATTTCGCAAGCAACAAGAGGCAACGCCATAACCGCCGTCTGTCGAAGACTTTGCATACCCGTGCCGAAGCTGAGTGCAATTCCGATAACCGACATAGCAATATGTTTGCCAGAGAATTCTCCCTTACGAAGTCTTATATAGCAGCCGTAAACAATAAATGCATTTATAAGATAACAAGCATAATAGCTTGCCATTGTGAAAAAAGCCTGTATTCCCTGCTGACTTGTTGCCACATGAGCCTTGAGCAGCAAAACGCCAATCAGGAAAAGAAATCCTGCCATACGCTCATTATAAGAGAACAGCGTCCTTGTCATCCAGTCATATGTCAGAACAATCAGCACCGTCATTATGCATGAGGCGATTGCCATAGCCGTAAAACCGTTGCCGATTATTCCGTAGAACAGTGCCGCCAAAACGGGAGTTGCAACAACATAGGTCTGATTGCCGAATATCCAATCCTTCGGAAAAATAGACTTTGCCTTCCACGCTTCCTTAGCATAATTGATATCGTTATATATATCTCCGTCATAGTATTCCGGGTTGCAGCTGAGGTTAACATAAAAAACCAATCCGAGAAAAGCCAAAAGCAAAGCAGTCAGAATGACAGAAAAAATTTTTTCACTCTTATTTTTTTCTTTCATAAAAATCTTTCTTCCTTTCTGTCCGGTTTTGCCAAATCAGCCTTCTGTTTCGGATAAAAGCGTTTCCGACACCTTGCAAACATTCTTCGATAATTTACAAAGATAACGATCCTCATATTTGCCTATTACATCAATTTTGATCCCGTGGTTATCGCAAAACGTCTTTGCCTTTTCATAGTTCTCCGAATTCAAAACATACAGACTTTTTTCATCGTCTCTCAACTTATAATTATCCTTTATATGCAGATAATTCATTGTTACGCCCTTTTCCCAATCGTCGGCCTTTTCAAGCTGAACAGGATAGATTCTGTCTCCGGAAGCTACAACAACATTTTCTCCGGTTACGTCTCCCCAGCTCAGTCCAAAAACGAAATACAGGGTATCATAGCCGTTATCTGTCATATATTTTGCAATTTGATATGTTGAAGTGTTCGGATTCTTATCTGCCTTTATTTCATTCAAGGTTCCAACGCCCTTAATCAAAATAAGAGCGGTAAAAAGAAGAGCAACGATGCTTTCGGGAATTAAACAGTATTTGCCGAATTTTTTGATTATCGTTGCAACGGCATTTGCCAAGAAAGGAAATATCATGAAATAATAAATCGTTTTACAGCCTACAGACGTAAACACGCTTACGCCGAGGACACTTGCACAACTGAAAAACAGTAAAACGCTCAACGAAAAAATATCCTCTTGACAAGCTTTGCTTTTAATGAAATCAACAATATTTATAATAAATCCAATCAATAATATTACAAGAACAAATGTCGGGAAAGCAACGTTTATCAATGCATTTGATGAATCCATAAGCTTAAAGCTGCCGACGATACCGTACTCGAACTCGGTAATTATTTTACTGATTATCTGCTTTATGTCAAATATGAATTTCAACCCACTGTCGCCGTATATGGTTGTCTGCTGCAACGATAAACTTTTGGCGAATATAATTCCAAATAAGTTGGCAGCCGAAGCAATCAGTGTAAAAGCAATCGAAGAAAAAGACAAAATCTTTTTATCTTTTATCAAAACAATAATCGTCATCAAAATTTCGCATACAATCAGCGGCAGGGTCATGATTACGGTTTGCCTGAGACTTTGCATACCTGTCGCAAAACTGAGCAAAGCACCAATAACCGCCATCGGAATTTGTTTTGCATTAAACTTTTTTTGACGAATTCTTATGTAACAGCCGTAAACGATGAACGCCGTAATCATATAGCAGGAATAGTAGCTTGCCATTGTGAAAAGTATTTGTGCTCCCCTTGCACCCGAGGCTATGTGTGATTTTATGAGGAGCACTCCGACCATCGCAAGGAAACCCGATGTTCGTTCGTTATAGTTAAAAACGGTTTTCATCATCCAGTCATATGTCAAAACAATCAGCATGCTCATTACGCAGGATGCAATACCCATTGCAAGAATACCGTTATGGGTAATTCCGTAAAAAGCCGCTGCCAAAACCGGCGTCGCAACGACATAAAGCTGGTTTCCGAACAGCCAATCCTTTGGAAAAAGAGACTTCGCTTTCCATGCCTCTTTTGCATAGCTTATATCGGAATAGATATCTCCGTCATAGTATTCCGGGTTGCAGCTGAGATTGACAAAAAAGACAAGTCCGAGAAAAGCCAAAAGCAGAATTGTTAAAATAACGGAAAGCGTGATATCGCTTTTCTTTTTCTCTTTCAATTTAAGCATTCGGCTTCCTCCTTTATTTAAAGGTTTTGTTGTCCTTTGTAATCAGCTTTCTGCGAACAATGTATACCATCTCATGCTCAACGCCGATTTGCTTTTCAAGAGTTTCAATAAGCAACGTCGGATTGAGGTTGTTCGCATTTCCCGCAGCGAGAACACATTGCAAATTCACAATATTATCCGCCGTTGAGAATTTCATGTCATAAATGAAATCTATCAGATTTATTTGTTTCATTACCTTTCTGTGGCCCTTTTTGCCCTTCTTTTCGGCAAGCAATTCTTCGCCCTCGGCAAGTCGCTGCGCTTCTTCGGCAAAAAGCTTTGCAGTCTCGGCGTCCTTATAAATAAGCTTCACAAAATAAAGCGCTTTTTCAATTTCTTTTGCGTCATAGAGCGGAGCTGAAACCGAAAGGATTTTAACACCCTCCGGAAGAACCGCATTAAGCCTATTCATTATCTCCTCGTCTGTAATATCTCCCTCTATGCGAATATCCATGTATTCGCAGTCACTTGACTGACCGAGGGAAAGCGGCAGTGCAAAGGTCAGATACGGATGCGGATTAAAGCCTTCGGTGTACCACATCGGCAGCTTCGCACGTCTGACCGCACGGGTCATCATTCGGTTTATATCAAGGTGGGAAATATAAATCGCCCTGCCTGTTTTTGAAAAATTAAGCCTCACTGCGTGCATCGCATTTACCTCCGTTAAGTCGGTTCGCTCCGCAGCCTGCACATTTAATTCTGCAATGCGGAGTTGTGACGCTTTCGTGCGCCTTTTTGTTCTCGTTCATCAGGAATTTTTTGCTTATGCCGTAGTCCAAATGATCCCATGGAAGAATCTCATCAAAATCACGGCGGCGATTGGCATAAAAGCTCGGGTCGAGTCCTGCTTCATCAAAAGCCTCCATCCATTTGTCGAAATCAAAATGATCATCCCAGCTGTCAAATTTACAACCCTTTTTCCACGCCAGCTCCAAAACCTTTGAAAGGCGTCGATCGCCTCTTGCAAACACGCCTTCGAGGAAGCTCGTCGGGGTAAGGTGAGTTGAAATTCTGATCTTCTTCGTAGTAACACTTGCATATAAATGCTTTTGCTTTTCTTCAAGCTGCTCCATGGTGTCCTGCGGCTCCCACTGGAACGGAGTGAACGGCTTCGGTACAAAGGAGGACGCACTTATACTTACCTGAACTCCCTTGCCCTTAGGTCTGTCCGGATTGCGGTAGAATTCGTCAACTACCTGCTGTCCGAGCCGGGCAATTCCTGCGACATCTTCAAGCGTTTCTGTCGGCAAACCAATCATAAAATACAGCTTGACAGCAGTCCAGCCGCCCGAGAAAGCCATATTTACGGTTTTCATAACATCATCATAGGTAACGTTTTTATTGATTGCGTCACGCAAACGCTGAGTTCCTGCTTCGGGAGCGAAAGTCAGGCTGCTTCGGCGAACTTCGGTCAGTTTTTCCATAAGCTCATCCGAAAAATTATCAACTCTCAGCGACGGAAGCGCAACATTTATATTTTCCTCCGTTGTCCATTTCAGCATAGACGTGAGCAACGGTTGAAGCCCGGTGTAGTCGCTTGTACTCAATGAGCAAAGAGAGATTTCGTCATAACCCGTGCTTTCGCAAAGAGTACGGCACTGCTCCTCAACAACCTCGGGAGATTTCTCCCTTATCGGCCTGTACAAAAATCCCGCCTGACAAAAGCGGCAACCTCTTATGCATCCACGGAAAATTTCCGCCGTCACTCTGTCATGAACAACCTCGATTGAGGGAACAACAAAGCTCTCCGGATAATACACCTTGTCCATATCCTCAACTATCGCCTTGACTGCCTTTTCGGGTGCAGTTTCTTTGTTAGTTACGCTCTTGATTGTGCCGTCCTCTTTATATTCAACGTCGTAGAAAGCCGGAACATAAAAACCCTTGAGCTGTGCAACCTCACGCAGAAGCTCAATCTTCGGCGAGCCGAGCTTTTTGTGCTTGCGAATAAGGTCAACGAGCTGAACCGTAGTCTCCTCACCGTCACCGAGCATGAAAATATCAATAAAATCGGCAATCGGTTCGCCGTTGCACGCACACGGACCTCCGGCAACAACAAGCGGAGCAAGCTCGGTTCTGTCCTTGGAATAGAGAGGTATTCCCGCAAGGTCAAGCATATTAAGAATGTTTGAGTAGCTCAATTCATATTGGAGCGTAAAGCCGAGCATATCAAATTCATCAAGCGGGTCTCCGCTCTCAAGTGCCCAAAGCCTGATATTGTTCTCACGCATTTTTTCTTCCATATCAACATCGGGCGCAAACACACGCTCGCACCATGCATAGTCAATCCTGTTGACAACGGAGTACAAAATCTTCATGCCGAGATGCGACATGCCGATCTCATATGTGTCCGGGAAGCAGAACGCATATCTGACGTCCACCTTATTCTTATCTTTTATTACGCTGTTCAGCTCGCCTCCGACATAGCGTCCCGGCTTCTGAACCTCCTGCAAAATTTTTTCAATCTTTTGCGAAAACATGGAATCACCTTTTTAATATATATATTTCAACCATTTAAAGCCACGCATTTTACTTAATGACACAACCGCCGTTGATAATAGCACCGCAACAAAAACTGTTGTAAAATAAACCAAAAATCTATTTTCCGCAAAGGCGGTTATTCCGGTTTTTTCGGCAATTAACGCAAAAATTTCACTCATCATAAGCAAGTGTGAAAAATAAATAATCGAACTGTAGCTGCGAATCGTTTTGTATTTTGGGGAATCTTTTAATTTAATGTCACGGCACAATAAAAATACTGATGTGGAAAAAATATAAATCAGGAGGAACAAGACTGTCTCAGTCAAAAGGGTTTTTTCTTTATATGTTATCACGGAAAACCCTATCATTATTATAAAAGCAAAAAGAACAAACGAAATTTCATTTCTTGGTTTGTATCCCCTGAAATTTGACAGAAACATTCCTATTGCAACACAAGGCAGACCCTTTTGACATACATTTAAGACAACCTCCGGAACGGCTTCCCATATCGTTTCAACAAAGGGAAAACAGCTATAAAGCATTGGCAGCATTTTTGAAATGAAAAAAATCATTAATGATATTATCAGAGTTGCATTGGATGACAACTTTTTCCTGATAAAATATACGACCGCTATTGAAATCATCAATGTATTAACATACCAAAGATGAACAAAAGAGGCTGAAAGAAAAAAATTAGTTAATATTTGAATTAGTGCGGAAATAAAGAGCTTGATTGTCATTCCTTCAAAGTAAATTCCATAATACTTAATCAGATTTGACGGAATATACACAACCGTCCAAGCAATATAAAGAATCAAAAGCCTTTTTTCATAGCTGATAAAGCTTTTTCTGCCGTTGTTTTCTTTTTCGATTCTTTTGAAAAAAAGGAAAGATGATGTTATAAAAAAGAACGGAACGGCGGCTGCGCATATTACCTCTTCCAAAATAAATTTAGGAAAAGGATGCGATGAGGAAATGAGAGGCTTATGAATCATCACGACCAAGAAAGACATAATCAGTTTCATAACATCTATCATATTATAACAAACATTTTTTTCTTTAATATTGTCCACAGCAGTTACCCCCTCTCCCACAAAAATGTATTTGTTTTATTTTACTATGAACCGACGTTTTTTTCAAGTAAAATAATATATAATTAGAGTTAGTTGTATAGCAAACAAATCAATTAAAAATCTATTCACAGGAAATTCACAAAGTTTTGGTAAAATATGTGTATCAAAAATAAGGAGTGGTTTAAATGGCAAAGGCATTGCCGAAGCCGATTGACGGAACATTGAGAAAGTTTTCTTTGCGTGTTCCCGAGGTTATCCGTGAGTGCAGCGGGATTGTTGTTTTTGGAAAGAGGATAAAATCGCTTGTTTTTTCAACCGATGTTGCTATAATCAGAAATGTTAACGCAGATGCGATAATTGCCGTATATCCGTTCACACCACAGCCGATAATAACTCAGGCAATTTTGTCCGCTTCGGACATCCCTGTCTTTGTCGGTGTCGGCGGAGGCTTGACGAGCGGAAAAAGAATTCTCAGCCTTTCCACCTTTGCCGAAATGCAGGGTGCAACGGGCGTTGTTCTCAACGCTCCCGTTTCAAACGAAATTGTTCGTGAAGTCAGTGAGAATGTTGATATTCCGACGGTTATGACCGTTGTTCGTGATGACGACGATATTCAGGCTCGCATTGATGCAGGTGCGGCTATTCTCAATGTCTCCGCAGCTTCACGCACACCCGAAATCGTTGCCAAAATCCGCAAAGATTTTCACGACATTCCGATTATTGCAACGGGCGGCCCAACCGAGGAATCGATCAGGGAAACCATTCGGGCGGGTGCAAATGCAATCACATGGACTCCGCCCTCAAACGGCGAAATTTTCCGTGATGTCATGGACGCATACCGAGCCGGTCAGCCGCACCCATAAAATGATTATAAAGAAGGCGATTATATGACCCTTGTCGAAGCAATTACATCAAGACATTCCGTGCGCAGTTTTACAGAGCAAAAAATCGACGGTTCAACGGCAGCCGAGCTTCAGAAAATGATTGATGACTGCAACCGGCTGAGCGGATTTAATATTCAGCTTGTGCTTGATGAGCCGAACGCTTTTTCAACACGAATGGCTCGTTACGGCCGTTTTCAAAACTGTAGGAACTACATCGCAATGATTGGCCCTAAAGGACACGATGAGGACTGCGGCTATTACGGTGAAAAAATCGTTATCAAAGCACAGCAGCTCGGCCTGAATTCCTGCTGGGTTGCAATGAGCTACGGGAAGTCCAAAGTACCCTGTAAAATTCCGAGCGGTCAAAAGCTATACGTTGTCATCGCTCTCGGCTACGGAACAAATCAGGGCGTTCAGCACAAATCCAAAAGCATGGACGAATTGTGCAAGGTCAACGGAGACATGCCGCAATGGTTTTTTAACGCAATGACGCTTGCAATGCTTGCACCGACCGCCGTTAACCAGCAAAAATTTTTGTTCACCCTTGATAACGATACGGTGCATGCAAAAGCACTCCAATCTTTCTATTCCAAAATGGATTTGGGAATTGCCAAATATCACTTTGAAATCGGTGCAGGCGATGCGGAATTCAAGTGGGCATAAATTAAATAATATTTTCAACGGAACTGACAATTATTTGGTTCCGTTTTTTATTGAAAAAAAACCTCCGATATGTTATTATCTATGAAAAGAGAGAAAAAGGACTCTCGGCATGGCAAAAAATTTTATTTCTTTTTTTCTTTCACTGGCAATTATTTTTTCGGTGGCAGGCTTTGCCACCTATGCGGAGGATAAAACTATGATTTTTGTTTCACCAAACGGCAACGACAACTCAAGCGGTACGATTGATGCCCCCCTCGCAACACTTTCCGCTGCCAAGGAAAAGGCAAAAGCACTTGACGGTGCGGTTACTGTTTGCTTCCGTGAGGGAACATACACAATCGACGATACCGTTAATTTTGACAAAAACGATAAATCCGGCGTTGTTTATAAAGCTTACAGCAACGAAAAGGTTATGTTCACCTCCGGCAGCCCTTACACAGGATTTGAGGAATGCACGGTAAACGGCGTACGTGCTTTTAAAAAGGATATCGGCAAGGGTGCAGATTTCAATATTCTTTTCAACGAGCAAACCACGCTTTCAAGAACTCGCTATCCCGAAAGCGGATATTTTTATGTTAACGATGTTTCCGATGATGACATTCAGCCGGGCGACGATAAAAACGACCAATATCATACGGGATTTTTGGGTATGTACATTGATAATAGCAACTTTTTCGATTTCAAGAATATGGAAGATGTTGAAATAAAGCTTCTTCATTTTTGGAAGGATGAAACACTTTTAATAAAGTCCTACGACAAAAAGACGGGTCATATCGCTTTTAACAAAACATCTACCATGAGAATAAACAAAAATGACCGCTTCTTCCTTCAAAATGTTTTTGAAACGCTTAACAAACCCGGTCAGTGGTATCTCGACAAATGCGAAGGCGTTCTCTACGTCATCCCCAACGAAAGCGATACGCCCGAAAATTATACCGTTTGGGGGTCAACAACAGAGACTATGATCTCCGTCGACGGTGTTGACGGAATTTCCTTTGAAAACATTCTCTTTCGTGCCAACGGATTTTTTTATCTCCCCAAGCGTGAATTCACTCAGGCGGCATACGATGTAAAATCCTGTATCTCTTATAAAAACGCAAAGAACTTCCATATAAAAAATTGTGAGTTCAGAGACATCGCTGCCTGCTCGGTTTTCTTCGGCAGCAATGTTCGGACCGCCTCGGTTGAAAGTTGCCTTTTCAACAATATAGGTGCACAGGCTGTCTATGTCCATGGCGAAAACATTGACGTTAACGACCCGAGCGTTACCAGAAATATAACCATCTCCAACAATCTAATTACCAAATACGGCAGAACATATTTTAATGCCGTTGCAATTCTTGTTATTCATGCAAATTCCGTTAATATCACGCACAACGAAATTCATGACGGTTATTACACGGCTATTTCTGTCGGCTGGGTTTGGGGCTATGCCTACAACGTTTGCTATAACAACAAGGTTTGTGACAACCTGATTTATAACATCGGTCAGGGATGGCTTTCCGACATGGGCGGAATATATATGCTCGGCAATCAGCCGAACACTGTTATTTCTGGCAACGTTATTCACAATGTAAGTGCCGATCCCGAGGAGGGCGGCTACGGTGGCTGGGGAATCTACCTTGACGAAGGCTCGTCATATATGCTTGTTGAAAAAAATCTTGTTTACTCCTGCGGCAGTGACTCTTATCATCTCCATTACGGCTCATACAATACGGTTAGGAATAACATCTTCGCACTCAGCGGAGAATCCCAAATCAGAATCGTTACCGCACCGACTCATTGCACGCCCGATGACGGCGGACATAAAACCGTTGACCTCTGCAACAATATTATTCTCACGGACCAAAAGGTCCGTGCCTTATCCTATATGCATAACACTTCAACAATGGACGAACGCAACAATACTTATTGGGATCTTTCGTCGGGCGATAAGCTTTATGCAAGCGAAGACTCACGCCCTGATTGTTCATTAAGCATTAAAACCGCGCAGAGAACAGGTTATATTCATTCGCCGATTATTGCCGACCCAATGTTTCTTGACGCCGCAAACTTTGATTTTGAACTCAGTCCCGATTCTCCGTCAATCGCAGCAGGCTTTGAGCCTTGGGATTACTCAAACGCAGGCACACTTCCCGGAACAACTATCGGACTTTCGTCCGAGGGCGGCACGACCGCTTATAACGCAAATTCATCACACGTTCCAATGACACCCGCAAGAGAACAAAACTGTTTCTTTGCCGAAATTATCAACGCAATTTATTTCTTCTTTAAAAATCTTTTCGGATAAATTTGTTAAAACAAAAGCTCGGAGATAACTGATAAACCAGTTCCTCCGAGCTTCAGTTTTTTTATTTACTTGTATTCAAAAAAACCGTACACGATACATTCGTTTGTTTCGCGGTCAGCAGAGTCACATATGAAGCGATCGTGTACGGTTTTATGACTCTATGTTCCCGTTAATGCCGGAAACATAGGAATCATTTCATGTATTGAACAGCAAATTTGCTTGGATGTTTGCAAGCTCATCCGTATGGACAATATCAAAGCATATATTTAAAATTTCCCTTGAGCTTTCTCGCCATGTTTGTTCAAGCAAGCCGCATTATTTCGGGTAAGCATACGATACAACAGTTTCCGAGCCGGCGGTAAAGGTTACCTTCAATCTGTAATCGGCAAGGACATTGATGAGTCTGTCCTCCTCCATGGTCAAATAAGTTCCTGTTTTTGAAGAGTTCCATGTTTCTATTGTTTGATATGTACCGCTTTTCTTCTTCTGCAATTCCATCTTTATCTTTAATGACATTGACTTCTTTGCATGCATAAACGCCGAGGACGTTGAATTAACACCTGAAATAACTAATGCACAGCCGTGATTTGATATATTCGCATACCTTGGTTCTACCGGCTCAGGCGAATCCACCTCCAACGCAATCGCTGCCATTGAGCCGCACATAAGCAGACACATGACTACGCAAAAAATTCTTTTTAAAACCTTTCTTACCATAACAATAATAAACCTCCTTAAATTATGAATATGTATATATATGTAGCTTATCGCATTTTGTGACAAAAAAATTTTATAATTTTTTCGTTTCTCTGTTTTGCACAAAAATATTCAGTATTTTATATCAATTTTATTCAACGGAGAGCGCAATTTTCAGTAAGTCTTGACTTGAAAGATTGCCGGACACGGTATATTGACACTTGTTCTTTTCCCAAACTATTCCCTGTCTATGCTCCACATCACCATATACAATATAATCAATTCCGGCAATTTGTTCCACTGTTCCATCTTTATATTCAGTGTTTATGTTTATCTCATTATATATTGTCAGCTTTGTAATTATAAAAAATTCATTGTCTTTTGCATATTCTTTTGTATATTCATATTTATTCTTACTTTCGCTATTCAGAACAAACCCATCAGGTATATATCCTGTTTTCAAGTCATTAACTTTATTGTTTTCTGTATGACTAAAGTTTATTATTGAATGATCCGAAAAATTAAATATGTTATATTTATACTGGGCATAGCCGAGCGAACCTACCGCAAGCAAAACAATAATTATCGCCGCAATAAGCAAAATCTTTATCGGCTTCATCATCCTCCTGACGGATTTTGACTTTTTGCTGACAATGGCACTGATTAATTCATTCTTTTTGGCCTCTGTAATAATATATTGATTTACGTCGTCCATTCTCAAAAGAGCGTCGCAGCACTCCATAACCATTCTGTCGTCAATTTGCGAAACATCTTTTTGAAGCTCATCGTCAATTATTTTGTTTAACTTTCTTTCTAAAGATCGAATAGTTTCTTTCATTTATCTTACCTCCCATGTATATATGTCAGTTTTTGCAATTTGTTACATAAATTTACAAAAATTTTTTGAATTAAATTCTTTCTTTCCTGTTTAACCCTCGTCGTCTTACAATATTTTTCATCACCGGTACACTGTAATTTTTCACTGTTTTCGATAAAAAGAGAAATATGTGTTTTATGATATATTACCATTTTTTGCTATAAAGGACAAGTCATTATAAAAAATTCTTTTAAACAGGCCAAAAAGAACAGTCGCAAAACCCAAAAGAACCGTCGTAATTTGCTGCCATTCTTGTCCTTATAATGAATTATTGATTATTGAGAATAATTGTGTTAATATTTTAAAGAGGTGATTTTATGGCTAAATACTGCTCTTTTTGTGGAGGAAAGATTGGATTTTGGAAACCTGCTTTTTGGATAGGATCTAAATTATCATGTGAAAGTTGCTATAAGAAGTTTGACGATTTAGAAAACACATTGGATAGTGCCTCCTACGATCAACAAAAAAGTATTATAAAAAGTATAATTAAGGAAACCAGATCAAATCAAGATATACTAGATGAATTTGATAAGAAATATCAAATAAGCCGAAAGGAAACCGAGAAATTCGGACCATTTTCAGGCCCAATAATATATTCTGTTGACGGAGCAAGAGGCAGACATATCGATGTATATACGGATAAGTGCGTAATTACTACAGTTACCACCTTTGGCTCTTTGTTAACTGATTCTGCAACAAATGGTGAAAAAACAATATACTTTGTCGACTGCGTCGGAATCCAGTTTAAAAAAGCCGGATTAACTCTTGGCTATTTGCAAATAGAAACACCAAGTGGTAATACAAATAACATACAAAACAACTTTTTTAATGAAAATAGTTTTACCTATGAAACTGACAACATTCCTAACGGTAAAATGGAAGAAATTGCTTTATATATAAAAGACAGAATATCTAAGATTAAAGATAATAAACAAGCTGGAAAGACTATAAACATAACACCCGCAGATGAGATTTTAAAATACAAAAAATTACTTGATATAGGAGCAATAACATCTGATGAATATAATGCAAAGAAAAAGCAATTGCTAAACCTATAAAAAATAATTATATCTAGAGTATTTATTAGCCAATATATTCATGGCTTTTATGTTTTATGAAATTTACACCTATAATTGCAAATATAAAATCAAAATACTGGAACATGGCTCGAACCTGTGACTTTGAATATGTTGTCGGCAACTGCCGTTGCCTCATTGTATCGCTACGACAAAACAATTCACCGGAGAACAAATCTCTATCGAGGGTGTTAATTCAGTAATCGTGTGAATGTTGTCAGAAATGCCCATATATCAAGGGCTTCGGCAGCCAGGGGTGTTGAATATAAACAAAGAAGAGTAACCTTGATATTGTATCAAAATTACTCTTCTTTTATGGCGCCTCAAACAGAGATTCCCCTGACAGGGGAAATGTCACGGAGTGACAAAAGGGTGACTGCGAGGTACGAGCAGCTCGAACCTGTGGAC
>FR882042.1:0-2909 GCA_000434915.1 Ruminococcus sp. CAG:563
GTCGCTTCGCTCCTTGACCACGTCGGCAAAAACAGCCCACCGGACTGTTTTCTTCCGCAGACAAGTCTGCTCCCTCCTTGTTCGAATCCTAAACAAAAAAGAGAAGCAATGCCAAAGCATCACTTCTCTTTTTGGCGGAGAGTTAGGGATTCGAACCCTAGGTACATTACGTACACAGCATTTCGAGTGCTGCACCTTCGACCTCTCGGACAACTCTCCATATATTGTTTTTGAAATACTTCAGCATATTTTCAAGCTTATTTATTTCACAACGGATATTCTATCAAAAAACCTTGCGGTTGTCAATAAATAAATGAAAAAAAGAGTATTTTGTTTTCTGCGTGAAAATGCAACTCATGTACTTTATTTTTTAAAATCGGTGTGATATAATAAACCAGTATGTTTAAAATAATGACAGGAGGTTTTGTGATGGATCATTTTGAACTGGTTTCGCCGTTCGAGCCGATGGGCGATCAGCCGCAGGCAATCGAGGAATTGACGGACGGGCTTAACAAAGGTTATATGGAGCAGACGCTTCTCGGTGCAACGGGTTCGGGCAAGACCTTCACAATGGCAAAGGTTATTGAAAAGGCGAACAGACCGACGCTTGTTCTCGCCCACAACAAGACCCTTGCCGCTCAGCTTTGCTCGGAGTTCAAGGAGTTTTTTCCGAAAAACGCAGTTGAATATTTCGTTTCATATTATGACTATTATCAGCCCGAGGCTTATATTCCGACAACGGATACCTATATCGAAAAGGATTCGGCAATAAACGACGAGATAGACAAGCTCCGCCACTCCGCAACCTCGGCACTTTCCGAGCGTAGAGACGTTATAATCGTTGCCAGCGTTTCGTGCATTTATTCCCTCGGTGACCCGATTGATTACCGAAGCATGGTTATTTCGCTGAGGACGGGAATGGAAAAGAACCGTGACGAGCTGATTAAAAAGCTGATTGAAATTCAATACGAGAGGAACGACATCAGCTTCACCCGTAACAAGTTCAGGGTCAAGGGCGACGTTGTTGAGATTTTTCCTGTTTATTCAAACGAAAACGCTTTCAGAATCGAGTTCTTCGGCGACGAAATCGACCGCATAAGCGAGATAAATGCCCTGACCGGTCAGGTGAAAAACGTGCTTTCGCATGTTGCGATTTATCCGGCTTCGCACTATGTTGTTTCACCCGAGAAGATGGAAAAGGCAATAACACAGATATATTCCGAGATGGAGGAACAGGTCAAGGTCTTTCAGTCCGAGGGCAAGCTGATTGAAGCTCAGCGCATAAAGCAGAGGACGGAATATGATATTGAAATGCTTCGTGAAACGGGATTTTGCAAGGGAATTGAAAACTATTCGGCGATAATGTCCGGCAGAAAACCGGGCGAACCGCCATTCACCTTGCTTGACTATTTTCCCGATGATTTTATGCTTTTCGTTGATGAGTCGCATGTCACTCTGCCGCAGGTCAGGGGCATGTACGGCGGCGACAGGTCGAGAAAGGAAAGCCTTATCAATTTCGGCTTCCGACTTCCCTCGGCTTATGACAACAGGCCGCTGACGTTTGATGAATTCTATAATAAGATCGGACAGAAAATATTCGTCAGTGCAACGCCGGGCGAATTTGAACGCCAAAAGAGCGTGCAGATCGCCGAGCAGGTCATCAGACCTACGGGCTTGCTCGACCCCGAGATTTCCGTGCGTCCGACCGACGGCCAGATCGACGATCTCATCTCGGAAATCAACATGAGAATCGAAAAGGGCGAGCGTGTGCTCGTTACGACCCTCACCAAGAAAATGGCTGAGGATTTGACGGATTATATTGAAAATCTCGGCATCAAGGTACGATATATGCACTACGATGTCGATACGATAGAGCGAATGAAAATCATTCGTGACCTGCGACTGGGCGAGTTCGACGTGCTCGTAGGAATCAACCTTCTGAGAGAGGGTCTTGATATTCCCGAGGTGTCGCTCGTTGCGATACTTGACGCAGATAAAGAGGGCTTTTTGAGAAGTGAAACCTCGCTCATTCAGACGATAGGCCGAGCCGCTCGAAATGCGAACGGCAAGGTCATCATGTACGGCGACACGGTTACAAACTCAATGGAGCGAGCGATTAAAGAGACACTGCGCCGTCGTGAGAAGCAGGAAAAATATAACAAGGAGCACGGTATTGTGCCCAAGACTATCAAGAAAGACGTCAGGGATATTCTTGAAATCTCGTCACCGAAGAATGATAAGCCGCACAAGCGCATGAGCCGTGCCGAGAAAGAACAGATGATTAAGCAGCTCACCGCCGAGATGAAGGCGGCGGCGAAGATACTTGAATTTGAACATGCGGCATATCTTCGTGACCGTATAAACAAATTGAGAGAGGATAAGTAATGCGACAGAATAAATTGATCGTAAAGGGTGCGTGTGAACACAACCTGAAAAATGTTGACGTTGAAATTCCGAGAGACAAGCTTGTGGTTTTCACAGGACTTTCAGGCTCGGGCAAATCATCGCTTGCCTTTGACACGATTTATGCCGAGGGTCAGCGCCGCTATGTCGAGTCGCTCTCGTCATATGCAAGGCAGTTCCTCGGACAGATGGAGAAGCCGAAGGTCGACTACATTGAGGGACTTTCGCCTGCAATTTCCATTGACCAGAAAACCACATCAAAAAATCCCCGTTCCACGGTCGGAACGGTTACGGAGATATACGATTATTTGAGACTGCTCTATGCAAGAGTAGGTATTCCGCATTGTCCCGTCTGCGGCAGAGAGATCTCACGTCAAAGCGTGGACACGATCGTTGACAGCATAATGGAGCTGGAAACGGGCACGAAAATTCAAGTGCTTTCTCCGATCGTCAGCGGCAGAAAGGGCGAATACGTCAAGGAGCTTGACAATGTTCGCAAGAGCGGT
>FR882042.1:2927-13746 GCA_000434915.1 Ruminococcus sp. CAG:563
AGAGCGGTTTTGTAAGAGTCAGAATCGACGGAATAACATACGACCTTTCGGAGCAGATTAAGCTTGAGAAGAATAAAAAGCACAATATCGAGGTCATAGTTGACCGACTTGTTATAAAGGACGAGATAAGAAGCAGACTTTCCGATTCCGTTGAGACGGCGGCAGGCCTTTCAAAGGGTCTTATCATAATTGATATTATCGGCGGCGAGGAGCTTATGTTCTCGCAGAACTACGCCTGCCCGGAGCACGGAGTCAGCGTTGAGGAGCTTAACCCGAGAATGTTCAGCTTTAATAATCCGTTCGGTGCATGTCCTAAGTGCAGCGGACTGGGAATTTTTATGAAGGTCAGTGAAAAGCTCGTTGTTCCCGATCCGAGCCTTTCGATTCGTCAGGGTGCTGTCAAGGCTTCGGGCTGGTCGGCTGCCGACGGCGGAACGATTGCAATGATGTACTATGAAGCATTGGCGAAGGAATATGG
Organism: Ruminococcus sp. CAG:563; assembly: GCA_000434915.1. Classification (GTDB taxonomy): domain Bacteria; phylum Bacillota; class Clostridia; order Oscillospirales; family Acutalibacteraceae; genus CAG-488. Next base: position 3,406 of record FR882042.1, read on the forward strand.
TTTTTCTCTCGACGTTCCGTATAAGGACTTGCCCGAGAAGGCGAAAAAGGTCATCATGTACGGTACCGACGGCAAAAAAATTAAGATGCAGCGCAAGAGCGTTTACGGCGAAGGCACCTATATGAAGGACTTTGAGGGCATTATCAACAATGTTGAACGCCGCTATGCCGAAACAACAAGCGAATATTCACGTAACGAGATTGAACAGCTCATGACGGCGGTTGAGTGCCCCGAGTGCGGAGGTGCAAGGCTGAAAAAAGAGAGTCTGTTTGTCACCGTCGGCGGAATAAATATTTATGAATTTTGCACCAAGTCAATCAAGGATGCACTTGTTTTTCTTGACGGGCTGAAGCTATCGAAAAGAGATATGATGATTGCCGATGCGATTATCAAGGAGATAAAGAGCCGCATGAAATTCCTTGCGAGCGTAGGACTTGATTATCTCACGCTGACAAGAAGCTCGGGTACGCTCTCGGGCGGCGAAAGCCAACGTATCAGGCTTGCAACTCAGATAGGTTCGTCGCTCATGGGAGTGCTGTATATTCTCGATGAGCCGAGTATCGGACTTCATCAAAAGGATAATGACAAGCTTTTGAATACGCTAAAGGAGCTTCGTGACATCGGCAATACACTGATTGTCGTTGAGCACGACGAGGAGACGATGCTCTCGGCGGATTACATTGTTGACGTCGGTCCCGGTGCCGGAATTCACGGCGGTGAGATCGTCTGCTCGGGCACGCCGCAAGATATAATGAACTGCGAAAAGTCAATAACAGGTCAGTATCTCAGCGGCAGGAAGAAAATTCCCGTGCCGCAGAAAAGACGAAAGGGCAACGGTAAGTTCCTTGAGGTCAAGGGCGCCGCAGAGAATAATCTTAATAATATAAATGTAAAAATTCCGCTCGGAGAATTTGTCTGTGTAACCGGAGTTTCGGGTTCGGGCAAGTCCTCGCTTGTAAACGAAATTATCTATAAACGCCTTGCCGAGGAGCTGAACGGCGCAAAGCGATTCCCGGGCAAGCATAAGGAAATGCTCGGAATCGAAAATCTCGACAAGGTTATTGATATCGACCAGTCACCGATAGGCAGAACTCCACGTTCGAACCCTGCGACATACACGGGTGTTTTCAACGATATCCGTGAGCTTTTCGCCATGACCTCGGACGCAAAGAGCAGGGGATACACGGCAAGCAGATTTTCATTTAACGTCAAGGGCGGCCGCTGCGAGACCTGCCAGGGCGACGGAATCATGAAGATTGAAATGCACTTTTTGCCGGATATTTTTGTTCCATGCGAGGTTTGCCACGGTGCAAGATATAACCGCGAAACGCTTGAGGTCAAGTACAAGGGCAAGAGCATTTATGATGTTCTTGAAATGACGGTTGAGGAAGCTGTCAACTTCTTCTCCGCTGTGCCGAAGATTCACAAAAAGCTGTCGACATTGTTCGAGGTCGGTCTCGGATATGTCAAGCTCGGACAGGCGGCGACTACGCTTTCCGGCGGTGAGGCTCAGCGAGTTAAGCTTGCAACCGAGCTTGCAAAGCCGGCAACTGGCAGAACAATTTATATTCTCGACGAGCCGACGACCGGACTTCATACCGCTGACGTTCATAGGCTTATCGAGGTTTTGCAGAAGCTTGTTGACAAGGGTAATACGATACTTGTAATCGAGCACAATCTTGACGTTATAAAAACTGCGGATTATGTTATTGACCTCGGCCCCGACGGCGGCGACAAGGGCGGAAATATTGTTGCCACGGGTACTCCCGAAAAGGTGGCAAAGGTTGAAGGCTCATACACGGGTCAGTATCTTAAAAAGGTTTTATAATTGAGCGCAATTATAAATTCACCGACGCTGACGGCGGAGAAAAGGAGATCTTGAACGGCAAGGGTAATGTTTGCTAAGAAGCTTTAATTGACAAACAGATTAGTTCTTATTGTATTTTTTATTTCGCTGTGTTAAAATAGATTTCATTGGAAAGTTAGAAGAAACTTTCCAAGCCTCCCATTGAATGATTCAATGATAACCGTTTGCGGCGGTGGGTATAAGAATAGTAACACAGTAATAGCCTTTACGATAAGAGCATAGCACCGTACCGTAAAACAATGAAGCAAAATCATTCGATAATATACAAAACAACGGGGGTATGAAATTGGCAGGTAAAATCAATATGAAAAACTTTTGGCAGCAGCTACGGCCGATGCTCGGCTACAACGCCGCAAACATTCTTTTCGGCGGCTCGACCTACATAATAAGTCTTTTCTTTATGTCGTATCTGACTGAGGTTGAAGGACTTAACACAAAGCAGGCAGGCTGGGTCTTTGCCTTTGCCCATATTTGGGATGCAATAACCGACCCTGCGATGGGTCTTATCACCGACCGAACAAAGTCAAAGTTCGGCAAGCACCGCCGATATCTTCTTTGGGGCATTGTGCCGATTTTTATATCCTATTTCCTTTTGTGGAATTCATTTGGCCTTTCGCAGATAGTCAGCACGAACGTCATTACGGTTTATTACACCTGTGCATATATGCTCTTTAACACGGCGTACACACTCGTTTGCGTGCCGTACACGGCAATGCTGCCCGAGATTGCACCCGAATACTCACTGAGAACGCAGTATAAATCCGTTGAATACATCTTTAATTCGGTCGGAATGGTTTCTTCATTCGTGCTTGTTTCTGCCGTTCTCGGCTTTACGGACGTTAAGACGCTTGAAGCAACTCCGGAGATCAGAAGCAAGTTCCTTTTCATGGGTCTTGTGCTTGCACTGTTCTTCTCGCTTCCGCTTCTTATAACATTCTTCTCGTCAAAGGAAAAAGATTCGAGAGACATCGTTGTTCCGCCTGTTAATTTTTCGAATATGCTCAACGAGTACAAGCTCGTTTTCAAGAATAAGTCATTCAGACAGTATTTTGCTCTCAGTACCTTTTATTCGATTTCAAAGGGCTTCTACAATAATTCTAATCAGTATTTCATAAAGCACGCCGCAAAGCGTTGGAACAAGTATAATATTCTTAACACCGTTGCAGGTGTCGCCGAAGCTTCGGGATTCCCGATCAACTATGCACTGACGATGAAATACGGCAAACAGCTCTGCGGAAAGCTGCTCGGACCTATTATGATAGTCGGTCTTGCAATTTCGCTTTTCGTTAATGAGAACACGCCGTCATGGGTTCTTTATCTTGCATCTGTTCTTTATTGCTTCGGCTTCTCCGGCGTAGGTTTTGTCGGAACAAACACTCAGCCGGACGTTACCGACGTCGATGAGCTTATCACAGGCCGCCGCCGTGAGGGCGTTATTTCAACGTTCTCGTCACTTATCAAAAAGACTATCAACGGTTTGATGGCAGCCTTAACGGGCTATATCCTCGCCGCTTTCGGTTTCCATACAGGTGAGGGTGCGGTTCAGACGGCAATGGGGATGTTCGGCATTAAGTTTACATATTCGATTTTGCCGATTATTTTTGCTCTGCTTTCAATTATCGGAATCTATCGCTACAAGATGACAAAGAGCGACCATGAGCTTATCAAGAGAGCAATAGCAGAGAAGAAAGAAACGGGCAAGGCGGTTCTTTCAAACGAGGAAAGAAAAATTTGTGAGGAAATTGCCGGTCAGGAATGGGGCAATATGTGGATAGGCAAGGCCGAAATTCCAGAGGAGCTTGCAGAATTGACCGAAGTAAATACAAACAACTGACGGAGGTATTTTTATGACACGTTACGATTATGCAAAGGCAAAATACGCCGAGATAGGCATTGATACGGAAAAGGTTATAGAAACCCTTGCAAATGTTCCTGTTTCCGTTCACTGCTGGCAGGGTGATGATGTTACGGGCTTTGACTCAAAGCAGGCTCTTTCCGGCGGAATTCAGACCACTGGCAACTACCCCGGCAAGGCAACCACTCCGGAGGAGCTTATGGCTGACCTTGACAAGACTTTTTCACTTGTCCCCGGCAAGAAAAAGCTTAATCTCCATGCGAGCTATGCTATTTTTGATGACGGTGAATTTGCCGACAGAGATAAGATCGAGCCGAAGCACTTTGCAAAATGGGTGAAGTTCGCTAAGGATAGGGGAATGGGTATTGACTTTAATCCGACCTTCTTCTCTCACCCGATGGTTAAGGATAATCTTACGCTTTCCTCGCCCGACGAAGAGGTTCGTGTATTTTGGGTAAATCATGGCAAGGCATGCCTTAAAATTGCCGAGTATTTCGCAAATGAGACAGGCGTTCCCTGCGTAATGAATATTTGGATTCCCGACGGATATAAGGACATTCCGGCCGACAGACTTGCTCCGAGAGCGAGATTCAAGAAGTCGCTTGACGAGATTCTTTCCGTTCATTATGACAAGAGCAAGGTTTATATCACGCTTGAATCCAAGGTGTTCGGTATCGGTCTTGAATCCTACACAGTCGGTTCTGCCGAGTTTGCACTCTCATATGTAAACTACAAGGGTATCACTCCGCTCATGGACAACGGCCATTATCACCCGACAGAGGTTGTTTCCGATAAGATTTCCTCCCTTCTTCTTTTCAACGAGAGGATTGCGCTTCATATCACTCGCCCCGTTCGCTGGGACAGCGACCATGTTGTTCTTTTTGACGACGAGACAAAGGAGATTGCAAAGGAAATCGTCGCTCATGATGCACTCGACCGTGTGTTTATCGCAACGGACTATTTTGATGCTTCAATCAATCGTATTGCCGCATGGACTATCGGCCTGAGAAATGTTCAGAAAGCACTTCTCAATGCACTTCTCACTCCTCACAAGGAGTTTGCAAAGCTTCAGGATGAGAGCAATTTTACAAAGCTGCTTGCAGCTCAGGAGGAATTAAAGTTCTTCCCGTTCAATGATATTTGGGCTGAATACTGCTCACGTCAGGGCGTGATCGCCGACGGGGCATGGCTTGACGAGGTTGAAAAATACGAAAGAGAAGTTCTTTCAAAGAGATAATTCTTGACAAAATATTGCTGCAGCATCGTCAAAACCGAAAAGACTGAAAAAAATCGGGAAAAAGCAGTGGATTTTGTATTTTTATTATTGACAAATGACGTTTTACACTATATAATGTTTGGTGCATGACATTTGAGGTGAAGAGTATTTATGTATTTCGTTGAGCTTGAGCCTGTCTTTAATAATGAAGGCATGGCACTGCCTTTGGATTTCACGGTTGACATGAGCGATTGTGATATCTACGGCGGAAAATCATTCAATTCGCCCGTTCACGTTACGGGAGAAATCAAGAACTCAACAGGTATAGTCAGCATCATTGCGAAGGCTGATTTTACTCTCAATCTCACCTGCGACAGATGTGCGGCTGCATTTGACCGTACCTTTTCAATGCCGATCGAGCATGTGCTTGTCACGGAGCTTAACAACGACGAGGGCAATGACGAATTCATTGCTGTCGATTCGCTCCGATACGATGCCGAACCGCTTGTTCGGGAGGATATCCTCCTGAACCTGCCTACCAAGGTGTTGTGCAGGGATGACTGCCTCGGGATCTGTCCCCGATGCGGCAAAGACTTAAATGACGGTCCGTGTGACTGCGGCAAGGAGTGCGACCCTCGCTGGGATGCCCTCTTACAGCTCACACAGGAAGATCAGTAAGAATTATTTATCAGCATTAAGGAGGCGCTCAGAATGGCAGTACCGAAGAGAAGAGTTTCTAAAGCGAGAAGAGACAAGAGACGTTCAAACGTTTGGAAGATGGAAGCACCGGCACTTGTAAAGTGCCCGCAGTGCGGTGAGTACAAGAGAGCTCACAGAGTATGCTCAGCCTGCGGTTATTACAACGGCAAGCTTGTTGTCAAGAAGGACGCATAAGTCTTTTCAATGTGAAACGGAGAAGGTAGAGATTGGACCGTTTAATAGTGTCCCTTCTCTGCCTTTTTGACTTTTTTGACGGATCTTTTTCCGTTATACAGCCCAAAGCCCTCTCGGCATATAATAATATAGCCTTTAAGGACTTTGAACTGTCTAACGAAAAAATCTCTCGTCAAAATTACAAATGGGCGCCCCTGTAGGGGAGCTGTCACGGCCTGTCCGTGACTGAGGGGTTTTGTAAAAGGTTTGATATTTTTAAATCCGTATGGTTTTAAAACAAAACGCTGAAGTTATAAGTCGACAAATTTAATTGTTCGGAGATAAAGCAGGTGATATTAGATGATAAAGTATAACGGTCATTTAATTGCCAAAGCAAAAGAATTAAGAAACAATTCTACCCCTCAAGAAAATCATTTATGGTATGATTTCTTGAAAACTTATCCGATAAGGTTCAGAAGACAAAAGGCAATCGAAAATTACATTGTTGATTTTTATTGTAGTGAAGCGAATCTTGTTATAGAAATTGACGGCTCGCAGCATTTTGAAGAATCTGATATAAAATACGATGAAGAAAGAACAAAAAATCTTTCAAAGTATGGGATAAAAGTTTTAAGATTTTCAAATTATGAAATAAACTCAGCTTTTTATGAAGTATGTTCAAGTATTGATTGCGAAGTTCAAAAAAGATTAAATAGTAGCAATAATAAATAATTTTAAAGAATTTTTTAAACCCCTCAGACGGCTTTGCCGCCAGCTCCCCTACAGGGGAGCCACGAAGCTTCTGCAAAAAAACAACACAATACCAAGCAAAGGAGGGTCTTTATGGCTGTTAAAATTTCATCTGTTCGGCATCATTCTCCGGCGTCACGTCATTTTGTTAAGGCAGGGGACAAGCTGATAAGCGTAAACGGCCATGAGGTCCGAGATGTGCTTGACTATCAATTCTATATTGACGATGCGCCTGTGCTTGTTATCGAGAAGCCGAACGGCAAACAACGAACCGTTCATTTGAAGCTCGGCGAGGGTGAAACAGGTCTTGAATTTGAGACCTACCTTATGGACAAGCAGCGTTCTTGTGCCAATAATTGCATTTTTTGTTTCATAGATCAGCTGCCGAAAGGCTTGCGTGAAAGTCTTTATTTCAAGGACGATGATTCACGTCTTTCTTTCCTTTTCGGCAACTATATTACGCTCACGAATATCGGCGAGAGGGATATTGACAGAATAATTGAAATGCATATAAGCCCGGTTAATATCTCGGTTCATACTATGAATCCCGAGCTTCGTGTTAAGATGATGGGTAACAAAAGGGCTGGCAAGGTGCTTGATTATGTCAGGAAGCTTGCCGACGCAGGCATAAAGCTCAACACTCAGCTTGTACTGTGTCCCGGTTACAATGACGGTGACGAGCTGACATATTCCTTGGAAGAATTGGGCAAAATGTATCCATCGGTTCAGAGCATCGCTGCCGTTCCTGTCGGACTTTCTTGTCACCGTGACGGACTTACCGGACTTAATCCCTTTACAAAAGAGCAATCTTTAGATGTAATTTCGCGAATTGATAGTTACAATTCTCAATTTATGTGTTATAATAATATGAATATAGCTTTTGCATCGGATGAATTTTATCTTAATGCCGATTTGCCAATGCCCGATTGCAGCAGATACGGTGATTTTATCCAGCTTGAAAACGGTGTTGGAATGTGGGCTTTGCTGAAGCATGAATTCGAAGAAGCGATAAAGGATATTCCGGAGGGCTATACATTGCCAAAGGAACGCCGTATTACAATGGTAACGGGTGCAGCGGCATTCAGGCTGATAGAATATATCGGAAAGACCGTTGAAAAGAAGGTTACGAATATTCACATCGAGGTTGTCAAGATTACGAACAGATTGTTTGGCGAGATGATAACCGTTGCAGGACTTCTCTGCGGCAGAGATATAGTCGCAGGTCTTGAAAACACGAAGCTTTATGATGAGCTGCTTTTTCCGGCGGTTGCATTGAGAAGTGAGAGAGATATTTTTCTCGATGACATGTCCGTTGAAGAGCTTTCACAAAAATTAGGAATAAAGGTCACTCCCGTTGAGAACGACGGGTATGAAATGCTTGATAAAATTTTAGGAGAACAGGAGGGATAATATGGCAAGACCGATAGTTGCCGTTGTAGGCAGACCGAATGTCGGCAAATCCACGCTTTTCAACAAGCTTGTGGGTCAGCGGCTTTCGATTGTTGACGATACGCCGGGTGTTACCCGTGACAGAATTTACGGCGATTGCGAATGGCTCAACCATAATTTCCTTTTAGTTGATACAGGCGGAATTGAACCGGATTCGGACGATATTATTCTTTCGCAGATGCGCCGTCAGGCTCAGATTGCCATTGACAGCGCAGACGTTATAATTTTCGTCACGGATATGAGAACAGGCGTTGTTGCGACCGATCAGGAGGTTGCCTCAATGCTCATTAAGAGCGGAAAGCCGATCGTACTTTGCGTAAATAAGTGCGACACAATCGGTGAACCGCCTATGGAATTCTATGAGTTCTACAACCTCTGCCTCGGTGAGCCGATAAGAGTTTCGGCAGTTCACGGTCACGGCACAGGCGATCTGCTCGATGAGGTTATCAAATATTTTCCCGAAGAGGAAGAGGAGAATGAGGACGACGACAGAATCCGTGTCGCCGTTATCGGCAAGCCGAATGTCGGCAAATCCTCACTTATTAATGCCATTGCCGGTGAGGAGCGAGTTATCGTTTCGAATATCGCAGGAACAACGAGAGATGCAACGGACACGTTAATTGAAAACCGGTTCGGCAAGTTCATTTTTATTGACACGGCCGGTATCCGCCGCAAGAGCAAGGTTGAGGAAGCGATTGAAAAATACAGTGTTCTTCGTGCAAGAATGGCTGTTGAAAGAGCAACCGTTTGCGTTATTATGATTGATGCGCAGGAGGGCTTCACAGAGCAGGATTCAAAGGTTGCCGGAATTGCTCACGACCTCGGCAAGGCGTGCATTATCGCCGTCAACAAGTGGGATGCGGTTGAGAAAGACGGCAAGACCATGGACAGCTACCGTAAAAAGCTGATGAACGATTTCTCATTCATGTCGTATGCGCCGATTATTTTCATTTCGGCAAAGACGGGTCAGCGGCTTGACCGACTCTTTGAGCTTATCAAGTTTGTTGACACTCAGAATGCAATGAGAATTTCGACGGGCAAGCTCAACGATATCCTTGCCGAAGCGACGGCGAGAGTTCAGCCTCCGACGGATAAAGGCAGACGACTTAAAATATATTATATCACGCAGGCTTCAACAAGACCGCCGACATTTGTTTGCTTCGTCAACCGTAAGGACCTTTTTCATTACAGCTATCAGCGATATATTGACAATCAGATTCGTGAGGTTTTCGGTCTTGAAGGTACACCGACGAAAATGGTAATCCGTGAAAGAGACGAAAAGAAATAATGATTATTTTAGGAATTGACCCCGGCTATGCAATAATCGGCTACGGCGTGCTGGAATACAGCAACAATCATTTCAAGGTGCTCGGCTACGGTGCAATCACTACCAAGGCCGGAACACCGTTCAACAAGCGGTTGGAGATTATCTACCGTGAGCTTGATTTGATAATGACACGCTACAAACCGGACGTTATGGCGATAGAAAAGCTTTTTTATAACACAAATGCGAAAACGGTCATTGACGTTGCACAGGCGAGGGGAGTTATCGTACTGACGGCACAGCTCCACGGGATTGAAATTGCCGAATATACGCCGCTTCAGGTTAAGCAGAGCGTTGTCGGCTACGGCAGAGCTGAGAAAAAGCAGGTTCAGGAAATGATGCGAATCATGCTTAAATTTGACGAAATACCGAAGCCCGACGACACGGCGGATGCACTCGCAATGGCTATCTGCCACGCACACACCAGCGGTTCGCTCGTCGGAAAGCTGAAGAAGTATTATTGATAATATACGGAGAAGATGAATTCGCAGGGGCGATTCCCACATCTACCCAAGGCTGAAAATTCATCTAAGCACCCCACAGGAGCGGCAGGAAAAACAATTTATCGAAAGGCGGAAAACGATGATATATTCTCTTACGGGCAAGGTGATTGCCCTTGACCAAAACGGACTTGCCGTTCAGTGCGGTGGAATTGCATTTTTCTGCTTTTCCACTATGAACACGCTGAAAAACGTTGCTATTAATACGGAAACAACGGTTTACACATACCTCAATGTCCGTGAAGACGCAATGGAGCTTTACGGCTTCTCAACGCCGAACGAGCTGGACGCCTTTAAACAGCTGATCACCGTTTCGGGTGTAGGTCCAAAGGCGGCACTTGCGATTCTTTCCGTGCTGACTCCCGATAAGCTCGCATTGAGCATTGCTTCGGGCGACACAAAGTCAATCACAAAGGCACAGGGCGTGGGTGCAAAGATAGCAAACAGAATTATTCTTGAATTAAAGAACAAGTTCAGTGCAGAGCTTACCGCGGAGCAGTCGGAAAT
>FR882042.1:13811-52119 GCA_000434915.1 Ruminococcus sp. CAG:563
AGCGAGGCTATAGAGGCTCTCGTTCAGCTCGGATACAGCAGGTCTGAGGCTGCCGTTGCACTCGGTAAGCTTGACAGCAGCTTGTCTGTTGAGGAACTCATAAGACAGGCACTTAAATCATTGATATAAGGAGGGAACGACATGGAGGATATGGATTTTGAAAACCGAATAGTCGCTCCCGAATATATGGATAACGATTCCGATGTGGAGTTTCAGCTCCGTCCGAGGACGATGAGCGATTATATCGGACAGACTAAGGTTAAGGAAAATCTTTCAATTTATATTGAGGCGGCAAAAAAGAGAAACGAGCCGCTTGACCATGTGCTTCTCTATGGCCCTCCGGGACTCGGAAAGACTACCCTTGCAGGCATCATTGCCAACGAGATGGGCGTTAATTTTCGTGTTACCTCAGGCCCTGCAATCGAAAAGCCGAAGGATTTGGCTGCACTGCTTACGAACCTCAGCGAGGGCGACGTGCTCTTTATTGACGAAATTCACAGAATGAACAGGAGCGTTGAAGAGGTTCTCTATCCGGCGATGGAGGACAATGCACTTGATATAATCATCGGTCAGGGACCGTCGGCAAGAAGCATAAGAATTGATCTTCCGAGATTCACCCTTGTCGGTGCAACAACAAGAGCAGGTCAACTCAGTGCTCCGCTTCGTGACCGTTTCGGCGTTATTGCAAGGCTTGAGCTGTATTCGCCCGAGGATCTCAGCAGTATCGTTAAAAGAAGCGCAGGAATACTCAATATAGAAATTACCGACGAGGGAGCTTATCAGATAGCCTCCCGTTCAAGAGGAACGCCGAGAATCGCAAACAGATTCTTAAAGCGTGTGCGTGATTTTGCACAGGTGCTCGGCAACGGTATTATCACCGATGAAAACGCCGACCTTGCACTCAATCGCCTTGAGGTTGACCCGCTCGGTCTCGATTCGATCGACCGACTTCTTCTTACGGCGATGATAAAGAACTATAACGGAGGTCCCGTCGGACTTGAAACGATCGCCGCTGCGATAGGCGAGGAAGCGATCACAATAGAAGATGTTTATGAACCGTATCTGATGCAGATCGGATTTCTTTCGAGAACTCCGAGAGGACGTATGGTTACGCCTGCCGGCTATGCACATTTGGGTATGCCGATGCCTGCACAGAACGGAGCTAATAACAACCCGGTTCCGCTGATGGAACAGCAAAAATTTGAACTATAATTCGGAGGTCATTTTATGGGCAGATTATTCGGAACAGACGGTGCAAGAGGAGTTGCAAACTCGGAGCTTACCTGCGAGCTTGCCATGCAGATCGGCCGTGCGGCTGCGATGGTTCTTATTGACGAGAACAAAAAGCGTCCGAGAGTTATGATCGGAATGGACACAAGAATTTCGTCAAATATGCTTTGCTCTGCGATCACTGCAGGTCTTTGCTCGGTTGGTGCGGATGTTATGCAGCTCGGCGTACTTCCCACGCCTGCGGTTGCATTCCTTGTTAAGAAGTATGAGTATGATGCAGCGGTCATGATCACCGCTTCGCATAACCCGTGCGAATACAACGGCATCAAAATCTTCCAGGCGGACGGCTACAAGCTTCCCGATGAACTGGAGGAGAAAATTGAGGCGATTATCCTTGACGGCGTAATTCAGCCGCCTGTTAAGATAGGAGCCGATATCGGACGTATCAGAAGCTCTGAGATGCCGACGTTTGATTACACACGTCATCTTATTTCCACGGTTGAGGATATTGATTTTTCGGGCTATAAGGTTGCTCTTGACTGCGCAAACGGTGCAGCGAGCGTAACGGCTCCCGATCTTTTTACCGAGCTTGGGGTTGACTGCCACATCAAGTCGTCAATGCCGAACGGTATCAATATCAACCGTGAGTGCGGTTCGACTCATATTGACGGACTTCAGAGATATGTTAAGGAATACGGCTGCGACGTAGGCTTCGCTTTCGACGGTGATGCAGACAGAATGCTGGCTGTTGATGAGAACGGCGAGGTTGTTGACGGCGATAAGATTATTGCGATCTGTGCCAAGGATATGAAAAGCAGAGGAGTCCTCACCGATGATACGGCCGTTGTTACGGTCATGAGTAACATGGGCTTCTTTGAATTCTGCAAGAAGAACGGCATCAAGACCGAGACTACAAAGGTCGGTGACAGATACGTTCTTGAAAATATGAGAGAGAACAACTTTAAGATAGGCGGCGAACAGTCGGGTCACGTTATTTTCTTTGACTACGCCTCAACGGGTGACGGCCAGCTTACCGCTCTCCAGCTGCTTGCAGTTATGAAGAGAACAGGCAAAAAGCTCTCCGAGCTTGCCGCCGAGATGGAAGTGTTCCCACAGGTTCTTATCAATGTCAGAGTTTCCCAGATGGGCAAGGCTCGCTACGACAAGGATGAGGAAATCAAGAAGGCTATTGCAAGCGCAGAAAAGGAGCTTGGCGATTCGGGCAGAGTGCTTGTTCGTGTTTCGGGTACAGAGCCGCTTGTAAGAGTTATGCTTGAGGGCAGGGATAAGGACAAGATTCAAGTCCTTGCCGAGGAAATTGCACAGGTAGTTAAAGAAAGACTTATATAAACGGAGGATGTCAGAATGAGAGTTGCCGACGATTGGAAGGATTATGAATTGCTGGATTGCTCCGACGGAGAAAGACTTGAGCGTTGGGGCGAGGTTATCCTTATCCGTCCCGATCCGCAGGTAATTTGGAAAACTCCCAGAAAGCATCCTATGTGGAAGAAAGCAAATGCCAGATATCTCCGCTCTTCAACGGGCGGAGGTCACTGGGAGATTCTCAGAAAAACTCCCGACGCTTGGCGTATAAACTATAAAGAGCTCAGCCTTAATGTTAAGACAATGGGCTTCAAGCATACGGGAATTTTCCCCGAGCAGGCGGTCAACTGGGATTACACGGCCGAGCTTATCAAGAATGCAGGCAGACCCGTAAAGGTGCTCAACCTGTTTTCTTACACAGGCGGCGCAACGGTTGCATGCCTTAAGGCAGGGGCGCAGGTCGTTCATGTCGACGCTTCAAAGGGCATGGTAAACTGGGCAAAGGAAAATGCCGCCGCTTCCCATGTCGCCGACAAACCGGTAAGATGGATCGTTGACGACTGCATAAAGTTTGTGCAGCGTGAGATACGCAGGGGCAATAAATATGACATTATCATTATGGATCCGCCGTCATACGGCAGAGGCCCGGGCGGCGAGGTCTGGAAGCTTGAGGACGAGGTTTACGGCTTTGTTGAGCTGTGTACCGAGGTGCTTTCGGACGACCCGATAATGATGCTTATAAATTCATACACAACAGGACTTTCGCCGGCTGTTATGCAGTATATTTTGGGTGCGCTTGTCGTGCCGAAATTCGGCGGAAAGGTGACTGGCAGCGAGATTGGTCTGCCTGTTACGCAGACCGGCATGGTTCTCCCATGCGGTGCATCTGCAATTTGGAAAAAGTAATTCGGAGAAACACTGACTATGAGCGATACCATTATAAAATTCGATAACGTTTCGTTTGCCTACGAGCTGGAGGACGAGGGGGTCGTTAACGCGGTTAACGATTTCAGTCTTGAAGTGCCCGAGGGGCAGTTTCTTGCCGTGCTCGGTCATAACGGCTGCGGCAAATCAACGGTTGCAAAGCTTATTAACGGCATACTTGTTCCGAACAAGGGTAAGGTTACGGTCGAAGGAATGGACACTTCGGACGAGGAAAAGACGGTTGATATTCGCAAAACCGTCGGCATGGTTTTTCAGAACCCCGACAATCAGATCGTTGCGACGATTGTTGAGGACGACGTTGCGTTCGGCCCGGAAAATCTCGGAGTTGAGCCTTCGGAGATAAGAAAAGCTGTTGACAGTGCCTTGAAGGCAGTCGGAATGTATGAATTCCGCAAGCGTGAGCCGCACCGTCTTTCGGGCGGACAGAAGCAGAGAGTCGCTATTGCGGGTGTTATTGCAATGAACACCAAGTGTATCGTCATGGACGAGCCTACGGCCATGCTTGACCCTCAGGGCAGAAAAGAGGTTATGGACACGGTAATGAAGCTCAACAAGGAGTTTGGTATTACCGTTATCCTCATCACCCACTATATGGACGAAGCTGTTAAGGCGGACAGAGTAGTCGTTATGGACGGCGGAAGAATCGCCATAGACGGCACTCCGAAAGAGGTTTTCAAAAACGTTGAAAAAATGAAGGGGCTTGGGCTTGACGTGCCGCAGGCTACCGAGCTTGCCTACAGGCTCAGGAAAAAGGGATTCAAGCTTCCCGATAACATACTTGACGAGAACGAATGTGCCGAGGCAATCCTCAAAATCCTGGAGGTGAAGAAGTGATGCCGATACTTGCAATGCAGGGCGTTACTCACCTTTACAATGAGGGAATGCCGAGCGAATCAAAGGCGATTGACAATATAAATCTTGATATAGAAGAGGGCGAATTGGTCGGAGTTATCGGGCACACCGGCTCCGGTAAAAGCACCCTCGTTCAGCATTTTAACGGAATCCTCAAGCCGAACAGCGGTAAGGTCATCGTTGACGGCGTTGATATTTGGTCGGATAAAAAGGCGACAAGAGAGGCTCGCTTCAAGGTCGGTCTTTGCTTCCAGTACCCCGAATATCAGCTCTTTGAGGAGACAGTGTATAAGGATATTTCATTCGGCCCGAAGAATATGAATCTCTCCAACGAGGAGATAGCGAAAAGGGTTGTTTCTGCGGCGGCATATGTCGGGCTGAAAAGAGAATTGCTCGAAAAATCGCCGTTTGACCTTTCGGGCGGTGAAAAAAGGCGAGCGGCAATAGCCGGCGTTATCGCTATGCAGCCGAAGGTTCTTATCCTTGACGAACCGACGGCAGGTCTCGACCCGATAGGCAGAGACACAATACTTGACATGATAAAGAATTACCGTGAAAAAACCGGAAGTACGGTTCTGCTTGTTTCGCACAGCATGGAGGACGTTGCAAAGATAGCAACCAAGGTTGCGGTTATGAACAATGCAAGGCTCGAAATGTACGGAACGGTTGACGAGGTTTATTCTCACGCCGAAAGGCTCAGAGAAATAGGACTGAATATTCCGCAGATTTCAAAGGTCTTTGAGATACTCAAAAAGAACGGACACGACTTCGGCTCGGTTTATACCGTTGACCGTGCAGTTGAGGTCCTGACGAGGTAGAGACAGCTATTATTTCCCCGCACAGGAGGTGCAAGCCGTTGTTAAAGGACATCACGATAGGTCAGTATTATAACGTTGAATCGCCGATTCATCGCATGGATGCAAGAATGAAAATCATACTGACCGTATTGTTCATTGTTTCGATTTTTATGTGCAAAAGCTTTGAGGCTCTCGGCCTCATGGTGCTTTTTACGTTGACAGTTAATATAATTTCAAAGGTTCCCGTGAAGATGGTCGCAAAAAGTCTAAAGCCGATCGTCGTTATAGTTCTGTTCACTTCTGTGTTGAACATTTTCTATATCCGAGGCGGCACAGAGCTTGTGAACTGGCATTTTATTCATATCACGACTAACGGACTCTTTACCGCCCTGTTTATGGCGATAAGAATAGTTTGCCTTGTTGTTATCAGTTCGCTTCTGACCTATACTACTACTCCGACCGTTTTGACGGATTCCCTTGAAAAGCTTTTTGCTCCGCTTAAGCTCATTAAGGTGCCCGTGTCGACGCTTGCAATGATGATGACGCTGGCTCTGCGTTTTATTCCGACCCTCATTGACGAGATTGACAGAATTACAAACGCTCAGAAGGCGAGGGGTGCCGACCTTGACAACGGCAGCTTTATGCAAAGAGTCAAGGCTCTTGTGCCTATTATCGTTCCGCTTTTTGTCTCGTCGATAAGGCGAGCCTATGAGCTTGCCGACGCAATGGATTGCCGATGCTATACGGGCGGCCCGGGCAGAACGAGAATGAAGCAAATGAAGCTCAGAGCAATGGATTTTGTTTGGCTCGGTGCAGCACTTGTATATTTTGCAGGCATTATTTTGCTCAATTATTATTTCAAGGCGGTGCTTGTCAAATGAGAAACCTTGCGCTTCGCCTGATGTATGACGGCACTGATTTCCACGGCTGGCAGGTTCAGCCGAACGGAATAACCGTACAGGAGTGCTTGCAGGACGCTGTTGAAAAAATTCTCGGTGTGCGTGAGAATATAATCGGCTGCAGCCGCACGGATGCAGGGGTTCATGCCAATGACTTTTGCTGCACGCTGAGAACGGAGAACGACATTGACTGTTACCGCTTGGTCGGCGCACTCAATGCGGTTTTGCCCGATTCGATTGCCGTTAAATCATGCAGGGACGTTTCGCTTGATTTTCATCCGAGATACGATTGCAAAGGCAAAAGATATCTTTACAGAATATGGAACTCGCAGGCGAAAAACCCGTTTCTCAAAAAATATGCGTGGCATTACAAAGCAAAGCTGGACGTTGATTTTTTGAATGAGCAGGCAAAGCAATATATCGGAACTCATGATTTCGCAGGCTTTTGCTCCTCGGGCAGCAGCGTTGAGGACACGGTTCGCACGATTTACGACTGCGGAGTTGTGAGAAACGGCGATGAGGTTGATTTTTACGTTGAGGGTGACGGCTTTCTTTACAACATGGTAAGGATAATGGTCGGTTCGTTAATAGAAATTTCAGAAAAAAGAATTGAAAAAGACACACTGACAGCTATAATAGAAAGTAAGGACAGAGAAAAGGCGGGCAGAACCGCCCCGGCGTGCGGACTCTTTCTTGACAATGTCAGCTATGGGGAGGCAGAAATTTGAAAAACTCCGGAAAGTCAAAAAAAATAAGAATTAAATTATCTGAACGTACAAAAAAGATTTTGACCGGTGTTCTTGTTGTTGCCGTTATTATCCTCATTGTTATGACGGCGGCACAGAAGCTCGGCAATATGACCATATCAACATTTACGGCCGATGTCAAAACATACTTCATGAGCCTTGGCTCAGGCGACGGATACCCCTATGAAATCAGCGCAAGCAAGGTTAAAAGTATTACTGTTAACAAATCAAATCTTAATCTTCTGCTTGACGACAAAACAATATCATTGACTTCATCGGCGAAGGAGATTATGCCGAAAAGTCATACCTACTCAAATCCTGTTATGAAAACAAAGGGCTCAAAGATGATTGTTTTTGATCTCGATTCGGGTAAATTCAGAGTTCAGAGAGGCTCGGATATAGTTGCCGAAAAGACGCTTGATAAAAATATTACGGCGGCGGCGATAGGTGCAAAGAGTAACTATGCCGTTGCATCATACGGCAAGGACGTTCAGTCGGTTCTCACGGTTTATAACAGGAACGGCAAGGAAAAATTCACATGGAATTTCAGCGACGAGAGAGTGACGGATATTGATCTTTCACCGAACGGAAAATATGTTGCGGTTGCCGCAGTCAACGCCAAAAACGGTGAAATGTCCTCAAAGCTTTATGTCTTCAATCTCAGCAAGACGGATAATTATATTTCCTGCTTCGATTATAACGGAACAACGCTGTTGAGAGTGAATTATATTAAGGGTAACAACATTGTTGCTGTCGGTGACAATCTGAAATCGTATATAAAGAACAATACGGACAGACAGGATGATTTGAATTTTAATTCCGATAAGCTTCACAATTATTGTGTGACGCAGGACGGTTCGTCGATTCTTGCTCTTTCAAAATACGGCAGCTCGTCGCTTTCATCACTCACGTTTTACAACAACAGAAACAAAGAAAGATTCAACGTGGATTTTGATAAGGAAATCAGGGGGGTGGATACGGACGGAAAATATATTGCCGTTCTCTTTGACAGCGAGGTAAAAACGTTTAACAAGAGAGGTAAACAGGTAGGAACGATTTATTTCACAGGCGAACCTAAAAAGGTTACGGTCGACGGCAGCAAGACATATATTCTGACCGGTGTGAATATAAAGAGTTATAAAACAAAAGGAACTACAGACGAAAGGCAGGCGTCCGAATAATGCAGGAGCATATAGTTGATATAATTCTGGCGGCAATCATAGTGCTGACAACAATAAGATATTATTGTCAGGGACTGGTTCAGACAGTATTTAAATTCGGTTCTTTCATAGTTGCGCTTTTGTCGGCAAGGATTTTCTGCGGCACAGTTACGGACTGGATATACAGCAATACTAAGCTTTTTGGCAGCACGGAAAGATATCTCGCAAAACTGATTGTATTTGTGCTCATTTACATAGTTGTCAGACTTTTGTTCACATGGATAATTCATCTTTTGGATTCATTGAAAAAGCTTCCGATACTCAAAAAGACAAACAAATTTTTGGGAGCATTGCTCGGCTTCGGCTGCGGTCTGGTGGCTGTTATTGTTTTAAGCGTGGGCTTGCAAATATCCTCCCATGTGGTGTATAATGCGAAATATGTAAATGCAATAGATTCATCTGTCATTGTTCAGGCGGTCATTTCAAACGATAAGATTGCCGAAAATATCAAGTCTTTCAATAATTCCTATGGGGGTATATAAAAATGTTTAAAGATCTTTTTAAAAATTGGAACACGATTCCGAACTGGCTTTCCTTTGCAAGGATCATCATGGTTCCCGTCTTTGCATATCTTTTCCTCAATGATTCAATTCCGAATAATATCATATGGGCGGTATTTGTTCTCGCTCTTTCGGGACTTTCGGATTGCCTTGACGGCAAGATTGCACGCCGCTTTAATCAGGTCAGCGACCTTGGCAAGGTGCTTGACCCGGTGGCGGATAAGCTGACACAGATAACGATTGCCGTTTTGCTTTATATCAAGTTCAGTTCAAGCTCGGAATCGCTTATCAAAACATTCAGCTGGATATTCCTTATTTTTATCATTAAAGAGTTTATAATGGTCCTCTTCGGAGGAATTATGATAGCCATAGGTCTCAGACCCAGTGCGGCCGAGATTTACGGCAAGGTTGCGACCTGCGTATTCTATTTCGTAATGATAGCACTGTTTGCATTCGCTCCGGATGTAGGAGCTTTCAACAGCCTTTGGACAATTCCCGATACAATGCTTATTGTGCTTGTTGCAATTTCTGCATTGCTGACGGTTGTGGCATTTGTCAGCTATCTTCCCGGAGTGTATAAGCAGTTCAAAGAAAAATATAGCAAAAAATAACAGGAGATAAATAATGAAGCAAATAATGTGCAGCAAATGCGGAATCAGACCTGCTGTTATATTCATGACAAGAATGGACGGCGACAAAAGCTCCCATCAGGAGGGACTTTGCCTGAAATGTGCAATGGAGTCAACAGGGCCGATTAAGCAGATGATGGAAAACATGGGAATAACGGAGGACGACTACGAAGCAATGAGCGAGCAGTTCGGTGCCATGATGGGCATGGGCGACGAGGGCGAGGGCTTCGAGCCGGGCGGAACGCCGACCTTTCCGTTTATGCAGGGCTTTATGAATAAAGACGAGCAGGACGGCTTTACCGATGTTCCCGATACGGAAGTAAAAGAAAAAGGCAAGGGCAAGAATAAGGGCGAAAAGAAATCAAAGAAGCGCAAGTATCTTCCGCTCTATTGCACCAACCTTACAAGAAAGGCACAGGAGGGCAAGATTGACAGAATAATCGGCAGAGACAATGAAATCTACAGAACAATTCAGATTCTTTGCCGCCGTTCAAAGAACAATCCCTGCCTTATCGGCGAGCCGGGTGTCGGTAAAACCGCTATTGCAGAGGGCTTGGCACTCAGAATTGCCAACGGCGAAGTTCCCGCGAAACTTGCAAATAAGGAAATTCAGCTTCTTGATCTTACCTCACTTGTTGCAGGTACACAGTTTAGAGGCCAGTTTGAGGGCAGAGTAAAGGGCCTTGTTGAGGAGGTTAAGGCTGAGGGCAACATTATCCTCTTTATTGACGAGGTGCATAACCTTGTCGGTACGGGCGGAGATTCAGAAGGCTCAATGAACGCCGCCAATATTCTTAAGCCCGCTCTTTCGAGAGGCGAGGTGCAGATTATCGGCGCAACGACCTTTACCGAATACAGAAAATATATCGAGAAGGACGCTGCCCTTGAAAGACGTTTGCAGCCGGTTAAGGTTGAAGAACCGTCAATCGAGGATACGTATAAAATGCTCCTCGGCATAAAGGATTATTATGAGAATTACCATAAGGTTCAAATAAGCGACAATCTTGTTCACAGCGCAGTTACTCTCTCCGAGAGATTCATCAACGACAGATTCCTGCCGGACAAGGCTATCGACCTGCTCGATGAAGCCTGTACCTGTGCAAACCTGAGAAACAAGAATATCAGCGAATATGAAAACAAGCTCAACGAAAAGGCCGATCTTATAATCCGTGAGCAGGATCTCATGGAGGCTGAGGAACCTGATTACGAAGCAATCGCTAAGGTTAAGCAGGACATCATGCAGTGCGAGACCAGAATCAATCAACTTATTCCGCTGGTTGAGAATTCTCCGGTTACCGAGGAGGATTTGGCAAGGGTAATTCAGCTCTGGACAGGCATTCCGGCTCAGAAGATTGTTGAAAGCGACCTTCGCCGACTTGCCGATCTTGACAAGAAGCTCAAGGCAAAGGTTATCGGTCAGGATGAGGCCGTTGACGTTGTCGCAAAGGCTGTCAGACGCGGAAGAATCTGCGTCAGCCCGAGAAGAAGACCGTCGTCGTTCATTTTCGTCGGTCCCACGGGCGTCGGCAAGACCGAGCTTGTAAAGCAGCTTGCAAATGAGCTTTTCGACACTCCGGAAACCCTTATCAGACTTGATATGTCGGAGTTCATGGAGAAGCACAGCGTTTCGAGAATTATAGGTTCGCCGCCGGGCTATGTCGGATATGACGAGGCCGGTCAGCTGACCGAAAAGGTTCGCCGCAAGCCATATTCGGTTCTCCTTTTTGATGAGATTGAAAAGGCTCACCCCGACGTTATGAACATTCTTCTTCAGATTCTTGACGAGGGCAAAATCACCGACGCACAAGGCAGAACTGTAAGCTTTGAAAACACTGTTATCGTTATGACATCAAATGCCGGCAGCAGTCGCTCCGAGGGCGCTCTCGGTTTCGGAAAGACTCAGGGCGATGTTAACAAGGAAAAGGCATTAAAGGCACTCAGAGAGTTCCTCAGGCCGGAATTTCTCGGCAGAGTTGATGAGATAGTTGTGTTTAACGACCTTGATGAGGAAGCATTCAAGAAGATTGCCGTGCTCATGCTCGATGAGTTTAAAGAACCGCTCAGAGATAAGGGTATAACGTTCACCTACACTGATGAAGCCGTTGCCGAACTTGCAAAGGATTCCGTCGGCGGAACGAGGGGAGCGAGAGACCTCAGGAATAATATTCGCCGTAAGGTTGAGGACAAAATTGCAGAAAAGATTATCGACAATATTGATACTCCCGTAACTTCAATTACGGTTGATGTTAATGACGGCGATATAGTTCTCAGATAAAACAAATGGGACTGCTCTGATTTCAGAACAGTCCTTTTTTGCTTTGTTTTATTTTATTTTATTTTATTTTTGCACCCATATCGTAAGCTTCTTTGAGCGCCGGGTGGCCGTTGATCTCGCCCGGGGCATTGACTCCGCCGGCGAAAATCTTTCCGGCAAGCTTGCATTTTTCATAGCAGGCTATCCAGCCGTCAAGCCCGTGAAGTGCACGTTCGTCAACGTCATCCTCATTATCGGCGGCAGTTGAAAGAAAATAGATATCTCTGAATTTATAGTCGCTCGAGAAAAGTGAATTTGCACGGTCAAGAAGAGTTTTCATCTGGCCGCTCATTTCGTAATAGTAAATCGGCGTTGCAAAAACGATGACCTCGGCGTTTTTCATCTTCTCGGTGATTTTGAGTGCGTCATCCTTGATTACGCAATGTCCGAGATTCTGACAGGCGAGACAGCCCTTGCAAAATGCAATGTCCTTGCCAATGAGCGAAACGGTTTCAACCTCGTTCCCTGCGCTGAGAGCACCGTCGGCGAAAGCCTTGGCGAGTGCCTCCGAATTGCTGCTTTTACGCAGACTTGTGCTTATTATAAGAACCTTTTTTGACATGAATTATTCCTTCCTTTCAACATTGACATATAAAAATCTATGCTGTATAATGATTATAACACCTAAACATAACTTTAGGTCAAGTCTTTTTTTAAAAAAAGCGAGGTAACTGTTATGTATAGTATCGGTCAGGTTTCGGAAAAATTCAGTTTGCCTGTTTCAACGCTGCGTTATTACGACAAGGAGGGACTTTTGCCGAATATCGAGCGCACCTCGGGTATACGCAAGTTCAGCGACCGTGATCTTGAAACGCTCCATGTTATCGAATGCCTGAAAAAATCAGGTCTTGAAATCAAGGATATAAGGCAGTTCATTCAGTGGTGCGCCGAGGGCAGCAGTACCTATTCAAAGCGCCGGGAGCTTTTTATCAAGCAAAAGGAAAACGTTGAAAGGGAGATGGAACGCCTTGAGAAAACCCGTGCCATGCTTCAATTCAAGTGCTGGTACTATGAGCAGGCAATGAAGGACGGCAATGAGGACAGATTAAAATCTATGCTTCCCGACAAGCTGCCGCCGGAGATACAGAAAATATACGATTTTGCGCACGAATGAGCGGCGGGAGGTTTACGATGAACAATAAACCATACAGGCTCGGAATCTTGGTCGGCCGCTTTCAGACTTTGCATTCCGGACACACCGATATGATTAACAGAGCGATTGAGCTTTGTGACAAGGTCGGAATATTCGTCGGCTCGTCGAATGAATCGGGCACAAGCAAGAATCCGTTTTCGTATGAAACAAGAGAGGACATGCTCAAAACGGTTTTTGGTAATGAAGTTTTTGTCTTTCCGTTGCCGGATATCGGCGTCGGAAACAATTCAACATGGGGCGATTACGTTCTGAAAAATGTTGTTGACCGCTTCGGTGAAATGCCGGATCTGCTCGTCTCCGGCAAGGAGGCAAGGCGTGTCAGCTGGTTCGACAGTGTTGACGGCGCGTCGATTGCCGAGCTTTATATTCCGAAAACAATCGAAATTTCCGCAACGGAGATGAGAGATTTTCTCATCAATGACGATTGCGAAAGCTGGAAAAAGTACACGGATTCAAAGCTTTGGGGCAAGTACGAAAAACTGAGGCAAGAGGTACTTTTGTCAAAAGACAATAGCGAGACGCACAGTATATAGGCGGCATTTGCAGACCTTGGGCAGATGGCCATCGTCCCCTACGGAATACACTTTGATTGAACTTAATCGTAATTATAAATGTTGCAGAATATAGATTTTGCTAAGCATACTATAAAAAACAGGACCGTGAATTTTCACAGCCCTGTTAATTTTTTGTTTAGAATTAAATTCAGTCGTTCTTCTGCCAATAACCGTCAAGGAAGTCGCCGATATCACGGATAGCCTGTGCGATTTCATCCGGCTTCGGGAGCATAACGATTCTGAAGTGATCCGGCTCGTGCCAGTCGAAGCCAGAACCCGGAACGATGAAGATGTGCTTCTCATGGAGAAGGTCGAAAGCGAACTTCTTGTCGTTCGTGATGTTGAACTTCTTAACGTCGAGCTTCGGGAATACATAGAATGCACCGTGGTTCTTGACAACCGAAAGTCCGTCAATTTTATCAATCTCACGGATAACGGCTTCTCTCTGCTCATAAAGTCTGCCGCCGGGAACGAGCATAGCCTGTGTGCTTGCGTTGTCCTCAAGAGCTGCAGGGATAACGAGCTGAGTAAGAGCATTACCGCAAAGACGCATAGCCGCAATCTGGAAGATACCCTCAACATAGTCGTCAGCCTTGCCCTTATAGCCGCTGATGCACATCCAGCCGCAGCGGAAGCCGCAGACAATGTGTGACTTTGAAAGACCGTTCATCGTGATAACCATTCTGTCGGGAGCGAGAGCAGCTGTCGAATAATGCTCAACGCCGTCCATTACGAGTCTGTCGTAAATTTCGTCGGAGAAGATGAGAAGGTCGTTGTCACGGGCAACCTGAATAATGTCCTCAAGAACCTCCTTCGGGTAAACAGCACCCGTCGGGTTGTTCGGGTTAATGATTACGATAGCCTTTGTCTTGGAAGTTACCTTGCTTCTCATATCGTCGATATCGGGATACCAGTTGTTTTCCTCGTTACATTTATAGAAAACGGGCTGGCCGCCGGCGATATAGGTTGAGTTCGACCAAAGCGAATAGCTCGGGGAGGGCATGAGAACCTCGTCGCCCTTATTAAGGAGCGGAAGAAGAGCCATGAGAACAAGCTCACTTACGCCGTTACCGATATATATGTCGTCGGGTGTGATTCCCTGAACGCCCTTGCTCTTATGATAGTTGCAAATTGCCTCACGTGCGTCGGGCATACCCTTAAGGTCGCAATATGCAACGGCTCTGTCGGCATTGTTGAGGAGTGCATTTCTTACGCTGTCGGGCATTCCAAAGCCGAATGTGGCAGGGTTGCCTGTGTTAAGACGAAGCACCTTGATGCCTTCCTTGTTCATTCTCTGGCTTTCAAGATAAAGCGGACCTCTGATGTCGGAATGAACCGGCTGTAAATTTTCTGAACGTTTGATTTCCATAGCAAACTCCTATCCGCCGCTCGAAAAGTGCGGCTATTTTTATCTCATACAATATAGCACAGTTTAATGCATATTTCAAGAATAAAAATCAATAAAAAGTGAATAATATTGATTTTTACCAATAATATACACCGAAAGCTGTTGAAACGTGTATATTTTTATCATTCAAAATAAAATTTTTGCATATTGCACAAAACGAAAGATTGTTTTTGGGGTAAAACAACAGAAAAAGCACCCGATTCCGTTTGAGGTCGGGTGCTTTTGCCTTGCTTAGAAAAGATTGATTACTATCAGAGAGCCGATTCCGAGAATAAGACCGCATACGCTGCGCACGGTCAGCTTTTCCTTGAAGAAAATTGCCGCCGTTATCGCTGTGATTATCGTTGCACCGCCGTCGTTTATCGGAAACATAATTGCCGAGGGAACATTGCGTCCCGCAATCGTTGCAAGCTGATTGATGGTAAGCAGAATGATTGACGAAATTGTACCGTACAAAAAAACAGGCTTTGGAACCGCCGCAATTTTGGCTCTGCCGCTCTGACTGAGAAGAGACGGAACAAGACCGATAAACATTCCTATTCCGATAAGACCGAATGTCAAAAACGAGAAGATTGACACATTGGTATCGGGCAGATATTTCGAAAACATCTTTTGTGCGAGCATGACCGAACCGTTTGAAAGCATACTTCCGATTAGAAGAAGCAGCGTTCTCGGCGTAAAGCTGCCTGTCTGCTCTTTTGAATAACCGATTAAAAGCCATCCGGAAAAAATGAGCAGTGCGATTCCGATAAACTGCATAGGCTTCATAGGCTCGTTAAACATGAAAATTCCTGCAATACACGGAAGAAGAAGTCCTGCCGAGCTGGCCATTGCGGCGAGAACCATTACGCCGTTTTTGAGTGCCTCGATGCTGCAGAACAGGCTGGCGGCGAGCGAAACGGCACCGAGAGCGGAAATTCCGACGGCAGGAAGACTGAAGCCCGACATTCCGTCAAACAGAAGCATTATAAAGGCAATTAGCCCTGCCAAAGTGTAGCTGTATGTTCCGTACAGAAAGTATGATTGAGAGTTTGTAACAAGACCGCTTGTCTTTTTGCTTGAAAAATTTTGAGGAACTCTCAAAAGGAGAATAATTATAAGAAAAATATAGTCTTTCATTTATCTGATTACCACCACTGTGTTCGGCTGCATGGTCAATCTGAATGAGCCGCAATCCGGAGCAATTGTTTCACAAGCTGTCATATCGTGAGTGCTGTCGAGTAAATACACCGTGCGAAGAACGTCACCCGGAAGCTCAACGGTGAATGTGCGCGGCAAGGCTTCGTCGTCATCCGAGTAATAGGTTATCATCGTGACGCTTGCGCCGTCTTTAACGGCGGATACGGCATAGATGTCGGGAATGTCACATGATGTTTCACATTCGCCGTCGCTTGAAAGCATTTCTCCCCAGATTTTCAGCGGATAGTAACCCTTGCGCACTTCCAATGTGCCGGGTCTGAAAAGGCCGTTCATTGTTGAGTTGATCCTTGCGTCGTAATACATCAGCATATCAAGCTTTTCGTGCTGGCAGGCTGTTGCAACGGCGGCGATAAAAGCCGCTCCTTTTATTGAAAGCTCGGTTGCCAGGCTTTTTTTCCATCCTTCGCCGCTCCAACCGCAGACATAGTTCCATTCGTTGAGTATGCTCTCACATTCGTTGTAACCGTATCGGTCGAGCAAGGCTCTGTGCAGACGGGTATCCCTTATATAATCCTCAACCTTTGAAGAGTAGCAATGCCACGAATAGAAATCCATCGGCACATTACGCTTCTTCATCTCTTCAAAGAAAGGAATCAGCCAGTCTGCATTGTAGCGACACACGGCAGGACCGCCGATTTTAATCTCGGGGAAACAGGATTTAAGATGTTTCGCCGTTATTTCAAAGAGGTCGAAAAACTCCTCGGGAGTGCCTGTCCAGCATTTATTGTTGAAATCAGGCTCGTTCCAGATTTCCCAGTAAACAATGCCTCTGTTATAACCGTTTGCCCAGCCCTCGTTCATGTGGCGGATAATATGCTCGCAGATGACCGCCCATTTCTTGAAATCCTTTGGCGGCATGATTCCGTAATGCTTCGGCCAATGTTCAATCTTGTTGCCGAGACGGTAAAACACCCGGGCACCCGAGCGTGCGATATTGTCAAGATACATATCCGTCAGCGTGAAATCGTAGGACTCGGGGGAGTAAGGATCTGCATCAAAGTCCGGGAATATGTTTATTATGTCAACCGTGTGCTCCCCGCCGTAGTCGTAGCAGATAGAGGAATCATGAGTTCTGGCATACGGTATGTTAGCTTCCTTAAAATAGGGCAGATTGGTCAGATTCTGATCTGCGTTTTCGGTGTACACAGGGCCGTTGTTGACGGCGTTCATAGGCTTTATTTCGCCGATTATTTTATCGGGATTTACAAAAAGCTTCATTTAATCATTCCTTAGTTATATTGTGCGGCAAAAAGCCACAGGTGAATTTTAACATTAATTTGTATATTGTCAACCTCTTTTTGATAAAAAAGGGACATGTTTTTTTCGCTGTAACAATTTGTAATATTATTTTGACTTTTTGT
The DNA here is from genome assembly GCA_000434915.1 of Ruminococcus sp. CAG:563. Classification (GTDB taxonomy): domain Bacteria; phylum Bacillota; class Clostridia; order Oscillospirales; family Acutalibacteraceae; genus CAG-488. Next base: position 30,943 of record FR882042.1, read on the forward strand.
GCAATATTTTTCCTTGACATTTGAGAATTGTATTGTATAATAAAGTTACAAAAGTGGAGTGGATTTACCCATAAAACCCACGAAGTGGAAGAAATTATTGAAAAGGAGGCAGCTTATATGCAGTTTAACGGCTATTATGACCGTACTCTTGACGCTAAAAAAAGAATAGTTATGCCTCCGAAAATCAGAGATATGATCGGCAGCAAGGAGTTTGTTGTCTTTGCCAAGCCCGGCGAGCAGTTTCTCAGAATTTACAGAGAGGAGCAGTGGGAGGAGATTACAAACGAGCTTTTGTTTGTCAATGACGGGGTTGACAGGACGAAGCTTCAGAGAACGATTTTCCTCAACAGCGAGAATTGCGAAATGGATTCGCAGAGTCGTGTTGTTTTGCCGGCAAGGTTTATTGAAAAAGCAGGTATAGTCCGTGATATCGTTATTATCGGCGTCGGTCAAAGAGCCGAGATTTGGGCGAAGGATCGCTTCAACGAGATGATGAACGAGGATAATGAGCCTGTTGACTTTGTTGTTCCGTTCTGATGAGCGAATTTAAACACATTCCCGTATTGTTCAATGAAACGATAGACGCTCTCAATGTTCGTCCCGACGGGGTATACGTTGACTGTACCGCAGGCGGCGGAGGACATTGCGCCGCAGTTGCCGAAAGGTTGACGACCGGCAGAATTATTGCGATTGACCAAGATCCCGAAGCAATAGCAAATTTACGGGATCGATTCAAGGATAACGACAGGGTGATGATTATTCACGACAATTTCGTTAATATTTCGTCGATACTCGAAAGTCTCGGGATTGACGGTGTTGACGGAATCATGGCAGACCTCGGGGTAAGCTCACATCAGCTTGATACCGACGAGCGCGGTTTTTCTTTCCACAAGGATGCACCTCTCGATATGCGAATGAGTATGGAGGGCATGAGCGCAGCGGATCTGGTTAATACAGCTTCACAAAGTGAACTTCAAAGAATTATTTACACCTACGGCGAGGAAAAATTTGCTCCGTCTATTGCAAGAAATATTGTTAAGGCAAGAGAGCAGAAGCCGATTGAAACGACCTTTGAACTTGTTGACATAATCAAGGCTTCCATGCCGATGAAAGCAAAGCGTGACGGACATCCGGCACGAAAGACGTTTCAGGCACTGAGAATTGAAGTAAACGGTGAGCTGGAGAAGCTTGAATGTGCGATTGACGATATGTTTGAAGCACTTAATCCATCGGGCAGGATAGCGATAATAACCTTCCATTCGCTTGAGGACAGAATAGTAAAAAAGAAGTTCAACAAATTTTGCGAGGGCTGCATTTGCCCGCCTGAATTCCCGGTTTGTGTCTGCGGCAGAAAGCCGAGGGGCAAACTTCCGTTTAAGTCGAAAGCACCGACCGAAAACGAGGTAGGAGAGAACTTCAGGGCACACAGTGCAAGACTTCGTGCAATAGAAAAAATATAAGAAAGATTAAATTAAAATGACGTTAAAATTTGAAAGGAGCTGACGGATATGGCTAATCTTAATGACGGCTTAGCCCTTGATCTCGACTTGTTCGACAACACAAAAAACGGATACGTTCCCGTTGAACGCAAAAAGAAAAAAATCGAAGCTCCGAAGCTTATTCAGTCAAAGCCGATCAGCTTTGAACAGGCTCAGACGGAAATCAAGGCAAGCAGAATTGCCGCTCTCAGGGCAGGTGTTATCGCTATAGTTGCCTTGCTGATACTCGGTTCGCTCATTTATAGCCGAGTTATGCTCACAAATTATCAGAGCGAGCTTGCTGACCAAAAAGCGGCACTCAAAACAGAGCAGAGCGAGAATGTTCGTTTGCAAATGCAGTTTAATTCGCTGATGTCGATGGATAAGATTGAAGAATATGCTCAGACAAAGCTCGGAATGGTTAAGCGTGAGAGCTATCAGGTCAGATATTTTGATATGTCGGAAGATGATAACACCGAGACTGCACAGAAGGATACGAACCGATGAATATAAAACAGGTATCAGACATATTTATGATATGAACGGTGAGGGCGGATTTTTTTATCCGCCCTTAGAGCGATTTTAAGGGTACACTGACAAAACGAAGATTGAAAGGATGATAAGGTTGCAAAAAGGCACAAACGGATTTCTCAGACCCAAAAAAATAATAATGAAAAATCTTCAGCAAAGAACTATGCGCCTGCTTGCGATTATCATTATTTTAGGCTTTGGCACAACGATATTCGGCATGGGTTATTCTCAGCTTTATAAGGGTGATTTCTTCAAAACAAAGGCGGAAACCCAGCAGCTCAGTGATACTGCAATAACCGCACAGAGAGGAATCATTTACGACGCAAATATGTCTGTTCTCGCTCAGAGTGCATCGGCATGGAAAATCTCACTCAATGCGACCGCATTTGCCGAGATTCCCGCTAAAGCACAGGAGCAGGTTTACTCTGTGCTGATAAACACTCTCGGTGTTACAAGAGAATATCTTGAGAACAAGGCTTCTTATAAGCAATATAACAGCGTAAGCATCAAAACAAAGGTTGAAAAAGAAGCGAAAGATAAGCTTGAAGCGTTTGTAAAAGGCACATTTATTGACAAGAATAATAACGAGCAGAGCTTCGGCTCGGTCGTTATGATAGATGAGGATGTGAAGCGTTACTATCCATATTCGACGCTTGCTTCTCAGATACTCGGTTTCACGGGAACGGACAACAACGGACTTTCGGGTCTTGAGTCTTATTACAACAGTACGCTGACCGGTGTTGACGGCCGTGTAATTTCGGCAAGAAGCAATTCCTCGGTTGCGCAGGACATCGAATACAAATCGGTCTATGAAGCAAAGCAGGGCACAAGCCTTGTGCTGACGGTCGACGAGACGATTCAGAGATATCTCGAAAACGCTCTTTCTTCATGCTATGAAACGAGCAAGGCGAACAGCTGCACAGGTATTGTTATGGACGTTAAGACAGGCGCAATTCTTGCAATGTCGACAAAAGGTGATTTCGACCCGAATGACCCTTATACAATCAATGACAAGCGAACGATTGAATCGATCAACAAGATTACCGATACCAAAGAAAAAGAAAAAGCCGAAGAGGAAGCAATGTATTCCCAGTGGCGCAACAGAGCGATTTCCGACACATACGAACCCGGTTCGGTTTTTAAGCTTATTACCATGGCTGCCGGACTTGAGGAGAATGTCGTTAAGTATGACGAAAAGTTCACCTGCACGGGTTCAGTCAATGTTGCCGACAGAATCTATTCGTGCCACAACACGGCGGGTCACGGAACGCAGACGCTCACTGAGGGTCTCATGAATTCCTGCAACCCGTATTTCATAACAATAGGCCAGCGTCTCGGCGTTGACACATTTTATAAGTATTTTGAAGCGTTCGGTTTTACCGAAGAAACGGGAATTGACCTTCCCGGTGAGGCAAGCCCAAAGGCCGGTGTGACTTACTTCAAAAAGGACACAATGACCAAGGTTAATCTTGCCAGCTCGTCATTCGGCCAGTCTTTCCAAATTACACCCATTCAGATGATTACGGCGGTCAATGCAATCGCCAACGACGGAAAGCTCATGCAGCCGTATATAGTAAGCAAAACGCTTGACAGCGACGGCAATGTTATTTTGCAAAATCAGCCGATTGAGAAGAGACAGGTTGTCTCGGAATCAACGTCGGAAAAAATTATGGCTTCCATGGAGCAGGTTGCTCTTAACGGAACGGCGAGAAATGCCTATGTTGCCGGTTACAGGGTAGGCGGCAAGACAGGTACCTCGGATAAGCTTAATAATGTCGGTCAGGTTGTTGCTTCGTTCGTCGGAGTTGCACCTACGAATGACCCTCGGATCACAGTTCTTATCGTTGTTGATGAGCCTGAGGGAGCAACGGGTGGCGGAGCGGTTGCTGCACCTGTTGCAGGAGAAGTAATAGAAAATACGCTCACTTATCTCAATGTTGAGCGTCAGTATAATGATTCGGAAAAGGCTTTGCTTGACGTGCAGGTTCCGAGTGTAACGGGAGATAGCGTAAGCGAAGCGAAGTCATCGCTTGAAGAGAACAAATTCAGCGTTCAAATTGTAGGCGAAGGCGACAAGGTCCTTTCTCAGATGCCGGCGTCCGGTCAGTACATTCCGCAGGGCGGAGTTATTGTACTGTACACAGAGAAACAAAAGAAGAAGCTGAAAACCGTTGTTCCGGATTTCACAGGAATGACGATAACCGAGGCTAACTATGCAGCTGTTAATGCCGGAATCAATATAAAGGTTTCCGGAAATTCACTCTCCGAGGAGAGCATGACAGCTTACAGGCAAAGCTCGCTAAAGGGTTCTGAGGTTGAATCAGGCTCAACGGTAACGGTATATTTCAGAACTACATCCGGTGTTTCGGATCATTAAGGTAAACGAGATTAATAAACGGAGGTAACTATGAAGCTGCAGGAATTACTTAACGGAATTGAAATTAAAAACGGTTACAACCTTAATCCTGAAATCGCAAATGTGACCGACGATTCAAGAAAGGTGAGAAATTCAAGCGCTTTTGTATGTATAAAGGGAAACAGAAATGACGGACACGATTATGCACGCAAAGCTATTGAAAGAGGAGCCGCAGTTGTTATCTGCGACAGAGATATCGGAATAAGAAACTGTATTGTGGTTGAAAATACACGTAAGGCATATGCAATTATGTGTGCAAATTACTACGGCAACTGCCACAGAAAGCTTAAAATGATAGGTGTAACAGGCACTAACGGAAAAACCACAACAACCTTTATCATAAAAAAGATTCTTGAAGAAAACGGCTATAAGGTAGGAGTTATAGGCACTGTCGAAGTCGTTATAGGTAACGAAAAGTACCCGGCTGATCACACGACTCCAGATCCTTCGGTGCTTCACAGGTATTTGTATATGATGAAGATGGCCGGATGTGACGCTTGCATAATGGAGACGTCGTCGCAGGCTCTCGTTCAGCAGAGAACCTACGGAATCAACTATAATATCGGTATTTTTACTAATCTTTCCCGTGAGCACCTTGACTATCACGGAACGATGGAGAAATATGCCGAGGCCAAGGCGATTTTGATGAAAAACTGCGATGTGGCAGTTATAAATGCGGACGATGAGTATGCGTCGTTTATGAAGAAAAATGCCAAGGGCAAGGTTGTGACCTATGCTGTTGACAAAAATGCGGACGTTAAGGCGGAAAATGTTAATTTGCATCACGACGGAGTTGAGTATAAGCTTGTCTCAAAAAGCGGAAGCTATGATATAGTTTATAACGTGATAGGACGTTTTTCTGTTTATAATTCTTTGGCTGCCATTACGGCCTGCATGATTATGAAGGTCGACATGAAAAGAGCAATTAAGGCTGTTTCCGAGACTAAGACGGTCAGGGGCAGAATCGAAAAGGTCGAAAACGACAGAGGAATACATATACTTATTGATTTTGCGCACACTCCGGATTCTTTGGAGAATGTGCTCAAAACGGTAAAAGATATATATGATAAGCGGCTGATAACGGTATTCGGCTGCGGTGGAGACAGAGACAAGACGAAAAGACCGATAATGGGCAAAATTGCCTGCAAATATTCGGATGTTGTTTATGTTACCTCCGATAACCCAAGAACAGAGAATCCCGATTTGATAATTAATGATATTGTCAACGGACTTGATAAAAATTCTTATGTTCGCATTAGCGACAGAACACAGGCAATAAAAGCGGCTATCGTTGAGGCAAGGCCGGGGGATACGGTCCTCATCGCAGGAAAGGGTCATGAAAGATATCAAATTCTCGGAACCGAGAAAATACATTATGACGAGCGTGAAATCGTGAAGCAAATACTTGATAACGGAGCGAATTTTAAAAAATGAAAAAGCTTACTCTAAAAGAAATTGCCGAGCATATCGGCGGAACATTCAACGTTGATGCGGAGTTTACAGAGGTTTGTATCGACTCAAGACTTTGTAAGCCCGGTTGTCTTTATATCGCTATCAAAGGCGAAAACTTTGACGGACATGATTTCACCGCTTCCGCTTTCGCAAACGGAGCTTCGGCGGCGATTGTTCATCATGCTGTTGACGCAGACGGCCCGATGCTTATGGTTGAGGACACACACAAGGCTCTCATGATGCTTGCACACTGGTACAGGACAACATTTGACATTCCCGTTGTCGGCCTGACGGGCAGCGTCGGCAAAACGACAACCAAGGAAATGACATGGTTTGTTCTCAACGAGAAGTTTAATGCACTTAAAACGGAGGGCAATCTCAACAACAATATCGGTCTGCCGAGAACACTTCTGAGGATGGACGAGAATACTCAGGCGGCTGTTATTGAGATGGGTATGAGCAACAGGGGAGAGATATCCGAGCTTTCGCTTATTGCAGAGCCGACGGTTGCGATAATCAGCAATATCGGCGTTTCGCACATGGAAAACCTCGGCTCAAGAGAGAACATTCTCAAGGCGAAGCTTGAAATTCTTGACGGACTTCGTGAAAACTGTCCTATTCTTCTTAATGGCGACGACCCGTATCTTGCGGGTGCGGTTATTGAAAATCACCCTGTAATTTACTACGGAATTGACGACAAAACCTGTGATTTCAGAGCAATCAACATTGAACAGTGCGATGAAAGCACGGAATTTGATATAGTTTATGAAGGCAAAACTCAGCATACGGTCATTCCGACCATCGGCAGACATAATGTTTACAACGCTCTTGCCGCTTTCGGAACAGGCCTGCAGCTCGGCGTTACGCCCGAGGAGGCCGTCAGAGGTCTCGCAAAGTACACGCCCTCGGGCATGAGACAGCGCATGAAGATTGTTAACGGAATAAAATTCATTGAGGACTGCTATAATGCAAGCCCGGATTCGCAGAGAGCGGCTCTCAAAATGCTCTCGGAGATGAAGGCTGACAGAAAAATCGCTGTTCTCGGTGACATGCTTGAGCTTGGCACAATCAGCGAGGAATCGCACAGAAACGCAGGCTTGCTTGCGGCAAAGACAAAGGTTGACGTTTTTATGACCTACGGCGAAAGATCGCTTGCTTCCGCCGAAAAGGCGAGAGAGTGCGGCGTTCGTGAGGTCTACGGCTTTACGGATAAAAAGGCACTTGCCGACAAGCTCTTTGAAACACTTAAGCCCGGCGATGCGGTACTTTTCAAGGCAAGCCGAGGAATGGCTTTGGAGGACGTTATCAACGACCTTTACGGCAGAATGAAATAATCGGCGTGGGCTCCTTCTACGGGGTAGCGACGTGACCGAGCCGCAGCAAGATGCCGGCGGCGAAGCCGACTGAGGGAGTAACATTTTATCGGATTTAAACTCCTTCCGTCACCCCCCCTTCAAAAGGGAGGCTGTAAAGGCTCTTATTCTTTAAAAAGCAAATTACTCAGAGGTTAAACAAATAAAAGGGTTGAAAGGACACGGGTGAAACAAATGAACAGCTATCTTGCACTTATACTCAGCGCAGTCGGCGCATTCGCAATAACCGCACTGCTCGGCTATGTGATTATTCCATGGCTTCATAAGCTCAAGTTTGGTCAGACAATTCTCGATATCGGACCGAAATGGCACAAGAAAAAGCAGGGCACACCGACAATGGGCGGACTGATGTTTATAATAGGAATATTTTGTTCCGCAGCAGTTGTGCTTATTTGTTATTCGATGACAGTCAGCAGAGCGGGACTTGACTCAAGCGAAAAGACGAAGCTTTGGGCAGGACTTATTATGGCACTGATGTTCGGTGCAGTCGGTTTCGCTGACGATTACATAAAGGTCGTTAAAAAACGTAATCTCGGACTTTCAATCATTCAGAAAACTATTTTGCAGCTCATAATCTGTGCCGCTTATCTTACAAGCCTTTTCCTTGCAATGGATAAGGATCCGTATATATTTATTCCGTTTGTCGGCAATGTTTCGCTCGGCATTTGGTTCTGGATACTCGGTGTTTGCGTGCTCTACGGCGCAATTAATGCAGTAAATTTTACCGATGGAATTGACGGTCTTTGCTCGTCGGTCACAGCGACTGCGGCAATCAGCTTTATCATCATGGCGGTTGTTCACAAGGCGTTTGGCATCGGAATAGTTTCCGCAGCACTTCTCGGCGGCTGCATCGGCTTCTTCGTTTGGAACAGATATCCCGCAAAGGTTTTCATGGGCGACACAGGCTCAATGTTCCTCGGCGGACTTGTTGTTGCGATTGCATACGCTTTCGACTGCCCGATAATCCTCATATTGACAGGTATTATTTACTTCATTGAGGGCCTTTCGGACGTTATACAGATAGGTTATTTCAAGATAACTCACGGTAAGAGAATCTTCAGAATGGCTCCGATTCACCATCACTTCGAGATGGGCGGCTGGAGTGAGAAGAAGATTGACACGGTATTCTGCATTGTCAACCTTGTCGGCGGAATAATCGGCATTCTTTTGATGTATTACGGCGGATTTTCAAGATAATACAGAAAAAATCTCGGAGCGATAATGCAGTAAACCTGCCGGGCTTCCCTTTGAGGACAGTAAAGTATCGTTGCGACCATCAAGAGAAAACAAAAACCAACCTACATAAAACAAAGGGGGATACGGAAAATGTCATCCGAACAGCTCAGACAGACGGCAGGCAGAAATGCTTCGGCCTCTGCGGCAAAAAAATCAAAAAGCAAGTTCAGATTATTTGGTCTGGATGTGTTCATCGGCGGCGGCTTTGACATCGTTTATATGGTGCTTGTTCTGATGCTTTTAACTATCGGACTTGTGATGATGTTTTCCGCCAGTTATATCAGCGCAAAATACGATGCTGCGACAGGTTATGACGCAACCTACTATATTAAGCGTCAGCTCGGTTTCGCACTTATAGGTGTTGCACTTATGTTTTTGATTTCAAGAATCAATCCCGAGCTTATAAAAAAGGCTACTCCGATTATTGCGGCGATATCGCTTGTTCTGCTGGTCTTAGTTTTGATTCATCCGTATCGTCTTGACGGCAAGGAAGAATTCAGACGCTGGCTCAAGCTTGGAATCGTGTTCCAGCCATCCGATGTTGCGAAGCTCGGCATCATAATGACATTCGCATGGCTTCTTGAAAAATACAGACATCAGATCGAAACCAAATGGTGGTTCGCTCTTGTGCTTTTCGGATTGCTTGGCTTCCTTTGTGTGTTAATCTACCTTGAAAAGCACCTTTCATGTACGATTCTTGTAATGCTTATCGGCATTTGTATGCTCTATCTCGGCGGAGTCGATAACCGATGGTTTATTCTCGGAATAACGGCGGGAATTGTGCTTGTGGCGGTCGTTGTGCTGTTTAGAGACAAGATTCTTGACCCTTATCAGGCGGAAAGAATCGATTCGTTTATTCATAAGGATTATGACGATACCGATACTCGCTGGCAGACAAACCAATCGCTGTTTGCCCTCGGTTCGGGCGGTTTCTTTGGCCTCGGACTCGGCAATTCGAGACAGAAATATCTCTATATGCCCGAGCCGCAGAACGACTTTATCTTCGCTATCGTCGGCGAGGAGCTTGGCTTCTTCCGCAGTGTGCTTATTATTCTTCTCTTTGCCGCACTCGTTTTCAGAGGCTTTGTAATCGCTTCAAGAGCAAAGAGTATGTTTGAACGTCTGCTCGTTCTCGGAATTTCACTTCAGGTCGGATTGCAGACTATATTGAATATCCTGGTTGTAACGGATCTTATGCCAAATACGGGTATTTCTCTCCCGTTCTTCAGCTACGGCGGCACGGCACTCGTCATGCAGCTGGTTGAAATGGGAATTGTGCTTGCGGTTTCAAGGTCGGGCGACAGAAAAAAGAGGGCGAAAACAAATGCTTAACGGAAAAAAGATTTTATTCGCAACGGGCGGTACGGGCGGTCACATCAACCCTGCACTTGCCGTTGCAGGCTATGTAAGAGAAAACTATCCCAAGGCGGAGATCCTTTTTGTGGGCACGGCCGACAGAATGGAAGCTCAGCTTGTTCCTGCCGCAGGATATGATTTTAAAACGATTGAGATTCAGGGCTTCAGCCGTGAGCTTAATTTAGAAGGACTCAGACACAATATCAAAACGGTTGAATTGTTGATGAAATCCGAGGGTCAGGCGAAGAAGATTATTGAAGAATTCAAGCCTGATGTTGTAATCGGATTCGGCGGCTACGTCAGCGGACCGGTTCTCAGCGTTGCGGCGAGAATGGGAATCCCGACTGCCGTGCATGAGCAGAATGCTTTTCCCGGCATTACGAACAAAAACCTTGCAAAAAAGGTTGACGTTGTAATGCTTACCGCTCCGGAAGCCGAAAAGCTCCTCAAGCCGAAAAATCCGTGCGTCGTTACGGGTCTACCGATAAGAGGGGAAATAATCTCGGCGAATAAAGAGTTCGCAAGAGCCGAAATGAAGCTCGATTCACGCCCGCTGATTCTTTCAATGGGCGGAAGTCTCGGCGCAAGGGCGATTAACGAGGCCGTTAAATATCTCATACTCAAAAGATACGAAAAGAAAGACTGCTATTATCTGCATGCCACGGGCAAGGCCGGAGTTGCTATGATTGACGATATCGGCAAGGAGGTTGACCTCAATGCCAATCCGCAGATAATGCTCAGAGAATATATAAACGATATGGATCGTTGTTTGGCGGCGGCCGATTTGGTCGTTTGCCGTGCCGGAGCAAGCTCACTGAGCGAAATTCAGGCTCTAGGCAAGCCGTCGATACTGGTTCCTTACCCGTATGCGGCGGAAAATCATCAGTATTATAACGCAAAAACAATGTCCGACAGAGATGCGGCAATACTCATTGAAGAAAAGGACTTCACCGGCGAAAGACTTCTTGAAGAGGTTGAAAAGCTTCTCTCGGAGCCGGAACGCCTTAAAAAGATGGGCGAGAATGCAAAGAACATGGCAATTCTCGATGCATCGCAGCGTATCACGGAATGCGTTTGCAAGATAGTTAAAAATTAACACTTTTCGGAAAGTATCATAAACTGAGAACAGATTGATATTTTCCGAAAGGGTGCGGTATATGGGACGCTTTATTATTGAGGGCGGCAGAAGGCTCGGAGGCAGACTGAGGGTGCAGGGTGCAAAAAACAGTGCACTCCCGATTCTTGCGGCGACCGTTGCCGTCGGCAGGCCGTGCGTGATACATAATTGTCCGTCGCTTACGGATATTGATTCCACGCTGAACATTCTCAAAACGCTCGGCTGTGAGGTGCACAGAAGCGGAAATTCCGTCTCGGTCGACAGCGGCAGAATGAATCTGAACGATATTCCCGATGAGCTTATGCGTGAAATGCGCTCGTCAATCGTTTTTCTCGGTGCATTGATTTCACGGACGGGTGAGGCTCATATCTGTGCACCCGGCGGATGTGATATCGGAATGAGGCCGATTGATTTGCATCTGTTTGCAATGGAAAAGCTTGGCGTCAGCCTCTCCGAGGAGTTCGGACATATCTCATGCAAATGCCAAAAGACAAAGGGCGCAAAAGTAACTCTTTCCTTCCCGAGCGTGGGGGCAACAGAGAATATTATGCTCGCTTCACTTCGCTGTTCGGGAACGACGACGATAATAAACGCCGCCAGAGAACCAGAGGTTGTTGACCTCGCAATGTTTCTCAATTCCTGCGGTGCGAGAATAAGCGGAGCAGGTGAGAGCACGGTTTATATCGAGGGTGTCGAGCGTATGCACGGTACACAGTTCACCGTCATGCCGGACAGAATCGCCGCCTGCACATATATGGCTGCGGCAGCGGTAACAGGTTCGGACATTCTGCTTGACGATGTTGTACCCGGTCACATTGTGCCGATAATGCAATGCTTCGAGATGAACGGCTGTAAAATAACGACATCGCAGAATCGTCTGCGAATCATTGCTCCGAGACAGCTCTGCACAATGGGAACTATAAGGACAATGCCATATCCAGGTTTCCCGACGGACTGTCAGGCTCTCGTTATGGCTATGGCGGCCGTTGCCGACGGAACAACTGTGATTTGCGAAAATATATTTGAGAATCGCTTTCGCCACGCAGGCGAGCTTAACAGGATGGGCGCAGACATAAGCGTTCATGATAAAATTGCCGTTGTCAACGGTGTCGGCAGACTGCAAGGAACGTCTGTTAGTGCTCATGACCTCAGGGCAGGTGCGGCACTGACTGTTGCCGGACTCTGTGCCGAGGGACACACGACGGTTGAAAATATTCATTTTATTGACAGGGGATATGAAGCTCTCGAAAAGAGCCTTGACTATATAGGAGCAAGAATAAAAAGGATTGACTGACTATGAAAAAGCTGACAGCAAGACAGGTCGCAGCCCTTTCGCCCGAGGCGAGGGAACGCTATGAAAAGAAACTTAAAACGGTCAAACGCAACCGCAGGATTCTCACGGGAATCATTGCGGCTGTTGCCGTTGCCGCTGTCTTTGCCGTGCTTTCGGTGACTGTACTTTTTAATGTCAGCGAAATAAAGGTCGCCAAGGCAGGTACGCATTACAAAGCCGAGCAAATTCTCGATGCCGCGGGCGTTGAGGTCGGCGACAACATGATAATGACAAACTGGGATAAGGTTAAGTCAAAGGCAGAGGAAAAGCTTCCTTACATCCTTTCGCTTGAAATCAAAAAAAGTATCGGCGGCAAGGTTACTTTCACGGTAAAGGACGACAAGGCGGCTCTGCTTTTCAAAACGGCGGACGGCTATGCGATAGCCGATTCAAACGGCAAGACGCTTGAGGTAATGAAGAATAAGCCGAAAAACAGCGGTCTTATGATTCTAACGGTCAAGAATCAAATCCATGCAAAGCCGGGCGAGACCATAACCTTTGCCGACGAGAACGAAAAGACACTTTATGACAATATATGTGCCGCAATCAAAGGTGCGGATATGAAGAATATAACGGGAATCGATATCTCCGACAGTAAAAATATTTATCTCGAATACCAGAGCAGATACAGACTTTATCTCGGCGATGACAGTGACATTGAGTATAAGCTGAAAGAGGCGAAAAAGGTCATCACTCAGGAGGATGAGAACGATCCCAAGCAGATCGGTGAAATAAATCTTTCAATTCCCAAAAAGGTCTATGTCGAGCCGCTTGAAACGCTCGAAAAGACAACCACTGCGGCAGCAAAACCAGCCGCGGCAGAGGAAAAGACAACTCAGGCCGAGGAAGAAACAACACAATCGGATGAATCGGACAGCGAAGAAAACACGACCGAGCCCGAGGAGGAAACCGAGCCGGAGGAGGAAAATACAACGGTCGAGGATACTGCCGAGGAAGAATAAAATGGGAGCAAATCCGCGTTTTTTACGGCGGAAAAAGACTGCCGGACAGATGTATGCTGCCATAGCTTGCGAATACTGAAAAAAATCCGATTTTTTTGCCTGTTTTCGTGATATTAGTCTTGAAATTGATAAAAAAGTATGATATCATAACAGATGTGTAAAACTTGGAGTAAATATGATTTACAAAACGGAGGTTTTTAAAATGGCATTTGAAATTGATAACGATTTCGAGAGCACCGTTCAGATCAAGGTTATAGGCGTCGGTGGCGGCGGCGGAAACGCAGTCAACACAATGATCGCTCAGGGTATGCAGGGTGCCGAGTTTATCGTAGTTAACACGGACAAGCAGGTGCTTGTCAATTCCCAGGCAACTCACAGAATTCAGATCGGCGAGAAGTCCACAAGAGGACAGGGCGCCGGCGGACGTCCCGAGGTTGGCGAGAAGGCAGCCGAGGAGAGCAGAGAGGAAATCTCTTCAATCCTTAAGGGAACAGATATGGTATTTATCACCGCAGGTATGGGCGGCGGCACAGGTACAGGTGCAGCTCCCGTAATCGCAGAGATCGCTAAGGAAATGGGCGTTCTCACAGTCGGTGTTGTTACAAAGCCCTTCAAATTTGAGGGCAAGAAGAGAAGCACACTTGCAGAGCAGGGTATCGCTCGTCTTTCAGAGAACGTTGACAGCCTCATCGTTATCCCGAATGACAGACTTAAGCTCCTCAGCGACCGCTGTAAGACCCTTTCAGAGGCATTCCTCGTAGCTGATGAGGTTCTTTCGCAGGGCGTTAAGAGCATTTCAGAGCTCATTAAGGTTCCGGGCTTTGTTAACCTCGACTTCGCTGATGTTTGCAGCGTAATGAGAGACGCAGGCTATGCTCACATGGGCGTCGGCACCGCAAAGGGCAAGGACAAGAGCCTTCAGGCAGCGGATATGGCTACATCAAGCCCGCTTCTCGAGACATCTATCGCAGGTGCAAAGGGCGTTATCATCAGCATCACTTCTTCACCGGATATCGGACTTGAAGAGATTGAGAACGCTTGCGAATCCATCACAGAGAAGGCACATCCGGACGCAAACATCACATGGGGTGTTGCATTCGACTCCAAGCTTGAGGATGAGATCATCATCACGGTTATCGCTACAGGCTTTGATGCAAAGCCGTCGGAGGATTTCGGCTCTATCCCGACCTTCAAGGCAACTTCAAACGCAGGTGCACCGATTCGCTCAACAGCAGCTGCTTCGGCAAACGCTCCGATCGAGCCGCCGGTTGTTAACAGCTCAAAGCCGCAGGCAAAGGGCGGAGTTGACGATGAGGATTTCTATGTGATCCTTAACGACATCATCAAGAAGAAGGGCGACAACAACTGATTGTCCCGTAAATAGAAAACCGGACCTCGACTGAATGTCGGGGTCTTTTTTTACCGGGAAATGTATAAATCCTAATGTTTAATGTATTAAGGAAAACGTTGATGTTTAATGCTTATAACAATTTGCACAAAAAATTATCATTTTTTTTGTAACATAGTTCATTTACTTTTTCTTGCAAAAAAAGTATAATATATTAAACATTTATGATCTCGAAAGGGGCAGATATCATGAGCAAGAAAAAGAAAGTCTCGGCAGATCCGAATGAGGAAATTGTTGAGACCAAGAAAGCTAAAAAAGAAAAGAAAGCGAAGAAGGAAAAGACTCCTATGGATATCGATTCCAAGAAAACGCTTGCAAAGAGTATCACGGCTCTCGTTTGTGTTATCGCAATCTGCATTACGGCTGTCGTAAACACAGGCAAAATTTGCGACGCTGCAAAGAAAGCGGCAGAGCAGAGAGGCGGTGCTTCGGCTACCGAAACAGCGGGCGATGACATTGACAACAGCGGCGAGGTCCCGACAGATGCCAGCGGTGAGGTTCCGACTGACGCTAACGGCGAGGCTCCGACAGATGCTAACGGCGAAGCTCCGACAGATGCAGCTCCGGCTGACAACAGCACGGGTGGCAACACAGGATCTTCAACATCATCTAAGACAAACGCTGCTAAAACAGGTTCTTCAATCCCGACAGGCACGGCTCAGATCGTTAGCTACTACAACACAGCTACGGCTAAGGTTGCTTCCAAGAAGGCGGCTTTCAACAAGACAAGATCAACAACCGAGAAGTCTTACAATGCAGGTTTTGCTCTTAAACCTTTTAAAAGCACGATTTATGGCTTTATGGGTGTTGGTGATGCAAATAAATACACAAAGTCCGTTACTTCGGCAGACGCTGACAGCTACCATAAGTATTTCAAGGCATCCAAGCTCACAGCTTCCGATGTTACCGGTGCAACATGCGTAAAGAACGGCAACAACTACACAATTACGCTTAAGATTAAGAACGGTTCAAGCACCGTTAAGGGCGGCAAGGTTGTTTCTTCCAACAATGCTCCTCTTGACAGAAGCGGTCTCGCATGCGGCGACAAAGATAAGGATTACTGGGATCACAAGACAGCAGAGAACGTTATGTCTGCTATTGCTAAAGTTCCCGGCTGCGGCAGTGCAAATATTTCCGAGAATTACTCTAACGCTGTTATCACAGCTGTTGTAAATGCTTCGACAGGTAACCTTGTTTCTCTCAAAGCTAAGTTCGATTTCAAATTTGAACTTTCTGATGTTGTAAGCACAACAGGTACGGCAGCTGCATCAACTGTTGTTAACATGACAGGCTTCAAGATGTAACCTACATAAACGATTATAATAATTAAGGCACGGTTTTTCGCCGTGCCTTGTTTTTTTATTTATTGATAATTTTTCCGTCTGTCGAAATTACCGTTACGTTGAGCGGAATTCTTTTGCCGCTTGCGTCGAGAGCCTTTTGAACGGCCATCTGAATTCCACCGCAGCAGGGTACCTCCATGCGAACAACGGTTACGCTTCTAATGTCGTTAACCGTCAAAATCGCCGTCAGCTTTTCGGAATAGTCTACGCTGTCAAGCTTCGGACAGCCGATAAGGGTGATCTTGTCTTTAATAAAATCGTTATGGAAATTTCCGTAAGCGAACGCAGTGCAGTCGGCGGCGATAAGCAGGTCGGCACCGTTAAAATAAGGAGCATTGACAGGAACGAGCTTTATCTGAACCGGCCATTGTGAAAGTCGGCTTTCGGCCTTTACTTCGTTGTGACTGCTGTGTTCATGCATGATTCTGCTGAGCCTTGAACCCGGGCAGCCGCCGTGATGAGCAATGCCGTGCTTCTTGAGCTTGTTTTCCATAACGGCTTTTTCGTTGTAGTCAGCCGCTTCTCTCTTTTCAAAGGTGATAGCACCCGTGGGACAGGTTGGCAGGCAGTCGCCGAGTCCGTCGCAATAGTCATCACGCAGAAGCTTCGCCTTGCCGTCAACAAGACCAATAGCACCCTCGTGACATGCCGAAACGCATGCGCCGCAGCCGTTGCATTTTTCTTCGTCTATTTTAATGATTTTTCTTATCATTTTCATTACCTCCTGACATTGGCGATTGTATCACATCTTTTTCACAAAAGCAACAGGTAATGTGCGGAAGTGCAGAATAATTCTCCCTGTTACGTCGAAATATATTATAAGGTGTAGATATGCAAAATTTTTTAATATAGCATGATTTATTTTGATTTGAAAAAAGGCACAATTCGTAGGGGTCGATGCCCACATCGACCCAAGGTCTGAAGAGACCAACCAAGGTTTTACCCTTGAGGGGAAGCCGGCACATGAGCGACTGAGGGAATAAGGCCTTATTGTACTACTCCATTCGTAGTAAGCAACTTGGGATAAAAATAAACAATTAACTGTATCACTACGTCAATCAAGTCCATCCGCAATCGTCGTTAATGGGAAAAGCTGCAAATGTTAACAAAGAATTCACAATTAAAGTGTTGACAAATCGGGCGGACGGTTGTATATTATTAAATGTAGTTAGCACTCAGGGCTAAAGAGTGCTAACGGTGCTAAAGGCGGTGAGATTATGGAACTCAGTCAGAGAAAAGAAAAGATACTTGCTGCTGTTGTCGAACACTATATAAAGACGGGCGAGCCTGTCGGTTCAAAGCTTTTGCAAAAGGATCCCGAAATTTCGGTTTCCTCGGCGACCATCAGAAATGAGATGGCTGAGCTTTCAAACATGGGACTTCTCGAACAGCCCCACACCTCGGCCGGTCGTATCCCGACCGATGAGGGCTACCGTTACTATGTAGATCATCTTATGGGAGTGCGGCAGCTTGACGATGCGGTCAAAAGACGTATTGAAGCCGGTATTTCAATAAGAAACGCCAGTCCGGAAAACATACTTAAGCGAGCGAACGATTTCCTTGCGGACATGACAAACTGTGCCGCAATTTCAACCGCTCCGTCGGGCGAAAATGTCACGATAAAACGTGTCGAATTCGTACCTGTCGGAATGAGAACGGGAATGGTTGTTCTGCTTACCTCAAACGGCATGATCAAAAGCAGGGTTTGCCGAAGCGACGTTGATTTGAACGCTTCCGTTATCGAGAAGTTTTACAACATTGTCAAAACTTCATTTGTCGGAACGGAGCTTGATTCGATTGACACGGCTACGCTTCAAACCTTGGTTGCTTCAATGGGCGAGGATGCGCTGACGATGATACCTCTTATTTCAACGGTATCGGAGCTTGCGGGCGAGGCAATGGAAATTCCGCTTATGCTCGGCGGTCAGTCGAACATCTTCCATTACGGCGACTACGGCACAACGGCCTACGAGCTTATGGATTTTCTTAGGCGAGGCGAACCGTTGAGCAAGATTCTGACAGACAACAAAAAAGATTTGGATGTCAAGATAGGCAGCGAAAACAAGTTTAAACCGCTTGAAAATTCAAGCGTTATAATGGCGCAGTACGATGTCGGCGGAGAGAATCACGGCTCGATTGGAATTATCGGACCGACGAGGATCGACTATGCAACGCTGATACCGAGCGTCAGATATCTGACCGATATGGTCGGAAAAATACTCTCCCAGGTTCTCAATGAAGACTGAAAGGAATGATTACTGTTGGCAAAAAAGAAAAACAGTGAAGAAACAGCCGCAAAGGCTGAGGATAAAAAGGTAGAGGAAGAAGATAAAAAAGAGAATAAAGAGGTAAAGGAAGAGAAAAAAGCCAAGGAAGAAAGCAACGAGGAGAAGCTTAAAAAACAGCTTGCCGAAAAGAGCGATCAGCTTTTGAGAATTGCGGCGGAGTACGACAACTTCCGCAAGCGTTCGCAGAGAGAAAAGGATGCGCTTTACGTTGACTGCAAGGCTTCGGTCATCAAGGAGCTGCTTCCGGTGGCAGACAATTTCGACAGAATTTTCGCTAATCCCGATATCACATTTGAGGATTACAAAAAGGGCGTTGAAATGACATTCAAGCAGTTTGAAAATGTTTTCAAGGATCTCAAAGTCGAGTCGTTCGGCGAGGAGGGCGAGGAGTTTGATCCGAACTTCCACAACGCAGTGATGCACTCGGAGGATGAGAATCTCGGCGAGAACGTTATCACAAATGTGTTTGCAAAGGGCTACAAGATAGGCGATAAGGTAATTCGTCCGGCAATGGTAGCCGTTGCGAACTAAGGCAACACCGCACAAATTGAGGCGTGTGGCATTGCCTAAAACAAAATTGTATATAAACATCTTAGGAGGAATATATTATGTCAAAGGTTATAGGTATTGATTTAGGTACAACAAATTCATGCGTAGCTGTTATCGAGGGCGGCGAGCCTGTGGTTATTGCTAACGCAGAGGGCGCAAGAACAACTCCGTCTGTTGTCGGCTTCGGCAAGAACGGCGAGAGAATGGTAGGCCAGGTCGCAAAGCGTCAGGCTATCACGAACCCCGACAGAACAGTTTCGTCAATCAAACGTCAAATGGGCTCGGATTATAAGGTTACTATCGACGATAAGAAATACACCCCGCAGGAAATTTCCGCAATGATTCTTCAGAAGCTTAAGACCGATGCGGAAGCTTATCTCGGCGAGAAGGTTTCAGAGGCTGTTATCACAGTTCCGGCATACTTCACCGACGCACAGCGTCAGGCAACGAAGGATGCGGGTCACATTGCAGGCCTTGAGGTTAAGAGAATAATTAACGAGCCGACAGCCGCAGCTCTTGCTTACGGCATTGATAAGGAAGATGACCAGAAGGTTATGGTTTATGACCTCGGCGGCGGTACATTCGATGTTTCCATCATTGAGATGGGCGACGGCGTTCAGGAGGTTCTTGCAACAGCAGGTAACAACCACCTCGGCGGCGATGACTTCGACCAGAGAGTTATGAACTGGATCATTGACGAGTTCAAGAAGTCAAACGGCATTGACCTTCGCGGCGACAAGATGGCTATGCAGAGACTTAAGGAAGCTGCAGAGAAGGCTAAGATTGAGCTTTCAGGCGTTACGTCTTCGGATATCAATCTTCCGTATATCACAGTTGACGCTACAGGCCCGAAGCATCTTGAGCTTACACTTACAAGAGCAAAGTTCAATGAGCTCACAGCAGACCTCGTTGAGTCCACAATGGGTCCCGTTCGTCAAGCAATGAGCGACTCCGGCCTTTCAACCTCAGAGATTGATAAGGTTCTTATGGTAGGCGGTTCTTCAAGAATCCCGGCAGTCCAGGAAGAAATCAAGAAGTTCATCGGCAAGGAGCCTTTCAAGGGCATCAACCCCGATGAGTGCGTTGCAATCGGTGCAGCTCTCCAGGCCGGTGTTATGGGCGGCGAAGTTAAGGGACTTCTTCTTCTTGACGTTACTCCGCTTTCACTCGGCATTGAGACAATGGGCGGTATCAACACAAAGATTATTGACAGAAATACAACTATCCCTGTAAAGAAGAGTCAGATCTTCTCAACCGCAGTCGACAATCAGCCGTCTGTTGAGGTCCATGTTCTCCAGGGTGAAAGAGAGTTCGCTAAGGACAACAAGACCCTCGGCGTATTCCACCTTGACGGAATCATGCCGGCACGTCGCGGTGTTCCGCAGATCGAGGTTACATTCGATATAGATGCAAACGGTATCGTTCACGTTTCCGCTAAGGATCTCGGAACGAACAAGGAGCAGTCAATCTCCATCACTTCTTCAACCAATATGTCCAAGGATGACATTGAAAAGGCTGTTCACGAGGCCGAGCAGTTCGCTCAGGAGGATAAACAGCGCCGTGAGGAAGTTGATACAAGAAACAATGCAGACCAGATGGTTTACCAGTGTGAGAAGCTCCTCTCCGAGGAAGGCGACAAGTTCGACCAGGCAGATAAGGACGCTCTCAATGCTGAAATCGAAGGTTTGAAGGAAGCTCTTAAGGGTCAGGATATCAACCTCATCAAGAATAAGCAGGAGGCTCTCCAGAAGAAGTTCTATGAGGTATCCGAGAAGATTTACAAGGCTGCTCAGGGTGCACAGGGTGCAGCAGGTCAGCAGGCAGGTCCGGACATGGGCGGTAACCCGGGCGCAGGCGCACAGGGTGCGGACGGCTTCTATGATGCCGACTACACAGACGTTACGGACGACGATAACAAATAATTGTCAATAAACTAATAACGGGCACGCCGTTTCGCACGGCGTTGCCCTATTTCAAGTCAGGGGCTTTAATTTATGGCTGATAAAAGAGATTACTATGAGGTGCTGGGCATTGACAAAAATGCAAGTGCCGATGAAATAAAAAAGGCTTACCGTAAAAAGGCCAAGCAGTACCATCCCGACCTGAACCCCGGCGATAAGGAAGCCGAGGCGAAGTTCAAGGAGGCCAATGAGGCTTACGAGGTGCTCAGTGATGAGCGGAAAAAGGCTCGCTATGACCAGTACGGCCATGCCGGAGTTGATCCGAACTTCGGTGCAGGCGGTGGCGGCTTCAACGGCGGCTTCGGCGACGATTTTGATTTGGACGACATATTCTCCAGCTTTTTCGGCGGCGGCGCAGGCGGCTTCGGAGGCGG
>FR882043.1:0-27627 GCA_000434915.1 Ruminococcus sp. CAG:563
TTTTCAGACTCAGTTTTTACATTTTTTTCAGGTGCTTCAGAAGCTGTATTATTTACATCATTTTTCTTATTTACACCATCTAAGGACTTCATTGTCGGGAAGAGTAAAACATCTCTGATCGACGGGCTGTTTGTAAGAAGCATTACAAGACGGTCGATACCGTAGCCGATACCGCCTGTCGGGGGCATACCGTACTCCATAGCGGTGAGGAAATCCTCATCGGTGTGGTTAGCTTCCTCGTCGCCTGCCGCCGCGGCAGCGTCCTGAGCTTTGAAACGCTCACGCTGGTCGATCGGGTCGTTAAGCTCGGAATATGCGTTACACATCTCCCAAGTGTTGATATAAAGCTCAAAACGCTCAACCTGATCCGGTCTTGACGGCTTTCTCTTTGTAAGCGGAGAAATGTCAACCGGGTGATCCATAATGAATGTCGGCTGAATGAGCTTGTCCTCGCAGAACTCCTCAAAGAAGAGATTGAGAATGTCGCCCTTTGTGTGACGCTCCTCGAACTCAATATTATGCTCCTTAGCGAGCTTCTTTGCCTCTGCGTCATCCTTGACTGCGTCAAAATCAACGCCTGCATATTTCTTAACGGCATCTGTCATTGTGAGTCTCTCAAACGGCTTGCCGAGGTCGATTTCCTTATCGCCGTATGTGATGGTCGTCGAACCGCAAACCTCGGTTGCAAGGTATCTGAACATGCTCTCGGTGAGATCCATCATTCCGTGATAATCGGTATATGCCTGATAAAGCTCCATGAGAGTGAACTCGGGGTTATGTCTTGTGTCCATACCCTCGTTACGGAAAACACGGCCGATCTCATAAACTCTCTCCATGCCGCCGATGATAAGGCGCTTAAGGTAAAGCTCAAGCGAAATTCTGAGCTTGAAGTCCTCGTTGAGTGAATTATGATGAGTGACGAACGGCCTTGCCGCCGCACCGCCTGCGTTTGAAACAAGAATAGGAGTTTCAACCTCAACAAAGTTCTTTTCGTCAAGGAAGTTTCTTATCTTCTTTATAATAAGCGAACGCTTGTAGAACGTTGTCTTAACGTCGGGATTAACGATAAGATCAAGATAACGCTGACGGTATCTTGTATCGGTATCCTTAAGGCCGTGGAACTTCTCGGGAAGAGGAAGAAGCGACTTTGAAAGAAGTCTTACGTTCTGAGCATGAACGGAGATCTGACCTCTGCGTGTTCTGAAAACAAAGCCCTTAACCTCGATGATGTCGCCGATATCCCACTTCTTGAACTCTGCAAACTCATCCTCACCGATATCGTTCATTCTGACATAAACCTGCATACGTCCTGCACGGTCGGTGATATCGATAAAGTTAGCCTTACCCATATCTCTCCATGTCATGATACGGCCGCAGAGAGTTACATCCTCAATTCTGACCTGCTCGGGTCTCTGATCCTCGGGAAGCTCATTGGTCTCAGCCTCAAGCTTCTCAAAAGCGGCGGTAATCTCCGCACTGGTTGCCGACTGTTCGGCTGTTGTTATCTGAAACGGGTCCTTGCCTGCTTCCTGAAGTGCAACAAGCTTGTCAACCCTGATTTTTCTGAGTTCGTTAGCGTTCTGCTCCGTTTCAACAACGGGAGTATTCTTTTCTTCTGCCATATTTAACTCTCCATTCATAGCAATTAACGGGCGTAAGGCTAAGCCTGCGCCCGATATGTTTATATTGAAATTTCAAGAACCTCAAAGGCAATCACATTACCGTTCGGAAGATGAACGTTAACAACATCGCCGACCTTGTTGCCGATAAGTGCCTTACCGACTGCCGACTGATCCGAAATAATGCCCTCATCGGGGTTTGCCTGGCTCTCGCCGAGAATCTTGTATTCCTCAATATCGCCGTATTCAACGTCACGGATTTTAACCTTTGAACCGACGTGAATAGCCTCGGTAGTAATTGCGCTTTCGTCAAGAATCTTAGCGTTTTTCATTTCATTTTCGAGCTGAGCGATTTTAGCCTCCATTTTAGCCTGATCGTTCAATGCCTCATCATATTCGCTGTTTTCAGAAAGATCTCCGAATGATCTGGCCTCTTTGATTCTTTCGGCTATCTCGTCACGTCCCGCTGTTTTAAGATATTCCAGCTCATCATTTTTCTTTTTGTAAGCCTCAGCTGTAAGCAAGATTTCCTGTGCCATAGTTTTCATCCTTTCAATGCAATTACTCGTTATTTTGGTCTTAATACAGACAAAAGCCTGTACTTTAAGCACCAAAGTACAGCAATATGCCTATTATAGTGTATTCAACGGAAAAAGTCAAGGCTTTTTGTTAAAACCGACTTTTCCCGAATTCATACATTATTTATAAATATAATATGTCCGAAAAGTTTAAACATTCCGGAATTTATCCGTTTTCTATTATTTGAACCTCCCGAACGGCGAGCAATCGGATTTCGCCCTCCTTGAGGTTCGGGTCAAGCATCAAACCGCCCATTTGTGTTCGCTTCAGGCCGATTACTCCGTTACCTGCGGCCGCAAACATTCTCTTAATCTGATGATATTTACCCTCGCAGATTTTGATTTCGACCAGCGGCTCGTCGCCGTCCTCAATAACAGTCACCTTCGCCGGCAGACATTTTGTTCCGTCCTTCAGCTCAATTCCCTCGCTGATTCTTTTTATCTGCTCGTCGGTCACTTTTTCGGCAAGACGTGCCTCATAGGTCTTTTCAATGTGATTCTTTGGCGAAAGAATCCTGTGGGCAAAATCGCCGTCATCCGTAATCAGCACAAATCCTGTAGTTGTGATATCAAGACGTCCGGCAGGAAAAAGATTTCTTCTTTTATATTCCTTGGGAACAAGGTCGATTACGGTCTTTTCGTTTTTGTCATTTGTTGCACTGACAACGCCCTTCGGCTTATTGAGCATAATATAAACGAATTTTTGAAAATCAAGCTGTTCACCGTTCACGGTTACAGTGTCCTTTTCGTCGTCGGACTTTGCTCCCCTGTCACGAACGGTTATTCCGTTGACCTTGATTTTTCCGTCTTTAATAAGCTCCTGCGCCTCCCGTCGGCTGTACTTGCCCTGAGAAGCAATCATTTTATCAAGACGCTGAAGCATCGTTTACTCCTTATCGACATAATCAAGGCTTACCCAGCCCTCATTGCCGTCGTAATATGTATGACCCCAGCCGTCCGAAACACGGTCAATGGTGAGAACCGTACCCTCGCTGAGTTCAAGAATGATGTCGTTCTGCGTACCCGCATCCGTTCTGAGTTTAAGGCCGTCCGTGTTAACAACATAGTTGCCTGCGCCCTCGGCCGTTGTTGTCTCTTCAGCGGTTGTCTTTTCCGTGGTTTTCTCTGTCGGCTTTTCGGTCGTTGTCTCCTCGGGCTTTGTCGAAGTCGTCACGTCGGTTCTTGCCGTCGCATCGGAGGAATCGCCGAATGAAGCAAGACCCCATTTGCCGTCCTTAAGAATATAGGCTCTGCCGCCTACAACAGGTGTTGCTCCTTCATAGGACATATCGGTCACGGCCTTACCCTCGTTGGTAAACACGCCGAATTTTCCGTCCTTGGTAACGGTAACATATCCGTCATAGCTTTCATACGGAGTGTCCTCTCCGCCAAATGCACTGTAGCCCTTAACGGCATCATAGCCAAACGGAAGAACGGTTTTTCCGTTGGAATCAATATAGCCCCAAACTCCGTTGGATTTGAACGCAGCCATTCCGTTTGAGAAGCAGCCTGCACCGGAATAAATCATACCCATGATGTTTTTGCCGTTGATATAGAGTCCGTAGGTTCCGTCGCCGACATACTCGCCGTCGACATCCTTCACTCCCCTGACGGATTCCGGCAGAGCGGCTTTAAGATCATCCTTGTAGATTTCACCGTTGTCGTTCTGAACAAATACTGCGGAATTATCCGTAGCATTCCACAGATATTCATACCTGAGTGTATTATATTTTCTGTATGACGATTCAACCGAAAAATCATTGTAGTTAATGTAAGTCTGAACGGTTTCGCCGTCGGAATCCTTGCCTGTTGCAACAAAATCCGAACTGTTCCTTATCGCAACAATGCTGTCATACTTCGGCTTAATAACAATTTTACCGTTATAGTCGATAATTCCATACTTGCCGTTCTGTTTAATCTTAAAGCAATCGGCATAGCTGATATCATAGTGTCTTGTACTTTCGTTATAATCCGCTCTGACAAGCGGTTCGATCGCCTGAGCGTCTATCGACGGAACAACAACCCATTTGGGGTCGGTAAGCGGACCGTCATTTACCGAAGCTTTGACGGTATTCGGCGTTGTCTTCTTTGAAGAGCAGGCCGTAAAAGCACCCAATACTGTTGCGACACACATAAGCACGGCTATGATTTTTATGAAGCTGACATTCTTCATTTTTTTTACACCTCTCGGAGAAGCATGCCGACTTGCTTATAAAACGACAAATCAATACATACTCTCTCTTTTTTTCTTTCTGATCGTCCTGTAAATGAAATAGACAACAACGATAACTGCAAAAGTAATCAGACCGATATAAACAGAGCGGTCATTGTTGCCCTCTATTTTCAGATTGTCCCAAAGCGACGTCATGAGCATCAGCATCTCGGAGTCAAGATTGTGGAAATACTCTGTCGGCGGAGTATGCTCCTCGTCGGGATAAAGCATTTCGTTATCCCTGAGCGAATATTCCTCATCGTCAAGAACCGCTTGGTTAGGAGTAGCATAACACATATATTCGGCATTTGCAAGTGCAATGTCCTCTCTGAGCATGAAATTGATATAAAGCTCAGCCGCTTCCTTGTTCTGACAGCCCTTTGGAATACAGATTGAATCGACGAAAATATTCGTGCCCTCCTTCGGGTAAACGAACGCAAGGTCGGGATTATTCTCCGCCATGCTGATGCAGTCGCCGGCGTAATATGCGGCTATTGCAGCTTCGCCGCCCTCCATCTTATTGAAAACGTCGTCCATAACATATGACTGAACGATAGGCTTCTGCTTCTTGAGCTTTTCATAAGCCTTTTCCCAGTCCTGAGCGTTGGTTGTGTTGATATCAATGCCCAAGAGGAACTGAGCTATTCCGAAAGCGTCACGGGAGTTGTTGAACATGAGCACCTGACCCTTGTACTTTTCGTCCCACATAATGCTCCAGCTGTCGGGCGTGCCCTCAACTATTTTGGTGTTATAGACAAGGCCGACCATGCCGACATTGTAGGGAACGGAATACTCGTTCTTCGGGTCAAAGTAAAGATTTTTGTACTTCGGCATGATGTTCTTGTAATTCGGGATATTGTCAAAGTTTATTTTTTCGAGCAAATCCTCGTCTATCATGCGTTCGATCATGTAGTCCGACGGAATAACTATATCATAGTTTGCTCCGCCGCCCTTGATCTTATTATACATATTTTCGTTG
This sequence comes from Ruminococcus sp. CAG:563, assembly GCA_000434915.1. GTDB lineage: Bacteria > Bacillota > Clostridia > Oscillospirales > Acutalibacteraceae > CAG-488. The sequence goes on from FR882043.1 coordinate 5,389, forward strand.
GAATCATAGGTTGTGTAATTGACCTTGATTCCCGTTTCTTTTTCAAATTCCTTGTTAACGTCGAGGGTATCCTCGGCACCGTCGGAGATATATTCGCCCCAGTTGTAAACATTGATTTCCGTTCCCTTGAGCTTGGAAACATCAATCTGCTTCGCCGTAACACCGAACGAAGCGGAACAGCTCAGAGCGATAACGACAGCGGCGAACAAAACCGAAATAATCTTTTTCATCATTTTGCCGCACCGCCCTTCTTATCCTTCTTGCTGTCACCCTGTGCCTGAAGAACGTTTACAAGAACAAGGAGAACAAGGATAACGATAAACATAATAGTTGAAAGAGCGTACATATCGGGAGTAACACGCTTCTTCGTCATGGAGAAAATTCTTATCGGAAGCGTCTGGAACTTGGGTCCGCTGACAAAATAGCTGATAATAAAGTCATCGAACGAAAGAGTGAATGCCATAATAAGTCCTGCGACAACACCCGGAAGTATCGACGGAAGAACGACCTTTATGAACGCCTTAACGGGAGGGCAGCCGAGGTCCTGCGCCGCCTGCGAAAGGTTTGCGTCAGTCTGTCGGAGCTTGGGCAATACGTTGAGAATAACATACGGCAGGCTGAACGTTACATGAGCAATGAAAAGCGTCCAGAAGCCGAGAACTCCGCTTGCGCCGAGAATCGAGCCGATGAATACAAACAGAAGCATCATCGAAACACCCGTAACGATTTCGGGGTTCATCATAGGAATATTTGTAACGGTCATAACGCTTGATTTAACAACGCCTTTTTTCATTTTGTCAATTCCGACTGCGGCAAGAGTGCCGATAACGGTAGCTGTAATTGCCGAAGTAACGGCAAGAATGAGCGTATTTGTCAAAGCATTTATCGTTGCGCTGTCTTTAAAAAGCTCAACATACCATTTTGTTGAAAACCCCTGAATTACGCTTGTACTGTTCGTTCCGTTGAAAGAAAGCACAATGAGCATAATAATCGGCAGGTAGAGGAAGAGCATAACCAGGGCGAGATAAATGCCCGAGCCCGGGTGAAGCTTGCTGTTTTTCATGCCACAACACCTCCCGCTTCCTCGGTATCGCCGAATTTATTCATAACAGCCATACAGATAAGTATGAGAATCATAAGGACAAGTGAAAGTGCGGCACCGAAATTGAAGTTGTTTGAAACCTGGAACTGCATTTCGATTATATCGCCTATGAGCGCAAAGCTGCCGCCGCCGAGCTTCTGAGAAATATAGAAGGTGCTGACCGACGGAACAAAGACCATTGTAACGCCCGAGACGACACCCGAAAGCGTTGACGGAAAAACGACGTCCTTGATAACATGAAATCTGTTTGCACCGAGATCCTGCGCCGCCTCGACAAGACTGTTGTCAAGCTTTGTCATGACGGAATAAATCGGCAGAATCATATATGGCAGGAAATTGTAAACCATTCCCAATATGACCGCACCCGAGGTGTTGATCATGTGGAAGGGTCCGATATTTATTTTTGCGAGTATGTTGTTGATAACGCCCGAATCCTCAAGCAAAGTCATCCATGCGTAGGTTCTGAGAAGAAAGTTCATCCACATGGGAATCATGACGAGCATTACCATTGTGCTCTGAGCTCTGAGCTTCATTCTCGAAAGAATGTATGCCAAAGGATAGGCAATCAAAAGGCAAATAATCGTTGCAACAATACCGAACCACAAGGAACGCAGAAACGTGCTTGTGTAATCGGTCAGGCGTGTAACATTGTCAAGAGTAAATGCTCCCGTCTTGTCGGTAAAGGCATAATAAAAAACCATTATAAGCGGAACAACGATGAATATCGCCGACCAGACAATATGAGGAGCGGCGCAAAGACGCTGAGTTAAAGTCCTTTTATTCACGGCTCATTCCTCCTCAACGATGTCGGAAAGATGCTCCAGTTCATCGCTGAAGGAGCTGTAATCTCCGTACAGTCCCGAATATTTGGATTTTTTCATAATATGAATAGCATCGGGTTCGATTTCAAGACCGATCTTTTTTCCGACGGGCTCGTAATCGGTCGTCTGAATCATCCATTTGAAGCCGCCGATATCAACAATTATTTCAAAATGAACACCCTTGAAAGTAACAGATGTAACAGTTCCGCTGAGCATACCCTTTTCAACGGGAACTATGTCAACATCCTCGGGTCTTACAACAACGTCGACGGACTCGCCGATACCGAAGCCTTTGTCGAGACACTGGAACTGTGCACCGGAGAACGAGCACTTGAAGTCCTCAAGCATCTTGCCGTCAAGTATATTACTCTCGCCGATAAAGTCGGCAACGAAAGCGTTCTTGGGTTCATTGTAAACGTCCTGCGGAGTGCCGATCTGCTGGATAACGCCGCCGTCCATAACAACGACTGTATCCGACATTGAAAGAGCCTCCTCCTGGTCGTGTGTGACATATATAAACGTTATGCCGAGTCTCTGCTGAATATTTTTAAGCTCCACCTGCATATCCTTGCGAAGCTTGAGATCAAGCGCACCGAGCGGTTCGTCAAGAAGAAGGACTCTCGGCTTAACGGCAAGTGCACGGGCAATAGCAACGCGCTGCTGCTGACCGCCCGAAAGAGAATTGACATTTCGTCTTTCAAAGCCGTTGAGGTTGACAAGGTTAAGCATTTCCTTAACAGTCTCGCTGATTTCCTTTTCCTTCATCTTCTTGACACGAAGTCCGAACGCAATGTTCTCGTAAACATTCAAATGCGGAAACAGCGCATAACGCTGAAAAATGGTGTTAACCTGTCTCTTATGAGGCGGTACACCATTGATAACTTTATTCTCAAAGACAACCTCTCCGCTGTCCGGTTCAAGGAATCCGGCAATAATGCGCAGTGTGGTTGTTTTTCCGCAGCCCGAAGGCCCTAACAAGGTAATAAATTCCTTGTCCCGAATGTACATGCTGAGGTTTTCGAGTATCTGAGCATCTCCCAGCTTGACCGAAATGTTTCTGAGGTCAATAATAACGTTGTTTTTCAATTATGCAGCCCCTCTCTTTACCGAATACGGTATAAATATCAGTCGGAAATATGCAAATAAATTTTTCCTTTCGATATTGATATATAATATAGTGCAGAAACTCGCAAATGTCAACATTTTTTTGCAAATTTTCTGCATGAAATCATCAATTTTTTTGAATGGTTTTTGAAATACTCTTTTTTTCGCTGAAATGCTCCGTTTTTCTCATTCCAGCTCGTTTTTTACCGTCACAATAAATATTGACAACCGGGAAACTTTTTACAGCTTCCCGGTTGAAATTTGTATAAAAATTCAATGTTACAAACCTTTTACAATGATTTTAAAGCACCCGTCGGACAGGCATCTGCACACTTGCGGCAGTTCATGCAGAATTCAACGGTCTCCGCCGAGTTAAATTCGGGCTTGATAACCGTAGTGAATCCACGTCCGACCAGTCCGAGAACGCCCTTTCCGACCTCCTCATCACAGACACGAACACAAAGATTGCAAAGAATACACTTGTTCTGATCTCTTTCAATGCAAACAAGCTTCTGCTCCTTGGGGCAGTTATGCTTATCGCCTGCAAAACGTTCGGGGTGAATGTCATATTGATTTGCATATCTTATCAGCTTACAATCGTGATAATCGTGACAACCGCACTGTAGGCAGCGTTTTGCTTCGCTCATCGCCTGCTCGGGAGTAAAGCCGAGATTTATCTCATCAAAATCGTGCTTTCTCTCCTCGGGAGAGCGCTGCGGCATTCTCGCTCTTGCGCACTTTTCTCTATCGGCGAGATCTGCGGCAGTGACAGTCTTTTCGACAACGAACGGCTTTTTGTAGCCGACGTTCTCTCCGTGGAGATACCCGTCAACAACCTCAGAAGCCTTCTGTGCTTCCCCGATCGCTTCGATTGCGATTGAAGCTCCTCTGTTCGTCGCATCGCCGACGGCAAAAATTCCGTCGATTGAGGTTCTGAACGACTTTTCATCTGCGGCAATGTTGCCTCTGTTCGTCAACTCAAGCTGTTCAAAGCCTTTTATATTTATCTTCTGGCCGATTGCCATGATAACAGTGTCAAGCTCAATAGTTTCAAACTCGCCCTCGATCGGAACAGGTCTGCGCCGTCCGCCTGCATCTGGCTCACCGAGCATCATTTTCTGAAGCTTAACAGCCTTCACTCTGCCGTTTTCGCCAATGATTTCCGACGGATTGCACAGAAATTTATAGATTACTCCCTCTTCCTCTGCCTCGTCTATCTCAACCTTTTCGGCCGGCATTTCGGCTCTCGTTCTTCTGTAGATAACATAAACCTCTTCCGCACCGAGTCTTACAGCCGAGCGACAGGCGTCCATAGCCGTGTTGCCGCCGCCGATAACAGCCACCTTCTTGCCGATATCAACCGGGTTTTTCATCGCAACCGAACGCAGAAAATCAATTCCGCCGAGCACACCGTCAAGGCCTTCGCCCTCAACGCCCATTGAACTGCTCGTCCATGCGCCGATTGCAACTATAACCGCATCGTGGCTTTTCCTTATCTCGTCAAGTGTAATGTCGTTACCGATTTTTACATTTTTTTTCATCTCGACACCAAGCTCTTCGATCGAGGCGATCTCAGCGTCAAGAACTTCTTTTGGAAGTCTATACTGCGGAATTCCGTATCTGAGCATACCGCCCATCTTCGGCATAGCGTCATAAATCTTAACCTTGTGACCCTTGACGGCAAGGAAATATGCCGCAGTCAGTCCTGCGGGACCTCCGCCGATTACAGCGACCGTCTTTCCGCTTGCTTTTTTAACCTCAGGCATAAACTTGTTGCCCGATTTCAAATCCTCATCGGCGGCAAAGCTCTTGAGAAAAGCGATTGAAATCGGCTCTTCAACAAGCTTTCTGCGGCAGGCAGTCTCGCACGGGTGCGGACAAACTCGGCCGATTGAAGCCGGGAGAGGAACTCTGTCCTTAACAAGCTCGACCGCTTCCCTGAATTTACCCTCTGCAATAAGCTTGACATAGCCCTGACAGTCCGTTCCGGCAGGACAGTTGAGAGAGCAAGGACCTTTGCAGTCGCCAGTATGGTCGGAAATAAGCAATTCAAGCGCAATTTTTCTCGACTGACGCACTCTCGGAGTATCTGTCCTGATAACCATTCCGTCCGATGCAATCGTAGCGCAAGCTCTGAGAAGCTTCGGAATATTCTCAGCTTCAACAACGCAGAGTCCGCATGCGCCGTAAGCCTTGATCTCATCAATATAGCAAAGCGTCGGAATCTCGATATTATTATCACGGGCAATTTGAAGGATTGTCTGACCCTTTTCGGCGATCAGCTCTTTGCCGTCTATCGTAACCTTAATTTTATCCATTCAAATCACCTCTCAATCTACCTTAACCGCACCGAATCGGCATACGCTTACGCATGAGCCGCATTTGATGCACTTGTCCGGGTCTATCCTGTGTACCGACTTGACCTCGCCCGAAATCGCATTAGCCGGACATTTCTTTGCGCAAAGCGTACAGCCACGGCACTTGTCGGCATCAATGGTGTATGTCAAAAGGTCGGGACAGCTCTTTGCGGGACATTTTTTGTCGTTTATATGAGCCTCATACTCATTTCTGAAATACTTAATTGTTGTCAGAACGGGGTTCGGAGCTGTCTGACCGAGACCGCAGAGGGCACCGTCCTTGATAGAGTAGCAAAGCTCCTCAAGAAGCTCTATATCGCCGTCTCTGCCCTCGCCCTTAACGATTCTGTTGAGAATTTCAAGCATCCTCTTTGTTCCGATTCGGCAATGAATGCACTTGCCGCAGGACTCCTTGGCCGTAAAATCGAGGAAAAACTGCGCCATGCTTACCATGCAGGTCGTCTCGTCCATTACAACCATTCCGCCCGAGCCCATGATTGCGCCCGTTGCGCCGAGTGCCTTATAGTCAATAACCGTATCAAGCAAATCGGCAGGTATACAGCCGCCCGACGGACCGCCCATCTGAACCGCCTTGAACTTCTTGCCGTTCTTGATTCCGCCGCCGATGTCAAAAATAACATCTCTGAGCGTTTTGCCCATAGGGATCTCAACAAGGCCGCCTTTTTTGATTTTACCAGTGAGAGCAAACACCTTTGTGCCCTTGCTGCCCTCGGTTCCCATTGCGGCAAAGGCCTCGCCGCCGTTGAGAATAATCCATGAAACATTGGCAAAGGTCTCAACATTGTTGATGTTCGACGGCTTGTACCAGTAACCCGACTGAGCCGGGAACGGCGGCTTAAGTCTCGGCATACCTCTCTCACCCTGGAGAGATTCGATAAGAGCCGTTTCCTCGCCGCAGACAAACGCTCCTGCACCGGCTTTGATTCTCATCTTGCAAGAGAAGCCTGTTCCCATTATATTTTCTCCGAGGAATCCCCTTTCCTCGGCCTGTTTAATCGCCTCTTTGAGTCGTTCGATTGCAAGCGGATATTCGGCACGGACATAAACTACGGCTTCCTTTGCACCGATGGCATATGCACCGATAAGCATACCCTCAATCAGGTTATGCGGATCGCTCTCGATAACGGCTCTGTCCATGAATGCGCCGGGATCTCCCTCGTCGGCATTACAGATAAGATACTTTGTCTCGCCCTGCGACTGTCTTGCGGCGTTCCACTTGAACCACGTCGGGAAGCCTGCACCGCCACGTCCGGCAAGACCCGAAACCTTGATTTCTTCAATAACTTCTTCCGGCGTCATTGTTTTGAGCACCTTTTCGAGTGCCTTATAGCCGTCCTCGGCCGTGTACTCATCAATAACCTCGGGATTAATAATTCCGCAGTGACGCAGTGCAATTCTTGTCTGCTTCTCAAGGAAAAGCTTGTCGTCATCGGAAATTTCAATATCATTAACGGCATTTTCATCACCGTTTACATATGCGATAATCTTTTCGGCGTCCTCGGGCTGCACCTTGACAAGACGCTTTTTCAATTCGCCGCCGTCATAAATATCGACGATCGGCTCAAGGAAGCACATGCCGATACAGCCTGTAACGGTCAGCGTTGAAGCCGTTGAACCGATAAGCTTCCCGATTGCCGAATAAACCTTTGCAGCGCCTGCGGCAATTCCGCAGCTGCCTTCGCCTACAACAATTTTCATTTTCAGCCCTCCTCCTTAAGCTTGCGGAGAATCTCAACAGTCTTTGACGGGGTGAGACTTCCGTAGGTTTCGCCGTTTATCATCATAACGGGAGAAAGACTGCAGCAGCCGAGACATGCAACATTTTTAAGCGTAAAAAGTCCGTCGTCCGTAGTTTCGCCGTCGGAAATACCAAGCTCCTGAGTTATGGCAGCCTCGATTCTCTGTGAACCGTTGACATGGCACGCCGTACCCTGGCAGAGCATGATAAGATATTTGCCGACAGGCTTGAGTCTGAACTGAGAATAGAACGTTGCAACGCCCATAACCTTGGCCGGAGAAACGCCTATCCTCTCGGCAATGCAATAAAGCACATCGGTCGGAAGATAGCCGTAGATGTCCTGAGCATGCTGAAGAATGGTAATCAAGCTGCCCTCTGTATCGCCGTACTCGTCAAGCACAGGCTTAATAAGCGACAAATCGCTTTTTTTGCAGCAGCAATTCATTTGCACAACCCCCATTTTATAGCTGAATTTTTATAATTTTAACATATTTAAAGATAATTATCAACAACGTTTTATTAAAAATCAAAGGAAAAAACAGCCGTCTCAAAGTTAATTTGAAACAGCTGTTAATATTATTAATTAATCAGAAGCCCATGATATCGGCTGCTCTGCAAAGTTTGTTGTCACCGGGTCTGTTAACAACGCCATAGCCCTTGATATACATTGAAGCACAATGTCCGCCGTTTTCCCAAAAAGCGTTTTGAACGCCCATCTCCTGCATAATATCGCAAAGATATCCTCTGCCGAAGCCCTCGCTGATTGCAACTACATATGTGTTTGCGTCGATTTGACCGATAAGTGTATGGTCGTTATAGAAATGCTTTGAATAATTATCCGCCTTCGTGTCTCTCTCGTTCCACATCGGAGCAAGAACGCCGCCGTCAACATAATACGGCTCACCGTTCCAAAGCACAGGATAAGTGTATCCGACGGAAGTGATAACACCGCTGTTGATAAGTGACTGAGCGTTGTCCTTTCCAACCAAAACAGGATATTCCCACTTACCGTCCTTCGTCATAGTGAGAGACGGAGTGGCGTCAACCGCCTGAGCAATCTTCGAGCCTTTGATTACCGTTCCGTTTGTCGAATCGTCAGCGGAATTATAAAAGCCCTTGAAGCTCTCCTTATCATGATTACACATCTCTCCGTTAACCGAGAAAGTGAGATTATTGAACTTTGAAAGGTTCGCTATAGAGTCAACCGTTTTGCCTGTTGAAAGAATTGAAGCATAGGATTTGAAGCCCGAAGCAGGGCCTTTTATAACCGCAACATAGGCATAGCGTGTTGCACCGTTAAGGTTAAGCTTGATTTTCTCGGCATTAACCTTCATTTTTCCGTTGCTTGCCGACCATCTGCTGACAGATGTTTTACCTGCAAAAAGCTTTGACGGCTGAGGATTTTCTTTCCGAGCCTTTGTTTTAACTTCAGCCTTTGTTGTTTTGCCGGCCTTGGTTGCCTTTTTGCTCTCAACGGCCTTCTGAGTTTTCACATTTTCAAGCGAAATAGGCAGTGCCGTTACAGCCTCGGTCGTTGTCGTTTTTACCGTTGTTGTAACGACCGAAGAAGCAGTTGTTTCCGCCGAAGCGTCCGTCGTCACGGCCTTATAAGCGACTGCACCCGAAACGGGAGCGACAACGGCAACCGAAAGAGCGATTCCGATTATGGTTTTTGATATCTTATTCATCAAAATACCCCCACATCAATTTATACGAACAAATAATACCATTAAAGAAAATAAATGTCAAGAAAAATTACAGCTCTTCTATAATCTTCTTTGCAACATTCGGCACATCGGTGATAACGCCGTCAACACCCATTTCAACAAGTCTTTTTATGTCTCTCTCCTTGTTGACCGTCCATGAATTGACTGCCATACCGTTTTTATGGGCATTTTCAACCAGCTGCTTATCGACAAGCCAAAGATACGGGTGCAAAGCGTCTGCGCCGATACATTTGGCAAAATCAACCTCTTTGCCGTAAATTCTTAAAAAGTTCGGACTGTTCGGACTGTAAAGAAAGCCTGTCTTACAGTTCTCGTCAACGTCCTTGCATATTGTCAATGCGATAGGGTCAAAGCTTGAAATAAGAAGCTTTTTGAAAAGGCCGTGAGCTTTAACCATATTTATTGTTTTCGGCACAACGGAATAATCTTTATTTTTCGGCGGTTTAATTTCAATATTAAGCACCTTTAGATCGGCCTTTTCGCAAAGGTGCAGGAACTCCTCAAGCGTCGGGATTTTCGTACCCTTGTAAGCTCTGTGGAAATACGAACCGAAATCAAGCGTCTTTAAATAATCAAGCGTTTGATTTGCAATAAGGCCCTTCCCGTTCGAGGTCTCATCAATAGTATAATTATGGCAGATTACCGGAACTCCGTCAAAAGTCAGGTGAACGTCCGTTTCAAAGCCGTCGGCATGAAAATCAATGGATTTTCTGAAAGCCGGCAAAGTGTTCTGCGGTGCGATTTTATTTGAACCTCGATGCGAAATAACATTACAAACAGCCATTTTCATTCCTCCAAAACAAATTCCGATTTTTCATGAAATATTATACCACATCCGGAAAAAAAATCAAATATTTATTTGACATATCCTCATCCGGCTGATAAAATGTATATTCGTGGGCTGCAATATGAATCGATGCTATCGTTGCTCACACGGCAGTTCAAATTGAAAGGAATCCTATCCAATGGCAAACAAGAAGAAAATAATCGGTCCGATTCTGCTTATCAGCGCAGCAATAATTTGGGGTCTTTCGTTCGTTGCGCAGAAGCAGGGAATGGATTATGTCGGCGGCTTTACGTTTAACGGAATCCGAAGCCTTTTGGGCGGAATCGTGCTCCTGCCTGTTATTCTTTTCCGAAGCGTAAAGAATAAAAACAACATTAAGCTCTCCCCCGCCGAGAAAAAATCAAGCCGTAAGGACAACATAAAAGGAATTCTTATCGTCGGTACAATGCTTTGCATCGGCTCAAACCTCCAGCAGTTCGCCTTCGACTATATCGAACCGGGCAAGGTCGGATTCATCACGGCTTTGTACATGCTGCTTGTGCCGCTGATTTCATTCATAATATATAAAAAGAAACAGCCCTTCACGACGTGGCTCGGAGTTTTCCTCGGCGTCGGCGGACTGTATATGATTTGTATGGGCGGCTCATCCTCATTCGGACTCGGCAAAGGGGAAATTCTTGCACTGCTTTGCTCAATAGCATTTGCATTGCACATTATTGTTATTGACAAATACGCTTCAAAGATTGATGCAATAGTTCTTTCCTGCGGCCAGTACATGATAACAGGTGTAATTTCGTGCATTCTCATGTTCATCTTCGAAAAGCCGAGCATAGACGGAATCATGCAGGCCGCAATCCCGATTCTCTACGCCGGTATAATGAGCTGCAGCTGTGCGTTCACGTTCCAGATCATCGGTCAGAAATATACCGAGCCGACCCTTGCGAGCATGCTGCTTTGCACCGAATCCGTTTTCTCTGTCATTTTCTCGTTCATCATTCTCGGCGAGCGCATGACGGTTATTGAGTATATCGGCTGTGCGGTAATGTTCACGGCGATAATCATTGCCCAGCTGCCTGCGAAGAAGCATTCGGAAACTCAAAGCCATGAATGAAGCCGTTCTGCTCTATCGACGAGATATCTCCGCCGATAACGGCTCCGTCATAAACCAATAATGTTGCCCTGATATATCCGCTGTCGGCAGGATAATCGGGGTAATTTTTTACCTCAAAAATCCACTTCTTAGCCCTAAAGCCCTTGTAAGGTTCAAGGTCAAGTCCCTGGTTTTTCTGAATCACATTGTATGCTTCATATGTATCGTTGAACTCAGACGGAATAATCACCTCCCTGACCTCGACAGGCTCCTCGTTGACCGACCAGCCGAATTGAGAGAGGAAGGAAATGCAGTCCGAGGCGGTTTTCGCCTTGTAATTAATCGCTCCGTCATTTACGACGGGCTTTTTTCTGCCGCTAAGGGCAAGCGTTCCGGCTATCAGAACACAGATAACAACGCAAAGAGCAATAATCAGCTTGGGCTTGTTCGCCTTGAAAGAAAATACAAACATAGAAATAACCTCCGTTTATCAGCTAATTTAATTTATGCCTTTAAACGGAGGTTTATTACTTTATTTATATAAATCGCAAAGAATCGGCATGATTCCCTTATCGGTTATATCGACCATTGCATATTTGCCTGTCGAGACCGAACCGGGATTGACATACCAAACTTCATCCTCATATGTTGTATCATGGACATGCGTATGGCCGTATAATGCTATAGAAGCGGAACAGTTATACACTTTTTGCTTCAGAACGGCAAGCGAATACTTGACGCTTTCATAGTGACCGTGGGTGGCATAAACGGTCTTTCCGCCGAATTTTTCTATAAGAAACGGCGGCAGTGACGAGTTGAAATCGCAGTTGCCGCAGACAGCGTAAAGCTTAATTTCCGGATGAAGCTCCTTGAGGAATTCAATATCTCTCTCGCCGTCGCCGAGGAAAATAACTGCGTCGGCCTCCGGGTGAAGCTCAACAGCCTCGAGCAAAAGATTTTTCCTGCCGTGCGAGTCGGACAAAACGAGCAGACGCATACATACAACACCTTTCATAATATATTTACTATATGTTATTATAAATCATTGGAGAGTGAGTGTAAATGGCAAATAACAATTTTTCGAATTTTTTCTCTGCACCGAAAAATAAGTCAGACGCCGAAAAGCAGGCCAACAAGCTGATAAACGGACTTAAAGCGGAGGAAAAAACCGAGCTTCAGGAAATTCTCAGCGACAGGGATAAAATAAATGCGGTCCTTTCCTCCCCTGCCGCTCAGAAAATTATGGAAAAGCTGAACGGCAAAAAAGATGGACATTAATGAGATTCTGTCATCTCTCACTCCCGATGACATAGAGGAACTGAAAGCCACGGCCGAAGCGGTTTTCGGCAAGGGAAGCGAAACGAATAAAAAGCAATCGCCGCCCTCGGGTTCGGATATGTTCTCCTCAATCGACCCTAAGATGATAGGAAAGCTCACAAAAATTATGGGAGCAATGAACGGCGAATCGGATCGAAGATGCAAATTAATAGAAGCCCTGAAGCCGAATCTCAGTCCCGAAAGACAAAAAAGAGCCGACCGGGCAATGCAAATACTCAAATTACTGGAAATTTTACCGTTGATTAACAACTTGACAGATCGGGATGATTAGCTATGCCGCAACAGGATTTTAACGCCGCAGAGCGTCAGGCAATAATGAGAGCACAGGAAATGTACAGGCGTGCAACTCCGCAGCAGAACGGTGAGCCTGTTTTTCACAAGCAGCCCTCGCCCCCTCCGCCGCAAATCAATCACCGTCCGCCGCCCGAGCCCGAATTCAGACCTCCGCCGAGACATGAGCAAAGCAATAAGCCTATGTTTAGCAATCCGCTCGGTATGTTCTTTGACGGAGACATGAAGCTTATAATGGCAATGATGCTTCTTCTTTCGGGTGACGGAGGAGACATGATGCTCATCATGGCACTGATGTATATAATGCTTTGACCTTGACAAATAATAAAATTTGAATTATCATATTTTCAGAAAATATTCGGAGGTACAAAGCGATGACATATGAATACAAAACGAAGGGCACTTGCTCCTCTCGCATTACATTTGACCTTGACGGCGACGTTGTAAAAAACGTTAAATTCACCGGAGGATGCAACGGAAACCTCAAAGGAATTTCTGCAATCGTCGACGGAATGAAGGTCGAGGATATCGAAAAGAAGCTAAGTGGCATAACCTGCGGGTTCAAGAACACATCCTGTCCCGATCAGCTTGCAAAGGCAGTCACCGAGGCCTACGCAAAACAAAACAGATAAAAGAACGGCTGTCAATCTGAACTGCCCCGAATAAGAAAAACACCCGGCCGCCGGATTTAACCGACAGTCGGGTCTGTGTTTATGAAATTGCAGTCGGATATTTGTCTTATAATCGTTCACTCGGCCTTTTTTCCACAAGCAATTATCTCGTTTTTTCTTACGTAATTACTTAATTAAAGTATACCGCCACAATATCATCCAACTGCTTTCTAATCTCTGAAAAGTCGCAATCCAAATCAAGCGTTTTTACAGAAATAGCATTGCCACCCATTTTGTATTCGTTGTTTGGTAACACTACTTCGTCTGTCTTTGCATAGAGCAACATTCCGGACACATTTCCGGTTCTCTCTGTATCGAGGTTTTTTACATAAGCAAATATCTGATACAGATTCCCTGAGTGTAAGGTGTTTACATCATATTGCTTCTGCGTTGTATGCGAATAATACTTCGCATCTATTACAAGTGTCTTTTCTCCCTTTTTCAGCATAATGTCGCTTTGCATAACAGGGAGCATTTCTCTGTACCCATCATCTGTATCCCACGGAATTTGAGACGCTGACACCCGAATTTCCGGATGCTCTTTCCGATAGTACTCAAGCAGGAACTTCTCATAAAGCCTGCACATACGCTGTTCATCCAGAAAATCCATCATTTTGACTTTGCCGTCCGACTGTGTCTGAAGCAGTCCGTTAATAATCAGATTGCAAATCGAAATCAACATTCTGTATTCCTGATTGTTGCGGTCAATTCTAACGTTCCAGTTAATCAAGTTGACATCAAGCACATCAACATTTGCAAAATACATCAACAGTTTACGGAGCTTGTTCTTTCGCTCTTTCGCAATATCGGCATGAAGAAGATTCAACATAGTCGTTTTGATTATTCGATTCATATACGAGTTTTCGGAAAACTCATCATACTCACAAACCAGCCGTCTTTTAATCATCGACTGTTCTTTTATTGAAGAAGATATGTCAATTTTGCCTTTAACGGCTGCTGTGGTTTCCGTCTTCAAAACATACTCACGTCCAAGACCCTTTTTAATCAATGAACTCGTACCATTGATTAGTATCGCCGAACAAAGGTCTGCAAAATTTTCAAATTTTTCGGTTGCAACTTTTTTGTATCCCTGCTTGTTCAAAATCTTGAAAGCGTATGAGAGCATATAATACACATTTTTAATTGGAATCATTGTTCTGCTCCATTAGAATCTGTTGCTTTATTTATTTTTTCCTTTAATTCGTCTATTTGTTTTTTAACTTTTTTAGGCTCATCAAACCAATACTCACTGATGAGAGGTTTAATCTCATACTCAATAACATTGTTAAGCCATTCATCGGTGATATCCTCGTCGGTGCAGAAATAGCTGTGTCCGATTTTGAACCCCTCACCTAAATTGTCGTCATCGGCAATCTCTTTGTTCAACTCTTTTACAGCATTTATAAGGGCTTTAAATTTATAATTATGTTTGCTATTTATATATGCTTCGAACTTTTTGTTTCCATTTTTATCATTGTTACCATTGTTTTCATTATTCTCATTGTTATCATTGTTTTCAAACGCCGGCTTGAAACTATAGAAAGCAAATCTTCTGCGAAGAGCATAGTCCATCATTGCAAGACTGCGGTCTGCGGTGTTCATCATTCCGATGATGCGGATATTTTTCGGAACGCAGAACTCCTCATTTGAATAGAGCAAATTAAGCCTCTCGCCTCTGTGGTCTTTCTCAATAAGCATCATAAGTTCGCCGAGAATTTTGCTCAAATTTCCACGGTTGATTTCGTCGATAATAAAGAAATACGGTCTGTCAATATCGTTCTCCGCCTTATGGCAGAAATCATAGAATACACCGTTTTTCAGAACGAAGCGTTTATCGCTCGGTCTGTATCCCTGGATAAAATCTTCATAGGAATAGCTCTGATGGAACTGCACGAATTTAATACGACTTTCGTCCTCCTCGCCCATAATCGAATAAGCGAGTCTTTTTGCCGCATAAGTTTTTCCCACACCGGGCGCGCCTTGAAGAATGACGTTGTACTTCATCTCAAGCAAGCCGACAAGTCGGTCATATTCTTTCGATTCCATAAATACGTCATTAAGGAAATCATCCCTTGTATATGCCTTGTTCTCATTTCCCGCGGGTTCTTCATCAGGTGCGGCAGTATCAGTGTCTGAATCATTCTTAAAGCTCGTCCAAGCGGCATATGAAAGCTCCGGAAAATTATTGTAATCATAATTTCCGCTGCTCAATTCGGCGTTTGCCTGCTCACACATTGAGATATATTCTTCACCCGAAGGGACACCATTATCAAGATTTTTAAAGATTTCGGCAAAATCATCGGATAAATTTGCCGAATTCTGAACAAAGGCACGATTTGTAGAATCAAGATTTATAAAAGTATTCGGTCTAATCCAGTAAAGACCCATTGTGATATTCCACTTCACCTGTTTTTGCTTGATAACCGTGTCATATGCGTTGATAAATTCTGCTCTGTTTGTTTCGCTGCTGTCCTTTGAATACGACAGAGCTTTTTCAAATAAGTTCCACAGATTGTCTATATCATGTTCTCCGCGGTTTTCTTTGTAGGCAAAGAAACTTGAACTTAAATTCATAGTAAAAGGAATACCGTTAAATTCAACCGGCACGTCCTCTTTAAGTGAAAAATGTGTTGCAAATTGTTTAAGCAAAGCAATGCGATTTTTATCTTTAATTTCTTTATTAAACGCACTGAAAGTTGTAAACGGACATATATCGTCATAATCCGTTTCTCCGCGCTCTTTAAACGGATAATTCATTCCGACTTCTGAATAAATCTTCTTAAGTATCGACATCAATGCCTGTCGGTCATTCTTATACGGAAGCAACGCATCGGCAAGTTCACTGTAAAAATTGACCCATTGATATTTCTTCTTGTTCTTGCGTAAAGCATTTAACTCCTTTGCGTTGTTTAAAAAGATACTTGAAGCAAGAGAATCCGTCATATCAACATTCCATCCTGCATCGGTAAGTGACCAAATACCGTGCTTTGAATTATCAATATAACCGCCTTTAACAAGATAACTCCTTGCAAACGCAACATCATTTTGGAACTTGTTAACCTTGGTTTTTCCCCTTACTTCGGTTACCTCTTCATCAGTGAGGTTTTCATTTTTTATAATGACATCTCTAACTTCCTTTGGAGTTCCGCTACCGTTGAGCTGCTTTAGCGCAACCAATATCGGCTTCATCCAACGAATAAACTGAGCATCCGATTTGTTTTCAGTCGCTTCCGGTGCAATCGGTTTTTCGCTGTAAAACTTGTCTATGTAGAATCCGACGTCACCGGCAAGAATATTCAACTCACGGTCCTGATAACAGTCATCCGAAAGTTCGGCAAAAAGCATATCGGCAAGTTCGCTGTCGTTTAACAATTCGAGCCGAATTTCTTCATACATTTTCTGACCGTTTTTGAAATTGTTCTCGTAATCTCCCTTTTTAAAAGTGTAGTCGGCATCAATTACGGAAGCGACCTTCTTCATTTCGCCAAACTTGTATATATAATACCTGTCAGGATAGTAATGTCTCAAATATACACTGATGGCGTGCTCGTCCTGAAAGTGATTTGAGGCGCCGTTTCCGTATTTCAGGAAAAGCTCATTGGACTTATTCTTGAAAGCATCGATTCGTACATAAATATCCTGCTCTTCGTCAAAAAGTTCAATAAACATTTTTCTGACCGTTTCCGGCTCTTTGGATGCAAACTGCTCAATAATACTTTTCGGGAACCATCTGCTTGAAACAAGAAGGTTCTCAGTCTTTGAAAGTGCATTTTTTAGCATCGCCGAAAAGTTTTCTGCCTCAATGTCCCAGTTGTCTTGGAAATGCTTTACCGCTTCCCATTTGTACTTTTCATCTTTAAATCTCTCGCCGAAATCCTTTTTGTAATCCTCAATCGCTCTTCTGAGCTTTTCTTTGTTAATCATCTTTCTCCTCCGGTAAAAGGAATTACTTTCCTTATTTTTTTATACTTTAATATTATAACAAAATCGGTTAATATTTTCAATCCGTCATTCATGCAAATATACTTTAATGTTAATTCTCACCCAGCGACCGCTGCCCTCTTTTGACGAAATTCTGCCGAAAAGAAGCTTGCCGGCATCCATCAGTCGTGAAAATATCGCATTATCATATCTTGAAACATATCCGATTTTCACTCCGTCAATGGTCTTAATCACAATCGCTCTTTTATCGTATTTATTGTCGGGCTCTCTGAAGAAGTCAAGTTTGTCGTCCTCGTTCAGATGCGCTTCCAGTTCTTCAATGCCATCGATATACGATGTTCCGGCAATATGAGTATCAAATAAGAAAATGTCCTTTTCAAACGGTTTCGGAACAGCAAGTTCTCCGTTTTGATTATGGAGCAGGCTCATCAAACCGCCCGTTTCGGTAGTTATTAAATCACTCATATTCTCACCTCAGCATTTCATCAATTGTTTGCTTGTATATTTCAATCAGTTCATTATATTGTTCAAGCACATGTTCGAGCTCGTGACGAATCTGCTCTGTTTTCTTTTCGCTCTCCACGATTGCTTTCAGATTGTACGGATATTTTGACTTTATATCCTCTATTGAATCTTTAATCGGCTTCAGCAAACTAAGCAAATGTTCTTTTTCTTCAATCAGCTGCGTCATCGCATCCTTCGATTGCTCAGGCTGCATACCGTCGCCGACCATTTCATTTATGATTTTCAGCGCATTCAGGTCACCGTTTTTATACGCATTGACAGCATTGTTGAACAGCTGCACCTTTTCGGCGGAGATATCGGCATTTAAGTCCGGATGCAATTCCTTGACAATTTTGCGATAAATCTTCTTTAACTCTCTGTTCTCTTCATCCGTGAGCACTTTACACTTGCTTCGTTCCAATGCCTTGTTCATTTTTTCAATCTGTTCATTAAGACGCTTCTGATACTCGGCAAATTCTGTTTTCAGCGTTTCCTCAATAGCAGAAAGAACAACCTTTTCCTGTCTGTTCTTTTTCGCCTGAATCAATTCAATTTTACGCTTAAGCCGCAGAGCCGTACATTGAGCCTCATACGCTTTATACTCCAAGCCGCCGAGTTTCAGCATATATGCGGTTTCAATATTACGGCATATGACAAACTGCAATTCATCACGCTCAAGTAAAAGCATCGACAACTCTGTACGAATCTTCTCAACCTCATTTTTGAGCTTTTCAAAGTCAGGAAAAATAATTATATCCGTTTTAGCAGGCTGTTTCATCTTCACCGGCTTTAGGCATAGTATGCTCCTCCCCTTGCGCTGTAAGCAGTTTCTCAGTTTCACTTTCATCCATAATTTTCACCTCAAGAAAATCTATTCAAATCATCAATCCAGCAGATTTTCCAATAACCTTTTGCGGTTATTTATAAACAGCTCTGTAACCTTGTAGCTTTCGGTTTCTTCATACCGGCAGGTGTGAATTTTTCCATTATCAAAGCTAAAGATTTCGGCATTCGGGATACCGAGCAAAATCGGCGAATGCGTTGCTATAATAAATTGCGCACCGTCGCTTGCGCATCTGTAAATCTCAGCCAGCAGCGTCAACTGCCTTTGCGGAGATAATGCCGCCTCCGGCTCATCAAGAAAATACAGTCCGTTAGGTTGTATATTATTCTGTACCATCTTCAGGAAGCTCTCCCCGTGCGACCTATTGTGGTACTCCTCCGAAGGATGTGCGAAGTCGGCATATTCCTCCTCCTGTGTTGCAACATTATAAAAACTTTCCGCTCTTAAAAAATAACCCCATTTTTCTTTCCTGTACCCTTTTGCAATCGTTATAGCATTGCAGAGTTCCGAGTGCGTGTCATGCGTCGAAAAGCAATAATTCTTAGTTCCGCCCTCCGGATTGAATCCATGTGCAACGGCTATCGCCTCAAGCAAAGTCGATTTTCCGCTTCCGTTTTCACCGACAAACAATGTAATCGGCTTCATAAAATCAATTTTTTTGACCTTATAGAGTGCTTCAATTCTTGTAAGATAACTCTCATCACTTATCTTATCCCAATCAAAAAGTACACTATGTATAAACTGATGATTCATTTGCTTATCCTCATTGCTTTAATTATCCGATTCATTATTATCACTCAGAAAGTGTATATTTAAAATTCAACGCATTGAGTAACTCGTTAAAATTATACGGATAACAATTTCTGCCTGTGAATTCTACCGGTCTGCATCCGTTATCGTATTTGAACTTTACGCTCCATGACTCGCCGTCCAAAACCACATAACCGTAATCAAACGAATCATATAAATGCTTCCATTCGCCCAAATTAAGGCATTTCAAGTTTTCAAGCAACGTCTCTTTTTCAATTTTTCCCTGTTCAAGCACATTGTCAATAATTTCTGTCTTATATTCGGCAACATCACCTTTGATATCAAGCGTATACTCGGCGAAGCCAAGTATAAAAGCTCCGCAAAAAGCTTCGATTCTCCTTATGTGAGGAATGTTTTCCTGAAACTTAATTGCTTTGATTTCACTTTTTGTCGGTTGATATTCCGAACCGAGTTCTTTAAGTGCCTGAATCGTTTTATCAAGACGCTCACGATTCTCGGCGACCTGCTCAATTATACTCGGCTCATAAGCGGAACAGTCCGATAACGGATTCTCGGCGATATCCTTTAAACGATTGATTTCTTTCTTCAGGCTGCGAATTTTTGACCTGATTTCATTTTCATTTTTTCCCCCTAACTCGTTTTCGTAATAAGACTCTGTATTCATCGTTGTTTCCTCCTTGTTTTATTTTCTACAAACAGTGTAACAGGCTTTGACCGATTTATCAACTCAAAATTTCTCAAAACACCATTTTTCAGTCCGTTTATGAGGACTGTAAACATCAACCCGATGCCTCTATTCGCCTTTTAGCCGTACTAACACAAAAGCCCCTGCCGATAAAATCTCGGAGGGTAAATTTATAAGGATTATCTAAGCAACCGGGCGCTTCGTGCATTTAGTGAACAGACAAATTTTAAAAATATACATCAATATTCATTCCTGCCGAAAATGTGGTTTTTTCGGCGGGAATATTTTTTATGCGGTGAAAAAGCTGTTCTGTCCTCAAAATTCGGGCTGTAAAAAGAGGACAAAATACGAATTATGAGGACAAATGAGGACCGAGGGAATTTTGAAACGTCGATTTTGAGACAGAAAAAGAGCCTCGCTCGAAGTGAGCGAAGCTCTGAAAGTGTTGATTTATAAGGCTTACTTCATAGCCTCTTCAACTGCAACAGCAGTTGCAACGGTAGCACCAACCATCGGGTTGTTGCCCATACCGATAAGACCCATCATCTCAACGTGAGCGGGAACCGAAGAAGAACCTGCAAACTGAGCGTCGGAATGCATACGACCCATTGTATCTGTAAGACCATATGAAGACGGGCCTGCAGCCATGTTGTCCGGGTGAAGTGTACGGCCTGTGCCGCCGCCCGAAGCAACAGAGAAATACTTAATGCCGTTCTCAACGCACCACTTCTTGTATGTGCCTGCAACGGGATGCTGGAAACGAGTCGGGTTGGTTGAGTTACCTGTGATTGAAACGCCGACATTCTCAAGCTTCATGATAGCAACACCCTCGGGAACGTTGTCAGCACCGTAGCACTTAACATCGGCTCTCGGGCCGTTTGAATATGCCTTCTCGTAAACAACCTTAACCTCTTCTGTGTACGGATCAAACTCTGTCTCAACGTATGTGAAGCCGTTGATTCTGGAGATGATCATTGCTGCATCCTTACCGAGACCGTTAAGGATAACACGAAGCGGCTTAACTCTAACCTTGTTAGCATTAAGAGCGAT
The DNA here is from genome assembly GCA_000434915.1 of Ruminococcus sp. CAG:563. GTDB lineage: Bacteria > Bacillota > Clostridia > Oscillospirales > Acutalibacteraceae > CAG-488. Next base: position 26,232 of record FR882043.1, read on the forward strand.
CTTGATAGCACCCTCTGCAGCTGCGAATGACTCGTGGCCTGCAAGGAATGCGAAGCACTCTGTCTCCTCGGAAAGAAGTCTCTTACCGAGATTACCGTGACCGAGACCAACCTTACGGTTCTCGGCAACAGAACCGGGAATGCAGAAGCTCTGGAGACCGATACCGATAGCGGCAGCGGCATCGGCAGCCTTTGTGCAACCCATCTTGATAGCGATTGCTGCGCCTACAGTGTAAGCCCAGATAGCATTTTCAAAGCAAATGGGCTGAGTTGAACGAACGATCTGGTCAACGTCGATACCCTTTGCAAGTGTGATTTCCTTACATTCGTCGATGGAGGAAATACCGTATTCTTTAAGAACGCCGAGGATCTTAGCCTCACGTCTCTCATAACCTTCAAACTGTGCCATTGCGTTATTCCTCCTTCAATTATTCTTTTCTCGGGTCGATATACTTAACAGCTTCATCGAAGCGGCCGTATGTGCCCTTGGATTTCTCATATGCCTCGTTCGGCTCCATGCCCTTCTTGATGAAGTCGGTCATCTTGCCGAGAGAAACGAATTCATAACCGATAACCTGATCGTCAGCGTCAAGAGCCATTCTTGTGCAATAGCCCTCTGTCATCTCAAGATAACGAACGCCCTTTGCCTTTGTGCCGTACATTGTGCCGACCATTGAGCGAGCGCCCTTACCGAGATCCTCCATACCTGCACCGATTACAAGACCGTCCTCTGAGAAGGCGGACTGTGTACGGCCGTATACGATCTGAAGGAAAAGCTCACGCATAGCTGTATTGATAGCATCACAGACAAGGTCAGTGTTGAGAGCCTCAAGAATTGTCTTTCCGGGAAGGATCTCAGCTGCCATAGCTGCGGAATGTGTCATACCTGAGCAACCGATAGTCTCAACGAGAGCCTCTTCGATAACGCCGCCCTTAACATTAAGAGAGAGCTTGCAGGCACCCTGCTGAGGTGCACACCAACCCACACCGTGGGTATAGCCTGAAATATCAGTGATCTGCTTTGCAGCGATCCACTTGCCTTCTTCGGGAATCGGAGCCGGATCATGTTTCGGACCCTTGGCTACACAGCACATTCCCTGAACTTCTGCTGAATAGTTCATTATAAAAATCTCCTTTCGGTTTTTCGGGGTTTTCCCTGTTTTGGTGTTTCCAAATCAGTGGTTACCCGATTATTATATCAGTCTGTGAAAGATTTATCAAGAGTTAAAGGAAAAAATTTTCAAAAAACGTCGAATTACAGCCGGTAGAGTTCAAAAAAATCACTCTACCCGGAGTAGAATCACTGTAGAGAGCCGAAAATTCGGTGTAGGGTGACTTTTGCGGCCTTTCGGCGTACAATGAAATCAATGAAACGACCATCGTTGAAGAGCGGTCTC
>FR882043.1:27659-65908 GCA_000434915.1 Ruminococcus sp. CAG:563
AGAGCGGTCTCGCTATTATGCTTTTTGCGTTAATTCCGGTTGACGGCTTGGCGAGCAATTTAAGCAATTATCATAAATAAAGGAGTAATCAAAATGTATTTGGAAAATGTTAATCTTCCTTATTATACGGAAAAAGAGGATAAAGCGAATTCAATATCGCACCTTGTCGGAGTTGTTTTCGGAGCGGTTGCAACAGTCGTTTTGCTCATGAGATCGAATGATATAAGTCATATAATCAGCTCTATAATTTTCGGTGTCGCTATGATTATTCTTTACAGCGGTTCGTCGATTTATCACAGACTTTCCCCGGGAAAAGCGAAAAGGGTTGCAAGACTTGTTGACCATTCTGTCATTTTTGTTTTGATAACGGGCACAAGTATTCCCTTGATGATACTTGACGTTCTCCCCTATTACAAAGCACTTGCAATCGTTTGCATTGCAGTCAGCGTTGTGACGGCAATGCTCGGAATTACGCTGACATTTATAGATCAGGAAAAATACAAAAAGCTTCAAATGGTGCTTTACATGGTGCTCGGCTGGATGTGCATTTTCCTTTTCTATCCGATTTATAAATGCGACCCGAATGCACTTCTTCTTTTCGGACTGCTCGTCCTCGGCGGTGCAATATATACGCTCGGCACAATCTTTTATTCAATCGGCAGATTCAAAAGATATTATCACTTCATTTTTCACCTTTTCATCCTCGGCGGAACGGTCACGCACTTCCTTGCATTTTTGATTTGCTTGTATTGATGACGTGACAGAATAAAAAATACTGCTGACTATTTTCTTGCCGGTTTTCCTAAAATGAAGCCATAATAAAATTTCATCTGTCCTTGGGTCGATGTGGGCATCGACCCCTTCGTCGTCAATGACAACGCCTCCCCTTGATTCAACCAAGGGGAGGCTATAATTTCTGATGGCTTTATAATTGAATTATGGAATTCACATTCCGTTCAGTCTCCCTGATTGTTAGGGTAGCCGAAAATATTTTCTTCTGATTTCGGACAGTGCCGATTTTTTTACTTATAGCATACCGTTCTGCCGGTAAAGATTTTTACAAAAATATGGCCGATCGTTTCGCATGCAAGCTCTATGAAGCCGAGGAAGTTGACCTTATCGACAAGCTTTGCACCGTCCTTATCCCCTGCTTTTCTCAAAGCCGTCGAATCGCAAGCCGAAAAAGCATTGTACCAACGCTGAGTTCTTGTCTGATAGGTTGAGGTATCGTTCTCATCAAGGTCGATAATTCTGTAGCCGTACTGTGAAGAATATGCGTCGCCGTTATAACGTGTGCTCAATGAATTGGTTATATTGATACCCTTATATTTGACGCTGAAGCTGTTGGAATGGTCATGACCGGTGAACATGGCGAGCACGTCTCCCCTCTCAACCAAGGCGTCAAACTGTCCGTGGTTATAATAGCCGCAGGACGGTGATTCGTGGAGTGTACCGTGATTTTCAACCTCGGGGTCAAAAGCGTAAAACTCGTCATCCGTGTAGAACTTATTATAAACATATGCGCCCTTGCGCTTCATCTTTTTAAGTCCGTCATAAACCTCGGGAACAATGATATGCTGGAAAACAAGTGAATTGATCTTGCCGCCGTTCTGCTTTTCAATCTCGGCCGAGGTCTGCTTGTACCATTCAACCTGGTCGGCCTGTACATTTGAATAATGACCATCATCATCATAATCGCCGGAATCGAACGCCCAAAGGTTAAACTTCATTTTGCCGTCGATTGACGAATAGAGCGGAACGTTGTATGTACCGCAGCCTGAAAGCATTTCGCCGTCATCGATTGAAATCGAGCAAGGATATTCATTGTAAAGAGCCATGAGATCCTCTCTCGAAATAACGCCGTTTTCGGAATCGTGATTACCGAAGCTGACAGCGACAGGAATATTTCTCGACTGAAAAACGCTCATGATCTGCTCGATAAACCATTTGGTCTCCTCGATCGTATCACACTTGCAGATATCGCCCGTGAGCATTATCAAGTCAGGCTTTTCACGGTCGCATGCATTGCCGATAAGCCAAATTGAGTCCTTGACATTATCCTTTCCGAGGTGTGTATCTGTAACGTGCATTATTCTGAAGCTGCCGTCCTCATTAAAATAAAGAGGTGCGGTTGTCAATGACTTGTCGGCAGCGAAGCCCGTTGAAGCCATTGCAAGCATCAAAACGAATACCATTACAATTGACACGAGAACATTAATTCTTTTCATAGTAAACACCTTTCTTTTTATACAATCGGAGAGTATAAAAAATAAATACATTCAGAATAAAATTTCAAAATCCGTGCCGATTGTCAGCACACTCAATCCGCATTGACGAGCCACTCATGCTCCTTGGAGTAGAGACGGGTGGTCTTGTACCACGGGTCGCCGTCAATATGGCGAATCATCCATACATAATACATTGTGTAGCCCGGTGCCGTGACCTGCTCGTGATCGTTGCCGTCGGTTATCGTGCAATATGCGCCGTCGGTGCTCTTAAAAACGTCGTCGCCGTTGAAGCATGCACCGAAGCCCTGCGGCGGATCAAACTGATAATAATAAACCTCCGGCTGCGGATGATGGTGCGGCGGATAGCTCGACCATCTTCCCGGCTGATTAAATACCTCGCCCATTACCATGTTGGAATAGGGGGCATTGTCGTAATCGAACATCGTTGAGCAGATACGGTAGCCTGTGCCCTCCCACTGACCTTTGCCGAAATGCTGATAAAGACAATCCTCGGGCTTATAGAAAACAGGCTCAAACTCTCTCTCGTTATCGGTCTGCTGAACGAGAAATTCGCTGTCCTCGCAGGCCTCAACGCTTATCTTTATGCCCTTGCATACGTGCAGGCAATACGGCGTTTTCTCAAACGGATTCTTTCTTTTCATGTTCTCCGTTCTGTCGTTCCAGCTTATATTCATGTTGCCCTTGAGAATGAGCACAGCAGTCTCGTTCTCGGCACTGAAAATTTCGTACTTCTCCCCTTTTGCAAGCTTTTTTACCCAAATGTTCATGTGCATCTCGGGGTTTTTGCCGTTCATTTCGCAGAGAATCTTTTCGTTTTTCTCATTGAATGCAGGATTTTCAAGCATATATAATTCCTCCTTGGAAAATGTTAGATTTATGATTACATTCTATCATTCTGCAACAATAATTTCAATAGAAGTTTACAAAAATGTAAAAAACATATATCATTGTTGTGTGCCTTGACATTGCAAAAAAACGGAATTATAATTGTATATCATCAGTAAAAGAAGGTGTTTTTAATGGTCATTGACGCACATTGTCACATCTACCCCGATAAAATTGCCGACAAGGCGGCGCACAGCACGGGACGCTTCTATTCCCTGCCCACAACATATGACGGAAAGGTTTCAACACTGCTCGAAAACGGAGCGAAAGCAGGCATTGATAAATTCATCGTGCAGTCCGTTGCAACAACGCCGAAGCAGGTCAGCTCTATCAATAAATTCATCGCCGCCGAGGTAACCGCTCACCCCGACAAGCTCTACGGTCTCGGCACGCTCCACCCCGACAGTGAGGATATCAGAGCCGACGTTGAAGAACTTGTTTCACTCGGTCTCGGCGGAGTTAAGCTTCACCCCGACATTCAGCAGTTCAAGCTTGACGATTACAGATGCCTTAAAATATATGAGCTTTGTGAAGAATTCAATCTTCCCGTTCTTCTCCACACGGGCGACAGCAGATATGATTACTCCAACCCGAACAGACTCATTCCGATACTTAATATTTACGACAAAATGGTTGTTGTCGGTGCTCACTTCGGCGGCTGGTCGATGTGGGATGAGGCGTCAAAGCTTCTTGCCGACCGTGAGAATTTTTATGTTGACTGCTCATCGTCCTTCTATGCCCTCTCCGATGACAAAATCCGTGAGATCATCGCACGCTACGGCGTTGACCGTGTCCTTTTCGGAACGGACTATCCGATGTGGAACGTTGAAACCGATTTGAAGCGTTTCTACACTCTCGGCTACAACAAAGAGGACTCGGACAAGATTCTTTATCAGAACGCTGTTAAGGTCTACGGCTTGAAGCTGTAATTGGTTTTTTCCTATATTTTATTTATCTGCTTATAAACAATGTGGGCATCGTACACTGCAAATATGGATTCAATCCATACTTTCCGCAGAGCACGATGCCCACAGCTTTATTGACATTGAACTTTAACCAATAAAACCTCAGAATTCTATTTTATAGGGAAACGGCTTGATATCCGCATAAATGCGGCTATAATTTTTACGTTCAGCGGTTTTTCTGTCAAGAATTTTTTAGATGTCGGACATGTATTTTCTGAGTTCCTCGGGCATGGTATTTACCCCTGTAAAAATCACCTCATCTGCGTCACATTCACTGCTTAACAAATCCCAAAAAGCGTCTAAATTAGCGCCGTACCATTCAGGAAAATCAAATGCTGTCCTAATTCGTTCATGAAGCTCTCCGAGATACTTACAATCCGTTAAATCCAATGTAATTGTTTTCTTTTCTTCCATTGCCTGCTCCTAAATTATAAACGAGCCGTTGCACATTTGTGCTTCGGCTCGCTTTTATTATTCGGTTATTTCCAGAGGTGGTCCGCTCTGACGATTTCTCTGTCGTCTCTGCCGCCGTTAAGCTGCGGAAAATACGACGCAAATCTGTATCTCGGTAGCTTGTCGAATTCAAGCTTTATGAGCGGATAATTAATAATCGGATCGGGGTTTTTCTCGGGCAAATCATATATAAAAATTCTGTCGCCCTTTTTCTCGAACTTTATCGGAGTGCCGTCCATGAAAGAAATTTTCTTCGGCTCGTCCATAAAGCCGGCAAGAGCCATTTTACCGTTGTAAGGTGCCCAAATCTTGTTCCACATATAAATCGTTGTGCCCTTTGACGTACCCCTTCCGACGCCGTTGAGCTGGAATTTGTTGCCCTCGCCCTTGTTGAGAATACCGTAAACCGCTTCGCCGTTGACCTTGAGCCACTCGCCCACCTTGTGAAGCGGATCAATAACCTCATAAGGAATCGAGCCGTCCGGCTTCGGGCCGACATTGAGCAGAAGATTTCCGCCGTATTCGCAGCAGGTCTGAAGCATGTTGACGATTCTCTGCGGCGTGTAGCTGTAAGGAAGTGCCTGATCCGAATCAACATAGCCCCAGCTTATTCCGTTGAAGGTCATGCAGGCCTCCCAGTCACGTTCGGACGGAGTGATGTGCTCCTCCGGAGTGCCGAAGTCCTCGGCAAGTCCGCTTCTGTCATTGATAATAATATCCGGCTGAAGACTTCTGAGATACTGATTTCGTTCAAGCGAATCCCAGCCCTCCCACGACTCCATCGGCAGCGGAACGTCGTACCAAAGGATATCAATCTTACCGTACTGAGTAAGAAGCTCTGTGTTTATATCTTTAAGGAACTGAGTGTAACGCCTTCTCGCCTCTGTGTCATAAGCACAAATTCCGCTATCGGGGTGATGCCATTCCATGCAGGTCGAATAAAAACCGATTTTCAGGTCAAATTCACGGCATGCTTCAACGAACTCCTTAACAATATCACGGTGCGGACCGTAATTGACGGAATTGTACGGATTTGCCTTTGAATCCCAAAGGCTGAAGCCCTCGTGATGACGGGTCGTCATGACCATGTATTTGCATCCGGCTTCCTTGGCAAGCTTTGCCCATTCACGGCAGCAGCCCTCTTTCGGGCAAAAATTATCGGCAAGTGCTTCGTACTCCTCGGGCGGAATATTTTCGCACGCCATTGCCCACTCATTTCTTCCAAGCTGTGAAAAAAGGCCGTAGTGAATAAACATACCGAATCTTGCTTCACGCCACCACTTCATGCGCTTATCACGGGTTGCGGCGATCTGTTCTTCATATTGAGGCTTAGAAAGCATAATAAAACTCCTTTGTTTTATATTAAACTCAGTTTAATGTATTTCCCCTGCTTTGTCAACAATAAAGTTGCCGATAAAAGTCAATGTCGTTCGGTATTCCTCTCCTAACAATAAATAACACTCTACCCCCGATAAACAAATCAACAATTTCGTTCAAGAAATGAAGGTTGACACATACAATTAAATATGCTATAATCGGCAAAGTTTGAGGGAGTAGATAGCTCAAAGCGAGTGGCAAGTCAACACACTGACGCAATGCGTCTGGCTTGTCTTAAATAACGAGACTCAGACGTGGCTTTGCCGTGTCTGGGATTTTTTCAGGCACGACGGTGTCTGATTTTTTTATTCTCGGAGGTAAAATATGGGGTTACTTGAATTATTCATCCTGGCAGTCGGGCTGTCAATGGACGCTTTTGCCGTTTCGGTCTGCAAGGGTCTTTCAACACAGAAGCTCAAACCAAAGCACTACCTGATAATCGGTGCATGGTTCGGCGGATTTCAGGCTCTTATGCCCACTATCGGTTATTTCCTCGGCTCAACTTTTGAAAAATACATCACGTCGGTTGACCATTGGGTAGCATTCGTTCTGCTTGCCATAATAGGAGGAAACATGATCCGTGAGGGCTGCTCAAAGGAAGACGGAAAGGCAAACGATTCGTTCTCGTTCAAAACAATGATCGTCCTCGCAGTCGCAACAAGCATCGACGCCCTCGCAGTCGGCATCACCTTTGCCCTTCTGCCCGATGTCAACATCGTTGCCGCAGTTTCATTCATCGGTGTTACAACGTTTATCATTTCCGCAATCGGACTCAAGGTCGGCAACATCTTCGGCCTTAAATATAAGAGCAAGGCGGAAATCGCCGGCGGCATTATCCTTATCCTTATCGGAACAAAGATCCTGCTTGAACATCTCGGCGTAATCAACTTCTGATTTAAAATCAAAATATTGCAAATAATTGTTGACAAGATAAAACTTCTTTGGTATAATTCATCAAGTAAACAATATATTGCATGGGGGCGTAGCTCAGCTGGGAGAGCGCTTGAATGGCATTCAAGAGGTCAACGGTTCGATCCCGTCCGTCTCCACCAAGACCGCAAATCGCTATAAATAAGGGTTTGCGGTCTTTTTTATGTCTAAAATCAGTTAATTAATAATCTCATTACGGAATAACACTCGCCGCTTTTCACCCTATTTTTTATTAAATGCAAGTCAAATTTAACTTTATAAACGCAAGGACTCCTGAGCTGACAGAGCGTAACCATAAATATTCACTTGTTATTCTCAATCTCTGTCGGTTTAATATAAGGACAGATCACGATTCATCACCGGTTACTCTGATGCCGTAAAGCCGTGCCACGTCATATTCGATACGGCAGCCTCTTGCCGATTTTCAACCGCTCGAGAAAAAGGCAACATCCGCCTGTGCAAAAACCTCAAGAGATCTTCCGAGGAACGCAACCGGCGGATGCTTTATATCTGAAGTATTATAATCATTGAAAAGGCTGTCAAGAATTTCAATGTCATTACCGTACATTGACTTGACCCGTTCAATAATGAGTTTCCTTTCGGCGGCAATAAGCTCATCCGACTTGCCCATCATGGGCTGTGATATAAATCTTTTCAAGTTCAAACCTCCTGCTTATTTGTTTTCGGGCATAGAAAAAGCCGCCACATCATTTGTGACGGCTGTCATATAATTTCTTCAATTGATTTAATTTCGTTTTCATATATTTCCCCAAATTTAATATTATTCATTATTTGCATAAACGTAATCGTAGATTTCTTGAACCCGAAGACCGAGTTTATTAAGATTGTAGTTTTTATCAAATCCCTCGAAAGCTAACCAATCATTCAACTCAATAAGAAGGTCATTGATATTTTTAGAATTCAATAACTTATCTAACTTTTCGGTATCATTATCAAAGATATATTTCTTCAAAAACTCAACATCTTCATTTTTAATTTTAATCATTGAGGTCACTCCGGCAATCATTATCATACGTTTTTCTTTTTTAAAAAGCACTGCGAACCAATTCGATCCGCAGTGCTTCTCTCAACATAAAATGTTACAATATCATTATTGTAAAAATATGCGAACTGTTTTGATGTTTCAAAACGGACCGTATCTTTGTCGGCTACGATTATCCGCATAGCAAACTATATAAAGCAATCCTACGGTGTATAAAACAAGCATTGCCATATCGGCGGTGCTTAAATTATTTTTAAACCATCAAATCGCAAACCATGTTGCTGAGTTCTGTCGGATCGTCCACTGACAGACCCTCAATCAAGCGAGCCTGAGCGTAAAGAATCTTTGCGTACTTTCCGGCCTTCTCTTTGTCGCTCTCGTAAAGCTCGGTGAGCTTCTGAGCAATCGGATGATTCTCATTGATTTCAAGGACGATATTTGCCTTGACTTTCTGCTCGTTGGTCGGCATAGAATTAAGAACCTTTTCCATTTCAAGCGAGATCTCGCCCTCAGTTGTAAGACATACAGGGTGCTTCTTGAGCTTATTGGTAAATCTTACGGAAGAAACGCCGTCGCCGATGCTCTCCTTGAGGTAATCAAGCATCTCCTTGCCGTCCTCGTTCTTCTTTTTAAGCTCCTCCTTCTCCTCTTCGCTGTCAAGCTCAATACTGTCGGTGCAAATGTTCGCAAACTTTTTGCCCTCAAACTCGTTGAGCATCTTGATTGCAAATTCATCGACGTTCTCGGTGAAATAGAGAACCTCATAGCCCTTGTCGACAACCGACTCAACCTGAGGAAGAAGCTCAATCTTGGCAACGGATTCGCCGCATGCGTAGTAAATCGTATCCTGCGACTCCTTCATTCTGCCGACATATTCCTTGAGCGTTGTCAGCTTCTTATCGTTAGATGAATGGAACATAAGCAGGTCACCGAGCGTATCGTTCTTTGCGCCGAATGCGTTATAAATGCCGAACTTCAGCTGAGTGCCGAATGCATTATAAACCATCTCATATGTTTCACGGGAATCCTTCATCAGCTTGATAAGCTCTGAATGAATCTTCTTTTCAAGGCTCTTTGCGATGAGCTTTAGCTGTGCGTCATGCTGGAGCATTTCACGGGAAATATTGAGCGACAAGTCCTCGCTGTCAACAAGTCCCTTTACGAAGCTGAAATAGTCCGGAAGCAAATCTGCACACTTATCCATAATGAGAACGCCGTTTGAATAGAGCTGCAAGCCCTTTTCATAGTTCTTGGTGTAGTAATCAAACGGAGCGTGACGGGGAATATAAAGCAATGTATTGTACATTACCTGGCCTTCCATCTTTGCATGGATAACCTTTGCCGGCTCCTCGTAATCATAAAACTTGTTCTTGTAGAAGTTGCTGTACTCGTCGGCAGTAACCTCGTTCTTGTTCTTCTTCCAAATAGGAACCATTGAGTTGAGCGTTTCGGTCTCCGTTACTTGCTCATACTCGTCCTCTGTGCCCTCCTTGAGGTGGCTGTGGGTGCAGTCCATTGTGATAGGATATCTGATATAATCGGAATATTTCTTGACGATTTCCTTGATCTTGTATTCCTCAAGGTATTGACTGTAGTCGTCATCCTCGGTGTTTTCTTTGAGATAAAGAGTAATTACCGTGCCGTGTTCAAAATCCGCCTCGCACGGCTCAATCGTGTAGCCGTCCGCACCCTTTGAAGTCCACTTGTGAGCCTCGTCATTGCCGAAAGCTTTGCTGACAACCTCAATTTTGTCGCTGACCATGAATGCCGAATAGAAGCCGACACCGAACTGGCCGATGATATCAACATCCTCTTTCTTCTCGTTGTCATTCTTGAAGTCGAAAGAACCGCTCTTTGCGATTGTACCGAGGTTCTGCTCAAGCTCCTCGCCGGTCATGCCGATACCGTTATCGGAAATTGTAAGTGTTCTTGCCTCTTTGTTCGGCTGAATCTTGATTATCAAATCGCTCCTGTTGAGAGCAAGATTATTTTGCAATGAATGATAATAGAGCTTGTCCATTGCGTCGCTCGCATTTGATATAAGCTCACGCAGGAAGATCTCCTTGTGGGTATAGATTGAATTAATCATCATGTCGAGCAGCTTTTTTGACTCTGCCTTAAACTGTTTTGTACGCATATATATCACACCTTATTATAAATAAAACAAATTAGCACTCTTTATCTCTGAGTGCTAATTCAGTATAGTCCTATTTATAATTTTTTTCAAGAGGTAAATGAAAGAATTAACAAATTGGTAATAATTTGCCCCTTTACTGCATTAAGTTTTTTACCATTATTTTATTCAAAGGTTTTGAAAGGCACTTTACGAGGAAATTAAAAATACCTCCCGTCAGCAAGGCGGTCAGAACCGTGCCCTCCCTCGTTCCGACGTTTTTTCCGTCAAAAAAGATAAGTGAAAGTGCAAGTGAAATGACGACGCAGCAAACATCAAAACCGATTTTTATATTTCCAAACTTTTTGCCCGAGATGTCGGCCACAGCCTTGTCAAACGCTTCGCCGGAATTCATTATTACATTTGCAATTACAGAAATCGATACGCCGAAACCGAGAAATTATACTTTCTCCTTGTCACTTTGTCAATAAAGGCATTGACACGGTGCAACAAATAGATATATAATATTTTCGTAAAAAACTAAGGAGAATAGCTATGACCCTTGAAGAATTTATAACAGCTCTCGGAGTTCCTGCATTCGGAACGGTTTTGAGCGAGCCGATAAACTGCGGTGCAGGTCTTTCGATTGATGACGAAGAGAACGGCGGCGAGGACGATTCCTATATGTTAGTTCTCGGCGATGTTACTTCCAAAATGTACCGTAATTTTCTTGCATCACTCGCAAACACAGGACGCAAAGAAACCTTTCACCGTGAATTTAACGGCAATATTTTTGTGGAATTTGTCGACGGCAGCAGAATAATTTATACATACTACACTGCCGAAACGATGATTGCGAGAATTATTTTTGACAATGCCAGCTCTCCCATTTCCGAGATGAACGACGCAGCCGACGATGTCAGAGGCGACACTGCACTTATGCAGTTTTCGCTCCGTTACGGCAAGATGATTCGCTTCCACAGTTGCGACTGCGGCATGCTTTACGCTATGAGAATGCGTGACAATTCCGTTATTATTATCGACGGCGGCGAAATCGAACAGTGCACAGAGGACGCATGCGACGAGTTTATGCGCCGACTTGAGAACCTAACGGGCAAAGAAAAGGACGAAAAGATTCGTGTTTCGGCTTATCTTTGCACCCACAACCATGACGACCACATGGATTTCTTCATCAAGCTTCTCAAAAGAGAAAAGGATGTTCTTGATGTTGAGCGTGTAATGTTTAACTTTCCGTCAAAGACATTGCTTGAATACGGAATCCCGTGTGCCGACAAGCTCAGAAGCAGAATCAAGAAATATGCTCCGAATGCTAAATTTCTCAAGCTCCACACCGGTCAGACGATTCGCTTCCCCGATGCAAGAATTGAAGTGCTCTCAACTCATGAGGATATACTCCCCCGCTCAACCCGTGCCGGCGATGACGATACATACAGAAGCGTCAATGAAACCTCAACGATTTACCAAATTGTTTTCGACGACTGCTCCGTTATTTTCCTCGGCGATGCGGAAGAAACAAACGGCGAAGCCCTGCTTGCACTTTACGGAAAAAATTCGCTTTCGTGCAAATATCTCCAGTGTGCTCATCACCTCATCAACGACGACAGGAACATTTATAACAACGTTAAGGCAGAAAAGCTTCTCGTTCCTCAGTGCCGATTTATCGCAATGACAAGCGAGTGCGACAACACACGCTATTTCACTCAGCTTTTCGGCGAAGAAAATATGTACTTTGCAGGCGACTGCACCTATGTTTTCACAATCAAGGACGGCAATGAGAGAATCGACTGTTTCGAGCAGAAAGGCTATCTCTACGACGGCAGCGGATATTAATTCAATACAGCATACATGCAGCGGCAAAACAAAATGTTTACCGCTGCTTTTTTCATATTAAAAAAGCTATAGCTTGCTCCGACGATTACGCCGATAACACGCTATAGCCTTTATTATTTCTCCGGTTTAAGCCGAAAAGGATTTTACCACATCTTTGAGCTTACAAAATCAAATACCCAGCTGATGATGGATTTAATGATCGGGAGAACAACTGCGATTACCTGTGAGAAAATCTTCATCCAGTCAATCGACGGGTTAACGCCTGTGCCCTTCTTAATCGAAAGGTCCTTCCTGATTGCAAATGAATCAATGTTTTCCGTTTCGCCGTTTTTCGTGTCAACCGTGTAAGCATCGAAATAGAGCGTGTCGCCCACGATGCTGACACCGGAGAACATTGAAGATGTAACATTCTTGATAACCTCGGCTCTCGGGAAATACTTATCCGTCAGGCTCTCGTCCTTCTGGTTGTAAATTTTAACGCCCGAACAGCCGCTGATTTCATAAACCGTTCCGACAGGGTTTTCCTTAACGGTGTATTCCTTGCCGTTGAATTCGGCTGTAGAAGTTGTTACGCTCTCTACCTTGTTGTCAATCATAGCATCAGTTCTGAGGTAAACATGGTCATGACCCTGGAATACCATGTCGATTCCAAGCTGCGGCATAAGCTTGCAAAGCTCGTCTCTTATCTTGCAAACATCTTTGTCCTTATAGTGTGAGCCGTTTGAATAAATAGCCTTATGCATTGCAACAAACTTCCAGTCTGCGTCGCTCGACTGCATATCGTCAATAAGCCAGTCAACCTGAGCGTCGCTGAGGCTCTTATCGTCATTAAGATTATTTGTGTTGAGAACCGCAACATGAACGTTGTTGTAATCAAATGAGAAATAGATGCCCGATTCCGTATCCTGCTCGGGAACATTTGAATAATAATAATTCTTCTCGATTGCGTATGAGCCCATGCCTTCATGGTTGCCCGAAGCGGACATCATCGTTGTGTCCATGAGCGTCTCGGAAGCCGTGTTGAAGAGCCACTGCCACTGTCTGAAATTGTCGCCGTGGTCAACGTTGTCGCCCGTGTTGATAATGAAGTCGCTGTCGTACATCTCATAAGCCGTTTCAATGACCTTTGAGAATGTCTCGTACTGCTGCTCGGACTGTGACTGCGGGTCGCAGATATGGATAAACGAAGTTTCATCAGAACCGTCGGCCATCTTGAATGTGCCGATATCGCTCCACCAATTTCTTGAAGCATCGCCGACACGGTAGTAATATTCCTTGCCTGCTTCAAGTCCGGAAACCTCAACAATGTGTCTGTTCATCGGGAACTTGTAGTTCATGATTCCGATAACGCCGAGATCAACTCCCGGGAACTGTCTTTCCGTTCTCTCTGTTTTAACGTTAACCTTAACGCCGTAGGGAACCATTGACTTGCCTATGAATACAGGGTTCTCCGAATACGGAATAATCTCGATATCCGTGCCCTTAACGCTCGTCTTTGTGTACCAGCTTACGTTTCTTGAGCTTTGGTCAGCGCCGAGAGTTGTCGAAACAATCGTCGGCAGTCTGTAGTTCTCTCTTGTTGCGGCCGGAGTAACCTTGCCGTCGTAAACGATAGTCGTGTTAACGTCCTCGATATAGTTGTCGTCATATGCGAATTCGCATGCAATGTTTGCAAGCGTCTGACCGATGCCCTCAAGCTGAGTATCGGTGAGATATTCGCCCATGTAGTATTCGGCAATTCCCCAAAGCGACTTAAAGTCAACAACGCCAAGTTTGTTGGCAGCCTCAAGAATCTTATTTGAAACATTGAGATAGCTTGTGTCGCCGAGGAAAAGAACCATCATTGTAACCGTGAGAATTTTGCCGACACACTCAAGCGTCGTTCCCTCAGGGAAGAATGCACCGAGATTGAGATCAAGATCCTTGAGAATCTTGTCCTGAAGAAGATCGTTCGCAACGATATCAATGAGTGCATCAAAAATATCAAATACCGTATCGCCGTTATTGAGCTGATCGATGGCATCCATCATGAAAGGATCGTCCTTCATGTGGAGTTTACCCTCATATTTGTAAACAATTATACATTCAAGGAGATCCTCAAATGTGCCCGGCTTTGTTCTGTCGCCGAAACCGTATTCGTCAATAAATCTTGTGTTCGGAAGCTCCGAAACCTGAACGTTGAGCAGTTTATTGATTGAATTGACAAGATACTCGGCCGTTGCGTTCGGGTCGGTCAGATAGTTCTCATAAATCTGGTTGAGAAGATCCTCGATAAAGCCCATGAGGTTCTTGGTTGTGAAAAGCTCGGTATCGCCGATTTTGAGGCCGTCACCGAAAAAGCCGCTTATCATGCCCTCAATATCAAGACCCATACCCTTGAGTGTATTGAGCATGCCGTCCTTTGCGATTTTCTCCGAATATTCCTCAAGCAAGCCCGAAAGCATATTGAGAGCCGTGGCGGAAAGTCCACCCTCGCCGAAGAACGAATCGCCGAGCGACTTGATTCTGTAAGGCGTTGCATATGTCTCGCCGTTAACCGTAACAGGAAGAACGCAGTCAACATCCTTGCTCTCAACCTTCATTGTCGTCTTTCCGTTAACATCGGTCGTTGCACTTACCTCACGGAAATAGTTCGGGAAGGCGGTCAGTGAATCCGTGCAAATTTCTGTCAATGTTTCACCGTCGTCCGTAACAGTCCGAGCGATGTCGCTGTCATGAATATGACCCGTAAACGAGAAGTGCATACCTGCATCAACGAGCTTGTCCGTAAGCTCCTCCCAGCCGTCGATAACGAAGCCTCTGATAATTGTATATTCGCCTGTGAAATGCGGAACAAAGTTATGGTGACTGACACCGATAACCGTCTCGCCGTTCGCCTTTGCGTCGGCAATTTCATTGAGAACCCAGTTTGTGGCCTCTGTTGTAAGGCAGCCTGCCGTTTCAGCAAGGTCCTTGCCCTTTTCCGTTACGTCGGAGCTGTATTTGCCCGTATCCATAACGATGAATCTGTAGCCGTCGGCACGAACGGAATATGAAAGCATATTTGCCTTGCCCTTTGACGGAGTGTATCTGTGATAAGCAAGGTCATAGCCGAGATTCTTGTATATTTCAAGGAAATCCTCGGGCGTTGTGCGCTTTGTCGGTTCAGCCTTGCCGTTTTCGTATGTAGTTCCGTTTGCCTTGTTGATGTCATGGTTACCGTTTATTGCGATAACCTGAATGCCTGTATCCTTCTCGAACTTTTCAAGCCTTGCGGCAAGCTGTCTGTGAGCCTCATACTCACCGTTGGAGGTGAGGTCGCCCGAAAGGACAAGGTATTTCATGCCGTTCTCTTTTGCATGCTCGGCAATGCCTGCAAGAGCAGATTCGAGAATACCGACCGACTGATACGGCTCCCTTGCAAGAGCGGTCTTGACGCTCTTCATGAAAGCCTCGTTGTAGTTGCCTGCCAGCGATGCCGGGTAATAGTGCATATCCGACATAACCGCAAAATTAACTTCCTTGTCAGTTGTCAGTCCCTTTTTGATTGCCTCGGCAGCCGATGCACTCATAGGAACGATTGAAAGAATCATCACGATTGAAAGCACAAGCGCAATAATCTTTCTGCTTACTTTCTTTGTCTTATTCATTTTCCAAATAATCCCCCTTCATGTTTTTTGCAATTTTAGAATTGCTTTTATTATATGGATTTTAACAAAGACTTAAGATTAACAAGTGCGTTCGGCACGCCTTTGGCGATTTTGCCGACACCCTTTGCAACGTCCTTACCCTCAAACAGCTTGAGAAGTCCGTCCGCCATGTCCTCGGTGAACAGGCCGTTGCTCATTGAAACATAGTTTCTTATCGGAGTTTGCATAATTGTGTTCGTAATCATCGAACTGCCGACTCCGCCCTTCGGCTTCATGGCAAGGTCAACGGTATTGTAAATAAACTTTGCAAGACCTTTATCCTTGCTTCTTTCGATCGAGTTGTTCAGGCTGTCATTTGTAATTTCCGGAGCAAGCTTAAATTCACCGCCGTAAATTGTCTTGAAGTCGTCCTCTCTTGCTCTTGCCGGGTCGCCGTCGAAGTAAACGCCTGCCGATTCTCTCAAATCCACAATGGTTGCGTCATCCTCCGACTTCATATTTGCAACGGCTTCAAGTCTTATATCTCTCGACGATGCGCCGACGAAAATCTTATATTCGCCGCTCTCAACGCACCAATCCTCGGTTGCTGTGTTCCAGAAAGCAAATGCCCTGTCGTCAAGCTCAACCGTAACCTTTTTCTCTTCGCCGGGTTGAAGCTGAACCTTTACGAAGCCTTTAAGCTCCTTCGGTGCCCTAAATACCTTGCTTTCCGGCTTAGCGACATAAACCTGTGCAATTTCGCTGCCTGCAACATCGCCTGTGTTCTTTATTGTGAAAGTAACCTTTGCTCCCTCGCCCTTTGTAAGATTCTTCTTTCTGAGCTTTATATGCGAATATTCAAAGCTTGTGTAGGAAAGACCGAATCCGAACGGGAAGCGAACGTTTCTTTCGACCTTATCGTAATATCTGTAGCCGATGAAAATGCTTTCACGGTACTGAACGTCCTCTTTTGTATCTGGGTATCTGAATGATGTCGGAGTATCCTTGAGGCAAATCGGATATGTTTCGGCAAGCTTGCCGCACGGATTCGCCTTGCCAGTGAGCACATCAACGATTGCCGGAGCAACCGACTGTCCGCCGAGATATGCATTGAGAATCGCTTTAACATCATCCGCCCACGGCATTTCAACCGGTGAACCGCCCTCAAGAACCACAATAACATTGTCATTCACACGGCTGACCGCCTCAACAAGTCTGTTGTGGCCGTCCGGAAGCTTCATTGTGCTCCTGTCGAATCCCTCGGACTCGTAATCGTCCGTAAGACCTATAAAAACAACCGCCTTTGAAGCGTTCTTTGCAAGGTTGCAAGCCTCGGTTATGTAGGCATCCTCGTTCTTTCTCTTGCCGGCTCTGTCATAGCCGTCGGCAAACTTCACACTGATAGGTGAATTGTTGAATGCTCTTCTGCCGCTGTCTATCATTGTCGGATTGATTATCGAGCTGCCTGCGCCCTGATATCTCGGGTTATCGGCAAATGCACCGATAACGGCAACGTACTCGCCCTCAACACGCTTGAGCGGAAGAATATTGTCCTCATTTTTGAGAAGAACCATTGACTGCTCGGCAATCTGCCTTGAGAGCAAATTATGAGCCTTAACGTCGAATTTATAACCCGGCTTTTTATTAGCCGTGCCCTTGAGAATGATGTCAACAAGCTTGTCTACTCTCTCGTCAAGCGTCGCTTCGTCGATAACGCCGCACTTAACGGCTTCAACGATTTTAGCGTCATTAACTCCGCCGGACGACGGCATTTCAAGGTCGTTTCCTGCGTTGAGTCCGGCAACACGGTCATTGACTGCGCCCCAGTCGCTGACAACTGCGCCCTCGAATCCCCATTCCTCACGAAGAACCTTGTTCTGAAGCCACTCATTCTCCGAGCAGTATGTACCGTTGAGAAGATTATATGCGTTCATAACCGTCCACGGTTGACTCTTCTTGACAGCTTTTTCAAAGGCTCTGAGATAAATCTCTCTGAGAGCACGCTCGTCAATAATGCTGTTTGAGGTCATTCGCTTCATTTCCTGGCTGTTGCCTGCAAAATGCTTGAGCGAGGTGCCTATGCCCTTGGACTGAACGCCGGCAATAAATGCCGCACCCATCTCACCTGCAAGCTCGGGATCCTCCGAGAAATATTCAAAGTTTCTGCCGCAGAGCGGTGAGCGCTTCATGTTTACACCGGGTCCGAGCAAAACGCTTACACCGTGCTGTAAACACTCCTCCGCAAGAGCCTGACCCATCTTGTAAATAAGATCTCTGTCCCACGAGCAGGCAGTAGTAACCGCAGTCGGGAAGCAAGTCGCCGGGTAGCTGTTGCCGATTCCGACCTTCTTGTTCTCTGCGTTCTGCTTTCTTAGACCGTGAGGCCCGTCGCAGACCATGATTTCGGGAAGTCCGAGTCTCTCAATGCTTTTGAGATGCCAGAAATCCTTGCCCGAGCAAAGCGACGCTTTTTCTTCAAGCGTCATTTGTGAAATCAAATCCTTGTGTTTCAACATTCAATTCACTCCTCATCGTTTATCACAGTTTCGTTTATTTCCAATAATGCATCAGCCTGAGCCGACTCTATTTCTTCAACACTCTTGAGCTTTTTCTGAATGATCCTGTTTCTGTCCTGTGCATCGGCAAGCGACTTTCCGGCTTCGTCAATCTTCTTCTTGGCCTTGTCAAGGACAACACCGAATTTGTCATACTGAGCCTTGGCAGCCGACAGAAGCTTTCTTACCTCGTTCGCCTTCTCGTTTATCGCAACGGCCTTGAAGCCCATCGAAAGCGAATTGAGCAGAGCGATTATCGTTGTCGGACCTGCAATCATGATGTTTTCACGCTGAATTTTGTCGATTATACCCGAATTTGATGAGGTAATCTCGGCATATAAGCCCTCCGTCGCAAGGTAGAGAATCGCAAACGGAGTTGTATCGGGAACATGGATATATTTTGTGATCGTTTTTGCCTCATGAAGTACCCTGTCCTCGAGAGCCTTTCTTGCGGAAGCAAGAGCCTGTGCGTCAGCATTGTCCGCCGCCTCGCAAACCCTGCGATAATCCTCCATCGGAAATTTTGAATCTATCGGCAGATAAGTATATTTCGACGAATCGTCGCCCGACGGAATTTTAACTGCAAATTCAACAACATCTCTCGAATTGGCCACGGGCGAATAATTTTTGACATACATATTGGGGATAGTCTGGTCGAGTATGCCCTCCAGCTGAATTTCCGCCCATGTTCCTCTCGTTTTTACATTTGTAAGTACCCTGTTGAGAGCCGTAACGTTCGTGGTAACTCCCGTTGAAAGCTCCTTCATCTCGCCGAGGGATTTATAAACATTTTCAAGCTGTTCCGAAACAGTCTTAAACGAAGAATCAAGTCTCGTCGCCAAGGTCGAGGTCAGCTTTTCGTCAACCGTCGCTCTCATCTGGTCAAGCTTCTTTTCATTGCTCTCCTGCATCTTCGCAATGGCAGCGTCAACGACCCTCGTCTGTTTTTCATTCTGCTCCATGCTGTTGGTTCTGATAAGGTTGAGCGAATCGGTCATATCCTTGTTGAGCTTGATGAGCGTTTCATAGTTCTGACGGGTCATTGTGTCGAGCTTTTCCGTCATCTGATTTAAAGAATTCGCCGTCTCACGTCTGTTGCGTTCAAATTCCTCTGCACTGTTGCCCGAATTCTGCTTCATGAGCATGAGTATCGCACCGAGCTGCTTATCAATCTGCGACGTGCCGTCATCTTCATTGATTTTCTTTATCTGAGATAAAGTGTATATCATTATGCCGATAACGGCAATCAACAAAATCACAAAAATGTAAATAAAAACGTCTGACATCTTACCACTCCGAGATAAAGTTTAGATTTATATAATTATACCAAAAAATATAAATATTTACAATCCATTTTCTTTTCAAAAATAGCTGGTATTTTTTGTATGTATTTGCTATAATGTAATGTATATTAATAGTTGAAATTTTATTTCCTTTTCGGAGGTCTATATAATGTTTAAAAAACTTGTATCTTTGTTCCTGGCTATTGTTGCCGTAATAAGCCTTTGTGCCTGCGGCGGCGACAGTTCCGACGTTCTGATACTTCCCATCGAATCCGACCCGATGTGCCTTGATCCTCAGGTTGCCGATTCCAAGGAAGCAAAGCTGATGATTGCAAACTGCTTTGAGGGTCTTGTAAGGCTTGATAAGGATTATAAGATCATTCCCGGCGTTGCCGAAAGCTGGGAGATTTCCAAGGACGGCTTGACCTATACGTTCAATCTCAGAAAAGACACCCATTGGAAGCTTCTCAATTCCTTTGAGGATGTGCTTCCCGAGGGATACAAGGACACATACCGTACACAAGTTATCGCCGCCGACTTTGTTTACGGCATAAGCCGTGCACTTGACCCTGCGACGCAGGCGGGCGACGCCGAGAAGCTTTTCAGCATCAAGAACGCTTCCGCCGTCAACAGCGGCAAGCAGCCGACATCTGCCCTCGGAATAACGGCAAAGGACGATTTGACTCTTGTTATCACTCTCGATCGTGCCGACCCTGATTTTCTCAGGATTCTCACCCTCCCCGTTGCAATGCCCTGCCATGAGGATTTCTTTAAAGCAACCCATGCAAAATACTGTCTTGACCTTAAATATACTTTCTGCAACGGCCCGTTTTATCTTTCAAGATGGGCGGAGGACAACACCCTTTCCATGTACAAAAACGACGAGTACAAGGGCAGCGTCAAGGTCAATCCCGACGAGCTTTATTTCTATGTCAATACCGAGGAATCCTCGGTTGTCAAAAAAATAAGGCAGCGTACATACGACTGTGCTTTTATCTCCGAAGCGGCTAAAAACGAATTGAGCGACAGCGACAAAATTTCTAATTATTCAATTCAAAACACAGTTTACGGCCTTTGCTTCAACTGCACCGATTCCGTCCTCTCAAATGAGGATATGCGCCGTGCGCTTGCAATGGTTACCAAGACAGCCGAGCTGACAGCGAATTATGATAACTCCTTCACCAAGGGAATTGTCCCGGACTGTGTTCGTTACGGCGAGAATTCATACCGTGAAGCCGCCGGAAACGTAAGCGGCATAGCCTACAACGAACAGCAGGCTCTCACGCTTTGGAAGAAGGGTCTTAAAAAGCTCGACATTTCAACCGCCGAGGTTATAGTCACCTGTACCGAGGAAAACGCACATCTCATGCAGCAGACCGTTCAGAACTGGCAGAGAGTTTTTTCAACCTCGATTCTCGCCAAGGTTGAGGTAAAAACGGCAGATCAGATCAGTACAATGATTTATAACACAAGCTACCAGGTTCTTTACCACAAAATCTCTACCGATTCCTCAACCGTTACCGATACATTGAAGAAATTTACGTCCGACAGCTCGTCTAATTTCTTCGGCTTTGCCGACAAGAACTACGATTCGATTGTCAATTCTGTTATTTCGGCCTATTCCGGTGCAGCTAAGCTCAGCGGATGCATAAGTGCAGAAAAATATATTCTTGACAAAGCGGTATTCTTACCAATGCTCGGCGGTTCGTCATACGCAGTCGTCAACAAGGGCGTTGACGGACTTTACTTCTCCCCCGCATTTGAAAGCGTGTGCCTGATATCCGGAGGTCACAGCTGATGAACTCGTCAAAAAAAGCCGGTGCGGTTATATTTTGGATTCTGACCGCCGCAGTTATGGGCATTATCTTTTGGTTTTCAAGCGAAAACGGAGATGACTCCAAGGAAGTAAGCGAGAATTTACTCATGCTTATCATTGAGTATCTCGGCAACATCGTTTCACACAATGTGCTGAGAAAGATTGCTCATTTCACGGAATATGCCGCTCTCGGATTCTGCATGAGCGGAGCGGTTTATTTTACATTCAATAAGAACAAATTTTACATTCCGCTGATCCCTTGCGTACTTTACGCAATAAGCGATGAAATCCACCAATATTTTGTACCCGAGAGAGCCTGCCGAATTTTTGATGTTTTCGTTGATTCCTGCGGCAGCTTGACGGGAATTCTCATTTTCCTGCTGATAGCTTTATCGGTTAATAAACATCAAGGTAAAAAAGTGAGTCGTCATTGATTTGACAACTCACTTTTTCATTGGTTATATATATTTTTTTAAAGACATAAATTATTACTTAATTACATGAACGGTTACGATTACGCTCTTATTCGTACCAACACCGTCAACCGTCACGGAAAGTCCGTTTTCTTCTTTTTCAGCCGTAAAATTAACCGTCTCCCCGTTGGCAGCAACAGATATTTTATCTGCCGAAGCAACATCACGGAAGTTGAAAACATATTTTCTGCTGCTCGGGATCAATGTCAAGTCTCCCTCGGCAGGACTGACGGTGAATTTTAAAGTTGAGCCGGTTTCTTCAAGCTTGAATTCGGTTTCGGCATAGTGTCCGTCTCTGTAAGCGAGGCTCTCTCCGTCATCCTCATAGAGCTTGAACGAGCCGTTTCCCCTGTAAATAAGAATTTCAAGTGACTCGGGATTGCCGCAATCGTTGCCCGTCTTTCTGCCGTCAAGAGGAATAATTGCACCGGCCGGTGCAAGCACGGGAATTGACGCAATATCACGGCGAATAACTGTTTCACCGCCGCAGTAAACCTCACCGGTGAAGATATCGGTATATCTCCCCTCCGGCAGCCAAATATCAACGGCTGCCGTGTGCATCCTTTTATCTGCCTTGTGCGTTATCGGCGCAACAATCAGCTGAGTTCCGAAAAAGTATTCGTTGCCGACCTTGTACGCCCCCTCCTCGTTCGGATAGGCATAATACATCGGCATTAGCAGCGGTCTGCCCTCTTTCTCCGTCAGTCTGTTCATTGTATATGTATACGGGATCATGCGATGCCTGAATCGCAGAAATTTCTTTGTGATTTTTTCCGCTTCGCTGCCGAATTTCCACGGTTCCTTGCTCTTGCGAGCGACATTGGCCGAATGGAAGCGCATTATCGGGCTGAATACACCGAACTGAACCCACCTGATATAAAGCTCATCACTGAGCTTTCCGAAATTGTGACCGCCGATATCGTGGCTCCACCAGCTGTAGCCGGCATTCGCCGCAGTCGCCGTGAAATACGGCTGAAAATCAAGCACCGACCACTGTATAGCCGTATCGCCCGAAAATCCGAGCGGATAGCGATGAGAGCCGAAGCCTGCGAAACGTGAAAGCGTCAGCGGACGAAGCCCCTTGGACTGCCTGTCAAGACAATAATAATGGTTAAGAAGCCAAAGAGGGTCAAGCCCGTCAATTTTTGACTTGCTGCCCTGCTGCCAGTCTATCCACCAGAAGTCAACTCCCTCATTTTCCATAGGTCTGTTAATATACTTAAAATATCCCTCGACAAAGTTTTTATCGGTAAAATCAAAGCGAATCGGCTCTTTGCTTGTCTCGTTAATGCCCATATGCCTTGCAAAATCGGGGTACATATCCTCAAAAAATCGCACACCCTGCGCCGGATGAACATTGAGATTTGTTCTGAGTCCCTTTTCATGAAGCGTTTTGAGAAAAGCGATATGATTCGGGAAAAGTTCCGTATTCCAGCTGTAGCCTGTCCAACCGGGATTCCAAAAGCAGCCGGTTAAATTTGCAATAGGATTTTTCGGTTTCGGATAATCCTTAACCTTTTCTCCGAAACGCTTTTCAACGTCAACCCAGTGCCAGTCCATGTCAATACAAGCCACTGTCAGCGGAATATCCTTTTCCTCAAATTTATTCATCAAATCAAGATATTCATCCTGAGTATAACGCCAAAATCTGCTCCACCAGTTGCCGAGACAGAAACGAGGAATCAGCGGCGTTTCGCCCGTAATACGGTAAAAATCCCTCAAAGCCGAAAGATAATTACAGCCGTAAGCGTACACATAGGTGTCCTGCCCTACCTGCGAACGAGGCGAAACCGTCCCGTCGGGAAGCAATGTCAGCGAAGCCGAATCATCGGTCAGTGCAACACCGTTACGGGAGACAATTCCGTCGGCAAGCTTCACCCTGCCGAACGTCACATCAAGAGTGCGGCGAGTACCTTTCAGATTCCCGTTTTTGAAGTCGGTAACAAGACGTCCGTCGCTGAGCCTGACGCTCTGCAATTCGCCGCATTCCGAAACGCAAAACTCGCATTTATCCGTCTTGACAGCTATCCTGTTTGAGGTATTTTTAAAAGAAAAATCAACCTTGCCGAGATTTCTGAAAAGAACGGTTTGCGTCGGCAGGTCGCAGAAGCTGCCCTTTTCGATTCTTATAAGCTCGGGAGTGATAACCGTTATCCGCAAATCGCTGTCAATTATAACGTTTTCGGCACAAGCCGAACCGTCGGATTTAATCGCATATTTTTTTGCAAATCCGTCCATTTTCTCACCTCGAATAATTTATAATATAATCATATACTAAATAATTTTACGTGTCAATCGCATTTTAGTTCTTTATGAAGCCGTATAAAAATCCCAATAGCGAACAAACAACAAATATTCATAAAAAAATAAGACTTTTTCAAAAAAACACTTGATTTTTTGAAACTCTGTGCTATAATATATGAGCGTTAAGAAATGCGCTGCTAGCTCAGCTGGATAGAGTGTTTGGCTACGAACCAAAAGGTCAGGGGTTCGAATCCCTTGCAGCGCGCCAAAAGAGAAGTGATACTTCGGTATTGCTTCTCTTTTTATTTTTTTATGAATTTTTGAGGGATTCGAACCCTGAGAGGGTGAGCGAATTTAAAAGCCGTGTCTTGCACAGTTGCAAAACACGGTTTTGTTTTATTCATTTTTATCAATCAGCTCATCAAGCAACGCAGTGCAGCCGTCAAGGACATCTTTATATGTCACTTCAAAATTTCTCGAATACCACGGGTCGGCAACATCTCCTCCACGGGAGGTATAATCCATGAGCTTATGTATCTTTCGGTCGGGGTCAGTGCCAAAGATATAAAGCATATTTCTTATGTTTGCACTGTCCATACCGACAAACAAATCATACTTGCCGTAGTCGTTTTTCTGAAGCTGAATCGCCCTCTTGCCGTCACATTTAAGTCCATGCTTTGCAAGCTCGGCTCTCGCCGGCGGATAAACCGGATTGCCGATTCCGTTCCAAATCTCCTCCGTGCTTGTTGCGGATGAAGCAATCTCAAATTTATACTCAATCCCCTGCTTTTTCACAAGGTCTTTCATTATAAATTCCGCCATCGGACTGCGGCAGATATTGCCGTGGCAGACGAACATTATTCTAATTTTCGGTAACATTTTTTCACCGCCGTTTATTTAATCTCAACGCCGTTCTCTATAAGACTGTCAATATCAATTTTTGTGTTGTGAAAATCGGCTTTAAAAGCCTGCTTTAAATTTTGCGCCTCAAATGAGGAAAGCATGCTGCAATTATAAAATGTTGAGCCATGCAGTTGATTAACATTTGCCGATAATTTAACGCATTCAAGCTCCGAACAGCTAAAAAAAGCATAGCTGCCTAGATATTCGACGCTGTCGGGAATCGTAATTTGTTTTAATTCGCCGCACTCAAAGAATGCACTGTCATCAATGCAGTTAAGCCTTTGAGGAAGTGCTATTTCCGATAACGCTTTGCAGCCGTGGAACGCGCCGTTGTCAATGCACAAAAGCGACTGTGGAAGGCTGACCTTTTCAAGCATCATGCAATTCTCGAAACACGCTTCGCCGATATACTGTATACCATCATCAACCGTAACTTCCTTTAAGCTAATATTCGGCAGGAACTCACTTTTATCGAATCGGCAGGTTACGCCGATGACCTCATGACCGTCAATAACGCTCGGAATCGTTACCGTAGAAGTGTCGCCGTTGTACTCGGTTATGAAAACCTTTTTGTTTTCAAAGAGCCGGTATTTAAAGTCGCCGTTCTCCCCTTCGGATACAAGGAAATTTTGATTATCCTCCGTGCCGAAATAATAGGTCGAAAAATAATCGCAAAGCGTTATATCCGGGTGACTGTACTTTTCGGCGATGAACAGATAATCGTCCCATGTAAATTTATCGGAAATTTTTACGTTTTCCTTTTGAAAATTCACCGTTGCGATGTCGGTTGTTGAAGATCCCGTTGTCGTTTTATCATCAACATTCTGCGCACATGAAGTGAGAAAAATCATTGTTAAAAGCATGGACAGAAATACAATAATTCTTTTCATTTTATTACTCCTCCCTATCCAATGCAATATCCTTATCGTTCATCCAAATCATACCGTCGCCGAAATTTATTCCTGCGCTTTTAAAATCGGCAACATTGATTTTTGTTCCGCTCAATGCCGTTGCGTCCATCTCTGTCAGCGCTCTCGGAATATTGATATTCGCCAAATTTTTATCACGAAAGAAAGCCTCTTTTTCAATTCTGCAAACGGTTTCGGGGAGCATTACTTTTTCCGCATCGGCACACTCGGCAAAGCAGCCTGCCGAGATTTTTCTCAGCTTCGTCTTTGAAAGATCAAGAGTCTTGAGTTTTTTGCAGTCATAAAATGCACTGTCGCCGACTTCTTCCAGCGTCGAAGGAAAATTTATTTCCGTCAGGCTCTCCGAAAAACCGAACGCACCGCGAAAAATAACCGTCAAGCCCTCGTTCAAAACGACCTTTTTTATGCCATAGCAATAGTCAAAAGAACTACCGCTGATAAACAAAGTATTTGAACCTGTTTTTACAGTAATCTTCTTAGATTTAAAGCGGCTGCGAAAATCAATTTTACCTATTCCGACAACAGGATAACCGTCTATCGTGTCGGGAAAAACAATGTCCTTTTCATTGCCTGTATATTCTGAAATAACCGCCGTGTTGTTCTCATACACGTCGTATTTGAAGTCTCCGCTTTCCGCCGATTCCAGCTTAAATTTATCAATTACAAAGAAATAGGCATTGAAATAGTTTTCTAAATCGACGATTACCGCTCCTTCGCTTTGAGCGTGCTTCAAATAATCATCCCAAGTGAAATTATCGGAGATTTTCTTGCTGTCAATTTGAATTTTTTGTTCGGTTATGTCGGTTGTTGTGGACTCCGTTGTCGTTTTATCATCAACATTCTGCACACACGACGTCAGGAAAAATATTGTTAAAAGAAGGGATATAATCATGTTTAATTTTTTCATTTTTATTGCCCCTTTTACTTGTGTTGACCGGTTAAGTCAGATAAATTTGCTTTCGAGAAAGAATCTAATCAGCCTTGGGTCGATGTGGGCATCGACCCCTACGAATTGTGCCGCTTATATTCTACAACTTATTAACATTTCGGAAATCAAAAGTATTTATACAATCGCTCCGTCTTTTCCCATACACCAGATTCCGCCTTTATCGGGATATTTAGGTTGACTTTGAGAATCGAAATTATCATAATAATAATCCATAATCTCTTTCTTTGTTACAATAATGTATTCAATTCCAACATTATCCTTTTTATCCTCATCCTTTAAAAAGAAATTGATAGCAACATAATACTCTGATTTATCCGTCTTAGCCAAGACAACTACAGAAAAGGATTGCCGAAGAGTTTCACCGTAAGAAACATAATTATCTTCACCCGGTAAGCCTTCTTCATAATCAATAAAGTCTCCGTCGATATATTCAAACAAAATATCCATCTGCTTTTCAATATCACTTTCCGACTGGGAAGATTTTGAAATCAAATTTCTCAATTCTTCTCGATCTCTCCTATTGATAATGTTCAATATTTTTTCGGCATTTGTATTTGAATACCAATAGGCATTTCCGTTTAGCAATCTTGAAATATGATGTTTTTTTACGGTAATACTTTCTTTAATTGGATAGTCATTATTTTGCGATGATGTGTTTGTAACATCTTTTGCGCACCCGGAAAACAACAAAACAATTATTCCGAGAATTATAAAAAATCTTTTCATCCCGTATCCTCCTATTTTCAAAGCATATACCGATGTCGGGTTTCTGATTGCATCATATATGAATTCGGTTCATCAAACCGGTTAATTCCGCCCACATTGAAGAATATCCGAGATTGGTTTCTGCTGACCTTGGGTCGATGTGGTCATCGACCCCTACGAATTGTTCGGTTTTTGCACATCATCGTAGGGTGCGATGCCCACATCGCACCTTGAGAGTCTGATGAATATTGCTTCCGGCGCAGAAAAGCATCTTGCCTCCCATGCAGGGGAGGTGACTTCGGCGGTTTGTGCCGAAGTCGGAAGGTTTAATTTTATTTTTATGGAAAAGTCGATTATCCTATTACAATATCATCTCAAACTCGCCCATGGTGCCCTTTTTGAAATAGCTTTCGAGGTCATAGGGTGTGTAAATTCCCGTGTCGGTGACAACTCCGCTGACAAGCTCGGGCGGTGTTATGTCAAACGCCGGATAATAACCCTTGAGTCCGTCTGCGGCGGTCTTTACTCCCATAGCCTGAAGCACGAAATCGGGGTCACGCATCTCAATTTTAACCGTGTCGATCGTCGTGTGTCCTCTGTCCGGCGCACCCGTTACGAAATACGGAATTCCCGTGTACTTCGCCGCAATAGCGATCTGATACGTACCGACCTTGTTGACAACGTGGCCGTCCATGCAGATAACGTCGGCCGCCGATGTGAAGACATCAACATTTTCTTTTTTCATTACAAACGCCGGCATATTGTCCGTGATAACGGTCGTGTCAAAGCCCATCTCATGGCAAACCGTCGCCGTCAGCCTTGCGCCCTGGAAATACGGCCTTGTCTCGGGGCAGAAAATTCTGACGTTGTTGCCCCTCTCTCTTGCTGCCTTGAGCATCATTCCGACTATCGTTTCGCCGAAGCACTGGGTCATAACCGTTCCGTTCTGAGGAAACATGTCAACAAGATGTTCGGCAATGAGATTGATTTTTTTGTAGCGGAGATTGTTCGCTTCAATAGTGTGCTCAACGATTTTTTCGCTGACGTCCTCCCCTGCCGCAATCGCTTTCTTTGCCGCATCAAGGCAGCCGCCCGTGATGAGCGTCATACGCTGAACGGTGGTCGGGCGTGCGTGCGAAATCGTATATGCCGCCTCGGTGAGGTAGCCGATCTGCTCCGCTTCTGACTTGTCCTTACATTCGTAAGCGGCAAGTGCCATACCCATTGCCGCCGCAGTGTACGGTCCTGCACTCTGTGTCACCATGTCCTTAATCGCCTGAGTGACCTCGTGATGATTCCTGCAGGTCACGAACTCTACCTTTCTCGGGTAAATTCGGCGGTCAAGAATCCTCACCTCGCCGTTCTCGTACCATGCAACATTTTCATATCTCAGCATAAAAGCCAAGCCTTTGTCCATTCTTTCCATTGTGCTACCTCTTATTTATAAAGCTTCTCAACAGCCTTGTTAAACTCAAAATAAATCTTTTCCTTATCGAGTGTTTTATACTCGCCGTTTTCATAAAGAATCTTGCCGTCAACCATTGTCATTGAAACATCGCTGCTCTGTGCGGAATATGTCAGCAATGCCTTTTTGTCGAGTGCAGGCACCATATGCGGTGCGTCAAGCGAAACGGCAATAATATCTGCCTTATTGCCGACCTTCAGCTCGCCGCAGTTCTCTCTGCGCTGAACCTTTGCACCGTTGACTGTTGCCATTTTGAGAACGGTATCTGCGTTCATGACCGTTGCGTCAAGCGTGTAGCCGTTATGAATTATCGAAGCGATGTGCATTTCCTCGAACATATCAAGATTGTTGTTGCTTGAAGGGCCGTCAGTACCGAGTGCAACATTTATACCCATATCAATCATCTTGGGAACAGGGGCAAAGCCGCTTGCAAGCTTCATATTGCTGGTCGGGTTATGAACAACGCTCACTCCCTTGCGGCGGAACAGCTCCATGTCGCTTTCCGTCAGCCATACACAGTGAGCGGCAAAAGCGGAGGACTCAAATGCACCGAGACTGTCAAACCACTCGGCAGGCGTTTTGCCATATCTCCCAATACACTCATCATGCTCCTTTTTTGTCTCCGAAAGGTGAATATGCAGGTTGCCGTTGTGTGCATTCATCTCGTCTATCAAGACCCTTGCCGTTCTCTCGTCACAGGTATATTCGGCATGAATACAATAATCAATCAAAACTCTTCCGTTAAATGTGTTATTGTATTTTTCGTAATACTCGATCGCTTCTCTCATTCTGTATGATTGCTCGGGCGTTTCATTCGGTTCGGCAGACAGGATGGGACGGGTGACGTTTGCCTTCATACCCGACTCTCCGACAGCCTCAACATTCATTTGCGGTCCGTACATATCCGAAAAGCTGACCGTTCCTCCGGCAATCATCTCCAAAAGCGCAAGGTAGCTTCCTGCTTTGATTTCATCGTCCGTGAGTCTGTCCTCAATCGGAAATATCGTATCAAACAGCCACTGCTGAAGCGGCAGATCACTGCCAATTCCGCGAAGAAGAACCATCGGACAATGGTTGTGACAGTTGATGAGTCCTGGCATGAGCAATTTACCGCTCATGTCCTTTATTTCATCGAATTCGCCTGTCGGCTTTTCTGTGCCGATGTAGCTTATCTTATCGCCGTCAACGGTGAGGAAAGCGTTTGAAAGCACGTTGAATTTTTCATCTCTTACAAGTATATCTGCGTTTTTAAAAAGAATTTTCATTTGTTCGCCTCATTAAAAAATATAATATTTCTTATCTCTCGGTTGAGAGTCGATCATCTTAAAAAGTGTGTCGTAGAAGTTGTGAGTCTCCTCTGCACCGACATTCATACCGATAACCGTTCCGTGGTCGCCGGGCAGGGTCGGCATAACGTTCCACTTGCCTTTTACGATATTCTCTGCGTCATATTCCTGATATTCGTCGCCGATCGGATATCTTGCCGAAACAACATTGACAAGCCCGTCGTTCGGAAGCCATGTTTCATCAATCTTGAAATCCGTTTTGGTGTTTGTCGAATATCTTCCCATGAGCGTTGCCGGAATAATCAGAACAGGAAGCGTTGAACTTTTCGGAATCTGCTTTCCGGTTAAAGCGCTCGTTTCTGTTGTGAGATATGAATATGAGAAATAATATATGTTGTCAACAAGCTTGATTTTCTTGTTCAATTCCTGTGCTCCGTCAGGCGAAAGGTCATATGCCGCATTGTCCGTTCCCTCGCTGAAAACGGTGTTGATAATCGACTCGGCTTGACTCTCCGTCGAAGCTCCGCTCATGCCGAACTGCTCAAGACGAAAATCATAGAAATCGCCGATCTGTGCCGACCTTGCAACTCCGCTTGCGGCGTAAACAAGGCCGAGAACAGTGTTGACAAGCTTGCCCTGATCTACAACATAGAAAAGTGTTGAGCCGTTATGAGGAGAACAAAGCGTTGTAACACTGTTTATCCAGTCCGCTTTACCGCCTGTGAAAAGACCTGATGTCTCATCACCCGTCGCCGCCTTTTCCGCCTCGTCACCGTATGCCATGAGTGAAGCAAGAAGTCTTACCGTCTCGCCGCCGAAGCTGTGGCCGATAACGTTAATCTTAATGCGCTGACCTCTCTTTGTCTTGCCGCCCCAGTTCTGCACAAGGGCATTCTCGGCAGTGTATTCCCTGCCGTATCTCTCGTGGCCGTGCTCCTTGCTGTGAGCCTCACCGTAGTCAACCTTTGTGCCCGTCAGCTCGGCATAAAGCTCACAGGTTCTGTCCCATGTGCTTGAAAAAGGACCGACCGAAGCAACGCTTACGCTGTAGCCCTCTGAATTAAGGTACTCGGCAAGATTACCGGTAGAGCTGCCCCAATAGGGTGAGGTTTGGTCAATCTGAGATTCGGGACCCCAGCCGCCGAGGCCGTGCACGAGCACATACGGATACTGAACCGGGTCTTCGCTTATCTTAGAGAGAAAAGCCGAATATCCGCCAAAGAAAAGCGGAGTTATCGCCGCAATGACAATACATGCGGCAACAACGATTGCAACAATCTTTTTGCCCGAAAGCTTATGCTTTTTCTTTTCGGTGTTCTCCGTCGGCGCATCGGCTGCTTGACTTTCCGGCTGCTTCTCCTGCTCATCATCGACAAAAACAGGCTCCTGTTCATCCTTCAAAAGAAAATCGGTTGAAACATCAAAGAGCTTTGCCATTGCAAGAACTTTTTCAGAATCCGGCAATGCCTTGCCCGACTCCCATTTTGAAACCGACTGACGGGAAACATTAAGCTTCTCCGCCAGCTCATCCTGCGACCATTCCTTATCATGGCGCAGTATTTGAATCTTATCCGATATATTCATCATTTTGCCCCTTTCAACTTCTTAGTAGACAATGTCTGTTACATCAAGCATTATACCAATTTTTTCATGTTATGTCTATCAACTTGGGTTGTCTTTTTCAAAAAAGCGTGTAAACCTGAGTTTACACGCCTTGGAAATTACTTAAAACAGTTTTATTCCGCCGAATGGTCTTACGGAAAGAACATAGCACGAACCCTTTGAGAAAACGGATTCCATCTTCTCGCAGAATTCATCGAGCATATCATGCGGAACAAAAGCCTGAATCGTTCCGGCAAATCCGCCGCCGTGAACTCGCCATGCGCCTTTACCCTTGAGCAAATATTCGCACATTGCAAGTGCAACGGAAACACTCTGATGCTCAACGTCCTTTGACGTAAACACATTCTGATTGTACATATATGACGAGCGGCCGCTCTCGGTTACAAGCTCCTTGAACTTCTCAAAATCTCCGTCCTCAAGAGCCTTTACCTCGGCTTCGGCACGTCTGTTTTCGCCGTAGAAATGCATAGCACGGAGCACTGCACGGTCATTGACCTTTTCACGGACAAGCGAAATATTTCTCATGAACTCGTCCTCGTCAACCTCACGAAGAACACTCTTGCCGAACACTGCCGCCGCCTTTTCCATCTCGCCTCTTACCGCCGCATAATCATCTGTGAGGTCAGCATGATTTCCGCCGGTGTCGATAATGCAAAGTGCATGTCCGCAGGAAGCAAAATCAAAATCGACCTTATTGATAATCGGCTGAGCCGGGTCTTTGAAATCAATCGTGATAAAGCTGCCGACGGAGCTTGCAGTCTGATCAAGAAGTCCGCACGGCTTGCCGAAATATTTATTCTCGGCATACTGGGCAATTTTTGCAACCTCAACGGGAGAAACCTTGCCGTCGTTATAAAGATGGTTGAGTATCGTTCCGATAAGCACCTCGTAAGCCGCCGATGAAGAAAGTCCCGAACCCGAGAGCACACGGCTCATGCTTGCGGCATTAAAGCCGCCGATGTTATATCCGTGCTCCTTGAAGCCGGCACACATTCCTCTGATGAGGCCCGAGGATTTTCCGAATTCCTCCGTATGTACCTCAAGGTCGGTTATATCAACCTCAAGAGCGTCAAACTTGAACGACTTTTCAACGATAATTCCGTCGTCTCTCTTTGCCGCTGCGGCAACCGTATCGAGATCAACGCTTGCGGCAAGCACCTTGCCGTGGTTATGGTCGGTGTGATTTCCGCCTACCTCGGTTCTGCCCGGTGCGCTGAAAAGCTCTATAGAATCGTTATCGCCAAAAAGCTTGACGAACTCGTCGATTATAGCCGCATCTCTTTCTTTTTGATCCTCAACAGCCTTGTCGCTGAGATAAACCTCTTTTAATCTTGCGTCGAATTCACCCGAAGCAAGTTTTGTTTTCAATGTTTTTGCATCAGCCATTGTTTTTCCTCCTCCTTGACTGGATCTGAACTATTTTGCTTATGGCAAGCATTGATACTCCCACTAAAAGGAACAATAAAATTAACGGCAACAGGAACGCCGTTGATAACGGATTGAACACGTTTCGACCGATGAACGTGTAGGAAATAAGCAGCGGCGAATAACCGACAAGCGAGAGCAAAAGAAAATATTCGTACTTGAAGCCCATTGCACCGTAAAGCTTGCTGACCTGGTTGACCGGAATTCCGGGAACAAGTCGAAACAGAGCCAAAAGCCAAGGATTTCCCCTGCCGTCACGCTCAACGAGGTATCGCACGGTCTCACTTTTTTGCAGAATGTTCTGGACGCCGTTTGCGCCGACCTTTGTTCCCCAAAAATATTTTATTGAATACAGCACCGAGAGTCCCAAAAGATTAATGGGAATCGAAAAATATGAGGGAAAAACCGCACTGGTTACAGCGCAAAGTGCCGAAACGGGATAAAGATAAATCGGGAAAACCGCCTTAAAAGCATAAAGAAAAATAACAACAAGCAGAACGGAAAACTTCTCGGCCATGTGCTCAACCTTATATTCCGCCGATGCAAGATACTCGAGATATCTCGAATACCAAAGCTGTATATCGCTGTTTCGCGAAAGAATCAACAGAACAATGAAAACTATACATAAAACAAAACTGATAATCGAAGTAATTTGCAGCAGCTTAATAACGCTGTGGTCATGCTTATATTTATCCATTGCCCCGCCTCCTTTCGTCAATAAACATAATTAACCATTTTAACTATATTATTATACTTTTTTTCAGCGTTGAGGTCAATAATTTTCTTTATAAATTTTATTCAAAGCATTATTTTTGAATTATTTTAAAAATTTATTGACATTTCCCGATACAGTGCTACAATATAGACAAGTTAACAGTTGTCTTCGGGGCGGGGCGAAATTCCCCACCGACGGTAATGGGATTCAATCCACAAGCCCGTGAGCGAAAGTTGATTCGGTGAGATTCCGAAGCCGACGGTACAGTCCGGATGAGAGAAGATTTGTATTCTTGAAAAAAGTAAAGTCCCGTACAGCTATTGTACGGGACTTTTTGTTCGTTGGCAGCTCTGACTGAATTTATTTGAAAGGGTGTTGTTTATGAACACAAAAGTAAAAAGCTTGCGAATGATAACGGTCACGGCAATCATGTCGGCTCTCTCGGCGGTGCTGATGTTTGTTGAATTTTCGATTCCAATCATGCCGTCATTCATCAAGCTTGACATCTCAGACCTGCCGGCACTCATCACCTCTTACGCATTCGGTCCCGTCTGCGGTGTTGCCGTCTGCCTTGTCAAGAATCTCATTCACCTGCTTGCAACCCAGACAGCAGGCGTCGGAGAGCTTTCCAACTTCATTCACGGTGTAGTTTTCGTTTTCGTGGCCGGTATGTTCTACAAGTATCATCACAATCGCAAGTTTGCTTTTATCGGTGCAATGGCCGGTGACTTTGCAATGGCGGCAATGAGCTTTTTTATCAACTATTTCTTTGTCTATCCGATTTATTTCAAACTCATGGCTCCCGAGGCAGCTATTCTCGGTGCATATCAGGAAATTCTGCCGAGCGTTGATTCATTATGGAAAGCAATTCTCTTTTTCAACGTTCCGTTCACCTTCGCAAAGGGGCTTATCAGCGTTGCGATAACCTTTGCGATTTATCCCAAGATATCGCCGATACTTAAAGGTAAAAAATAAACTTAAAAATACGGACTGTCACAAATCAGACAGTCCGTATTTTTTAGGCATTGACCATATCGTGATAATGAGCTTTTGTTTTATAGGAGGAAATACCGAGTATGGTCTCGCCGTCTATCTGCAAGGGCGTCGGGCGATCAAATTCAACCGTAATCTCCCTGCCCTCAAGAATAGCTATATTGTTTTTGTGCTTAACGTGTTCTCCCTTGAATATTGACGGAAAAACCATGAGTGCCTTCAGCTTGCCGAGATTGTGATACACCATGACCGAAAGCTTTCCGCTTGCTCTGTCCTGATTCGGTGTCGGCATCATTCCGCCGCCGTAAAATTTACCGTTCATTGTCGGTGCAAGCCAAACTCTTTTGAATTTATGCTTCACTCCGTCGACCGTGACGGTTGCGTTCGTCGGCTTATAGTGAAAGAGCAGGCCCTTAATCGCAATCGCAGTGTAATTTATGCTGCCCTCCGTTGTCTCTCTGAGCTTATCGCCGACCTCACAGCAATAGCCGTCAATTCCGTAGCCTATGCCGTTGAGGAATTTGTATGTTTTGCCGTTTACCGTTACTTCCGGCAAATCTTTTAAATATTTCGTTATATTAAAAGGCCTGTCGCCGTATTTATGCCCAAGCTCATGAGCAAAGTCGTTGCCCGAACCCATCGGAAAATAATAAACCTCATTTTTCTCCGAATAATCATATGGCAGATTGATAAAACGATTCAGCGTTCCGTCGCCGCCGCAAACGATGAGAATATCCCCTCTTTGCATCTCTGGCAGAATATCGCTGTAGGTTTCCGGCTTCGTCATATCGCAATATAATATTTCGCCGTCAAGCATAGCTTCAATCATTTTTATCTCGGTGCCGCACCTTTTATTGCCGGCCAACGGATTAAAGAGAACATAATTTTTCGACATTTTTATCACTCCGCAGTTATTGATAATCTTTTACATTTCGATTATATACCGTGAGTTACAACTTAATGTCAACTTAAGTTCAACTTTTGTTGAAGTTTGTCGAATCGGGTCGAATAAAAAGGACTGTCGCATTTAGATGCAGAAATCACTTTCCGACCTAAACACGGCAGCCGTGTTTATTCTCTTTTTCTTTTCAGCTTTACCGTAAATTTACATCCGCCGTCAATATTTTCGGCATAGATTTCGCCGCCCTCAAGCGTCATTATCCTGCTGACAAGAGCCAGTCCGAGTCCGTTGCCCTCCTGCTTATGAGAGCTGTCCGCCTGATAGAATTTTTCAAAAATATGCCTTTTCGCCTCTTCCGAAATGCCTTCGCCGTGATCCTCAACGGTAAATACAATTCTCTCAAGTTCATTTTTCAGCCTGATTATTATTGTGTCGCTCCGAGGGCTGAACTTTATCGCATTGCCGAGCAGGTTATCCCAAACATGAAGCATAAGCTTTTCATTGCCGTAATACCTTATACTCTCAAGATCGGCGTCGATTTCAATATCCTTCTCCTCCCACAGATTCTCCATTCCGACGATTGAACGGCGAATCTGCTCATCGAGCGAAAATTCGGTCTGATCCGTCGGAATTGAGAGATTCTCAATCTTTGAAAGTAATAAAATACCTCCGATCAAAGTTGAAAGACGCCGGGTGCTGACAATAATTCCGTCAACGTACTTTTTTTCCTCCTCGCTGAGGTTGTCGCAGTCCTGCAAAAGCATTGCATAGCCCTCGACGGCATTAATCGGCGTTTTGAATTCATGCGAAACGTTTGAAACAAAGTCGCTTTGAATTATCTCGATTGAACCAAGCTCATGCGTCATCATATTGAAGCCGGAATAGACCTCACGAATTTCTTTGAGACGTGATTTTGTCTGCAAGCGAACCGAGAAATCGCCGTCTGCAACCTTTTCCATCGCCTTGCCCAACTGCTTTATCGGGTAAAAAAACCAATTTGAAATTGCCCCCGTTATTCCGAAGCAAATTATCAGTCCGAGCACCAAAGCCGCAATCGCCAAGGGCAAACGCCATTCCGAGGTCAGCACGTTTTTCATGAGCATTTCCGCTCCGAAAGAAAGCAGAATGCAAACTATCAGCTCGGCGGCGACGATGAGTGTCAACCTCATTCTCAATCCGAATATCTGATCCTTTTGACTGCGTATTTCTTCAAAAATCTCTCTGCTTTTCATAGCTTGACCACCTTGTATCCGACACCTCGTATGGTAACGATTTTAAAATCCTTGCTGTCACGGAATCTGTCTCTGAGACGTCCGATATGAACATCGACCGTATGAGTATCGGACTCATTTTCATAGCCCCAAATTTCATCCATAAGCTGATTCCTCGTGAAAATTTTACCCGGGTAGGCGGACATTTTGTAGAGTATCATGAACTCCTTCTGCGGCAAAATGAAGCTCTCGTCCTCCGTCGTAACCGTCAGCGAATCGAGATCCATCACGGTTGAACCGATTGTTTGGCGGCGTTCGTTTATCATCTGTGCACGTCGAAGCAAAGCACCCACACGAAGTACCATTTCATTAACATTGACCGGCTTAACCATATAATCATCCGTGCCTGAAACGAATCCTCGACGCATATCGTCAAAAGCGTCCTTGGCCGTAATCATCATAACAGGAATATGATTGTCGCTGTCACGAAGCCGATGAACCAACTCATAGCCATCCATAACCGGCATCATAATATCGGAAATGATGAGGTCAAAATAGTCCTTATCCAGCTCATCAAGAGCCTCCCGGCCGTTTGAAACGCCTTTGACATAATAGCCATTCTTAGTCAGTACATGGGAGAAAAGGCGGCAAAGCTCAATATCATCCTCTGCAATCAGTATTTTAAACATGTTTAGTCCTCCAAAATATTATGAAGATATTTCATTTTAACATATTATCAAAAACAAATCCAGCTTTTCGGCTTTTCGGCATACAAAAAGATGTGTTTGTAAAGAAAAACACCCCGAAAGACAAGCCTTCAAGGTGCAAATAATTATATTATATTTTTGTAAACGAGCCAAGCAATCAATGCGCTCCACGCAACGAGAATCAGCGGAATACCGAATTTGAAATACCATTTTCGAGTTTTGTGATGAAAGGTATGCATTGCGATAAATCCGCCGAGCGAGCCGCCGAGAAGTGATAAAACAAACAGCGTAAGTTCTTTAATTCGAAATTTGCCGTCTATCGCCTTTTTCTTGTCGATGCCGAACACAGCGAAGGTTATTATGTTGATTACAATTAGCCATAAGTAAAGATATTTCATTGTGAGCTGCCTTTAGGTTATATTTTTCGCATATTGCATCAATTAATTCTGATAAAAGCTACGTTCGGAGCAAGAATCATTCTTCCATAAACGGGAACCATTATGGTTTCTTCTGACCTCGTGCCGATGAGAGCATCGACCCATGCGAACAGTTAATAAAAAGTCGGTCATTTTTGGATAAAAAAATATTTTCTTTCATTGACAGCGTATGCTTATACGTCAAAAATTTATAAA
>FR882044.1 GCA_000434915.1 Ruminococcus sp. CAG:563
GCAACAAAGACAACCGATAATGTTGCTTACGGTGCAGCCGTTGACCTCACTCCGACGGCAACAAAGAGCGGCTGGACATTCGTCGGTTGGAACACAAATAAGGATGCGACGACCGCCCTTACAAGCCTGAAAATGCCGGCAAATGATATTACACTTTATGCAATCTATAAGAAGACGCTTACTGTTAATTTCTATTCCGGCTACAATAAGGCTACAAATAATCCGCAGTCCGTAACAATCTGGAACAGAGCTACAAGCGGCAGTGTAACAACTCCGAGTGCAGATGCATATTCGGGCTGGAACTACCTCGGTTGGGTAGCTTCAACGGCTGCTGCATCGGCAACAACTGTTGCTAACGGTAAGTCTGTAAGTGTAAATGTTACAAGCGGTCCGTTTAATTACTATGCGCTGTACAGCCAGACACAAACTCTTTCATATAACGCAAACGGCGGATCGGGAGCACCTTCAACGCAGAGCGGCACAGCATACTATAATTCAAACGGTGCTCAGACAAACATAACGAGTACGATTCCGACAACGCCAGTTCCGACAAGAACCGGTTATACCTTCGCAGCATGGAATACAAAGGCTGACGGCAGCGGAACGAATTACGCAGTAGGAAAATCGTATACGAACTCGAAACAGAACGATACACTGTATGCAAAGTGGACGAGAAATAGCTATAAGGTTACATATGATTATGCAACCAACGGCGGTACAAGCGCAACAAAGACAACCGATAATGTTGCTTAC
>FR882045.1:0-5181 GCA_000434915.1 Ruminococcus sp. CAG:563
GGAGACACGATAACAACATAATAATTCATTGTCAAAATATCTGCGTATTGTTCCTGCAGCTATCGTTAATCTGGCCGAATTGTCTGTTCCGTCACTTGATGTCAGTGTTCCGCCCTTTATAGTTGCACCAGTACAAGTCATTGTACCGTCTTTTGCAAGTGTAAAATTATCTGTGTCAATCGTCAACAAATTACTTGCGATGTTGATTTCGGAAACAAGATTATTGTTCTCATCCTTCTGCACGCACATGTCAATTTTTGCCTGCACCGACTGCTCAACGTCTGCTGCTGTGGGTGTCCATTCCGTCCAATCAGTGGCGATATTGCCGACTTCAAGCTTAAGCGATGAAAAAACAATACCTGCAACGTAACCGATAGGGATTCCTTCCAACCTAAAATTTAGCTGAAACGTTTCGATTGCTCCACCTGTTGTAAAGACGATAACGACCTTGCTGAAGCTGTTAGTCAGAGACGCTCCCCGAGACCGTGTACTGTCTATTGTTACGGCGTTTGCTCCTGTACCTGTATAGACCGCATTAGCAAGATTTAACGTTGCCCGATTTTTTAGTTTAATGCCAGAATCATACATCCTTGCCCAAAAAGACAATGTGTATGTAGTCTTGGGCTTAAGTACGTTACCTGCATTTTTGCTGCCGAGCGCAGCTTCCACAAAAGCACTGCCGGCATATTTAAAACCCGATGCGGTTTCGTTGTTAGACATAAATAAAATTCTTTGTGCCTGTCCGGACGGCAATGTGGTTTGGTCTTTTGCAACATAAGGGTTAGTTCCGCTCTCAAATCCGTCAAAATATGAATTATACGTATTTGTCGTAAAATTCTCAAAGCAAGCCGAATTTTTAAGTAAGTTGCGAGACTCCGTTTTAATGCTGCTCTCAACCGTAAGCGCAATACTGTCAGATTTTTGATCTATCAATGAATTGCACACTGCTTTGGTGATATACCCTGCCGTTTCGAGCGTCTGCACTCTGCTGACGGCGGCAGAAATTTTCTGGTCCGTCTGGCTGACGTAGGAATCATAGGTTGTCTTCAACAGCCAATTTTTCTTTTCGTCGTCATACGTTGCTTTGGTGACATAGTTTCCGCTGATTTTGGATTCGACCTTGCCGGCAAGAATCGCAATCGTAGTGTCCTTCTGCACCTCGGTCGTTACCTTGCCTTCAATTTTTCCGTCAATGCCTGCAAGTTCTGTATTTATAGTGCCGATCTGATTTGTTATGCCCTCAATCTGACCGTCAACGGTTTCTTTCTTCGCATACGTCGCTTCAAAAGATTTCGCCGTCGCTTTGATCTTAGCTTCAAGCCCGTTCTTTGTGTCGGCTATCTCTGCTTCAAATCCGTCAACAGTCTGCGTCAGCTTAGAATATTTTTCGTCCGTCTCTTTTACGAGGGCGGTGATTCTCTGCTCCTGTTTGTCAACCTTCAACATTGTCTTTTTCAAGGCTTTATCAGTGGTTGATGCCGCAGCGTAGTCCGTTGATGTGGCCTGCGGAGCTTCAAGCTTTGACTTCTCCTTTATTCCGTCGCCAACAGTCATGTCGGTGCGCATAAAGATCGTCTTATACTCTTTTTCCTCGCCGATTTCACCATTTTTTCGCTCGCAAACCTTGAGGGTAAAGATATCTCCGAAATTTAGAAATCCGATACCGAATGAATCAAGGTCATACAGGTAATATTCCGTATTTTTAACGTTATTATATATGCCTTGAATAAATGTCTCTCGGTATGCATCGTTCGACGAATCTTCCATTATTTCAACATTCGATATTTTAACAGCTGTCTGAGAATCTGTAAGGTTTGACGGATAGAATACATTATCCTCCTGCGGTTCTCGACTTAATACAACGCCCATAACCGGTCCGTACTTTGCACCGATAGTCACACTTCGGAGATTGCTCTCGTCAATCACATAGCCGCTCTCTGTCGGCTTTATGCAATAAAGCTTAAACGGATCGCCTCCGAGTGAATTCTTAAACGCAAACGTCACGCCCGAAGCCTTTGCAATTTCGTCAAGAATATCACGGTATGTATATGCCGCTTCGGTGCTGTCATTTTCGATGTCAAGGAACTTTTCGCTCGTAATCTTTTTATCGGCGTTTGCCATAAGACTAAGGCTGTTTGTATCGTAATTGATACCGAGCTTATTTAATATAGCAATAAGGTAATTTTTAACGGTAATACCGCTCTGCCACAATGATGCAGTATATGGCTGCATTGACAAGTAAAGCTCATCGTAAGCAATAATGCTTGTAATGTTTTGCACCGCATCATATTCGGGAGCTTCTGCGATATAAAATCCACCATAGCCGATTGTCGCACGGTCACCCTCTGGGTGTGTTACCGTGAGATTTAAACTATCGAGCAACAAGCCTTTTTTTGCTTTTGCTGTCCAGTCGCCTTTTAGCTTAACCTCAAGACAACGCATCACGGAGCGGTACAATGCCCCGTCAAAGTAATACCGTATTTCATTGATATCTTCCGGGGTAATGTCGGCTATGTGGGCAT
The DNA here is from genome assembly GCA_000434915.1 of Ruminococcus sp. CAG:563. Taxonomy (GTDB): domain Bacteria; phylum Bacillota; class Clostridia; order Oscillospirales; family Acutalibacteraceae; genus CAG-488. The sequence continues at coordinate 2,523 of FR882045.1, forward strand.
ACGAACTGCCGTTCTTTCGTTCCAGCTTCATGGTCACTTCAACAGTCTTGCCCATTACCTCCATTATTTCCTGTACGGTTTTGCTCATGATTTCGACCTCCTGTTATTGGCAATGACACTAAATTGCATTGAGTCAAATGTGCTTTTACATTGGTACGGCTGTACGCCGTTGCTCAATGTTCCGAGCGTACCGTATTTATCCCAATGCTTTATCTTATTGGTAACATCGCCAAAATAAAAGCTTGCGGTTTCAAAGCGTTTGCGTTCGGTACAGTATGCTCTTACGGTAGCTTCGGTTTGATTAAGACATTTGCACAGAATAGCACGCTCGTCGGCATTTTGTTTTCCGATTGTCACCTGCAATTTAGGAAATATACCGATAAGCGTACCTTTCATTGAGCCGGTCATGCTTCTTCCTGAATCAGAAGCCCAATATTTATAATCGCTGAGCGACGCATCTTTAATTGTACTCGGGAAAGCATACCACGTTGAGCCGCATTTGATTGCAAAAGGCTGCGTGCAGTTTTTTATAGTGGTATCTGTATATGTTTTTATCATCACAAAACACCTCCGTTTGTGGCAAAGGCAAATCGTGAATCGTACTTTTTGTTCGATGAATTTACATCCTTGCCGTCAATCGTAATGCGGTTGACAACGTTCATTGATACCCTATCGGCAACCTTGTCAACGAGCATATCCATCCACTCGGTGTTGTTCTGCAACGGGAGGATAGCCTCCGCTCCTGCTTCACCGGCAATAACCGCCTGACCTCTGCCCGGGTTATTAACAATGCCGCCTTTTGCGAGACGGGGAAAGTGAGCGTAAGGAATATTAAATCCCAAAGAGCTGCCGCCATAGGTCGGTACCCAATTCGGAATTTTTATACTGAATGAATTTAAAGCCCCCACAACACGGTTTATCGTATTCTCAACAACGGTAATCACTCCGTTCAGAGCGTTTTTCATTCCCTGTTTTATACAGTCAAACTTTTTGCTCCACCATTCGGACTTGAATACATAACCGATATGTGCATTCCAAAAATTTTTGATTCTTGCCCATACGTCGGAAATCCAGTTGACTATAGCGTCCTTATTAAGCGTCGCAGCACTAACGAGACCGGCTGCACCTGCAACAATCAGAGCCACGCCAAGTGCCGTTCCCACACCTGTAGCAACAAGAATAATACCAAGTGCAAGCATTGCCGCCGAAGCGATTCCCAAAATTATTTGAATAATACCTTTAATTTTTTCAGGTAAATAATTCCACATAAGTGTTAATGACGTCACAAGGCCAATAGCTCCCGCAGCCATTAAAGCAATACCTAAAGGCAAATTTGCTCCGCTGAATGCAACGACCGCACCAACTGCAATCAATGCGCCTGAAAGAATCGCAGTAATAGCTAATGCAACAATTTTAACTTCGTTAGATAGTTTTTCCCAATTCAGAGCAATGGCGGTAACTAAAGTTGCCGCACCTGCGGCAATCAAAGCAATTCCTATCGGCAGCGATACTCCTGCACAACATAAAATCATTCCGATTACCAATAACACCAACCCAGCCACTATAGCAGCTATAGCTCCGATATTTTCTTCAACAATCTTTTTGAGTTTGCTCCAGTTTAGAGCTGCTGCACCTATTAACAAGGCCGCGCCTGCCGCAAGCATTGCAATTCCAACTGGAATTTTGAATCCTGATGCGCATAAAATAATACCTAAAACCAAGAACGCCGTTCCGGCAACTGCCATGATTGCCGTTATCATATTTTGTACTTGTGCCGATAGCCATCCCCAACCGCTTATTGCCGCAGCCGCAAGTGTTATGCCTGCAACAATGCAAGCTATACCCATAGGGATTTGACCGACTGCAAGCAGTATAAAGCCGGTTGCCAAAAGAGCAACCGCCAACATCATTTCAAGCTCGTTGATATGTGCCTTAATTGTCTCACATATCTGTTCAAACTTTCCGCCGCTGACATCGGGAAGATCAAGCAATGCGGCAGGGCTTTCTGACTCGGTATCTGCTGCATTCAGATTATTTGCCGACCGAACATTCTTTTCATCAAACGACGCAAGCTGTGCATTTGCTTCTTTTGTCGCCTTTGCATTTTTCTTTGTAGCTTCGGTCTGCTTGTTGATTGCTTTTGCGTTGTACTGCGCTGCCATATCAACGCCCGTCAGCACCTTTACAAACAAATTAAGATAAGCGAAGGCATATTTCAACCAATATACAACCCGTTCTATTACGGGAGCTAAAGCGTTTGCAAATACACCTTTCATAGCGGTTACGGTATTGTTAAGCTTCTCATTGTCGGAAAGCACCTGACGAATGGCATTCTTTACGGCATAAAATCCCGATCGTGCGCCGAATATTGCAAGCGTATATTTCGTCATGGTTTTTATAACACTTTTCATACTCGAACCGAGATTTTTGGCGCCGTCTGCCGCAGCATTAAATCCGCCTTTTGACGAGCGTTTAAATTTGTCTGCACTGGCTATGAGTGCGTCATACTGCTTTTTAAGCTTCTGATATTCCCTGTTTGCGCTCAATGCATCCGAGCCGTCAATGCCTTTCTTCGCTGCCAATTTCGCCGTTTTCTGCTCAATCGTCTGCATTTTTGCTTTGACCTTTTCAAGTGTCGCTTCGTACTGCTCGGCATTCT
>FR882045.1:5213-11909 GCA_000434915.1 Ruminococcus sp. CAG:563
GCATTCTTGATTTTCGATACAAAATCATCACCTGCGACCGTGCCGGAAACGTCGGAATTGATAGATTTAATATCGTCTTTCTGCTGTTTTTCGGCAGCTATTTTTTCTTGTTTGGCTTCATATTCGGAAATAGCCTTGTTGAGATTGTTTTGCTCTGCCACAAGATTTTTTGTTTGTTCCTCCTCCAGCTTGAGAAGGTTAACAACCTGTTCCTCCGTTTCTGCCTTTGGAAGCAGTTCGTTTGTCTGAGCTTGTATTTTTTCAACCTCTGCGTTGATTTCTTCAAGTTTTTTCTTTGCTTTTGCAAGCTGAGAATTATTTATAATCTCAATCGGATTTGTTTTGATATTCAGGCTTTCCGCAATGCTTTCAAGATGCTTTTTAGTGCCGTTACACATCTTATCGACATCTTCCAAGCCTTTTTCAAAGCCCTTGGTATCGAGTTTCGTTTCAACTCTTATTGAACCGTCCGCCGCCATTTAATCACCTCCAAACAGAGCGTCAAACTCATCAATTTTTTCCTGTTCCTCCGTTGATATTCTCTCCGGAAGCTTCAACCGTTCCTGTGCCTCAGCCATTTTTGACCGCTGTATAGGGTCTTTGATTTCGTTTAAGTCATAATTTCTGATTTCACGAACTCTCGACAGTATGCAATGCTTGTCAAGCCCCTGTATAAGGTCGTTAAACTTCCACCAATGCATATTGACCTCGTCAAGGTCAACCCCATAGCAGCTTTTGAATGAAGCTTCTATAAAGCCCTCATCCTCGTTTACGTCAAAATCGGGCGGCTCATCTGACTTATTTTCCTGCTTCTGTCCGCAAGTCAGAAAGAACGAAGCTTTATCAAGGAACGCCTCACCGTTTTCAAGCGGAACAAAGCCGAACAGCTTATAAATAACCGCTAAAGCTCTTTCTTGATCAGATATGGTATCATCGTTGATGATCTCGTAGCATTCCTTTGCAACACGGTAATCGGTGTTTATCGGATAAATTTCACCGTTGATTTCTGCGTGTGTAGGGTACACGTTAAATCACCTGCTTGTTCTTTGCGCTCTTATACTTGTCCTCAATTCTCTTGACAATCGCTTCATCGGAAAGCCTCATCTTCTCAAGGTGAGATTTTCCGTCAGCCTGCGGACGGTCAAGCTCATCAAAAAGATCGTCAAACATTTCAAGATAATTGCTGTCGCCGAAAATCTTCTGACAGCCGCCTTCACCGAGAAAACCGTCCATGGCCGTGCGCATCTTGCTGTATGCGTCCTTCCATGCGTTAATTCTGTCACGCTGATTTCTGCTCATAAGGTCGTTCTTGCCCTTGCTGTCCTTCTGCTTATCAATAATGATAAGACGGGTTTTCAGGTCATGCTGTATCTTGTTGACGTCGTTAAACGCCTTGTCAAGCTTAAACGGCAATTCAAGGTCACCCAACTGAAAAACAATCGTATCTCCGTTGTCATTGACCTGAATTTCGTAAATGTCCTTTCGCTGAATCCTTAACTGTTCCATAACCATAATATCCTCCTATAAAAAGAAGAGGGAGCATATAGCCCCCTCACGATTATGCTGTTGCTCCGACAGTGATAACACCGCCTGCGATGGTTACATCAGCCTCTGTCGGGTCGCCGTTAAATCCGATTTTATACTTGATTTTAGCGATTTCGCCGCCTGCAAGATCAAAATCGGAAACTGTTACTGTTGCATTGAACTTCTGACCCTTGCCGGTGCCCGAACCGTCTGTAATGTTCATGTTGTAAATATCAACCAAAACTGCGGTTGTTTCACAATCCGAACCCGTTTTCAATCCTCGTCTTATTCCGTCGACATAATCAAAAATCGGATCGTCCTTGATTGCAGTCTGTTCGATATCCGAAGAAATCTCATAGCTGTCAACCGAGGTTGTCGCATTGTCCTCGTCAACGTATGTTTCCGTTGTGGTTTTCGGATTATAGCTTATCGGCAATGATACTACGCCCTTACCAATTCGCTTGTAATCCGGTGATGCCGCCGTGCCGACATTAAGCAGCACCGCCGACTTACTGGATTTTACTTTTTCCATTCAAGTCACTCCTTATCATAAATTAAGCGGCACTGTATTTGATAGCGGGAATTTTTCAAATCACCCGATATATCGAACAGGTAGCCGCTTGAAATTGCTTCAATTTTCAAGGGCGTCAAGCCCTCTCTTAATTCAGGGAGATTGTCGGTCTCCGTGCATTTTTCCAACCATTCCTCAAAGTCCTCAAAAAATCCGCTGTTGTCAATGTTGTTGCGAACCTCATCGCTGTAACTGAGACGTGCCGCAAAGGTGAACATAAACTGCCTTTCCGACGAACCGTCGAGATATTTTTTGCGAATCGTTTCCGACGGCACTTCTTCGACCGAGTATGTGTCGGGGTCAGCCGGGAGGAAATCAACATTGACACGCGCCAGCTCGTTTAAGAACGGGCAACTCATAATAAACCTTGTTACGCTTTCGATTATTGTCATTTTCTCATAAACGCCTCCGTTGATTTGATTATGTTTTCCTTTTCGTTAATCCAGCACCGCTCGACCCACCGAGGACCTCTTAACGGCGCACCGTTGTAATTAAGGTCCCGGTCGGTTTTCTCTTTGTTTACGTCGGGTCTGCTCCAAAATCTGTAAGTCGGGCTGTAGAATGCACCTTTTTTTGTAATCGGATCAACATATAGCTTACCGAACCAATGGTATCTTGCGTACGGCGCATCATAGATAATAGCACATTTATCCTCTGACACACTGGCCGAGTTTTTCAATGCACCTGCCAAAAACGGCACATACGGATCAGCTTTTCGCATGATTTCGCTTGTAAAAAACGCCTGCACTCTTCCACCCGGGGTTAATCCGTGGTTTTTTAAAATCGTTGCGGCATCGCTTACATCAATTTTAACCGTAAACATCTTACTTGCCCCCGATCGTGATATTATCAACCTCTGAGCCGCAGATATGCTCCGCAACCGACGTTACCGTTATGACCTGCTCACCGTTTAAATCCTTAAAGGAAGCAATATCGCCGTGCTCGCCCTTTACAATGCGGTCACCGTTGTGTACCGTCCACGATTTACCGTATTCGGCTGTAGTCTCGGGCGACGTGATGATTTTCACATCGGAAACATTTTCAACGCCTTTATTTGCCGAGGACATACCCACCGAGCCGTACCAGTAAACACCCGATACGACTTGACGGGTATATATATCTTTGAGGTTTTGGGAGGAATGGGAATAGATTGTTATTGTGTTCGGAAACACATTATCACCTCAAAGCCGAATAGCAAAGCCCGGTGCCCGACAGGTAAAGCATCACTTTCTGTCTAAGCTCCGAGCTGTATTCATCGGATGTTTTTCTTGTATCACGGTACGATACCGAATGGTCGCCGACGCTTTCGCTCGCTTTTATACTCTGTTCCGCCGTTTTCCTCTCCGCATATAAGCAGTCAACAGCGGCGCAAACGGCAAGTCTGCGCTTTCTGTCAATCTGTTCATATTTAAGGTTATCGGGGTTCGTGATCAGAGCGTCAACATAAGCTTCTGCTTCCACGCATAAGCGGTCAAACGTGGTTTTGTCGATATTATTTCCGTGATACTCTTCAACATAAAACTGATACATTATGTATTACCCCTGTGTCTCCGTGTTCGTGTCCTTGGCGGCGGTCGGTGCGGTACCGTTAACGCTTGCATATACGCCTGCGAGCTTATTTGCATAAACATCGGCGATAGAAACAAGACGGTAGCCGTACTTCCATGCATCGGCGTTCTGGTTTGCTTCGGGGCTGATGATCTTCGGCTTTACAAGCTTGTTAAACTGAATAAGAGCCGACGGGTGAATAATCATGAAATTAAGCGGATTTGCGTCCTCGGGAACACTGTATCCGCCCTCTTTATAATCACCTGTGCCGCTGAGCTGAGTGATCTTATTGTTAAATCTCTTCTTGGGCATCTTGATAATACCTGAGAAAGATCTGAGAAGCTCTCTCGACTTGGTTGTATCCATATCCTGGATAGAGCCGATAATACCGGGTGTAGCGAGAAGGATTCTTCCCTCATAAGGTACTTCGTCGTTATCCATGGCATCATTGGCTGTTCTGATAGCTTCGATAGCCTTTGCGCCCGTGGTGATTGAGGTCGTATAATCCTTTGAGATGCCCTCCTTGCTCGCATACTTGGAAATTCTGAAAGCGTCAAGCTCGGTAACGACCTTTGTTCTCACAAATTCGCCGCCCAATTTGCCGAAGGCAATGCCGCCTGTTTCAATGTTGTCAAGCTCGTCAACCTGGAACATTCTGCCTCTGTCAAAGTTACATTTTACAGTCTCATATCTGAGCTGTGCATCGCCGTTTACATAGCCGTCATTACGTGAATAATCGGCAAGACCGTTCATGTCGAGGATAGGAATTACCATTTCGTTGGCATTATAGCCCTCCCTGACAAGCTCCTGCGCTCCGTCAAGAACGCTTGTTAATGATGTCTGCTTATACACAAGGTCAAGCATCGTTGAATATTTCTTTGCAAGTGCAATTGAATTTGCCATGTTTTATTACTCCTTTTTCGTTATTCCGAAAGCCGCTTCGAGTCTTGCGGTGTCATAATCCTTGTCGTCATGCTCCAATCCGCTCTTATTTCGCTGCGGTTCGTTGCCGAAAAGATATGCCTTACTTTCCGTAAGAGGCGTTATCTGCTCGGTCAAGCCGACAATATTATCATTTTCGACGCTGATTTTTTCCATGTCGATGTGTGGAATTATGTCGTTAACGTCTTTCGGGTGATATTTGTTCTGGATTTCATTGATAACGGTTGAACGCTTCAACTGCTTTTCGTAATCGGCCTTAAGGCTGTTTACTGTGTTTGTGTTTTCCGCTTTCAATCGTTCGATTTCTGCCTTCAATTCTGCGTTGTCGCCCGCTTTTTCCTTGAGGGTATCGTATTCGGTTGTTTTCTCGGTCAATGCGCTGTTGACCTTACCCAACTGCTTTTCAAGGTCCTTGTACTTGTCGGCGCTGACATATTTGTCGGTGGACAAGTCACCAAGTCTGATTTTCGAGTCCTTCGTTTCGGCTTCAAGCGCCGCATAGGTTTCATCAGATACGATGCCTTTCAGGATTTCAAGATTTTCCATATAAATACTCCTTGTTTTTATGTCCGGTGTCTCCGGCAGTATTAAGCCTTTTATGTCCCATGCTCAGGGGTGATTGAGCCTTTTATGTCCGACTGCTCAGCGGTGTATATGAAAAAAGACACCCTTCCGGATGTCTTGAATCAATATTTTGTTGCATGAAAAAAGCACCTCGATTTCTCAGGGTGCTGTTGCTATAATGTCAAATCAAAATATTCCTTTTGGAACGTCTTGACTGTTCTTCATTTTTTCGGTTATTTTCGCCCGTGAAATAACATAAAATTTCTTGCATTCATTGCACCAGATAACCACATAGCCCATATCGCCGTTAACTTTCGTAGCATTGTAACCCGTGTCGTTACTTCCGCAAAAAGGACATGATCCAACCTTGTCGCATTCAGAAAGGCTTTCTAAATTTCTAAGCCATTTCATGTTATTTCCCACCTTTCGTTAGTTTGTTAAATGTTTCTTCCTCGATCTGACGCGCTTCTGCTTCCATATCCGCTAAATGATCTAAACAATACTTTTTTCCATATCGTTTTAATTGCTCAACATGACATCTTTCGTGGATAACGGTTTTAATCAGCTCTTCTTCATTTTGAAAAGCATTTGGGAACAGATCTATTCTTCCGATATTGTCATAGTCGGCTGAACCATAATATGATGAATTTAACAAGTGTTCAGATCTTTGAATTTTAAATGTAAGACCCTTTACATCAAATCCATATTCTTCGCAGATCCTTTTAACCTCTTTCTTCTGCATAGTTACACCGAGGTTGGAAAATACACCTGTATTTGATGACTTTCGATCAAGATTTCTTGCTAATATTATACCACTATTTTCTGATTTTGCAACGTTTTTCTTTGGCATGATCTGCTCTTTGACCAGCTCTCGGCTGTGGTCTCGCCTCAAGTTGTTCTTTTTGCAGAAGTCATCAATCTTTGTGCTTTGCTCGGAAATTTTCTTATTGAGTTTCTTCACCGTCTCCTTATCGCCTATCTTCTTTGCCGCCGCCTGTTCTTTCTGGAGCTGTCTCATTCTGCGTTCCATAGAACGCTGCTTCTGCGTAAGCTCATAAACACGGCGGTTTTCTTCCTCGTTAAACCTGATCGGGTTCGGTGTGCTTATGCCCGGGAAGAACGGAAACATACGGTGACGGCAGTTCACGCCGCCCAATCCTAAGATATCATCGGGATAGCCTGTACTCTCTTTAAGGTTCGGGTATTTCTTGTCGCTTCCGTCGATTTTGAACACCTTACCCTGCCAGCCTGCGTGATTTGCAATGGGATTTGTGGGGTGTGTTCTCGCTCCCAAGTGCGAAGAAATTTCAACATATTCCGCACCGAGTTCTTCGCAAAGTGTTTCCGAGGACTTATTGGCAAGCTTATTGACCGCCGTAAGAGTATCACGTCTTACTGTTCCCTCAAGTGAATATTGAACAAGCTTTCCATTTCTCTTGTATGTTGCGCCGCTTATGCCGTTCTTTGCCATATCCTTTATGGCTCGCTTGATCGCCGTCTGATAGTCGTATGTTCCCGTCGCAACCTCAATATAAGAGCGGTTGATA
>FR882045.1:11927-39233 GCA_000434915.1 Ruminococcus sp. CAG:563
GCTGTTGATAACGTTCATATATGCCTGCTTTGCGCTTTCAAGCGCCTTTGTCTGAATAAGTCTGTATGTATTGCTCAGTTCCTTATAGCTCAGCTCCAGGACCTCGGCAAATGCCGAATTGGTTTTTATATTCATCGGGTCAACCGTGATACTGCCCTGCCTGTATGCTTCTTCAAGCTCGGCCATATTGATGTTTGCAAGCTGTGCCTTTTTGAGCATATTGAGTATTTCCTGCTCGCTCTTTTCCGAATATGAGGCAATAACCTTTACCGTGTCGGCATTGAGAACACCCGATTCATCAAGCTTTTTCAACTGCCATTCCATTGTACCGCCGATTTCATCGTTCAAGTCAAATCTTCTCGCTATTTCCTTGATGAGATCAAGCTCAATTTGACTGTAAATATTGATTATCGGCTGTGATAAGCTGTCAATGTCTTTAATCATTATGTGCCCTCGGGTTCTTCCTCAACTTCCGGCTTTCTCTGTAACATTTCATTGTAAAAGCTCTTTGCCTGTTCTTCGTCGAGCTTGTAAATCTGCTTGTAATACTCAATCGCATCAATTAGACCTGCGTTGAATTCAAGCATTGCCTGTCTTTTTATCTCCGCCGTGTCTTCGATGATAGAATCGTCGAAATCAACCGTTATCGTTGCGTTCAAATCGATGCTTTTATCTCCGTTATATATCGCTTCAAAGTTCAAAAGGCTGTGTGCCATGTCAATTATTGCGGTTCTCAGAACCGATTCGTGCTTATGCAGAGTGCGGAACATTTTGCTGTTTTCCGATATGACCTGTGTAGCCGTTGACACATTGCCGCTGTCCCATTTGTAACCGTTTGCTCCGAAGCCGCACGCCTGCGACAGCAAATTCAACTGCGTTTGCATCGCCGCATCAAGCTCGGTAACTCTCAACTGCATATTGCTCTCTATAATCGGCGGTGCAGACGGGTCGTCCTTGTTCTCGGGCAGCAGATAAAAGACCTCGTCCGACGGGTCGAACACCTTGACCGTTTGTCCGTTCTCCATAATGTGTACGTTGGTAACGGAATCCCTCGCAAATATTCTCTTTCGTCCGAGAAGGATTTCCTTAACATAAGCGTCATATACAATGTCAACGCCCTCAAGGACATCCGTTGCACCGGCAAATATGCTTGTTCCGTAAGGCGAATCGAATTTATCCTTGTTTGCAATGTTCGGGCGTATCTGCTGAAATGTCGGCGTTTTGGAAAGCGTGTAAATATACTGATCCAAGCCCAATTCCCCGTACATCTCGGGCATTTCGGAAATGCTTTGACTTTCCGACTTTAAAATATTATTTTCAACAACATAAAAGCCGTTTTCGTCTTTTGTATGCGTCTCAAGATATGTATAGGTCTGACCCTTGATCGTTATTTCCGAAGCAAAAGCAGCTTCCGTTACCTTGCCCGAATCAAAAGAAATCGGATAGAATTTATCCTGCGTAATGTACTTTTGATTGACCTTCATTCCGTCCCAAAATTGGATAAGAAAGCCGCCGCCCTTTGCGAAAGCCGCTTCGATAAGGTTGTTTCCTCTGACATAGAAATTGACTTGTTCAAGAAGCCTGTGCAAAACTTCCTCGGTGTATTTATCCGATGCCGAAAGCTCAACCTTTTCGTTAAGCAACAGGTCCGCCCAATCCTGGCATACACGAGCCGCCATATTGAGCGTGCGCCTTTTCTGATTGAGGTTCTTCTGACCCTCGTATATCTTGTATGAATGGAAGCGGTCGACGTGTCCTCTGTACCACTGCTCCCACGTTTCAAGCTTGTCATCAATGTTTTCGTCAATGACCGTATTTCCTTTGCTCTTTAAATAATTTACAATCTGCGGATTCATGCTATCCTCTTTTCTTCGTTAAATCTATCATTGCTTTCATGTAGGGCTCCTGGCTGTATTCTGAGCTGTCAAGGTTATCTATGTTTGTTGTCCCGTCATCAAGCCTTACGTCCTCTTTCTTATCGTCCCATACAGCGTCGGTATACGCCTGTATCGTCTCTGGGCAATTTGAGACAATAAAAAAACGATGTTGCGCAAACATCGTCAATCCAAACCGTATTCTGTCTATTATTTCACCCTTACGGGCGTTATTTATTGCAATAGGTATGTGCTCGTTCATGACCGCCTTTCTCAACCCTCGTATAAGCACCTGCTCGGCTGAGTCGCAATAAGCGGCAAGCACCGTATATTCCGCTCTGCACTCTCGGCAGAAGTCAACAAACTCCTTTTCAAGCTGTGTCGGGTCGATCTCATTTTTAATGCGCCGCTCCTTGACTGTCACGCACTCGGCAAAGCCCTTTGTAAATGCCGTGCATGTAAACGCTGTGCTTGATTTATTTCCGCCGAAATCGACGCCTATGGTGCATATTGATATATTTTTTCTCAACGGGTGAATATAATTACCGTTTCCGTCTTTTGCATACCAATCGGCAGAAGCAATTACATTGTCCTTTGTAAACGAAAAATATATCTTGCCTTCCGCCGTTACCCATAAGCCTAAAATATTTCGGTCATAGAAAACGCCCGTAAACATTCGGCGGTATCTTTCTTTAACGGCTTCGGACAGCGTAAGATTATCGTCCATTGTGAAATGGAGATAAAGAAGATTTTTGTCCTTTATCGCATCAACATATTTTGTCTTGAAATAGTGCGTCGGTCCTTTCGGATTGCAGTTGTACCATAGCTTTGAGCCCTCAACGCTGCATCGTGCCTCAGCCTGTGAAACGAACGATTCTGGCATCAATGCAACCTCATCAAAAAGAACGCCGGCGAGCGTCATGCCCTGTATCAAGTCCTGTGAGCTTTCGTCCTTGCCGCCGAACACATAGAAATAATTTGTTACATTCCCCTTTGAAATGATTATGAGATTATCCGTGCGTTTTTCCTCGTACTCGTAGTTAAGGCTCAGAAGCTGTTGTTTAAGCGTAATAACAACGTTACGACGCAAGCTTCCGACCGTCTTTCCGCATAAGGCAAAATCCGTTTCATTAAATCGTGCCATAGCCCAATTCACAAATGAAATAGCCATTGATACGGTTTTACCCGATCTGACCGCTCCGTCGGCTATAATGCCGTCATAGTCCTTGACGGGTGAATTATCGCACCACCAAGTCATAACCTTTAGCTGCTTATTGCTGAACGGTTCCCATTTGAATTTATTCCTTTTCTGCATCGTTCCACGCCTCCGCAGCCTTGCCGTTCAGCGCTTCAATAAATGCGTTGTCGGTCTCCTGTGCTTTCGGCTGCTCGCCTGCCTTGTTATGAGATTCGGACAGTGCGATTATGCTTTCAAAAGCTTTCAGATCGCCCTTCATAGCGTTTTGTATCTGCTTTAATACCATAGCTTCCTCAACCGTGATATTTTTATCCTTGATTGATTTTAAATCCGTCAGCCTGTCGAGCTGCCCCTCCTGCATCGGCAGAGCTAAAAGCATATTGACCGTATCTTTTAACAGCTTTTTTCTGCGCCGTGCCCTTCCGCTCGCAACACCGCCTTTTTTGCCGTTTCTCACTGCTTCCTCACTGCTTCGATTACTTGTAAACGGTTTTAAGTTTTCTTCATTCGCCACATTACCACCTTATTTACTCTTTGAGCGTTTTCTCCAATCTTTCGGTTCTTCAAATTTTGATTTAAAAGTACCCGACATATCTTTATTGCTTAAAGAGTTGTACATTGAACTGGGTCGGTCTCTGTATGTAGAACCGTCCCAGTATCTTTTAACAGTCTTTCCTGTCACATCCGTATACTCGACAATAGCCGCTTTGTTCTCCTTGCCGTTCTGCAAAGCTCTTTTGAATTGATTTGCGCTTTCTTTAAATACCTCAAGAGCTGACGGCTTATTTGAAGTATTAGCACCCGAGCTTGCTCCTCTGCCGCCGAAAAGCTGTATATTTATTTTTATCATATAATCGCCTCTTCCTGTTTTTGGGTATAAAAATACCGCTGACTGTAAAATAGCCAACGGCTTTATTCTTGTATAACATAAAGAAAGGGCACTTAATTGTGCCCTCAGTAAGCATTCGGACTTGCACCGAACCTTCCTCAATCAAGGCGTGCTGCTTCCTTCACTACTACTTACTATTAGTATTATACCACTCTTTTATCACAAAATCAACCATCTTCTTTTCTTTTTTAGAAAGACGAGTAGCTCCTTTTGAATTGTCATTCTCATTATGAAAATATCCGTGGTGTACATGAGGTTTCATCTTTTTGTGATAATGCGTTAAATCTATTGTTTTACTTTTCTTTAAGTCGTTATCAAAATAATGTATTGATTTAACTTCATTTTTACTTACTTCCGCATAAACTCTGCCTTTGGTTCTTGTTTCAAACAGTTCTGCATCTGCAACATTCTTTTTTATAAACTTAATATTTCCCGACTGGTGAACCGTCGAATACTCAGTACCATATCTGTATCTCAGCTTTCCGTATTTGTCATGAGACATTCCGCTTGATGCGCCTCTGCCTCCCATTATTTCACATCCTTTTTAAACTTATCCGTCACATGATTACCGTAATAAACAGCCTTTATTCCCTTGTAATCGTATTCGACCTCGCCGCCGTAAAAGAGAATAGCAGCCGGCTCAAGCACACGTATCATTTCGTCCATACCTGTTTTCCAGACGTGAAAAGAAGTTTCTTCACGCTTTACTCCGATAGTCGATACCGCAACGACCGAGCCTTTCTCTATGCCGGCAAAGCAGAAAGAAAACGTTTCGGGCTCCGCCCATGATATCGTCGGAATAACACATACTCCGCAGTCCTGCAAAAACTGACCTATCAGTCGGCTTCGATAGATGTTCCATATCTTCATCGCCATAGGCATGTCCATATAAAGACTGAAATCGGGAGATAAGAAGCAATCGTATTCGGCTATCTTCTCAACATATTCCTGCGGCGAAGTCCAAAGCCTTTCAAATTGATAATCGTCAACAAAGCAATGAATACCGACATTCTTATCCTTTGCCGTAAGCATATAGTTAAACCCGATTAAGTCCTCGGGGATAAAATCTTCCTTATGAATAATCGGCATCTGATAAAAGCCGTCAAGCCTTGTGCCGTCCACCAATTCAAGATTATATTTCTTGTAGGTTGCCTCACGGTGGTTTTCTTTCGGCTCGTCGGGCGTCTCCTGCTCCTCCGGCAAGTCAAAATCAAACTCCTCCATATCAATATCAAATATGCCGTCAAGCTCCTCATAAAGCAAATCGAAATCCCATTCGGATTTTTCCGAGACCTTGTTATCCGCCAGCCTGAACGCCTTTATTTGTTCATCGTTGAGATCATCGGCGATAATGCACGGCACGGTTTTCAGCTTCAGCCGCTGCGCCGCCTTATACCGTGTATGGCCGCATACGATCACACCGTTTTTGTCAATGACTATCGGCACCTTAAACCCGAATTCTTTAATTGAATTTGCGACATACTCAACCGCTGCATCGTTCTTTCTCGGGTTCTTTTCGTAAGGTATCAGTTCTTTTATCTTTTTCTCTCGAATTTCCATAAATGCACCGTTTAAACATACAATATGCCGTTTGAGCGTTGATCCTCTCAAGCCAAACGCATTTCTTACATCTCTTATTCATAGCTTCTCCAAAAGCAAAAGCCGCATTGACTTCTCAACACGGCTTTACTATATTTCCAAGTATAATAATATACCATGTCAAGAGGGACATTCAAGGACATTTAGGGACATTTTTCAAAATTTCTGTGTGAATTTTTTCAAAGCTCTGTAATGCTTCTGCGTGTTTTCTCGTGATATGCCGCCTGACATAGCCCATTTCATCGGCGATTACAGTCCAGGGTTTAAAGCTTATGTACCGCTTTTCAAGAAGTATCTTTTCCTCGTCCTCGGGAAGCTGCCGGATTTCTCTGCCGATTTTTTCCCTGAATTTAAGATATCTTTCAACCTCGTCCGATAGCTCGGATTCGCTGTCTGCTATTTTTTCAACAATCGAGGCAAACACGGCATCGGGCTTCCCTGAGGTCTGAACAATGCTCTGCTCATAGTTTGTAGCCTTTATCGTCTCCGCCAGCTCCCGAAGCTGCCTGATCTCATCGTTACGGTTCAGTATCTTCTGATTAAGCCACCTCCCCTGCGACAAATATTCCTTCGCTGTCACTGTCAATCACGCTCCTTTAACAACTTTTCATCAACTGGTTTTAGCCGTCTACCACATTTCGGGCAATAATCAAATGCTAATTCAATTCTTCGTCCGTATCTTGTAATGACAGTAAACGGCTTTTTAGTGTACGCTCTGCCTTTGCAATATTCGCAACCTTTATTATCAGCCATTGTTACACCTCCCAACATTTCAGGGTTATCGTAAATATTTCCGATAACTTCGCACTTAAAAAACGCATTCCAATCACAATAATAAAAATTACCATAGTCACCTATCTTGACTATCCATTTACCATCGTAATCCTGTTCATAACATCTATTTTTGAAATGTCGCACCTCATATTCGACAACGCCAATATGTTGTTTATATTTTGCTTTACTTGAATACGGTTTGTCTGAAAATGGCTGAGTTCTTACAATATCCCCCTCAAAAATCTTTGTTCCGTTCTTATCCGTTAATCCTGTGTATTGTCCCACGGTATTTTCATCAACATACAAGCAATTTGCACCACGGCAATTATATTCATCACACTCGAATGTGCTTTTCACCATAACCATTTCACCGTGATTATCTTTCGTAGGCGCACCGTACGCCCACTCACAGTTGTCTGTCCGTTTTCCTCTAAACAATATTTCTCTCATTCAACATCCTCACTTTCATCTTCCGATAGAACAGGCTCTTTATACTCGTTTATTTTAAAGCCCTCATCTATCCAATATTGCAACCTTTCGAGGGTGAATCGTGAATAGTCGATACGCTCAATATGCTCCATTGAGGTACAAATCATTTTCCCGATTATTCGATAAATGTTATCGGTTTCTACTTCATACACTCGCAGTCCAGACAACGCATACCTCACTTTGAGGAGATATTTTTTCATTCTTTCTCACCTTTCTTTTCTGCTCTGCTACAAAAATCGTTTTCGACAACATATCCACCAAACTCGTTGCAGAAACGTTCATTGTATTCTGTGAAACGTTTGTAATGTCTACAATCCTTACAACGAACCACCTCAATTACATCGGCAGTCGGTACTTCCGCAAAAGTATCTACCAAATCGCTAAGTGGTATTTTGTGCCTTTCTGATACTATTTTGGCTGTTTTTACTGCATCAATATATTTGCTCATTGCTTTGTCTCCTTTACTTTATAAAATCTGCACACATCAGGCTTTTGCTTTAAAATTGTGCAATACTTGCCGGTGCAGAATTGACAGGTCTTGTCTTTACATTTCGTCTGCTGTTTTAAGCCCATATCTACTCCCCCATTTCTTCATTCTTGTTATCAGGTTCAAAAGCGATTTTCTTGACACTTACTCTTACTGTCGAATTCTTATGCGTTGGATCCATAAGCTCAACGGAATAATTCCATTGATTTTGAACTCTGTCAAACCAATATACAAGGCATGCCGGTATGTATCTGCTACCCTGATAAAGAACATACCGTTCCATTGCAATATGTTTTTTTAGCTGTATAATGATTTCGGAAATGTTCATCATATATCGCCTTTTATGCTTATAAACAGACCCGGTACATCGGAATAAAACTTTTCCGTAATTTCACTTGCAACCTGAGCATCGTCTTTCCAGAAGCTTAATTCTGTCATAACATCTTTAAGAAGTTTGATTAAATTATCGGTATCCGGTCTTGTAGTTTTATACTCTCCGTTGTAATGCTTACCTGTAATCGGGAAGCACCACTTTGTCACGAGCTGCACCGCACCGTGTAAAGGTTCTTCGGGTTTATATTCACCGAGGTAGGCAAGAAATTTTTGTTTTGCATCTTTAAGCTGTGTCGGCTTATATATTCGGGGTTTACCATTAACAACTTTGATTTTCTTTTCCTGATCCGTTACCGTCGGAATAATCATCGGAACGAAGAAGGCATATTCTTTTATCATAAATTTTTCTCCTTTTCATAATCCGTACCTTGCCATTTACCCGATTTCGGATCATAAAAGACATCTCCGGATTGTTTTATGTTGTTCCAAATAAAATTCAAAATGTCAGGTTGTTTTATCAACCATAATAGAACCTGACTTTGTAAAATATCAAAAGCCTGTCCCGGTATCGTGTGAAAAAGAGGCGGCATTTTTCTTGCAACATTTAAGAGCTGGCTTCTCTTTTGCTTACGCATATTTTTTCTTCCTTTCAAAGAAATTGCTTTTGTCACAGTCAGGGGAAAAAGTTGTGTGTGGCGGCAGCTTAAGCCACCACACTTTTTATCCCCTGTGACCGTAGGGAAAAATCACTTTTAATATATTTATATATATTGTTTTTTCTTCCCTGCGGAAATTTTCGATAAATAATCGACTTTTTCCCTCACTCGGAATTTTTCGATAAACTAATCGAATTTTTCCTTTTTCAGGTTTTAAGGAAAAATCAGGAAATTTATTTTTTTTATCGACTTTTTCCCTCACTCAATTTTACCGACAACACCGTCTTTAATCCAAAAATCTGAGTGTTCCTCGACATAATTTCTGACAGTTTTTTCACTCTTTCCGATATATTCGGATAAGTCTTTAAGTGATGATTTACCGTCATTATTACAATACTCAAAAGCTTCTTCAAGAGATGTTTGACGAGCTTTTTTCTTCTCCTGTAAAGACTTTTTCTTACTGAAATTCTTCTGCCAAGGTGAGCCTTTAGAATTCTGAGTATCAATATCTTTGAGAATATCCGAATCGTCTATGACATGTACCGGATACTTAAACCAAAGATTGATAGGATTGAATTTCGGATATTCTCTGAGCGTCCCTTCAATCCTCCACGCCGTAAAGCTTTCCTGACGCTGTTTGACACTGTTAATACCTTTCATCATAAGTTTAAAGCTTGTAGGCTTTAAAAGCCCCCTGGCGGCTTCTGTTGCTTTGTCAGCGACAAGCAAATCATCAACGGCAACATGTTCTTTCATATTGAAGCGTGACAGCCAATCTGACACGACTTCACATACTGCCTTGTTGTCTAACTGTTTCTTTATTGCTTCGTCCAAGTCAAGCTCTATGAGGTCAATCAGCGCATCGGGGTCACGAGCAAAAACTCCCGAGCCTGATGCTCTGTCCATTGACTTCTTTTCGCCCTGCAAACCTTTGGAGTGATGGTGACAATAAATAACGGCACAGCCGAGTTCGGTACAAACCTTATCGAACTGATTACAGAATTTCGACATCTGTTCGGCTGAGTTTTCATCACCTGTAATGATCTTATATATCGGATCAATAATGATCGCAATGTAATTCTTTTTAGCTGCTCGTCGAATCATTTTCGGGGCGAGCTTATCCATCGGGATTGATTTACCTCTAAGGTTCCAAATATCAATGTTACTGATATTTTCAGGCTCCCAATAAAGTGAATTATATACATCTTTAAAGCGGTGCAAACATGAGGCTCTGTCAAGCTCAAGGTTTACATACATAACCTTACCCTGCGTACAATCAAAACCAAGCCATTTCTTACCCTCTGCAATGGCGCAGCACAGTTCAATCAAAGCGAATGATTTTCCTGCCTTTGACGGACCCGCAACAAGCATTTTATGCCCCTGCCGAAGAATACCGTCAATAAGCGGCGGTGCAAGCTCGGGGAGGTTATCCCATACACTTTCAAGCTTCTCAGGATCGGGAAGATCGTCGTCAACGCCCTCAATCCATTCCTGCCATTCAGCCCAGCTTTGTTTACCGATATTGGTTTCAAGTAAATACTGTTTTTGACCTTTGCGTGTCACTCCAGGCATACGGGAAAGTCTTGAAGGATTCTTATTCTGCGAATCAATCGTCAATCCGTTCTTTTGGCATTTAGCATAAAGATAGTCAACTCTTTTTCGATACTCGGAATAATCCGCAGCGTCAATTCTGACAATGGCATGTAAGCTTTTTCCGCCGCTGTAAACAAGAGCGGCAATAGGCAATTCAAGCTCGTGTAAAAGGGCGTTTTGCATTTCAAGCTCCATGTTATCCGATTCAACAAGCGCAAAACGGAAATCTGTTACATTGTCGTTTTTAACACCCTCTCCGTCGAGCGGATTAAACCTGATCCACGCCCCCGCTTCTTCTCTGTAATCTCCGAGAACAGAGCCAATATCTCCCTTGCAGTTGTTTAATGCCTGAATAAGTTCTCCTGCCGTTCGATCATAATTTCCTTTTGTAGGAAGATATTTGCCGTCTTTTTCCCATGTGGTAGTTACGTATCCGACATTTTCTGTACTGTCAAATAATGTTTCAAGATATATAATAAGCTGCTTAACAGGATTCCAATGTTCCGGAATGTTCAGTTCACGGCTTTCGACCCATGATTTATCAATTACTCGATCCTTGCCTATTTCAGAATCCCAATCAAGCTCCGAGCCCTCAAAGGACGGCTTCCAGCCTTGATCCTTTGCAATTTGAAAAATAGTACCGGCTGTAACGGGATTTTGATTTCCTTGGAAGGTTTTCCATTTTCTTTCACATTCGCCGTTATGATATCTGCAATCGTTTTTACTCCATTCATCCCATACACTGACGGTATAGCCCTCTTCTTTGAGAGCCATACCGACATTTACCCATTCCTGATACGAACATAACGCAGGGTTAATGTGTTCAAGTAATTCAATTATTCCGATTTCACCATCCTGCATAGGCCATTGCCTCCTTATGTTCAGGTGTATATTTGTTTGGTGCTATATCGTGCGGTACTCGCCAACTGTTGGCAGCTATGCGATCAATTAGTTTTCTTGCATCTTCAAAACGCCATGTGCCGACATGCTGAAAGCCTCTGCCCTCAAGAAAGCGAATCTGTTTCGGCGTAGTTAAGCCCTCATCTCGGCGTTTGTTCAAACGGTCAAGAAGCATTTTAGCCTTGCCGGCATTTCCTACTTCATCGGGGAAAATACCGAATTTTTCAAGTGCGGCAAGCTGTTTATCTGACGGTGGAGACATCTCCCAGCCAAACGACGGCACATAACCTGAAAGATCTTCGGCTTGTATAGACATCTCAAATTGAAGTGGATCAACAAGTTTACGCTTGCGATTTTTCATCTCAGCAAGAGCTTTCGCCAATGCTTCTTCTCTCTGAGCAACGACGTCGGTTTCTGCCTGCTGTTCTGCTTCTTCAATATCTATCGGGCAAGCTGCATCTTTCATATTTTCAATCATTTTATCGGCAACTTCGGGATTAGTGCAAATAAGGTGTGCCGGTCTGCAAAGCTCATGCTTCTCGGTCATCCAAAGGAAATCTAACAAAAGAAGTTCCTTCTTGCCGGGAGAAAGCCTTGTTCCTCTGCCAACCATCTGACTGTAAAGGCTGCGAACCTTTGTCGGTCTGAGGACTATGACACAATCAACGGACGGGCAGTCCCAACCCTCGGTAAGAAGCATTGAATTACAAAGAACATTGTACTTATCGTTCTCAAAGTCTTCTAAGACCTCCGCCCTGTCCTCACTTGTTCCGTTTACTTCGGTAGCTTTAAATCCTTTAGAATTCAAAATATCCTTAAACTTCTGACTCGTTTTAATAAGCGGTAAAAAGACAACTGTTTTTCTGTCCGAGCAATGCTGCAACATTTCATCGGCTATTTGCTCAAGATACGGGTCAAGTGCCGTATCAAGATCACCAACCTTAAAATCTCCGCTCTGCATGCCGACTTTTGTAAGGTCAAGCTTAAGTGGAATAGTCAAAGCTTTTATCGGGCAGAGAAAACCGTCTCTGATTGCCTGCGGCAACTTATATTCATATGCCAAGCTTTGAAAGTATTCACCGAGATTTTTCATGTCTCCTCTGTCCGGTGTAGCCGTTACGCCTAAAACATTTGCATTATCAAAATGCTGTAATACCTTTTGATAGCCGTCAGAAATGCAATGATGAGCTTCATCAATGATTATTGAATTAAAGTAGTTTTCATCAAAACGGTTAAGTCGCTTTTCTCGCTGTAAGGATTGAACCGAACCGACGGCAATTCTGTACCAACTGCCAAGACAGCTTTGCTCGGCTTTTTCTGTTGCGCAAATAAGCCCTGTTGCCTTTCTGATTTTGTCCGCAGCCTGTTCAAGCAATTCGCCTCGGTGAGCAAGGATTAACACTCGCTCGCCGTTTTTTACACATTCTTCGGCAATTTTTGCAAACACTATCGTTTTGCCTGTACCTGTCGGAAGAACAAGAAGTGTACGTTTGTTGCCGGTATGCCATTCATGAAAAACAGAATCCTTTGCCGCCTGCTGATATGGGCGCAGTTCCATTACCAACCACCTTTATTTCCTGTCTTCCACGACGGTGCAGCGGGTGCGGACTGCTGAGCAGGTTCAAGGAAGCGTTTGATCTTGTTTGACTGCCCCTCTGTGCCGTCATTTCGTGTATATGTATCAATATATACCTTACATCTTCCCGTCTTGCCCTGTACGGCATTCCAATTCATGGCAAGCTTTTCGCCGTGCTTTTTGAGCCCGATCGCAATAAAAAACTCACTGAGCATTCCCTCACACTTTGTATGAAGAAAAAGATTATGCTGAATGGTGGTGCTTCCCAATTCGCCGCCGTCAATTTTTATTTTCACGATAGCCTTATTACAAGGCGGCAGCTTTGCACTGCCTTGATGTCTTGCTCTTTCAAATGATACAACGGTAAAATTGTAATCACCTTCGGGAAGTAATGTAAATTCGGATTCCTTGTTTATTTCGGAATCCCAATCAAGCTCTCTTTCAATATTGTTATTATCCATGATAAATCTCCTCTTTAATAATTAAATGGTAAGTCGTTGTTTTCCTTAATGCTCGCAAGTACCTTATCCCATATGCTGACAACATATTCAACAAAGTCGGCAGGGTAATTTTCTATAGGTGTTGATTCGGGAAAATAGCCTTGTAAAGCTATGGTTTCACGGAGCATTTTTTCTGTAACTCCGCTCGCATTCATCAAATCCGCCAAAGGCTTTGCTATTTTAGGATTGATTGTTTCATTTGCAGGTTTTGTCTTCTGCTGAGTTTCAATTGGTTTATCTGTCTCTGCTGTGTTATCGATAATTTCTTCAAAATCGCCTCTGTCAACAGTTGTTGTCGGCTGAGGTACAGACTTCTTGAAGTCAGGAATAACATGAGCTATCGACGAAAAATCGAAAGGTATTTCCTCCGGCAATCCGTCACGGTTCTTGGCATCCCAACAAGGATTATGAGTGGTGTACATCACCCTCTGACCGCCCTGTGCTTTATACTTCTGTGTTTTTTCATTAAACACGGTAATGGTTTTGTAATTTGCAAAAAGCACCATATCCGCCCACTCTTTAATAAGCGGTGAGATCTGAGAGCTTGTCTTTTTACCGAGCTTAAGTTCCCAACGGTCATATGCGCCCATTTCGTCAGGCTGCTCAAACTTACGAAGCTGAGCGTGCGCCGTAAGAACAACGTTAATATTCTTTGCGATTACTTCATCAAGAAGATTAAGGAAACGCCCGATTTCTTCTTTTTCATATACATAACCGTTTCCATAGCCAAAATCTTCAATACCCTTTTTGTTTGCCCTTGCACAGATATCGTCAATGCAAAGCTGTTCAGCCCAATCAATGGTATCGACAACGAGTGTGCTGCATAATTCGGGATGAGCAATGATATATTTGATCTGTTCCTTAAGCATGGTCCAGCTTGTAGGCTTGTCCATACGCTTCACGTTGAGTTTTTTTGTGCTTCCCTCGGTGTCAATAAAAATGGGATCAGGGAAACATGAAGCAAAAGTTGATTTACCGATTCCCTCTGAGCCGTATAACACGACTTTCTGTGCGGAAACAATTACTCCTGTTGATATGTTCATGAATTCCACTCCTTATATTTTGCTTTTTCTTCCGGCTTAACATAACCGTCCTCGATAATAATGGAACATTCGTTACCTGTGCTTACTCTCGTTGCGATTGCCTGTAAGCCCTCGGATTCAAGCCACTTGCCGAAATTCTGCAAGGTTTCCTCGTCCATCTGTTCAAGCTTATCAAGCAAAACAAATCCGCAATTCGGATTAAGCTTGCGAACAATGGCAGTTGTTACCTTAAGCTGATCCGATCCGCTGAGGTTATCCCATTTAAAGCCGTTATATATCAGCTCTCCGTTTTCCACCGAAAGCCCCGGAAGAGGAAGCTCCGCACTACTGAGAAGATCGTACTTTTCTTTGCGTACATCATCGATTTCACGAGATAACGTATCGTACTGATCTGTATATTGTTTTGCTTCTTCTTCAATGTGCATTTTATCGAGATTTGCTCTTACATGACTGTTGATGATATCAATTTCGGCAATACTCTTTTCAAGCTCTGCCGTTGATTCATCCTGCAAGCTCTGAACGGTCATTTCGGCAATTCTTAAATCATTGGAGAGCGTATCTCTTTTATCCGAAAGCTCCCGTAATTTTGCCTGTAATGCAATGATTTCATCGCTCACCGTATCATATGCTCTTTTGATATTGGCAGCATTTTCACGCTTACGCTGATTTTCGCCGTTCCGTGCAAGGATGTCCTGCTGTTCTTTTATGAGATCAGCCGCCGAAACAAGGTCTGTAGGTGCTTCGGGATAGCTTTTCATTTCCGAAGCATGTTTTCTTTTACTGTCGGCAAGCTGTCCTATGTATCTGCGCTTGTTGTAGATTTCCGATTCTTTCTGTTCAAGCTCAAACAGCTTATCTCCGACACCGATTATCTGTAAAAGAATATCTGCCTTTTCCTTACTGCTTGATTCCATAAACTTCGGAATATTTAAAGCAAATTGAGAAACAAATTCATTAAGAAGCTGCTGACCTGCACGGTTACCAGACGGATCAATAACCTTTAAATCGCTGTTTTTACCTCTGCGTTCAACAACCAAACCGTTTGAAAGCTTGATTTGAAGAAGTGGCGGAATATTTGAGCCTTCACGCATTGCTGATGACGGCTTGAATCTATCGCCCCCCAAAGCCCATGCAATGGCATCAAGAACAGAAGTTTTACCTTGATTATTTCGTCCGCCGATTACCGTCAATCCGTTTTCCTGCGGTTCAACGGCAACGGCTTTAATACGTTTTACATTTTCTAATTCAAACTGTGTGATTTTTACCATATTTGCCTCCTACTTGACAAAAACTATTTTTTTGATATAATAGGGTTGAATAAAGTGTGTGATTTTTATTCAACCTTAAGAACTCGTTCAGTTGCTGCTGGGCGGGTTCTTTTCTTTTGACAGAACAGCTTGTACGTTGGCTTCGAAGTGTGCCTGACGCTGTTCTCTGTACAACTTTTCAAGTTCGATATCCTTGTGGCGCATTTTTGTATTCGCCCAATCAAGGTTCTTTCTCAAACGTTCGTTGTCCTGCAATACAGGCGTCACAATCTTTCTGACCGTGTCCTGCACCGCTTGTTTCGTACCGTAAGCACAAGCCAAACCGCACACACCGATTGCAAAGCCGACCACAAAAAGTCTGAAAAGTAAATCCATTGCTTATCCCTCCTTTCAATGCTTGTCCGTGTTGCCCCTCAGAATTCCTCGGGGTGTCTTGAAAACCAGTCCTGAAATGCTTCGGCCATTTTCTGACCGGCACGCTCGGCGAAATCCGCTCTTTCTTCTTCCGTGAGATCGTTGAACGGTACTTCCGTTCCGTCCTCTTTGATAAGAATGTTGTAACAGGTCAATTCTCCGGCCATAGTGAACACGCTCCTTTCGTCATATATTTAATGTGTATGTGTGTGTAAAATTGTCCTATTCTTGCCGTTCTTGTCTGTCAAACCGAGGATAACATTGCCCTTTGGTGTTAATTTGAATTTCATAGTTACCTCCTGTTCTTGCGTTTACTGATTTTCGTCTTGCCACTCTGACTCAGCGTCGCAGATTCTTTGTAAAGAAGTTTTAAACAAGTCTGCAAATTTAGTAATCAGCGTGACATCCATCTTCTTTTGACGAATTCCGTTTTCTATGGCATTGTAATATTGCCTTGAAATCCCGACATAATCAGCAACGTCCTGTTGCGAAAGATCGTGCTTCTTTCTTAATTCAACGAGATATGCTCTCAAGTTTATCACCTCCAACGTTTCATTTCGTTGACACTATTATACATCACGTTATTACTATTGTCAACATTCTGTTGCTAATTATTTGATTTTTGTTAGTTTGCACAAAATTATGTTTCATTTTGTTGCATAGTCTTGACACGTTTCATATTGTTGCTATAATACAGGTAGAGGTGATTACATGGAAGCCCTTATGAAAATAAGAAAATCCAAAGGATTATCCCAGCAAGATGTTGCTGATTATCTTGGAATAAGCCGACAAGCATACTGTAATTATGAAAACGATAAAAGAGAAGCAAGCTATGAAACGCTTTTGCAGCTCTCTGAATACTTTAATGTCACTGTTGATGAGCTTTTAGGAAGAGGAGCAAAGCCCCAAATTACAGACGCCGATATTCGCTTCGCCCTCTTTGACGGTGCGGACAATATAACAGATGAAATGTATGAAGAAGTCAAGCGCTTTGCCGAATATGTAAAACAAAGGGAGAATAAATAATGGAGTTATTAGAGTTGTACCAACTCGCCGATGCGGAACATATACCCGTTTATTCCTTTGATTTGCCGCAAACGCACTCTTTATCATTGATGAATAATGACGGTTCTTGTGCAGTTGCTATTGATCCCTTCGGACTTAATTCCACTAAAGATGAGAAGATACGATTAGCCCATGAGCTCGGTCATTGCGTTACAGGGAGCTTTTATAACAGATATTCGGATTTTGATATCAAAGCAAGATCCGAGTACAAGGCAGATAAATGGGCAATAAAAAAGCTCATCCCGAAGGACGAGCTACAAGCCGCATTTGAACAAGGTTATACCGAACCTTGGGATTTGGCTGAGTATTTTAATGTTACTGAAGGGTTTATAATTAAAGCCGTAAATTTTTATCAATTAGGAAATATATAATTTCATTGGACGGTGAAGTTTATGGACGGACACGATTATGAATATCAAGTTGCTAATTACCTGAGAAATCACGGTTACACAAATGTTAAAGTAACAAGAGTTTCCGGTGACTATTGATTAACTTTAGTTCATAACCGCCTTGCGGTGTGATAAATAATTCAAAAAAAGAGGAGAAATAATTATGTTTTGTCAAAAATGCGGAAAAGAAATACCCAACGATGCCAATATGTGCCCTTATTGCGGTTCAGCTCTTACAGCAAACGGTCTGCAAAATAATCCACAAAAAAAGGGAAAGAAAAAGAACAAGAAAGCTGGTTGTTTGGCTTCAATCGTTGTTGTCACCGTTGCCTTAATTGCGATTATTATCGTAATTGCTGTTAGTAGCGGGAGTGATGGTGATTCATCCGGCAATACAACCAACAATTCAGGCAAGATAGAATCTTCGCAGGAAGTCAATGATACTGCAAAACCGATTTTTGAAGATGAATATATAAAAGCAAGTTTTGTTAAAGTTTATAACGACAAAGCTGTTGACATGTCTGTTGAGGGCGTATCATATATGCAATTACTTGTTGAGAATAAAAGTAATCAGAGTTTAACAATCGGATTCAAAAATGCTGCGATTAACGGAATGTCAACTACAATTGGCAGTGGATTACCTGTTACCGTTCTTCCGGGCAATTCATCTCAGCAGCCGTTCATTCTTTTTACTAAGAACACAGGAGTTACTTCTGCTGACGATATTAGCAAAATTCAGTTTTCTTTCTGCCTTATGGACGAAAATGCTCATATTGTCGATGAAACGGAAACAGTTACAATAAACGTTAAATAATCAGATAAAGTGAGTTACATTCACAAGTTTCTTCATAACTACCCGAAAGAGTAATTCGTGATTTATTTTCACATCAATAGATGTAAAAAATGCCGCCGGTGCTGGAACACCGAACGGCAAAAGATACAATCCACACACATACACATTAAAAAGGAGCAGATTGCGTAAATATATTATCACATCTGCTTCGTTTTTGCAAGTTTAATTTACTCAAAAATAAAGCAGGTGTTTTTTATGACAACAGCAGCTGCATATATCAGAGTTTCCTCCGAGCGTCAGGACGAATATTCTCCCGATTCTCAGAAGAAGCTCATCAGAGAATATGCAAAGAAAAATAATATCGAAGTGCCGGAAGAGCTTATCTTCTTTGACGACGGTATCAGTGCAAAGACAGCTACCAAGCGAACACAATTCAACCGTATGATTGCTCTTGCCAAAGAGAAAGAGCCTCCGTTCGACGCCATCCTTGTGTGGAAATTCTCACGATTTGCCCGAAACCAAGAGGAAAGCATTGTTTACAAGAACATCCTACGTAAAAAAGGCATACAGGTCATCAGTATATCGGAGCCGATTATCGACTCCCCTTTCGGCGATCTGATCGAGCGTATTATTGAGTGGATGGACGAATATTACCTCATCAATCTTTCCACAGAAGTAAAACGTGGAATGACTGAAAAGCTCTCACGAGGTGAAGCCTTATGTCCTCCGGCATACGGTTACGACATACAGGACGGCAAATATATCATAAATTCCGACGAAGCGCCGCACATTATAGAGATATTTAACGACTTTCTCAGCGGTTTACCAATGCGTCAAATTGCTCTGAAATGTGCCGCAAAAGGTCTCAGGACCCACAGGGGAAATCCGTTCGAAGCTCGGACTATCAGATATATTCTTTATAATCCCGTATATGTCGGTAAAATCCGTTGGTCTACCGACGGCCGTGCAAGCTCATTAAGAGACTTCTCAAATCCGAGTACCGTAATTGTAGACGGTATTCATGAGCCGATTATCTCTCAGGAAGTGTGGGACGCTACCCAGGCAAAATTGACAAAGATACAGACAATGTACGGCAAGAATCAGCGACCCGATCAGCAGGTAGAATGGATGTTAAAAGGTCTTATGCGCTGCGAGTGCGGAGCTACATTGACAATGCTCGGTACGTCCTGCCCGTCAATGCAATGTCACGCTTACACCAAAGGTACGGGGAAGTGTGTAACTTCCCACTGCCTGTCAATAAGCAAGGCAAATAAGCTTGTAATAGCCAACCTTGAAAAACTCGTCAATAACAAACAATTTAACTTTGTACCTGCCGAAAATATCACTCAGACGGTCGATTACGACGCCTTAATTAAAAAGGAATATGCAAGGCTTGCAAGAGCAAAAGAGGCCTTTCTCGCCGAAATAGATACCGTCGATGAGTACCGTGAGAATAAGGCAAGAATCACAAAAGCAATAAAGCAACTTGAGCGCGAACGAAATTCACATAAAACTGAAGAAATTGACGTTGATGAATTCAGCGAAAAAATACGTCAGGTTTTACGAACAATCACCGATGCATCGGTAAGCGAAAAAGCAAAAAATGAAACCCTGCGTACCGTGATTGCCAAAATCGTGTACGAAAAATCAAAGAAAAGACTTGTTTTTTTCTTTCACACATAAAGTTATATTCCTTTACTATCTGGCGGTCCGGACGGAGAGCTCGGTGCCTCACTGAGATATCTCAGCCAGCGTTTTTCAATGCCATATCCCGAACTTAAGGGACTTCTGACGGATATAGGTACAGAGGAATTGGGACATCTTGAAATGATCGGAGCGATCGTTCATCAGCTGACGAGAAATCTTTCGTATGATGAAATCAAACGCAGTGGATTTGACACCTACTTTGTTGATCACACAACGGGCGTTTACCCGACGGCGGCGAGCGGATTCCCGTGGTCGGCGGCCGAAATGCAATCAACAGGTGATACTATCACCGACCTGATGGAAAACATGGCGGCCGAGCAAAAGGCAAGAGTCACTTACGACAACATTTTACGTTTGGTCGATGACCCTGATGTTCGTGATGTAATCAAGTTCCTGCGTGAACGTGAAATTGTCCACTTCCAGCGATTCGGTGAAGGTTTAAGGATTGCAACTGATAAGCTTAATTCCAAAAACTTCTATGCCTTCAACCCGTCGTTCGATAAATAATTTTCTATTCACTCGGAGCAAAAAAGTGCCTCAAAAGCCGTGTCTTAATCAATGGCAAGACACGGCTTTTCCTATGCCCGAAAAAAATAAACGGGAGATTCTAACCGGAAAATATTTATCTCACAGCCCATGATAAACAAGTCGGACAAGCTTATTTCCGCCGAAGAAAACCGATTGTTGAACGGGTCAAGTCAATGTACGGTGATGACGTTGAAGTCCTTGTCAGCCTTTTCAACAGATCTTCTTTTGTACTCATAATTGTCAAAAAAATTACCCTCCTTATCGAATGTCCGATAAAGAGGATAATATCATAATCCTTGATTGTAACGCCTATACATTTATAATTATATAATTGTGCCGC
This sequence comes from Ruminococcus sp. CAG:563, assembly GCA_000434915.1. GTDB lineage: Bacteria > Bacillota > Clostridia > Oscillospirales > Acutalibacteraceae > CAG-488. The sequence goes on from FR882045.1 coordinate 32,343, forward strand.
CGCCGACAACGATGTCTCCGTCATAGAACACAACCGCCTGACCGGGAGCTATCGCACGCTGGGGCGTTTTAAAATCGACGCTGACGTTTCCGTTTTTGAGCGGAGTGATAACTGCGTCGGTTTCCTTTTGCCGGTATCTGACCTTTGCCTTGACCCTCATCGGCTCTGTGAGCTTTTCAATCGAGATAAAGTTTAAATCCGTTGCTTCAAGGTGATTTGAGAATAAATCATCATTTGAGCCGAGCACAACCCGGTTCTTGTCAAGGTCCTTACTGACAACATAGTACGGTGCTTTCGCCGCAATGCCCAAGCCCTTGCGCTGACCTATCGTGTAGTTGATTATGCCCTTATGCTTGGCAATAAAATTACCGTCACGGTCAACAAAATCGCCCTCGATAAATCGAAATCCGCACCATTTTTCAATGAAGTGGGCATAGTCACCGTCGGGAACAAAGCAGATATCCTGGCTATCGTGCTTGTCGGCATTTACAAAGCCCTGTGCTTCGGCAATTTCCCTCGCCTCATGCTTGGTCATTCTGCCGAGCGGGAAAAGGATTCTGCTGAGCTGATCCTGCGTGAGCGAATACAAAACGTAGCTTTGATCCTTTGTATCATCGGCCGCCTTGCGAAGAATCCAGCGACCCTTTTCTTCGTCGTATTCGTTGATGGCGTAGTGACCCGTTACGACGTAGTCAAACTGCAATTCCTTTGCTCTGTGCATGAGCTGATCAAACTTGATATATCTGTTGCAGTCAATGCACGGGTTCGGCGTTCTGCCGTTGCGATATGCGTCAACGAATCGCTCGATAACCTGCAATTTGAAATTATCGGTATAATTGAAAACATAATAAGGTATACCGAGTCTGTTTGCAACGCTCCTTGCGTCCTCAACATCGTCGAGCGAACAGCAGGTCTTTTCCTTTTTTATCCCGATATCCTCGTTATTGTAAAGCTTCATCGTTACGCCTATCGCTTCATAGCCCTGCTGAGTTATCAGATAAGCAGCGACGGAGCTGTCAACTCCGCCGCTCATGGCAATCATAGCCTTTTTCATGGCTCAACCCTCTCGGCTGCAGCCCTCGCAGCTTTCGCAGTTGCTTCCGCAGTCACTGCCGAATACATTCGGATCAAGCTCAAGACCGTTCTTGGTGTAATAATCCTTGAGAGCCGCCTTAACAGCCTGCTCGGCAAGAACGGAACAGTGAATCTTTGCCGGCGGAAGTCCGTCAAGAGCCTCAACAACAGCCTTGTTGCTGAGCTTGAGAGCATCCTCGATCTTCTGACCCTTGATCATCTCGGTTGCAATCGAGCTTGTAGCGATTGCCGAAGCGCAGCCAAACGTATTGAACTTAACGTCCTCGATTTTACCGTCCTTGATTTTGAGGTACATTTTCATTATATCTCCGCACTTAGCATTGCCAACCTCGCCGACGCCGTCTGCGTCATCCATTTTGCCGAGGTTTCTCGGATGCTGGAAGTGGTCCATTACCTTTTCACTGTACAGCATAGTAGTCCTCTCCTTTCATTATTCTCTCCCAAACGGGGGACATGTCACGGAGCATCGAAACGATTTTCGGGAGCTCCTCGATGATATAATCAATTTCTTCCTCGGTGTTGTATTCGCAGAGAGAAAGACGGAGTGAACCGTGAGCAATCTCATGCGGCAAACCGAGAGCAAGCAGAACGTGGCTCGGGTCGAGTGAGCCTGAGGTACAGGCAGAACCCGAGGAACCGCAGATTCCCTTGAGATCAAGGTGAAGCAGAAGCGACTCGCCCTCGATACCCTCGAAGCAGAAGCTTACGTTGCCGGGCAGACGTGGCGAACGTCCTCCGTTTACTCTTGAACGGGGAATGATTTCAAGGATATTGTCAATAAGCTTGTCCCTTAACTTGCTGACATAGGCAATGTTCTTGTCCATGTCCTCACAGCACTTTTTAAGTGCCGCCGCCGTTGCAACGATAGCGGGAGTATTTGTTGTGCCGGGACGCTTATTTCTTTCCTGAGCACCGCCCTGCATGAAGCCCATAAGGGGAATGCCCTTGCGGCAATAAAGTGCACCGATTCCCTTGGGACCGTGGAATTTATGAGATGAGAACGAGAGCATATCAATGTTCTGTTCCTTAACGTTGATCGGAAGATGTCCGACGGCCTGAACAGCGTCGGTGTGAAAATAAACGCCCTTTTCTTTACAAATTGCGCCGATTTCCGAAATAGGCTGGATCGTACCGACCTCGTTGTTTGCATACATTATTGTAACAAGGCAGGTGTCATCTCTCAGAGCCTTTTTGAACTCATCAAGACGAACGTAGCCGTCCTCGTGAACATCGAGATAAGTTACCTCAAAGCCTTCCTTTTCAAGCTTCATCAGCGTATGAAGAACGGCGTGATGCTCAAACGTTGTTGAAATAATGTGTTTCTTGCCTTTTTTCTCGCCGAGATGTGCGGCATTTGTGATTGCCCAGTTGTCCGCTTCCGTTCCGCCCGAGGTGAAGTAAATCTCGTTCACGTCGGCACCGATAGCGTCGGCAATGTCACGTCTTGCCTGCAAAACTGCGGCGGCAGCCTCCTGACCCATGTGGTGCAGACTTGAAGCGTTACCGTAGTTGTTTTTTAAACAATCTACCATTGCGTCAAGAGCTTCAGGGCAGAGAGCTGTTGTTGCAGCATTGTCTGCATAAACAGTTTTCATAAAAATCGCCTGACTTTCTTTTTGTTTTCTTGGATTTAAACAAAGTTGAAAGCAATGACTAAATCCTGATAATGGTATTTTAACCATTCAAACAAATTATACTATAATATTATTTTTTTTGCAACTTTTCTCAGTTAGAATAAACTAACCGACGCAGGTCAAAAACTGTTAATTTTCACAATTGGTTGTAATAAAAGTGCGAAAAATCGGCGGATGAACTATGAAGTTGTGCATATACAGTGTGATTTTGTCGGTGTGGTCTCGCATAGGCGATGATACAAATTTATATATTATACACATTAAACAAAAACATATGCCAAAAATTGTAAATGTGAATAAAAATAACAAAAGTCCTTGACAAGGAACAAATGTTCTGATACAATGAAATTACGGATTAGCAATATGGGAAGGCTAATTCGATAACTTGAACATTCATTTCCGAAAAAAGTGATGCTAAGATAAGTCGTTAACAATGACTGCTTGAGTCTGTTTTTGACTTTATCAACGATTCCGATTTTTATTGTCGGGCTAATCCTAACGGCGCAAAATGCCGTTGGCAATAAATATCAATATGCGGTTATTTTTAACGACTTTTAAAAATATATTTTAAAAGGAAGAAAAACAATGTTTATTGATATCACAGAAGTAAATTTTAACAAAACCAAAGAGATATGGGAAAATAACGGAATAAAAACATATGACGTTCCGATCAGTACGGCTGATTGCCGTGTTGAGGGAAACGACGCAATTATAACACTTCATCTTCCGCACGATGACGCCATTTATACCGATTACGCTTCTATAATGTATTGGATTCAGGGCGACGACGGAAGCGAAAGGGAAGAGTCGAGAGCGGGTCTTTCTGTACCGTCATCATGTACTATGAGTGTTCCGGTTGGCGATGACGATGTAAGGTCGCAGTTTACTTCGATCGTTTCGGGCACTACAAAGGGCTTGGCTGAGCTTAGAATTCATTGTGAAAATGTGCAGGCTCTTGAAGGACTTATTGCCGCTCCGAAGGCGGTTACTTACCTCAGACCAATGTGGTACACGGGTTATGGCGTAGATAATGCACTCAATCCTGACAGATTAACCCCGGACAACACTGTTGTAATGGAGGATATGCGTGACGCTCTTGAGTGCAGCAGCTTGCTTGAAAACAGAGGTCAGATATTAAACGGAAAGAAGTATCTGTTTACATTTGACGAAAATGTTTATACATGGGATTATCCCTATAATGACGGCACGGAAGTGATCGGAGTTCCCCTGTCACCCTCGTACTATGAAATAATTGTAAAGGACGGCACGGAGGACTTTACCGGTGGCCAATACAGCGGAAGCGGCCCTTATTATTTCAAGGATAAGTTTATATATTCAACAAGTGGCTGTGCTTATTATAAAATGAAGCGTATGAACTATTTTATCGGCGAAAGTATCGGCTATGGTCCGGACGAAATCGAGGATGTGCTCAACGGTAATGTTGTTGAGTATTTTGAAGATACGGACATTTTTCAGGACTTATTTAATGTTTTCAATACAGATGAAATGATCAACATAAATCTCCGACGCAACGGACTTTATCTCGTAAGCGGAACTTTGTTCCTTAATCAATCAAATATTTGTGTTATCGGTCACGGCTCGCAGATAAGAGTATGGGATCCAACACTTAATATCAATGGGGAATATGTTCTCATTGGTAACTCAGGCCTTGGTGGAGTGAAGAATGTTGAATTTTGTGATTTGACATTCCAAGGCTTGATGAGATACGAAAATGTAGATGATAAAGGAACCATAGTGAATCCCAAGGAACAGTGTGTCTCTTTTAACAAAATGTTGTTTCCAACAAATATGACTTTCTATGAGGTGAATATTGACGGTTTTGAAACAGGTGTTCATATATCCAATGAGACATATAGTGATAAGCCGTTAAATATCAGATTTATTGATTGCAAAGTTTCTCGAACAATGTTTGGATACAATTTTAAAGCATGTAAGCAGGTTTTGGTATCAGGCGGCAGTGTTGATAATTCATTGTCTATTGAAAAAAGACACCATTGTGTATATGTATCAGAAGGATCAAATTGCATAACCGTTGAAAATTGCGTATTGAAGAATTCGACCGGTGCTGCAATTCATCAGATGAGTGGAAAAAAGACATCTAAAATGGTGAATAATCATTATCACCACTTAACTATCAAAAATTGTTTTGACGGTATTGTTCTCTGCGGTTATACTTTGGATGCATCAGCAAAACATATACGAGGAGAAGATATAGGAAGATTTCTTCATCTTAGTAATTGCGGTGGAGTTGTTGTTAAGGACTATTTTGCAACACAGCTTAAAACTCCAACAATTTATGTAGGAGAAGGAGATGAAAAACATTCCTTTACTAATCAAGAGCATTACAATTTGATGGCAATTAGTAACTGTGTTGATGCAACAGTGGAAAATTGCTATTTTGATGGAGCGATTCCTTTCAAAAACGGAAAAGCAGATTATACTGACAAATTATATTGCCCAAGATTTATTGCTTCTGAGTATAACGATAAATCATTTGATTCAGCTTCGTATGAAAGCGGATGGGTTGAAAATGGTTATGCAATAGCTAAGGTAATATTTAGAAATTGTAGATTCACTCAAAAAAATGATCATGAAGATATTCCCGGTAAGAGTATATATGACAAGATTGGCTTTAACCCAAAATGTATGTTCTCATGGAATTTTCTTTTTGATAATTGTGAATTCAGTAATTTCAGAAGAATTTTCAGTAAAAAACGTATATATTTTGTACAAGGAAATAATGGGAAAAAATCTACATACCGTTTCCACAATTGTAAAGCCTATTACGGTATAGAAGAACCTATTGGCAACAATGATGTGCCGGATGACGGTTTCTACTTCATAAATAATGGTGGTGCAAATCTTTTTATATCAGGTAGTTATGATTGCTATACATCTTTTAATGTGCCTGATAATATAAAGAGTCATAACGGAACAGTAGTGGACTGATGAATTAGTTCATTATTGCTAAATAAACAGTTAAGGATGGGATTCAATATGAAAAAAAGAGTGAGAATTATATTGGTTATCATTGTGATTTTGGCAATGATAACAACCAACGTCTATGCTTCCGATTATCCGACATATGACGTAACACTCAACAGCGGTGATGTTGTTGAGGCGTATCAATACTCTGAGCAAAGATTTAACGGAGAATATGATCCGGAATTTAAGTGCGTAAAAACGGTAACTATAAACGCATTGGGAGAAGAACCGATTGTAATAAAAAGATCCGCTTTTTCCGGCAGTGTTACGAGACAGGTTGAGCGCCTTGTAATAAACGGAACAGGTAAAATCATTCTCAGTTCTTTTGCGTTTTGCTACACGGGCATTACCGATATTGATATCCCATCCAATGTAGTTTTTGAAAACGGTGCAGAGTGTGTATTCGGAGCAAGCTTTTTGAGAAGGGCGACAATTCGAAGCGATTTGTGTCCGGCAATGTTTCAGGAGTGTTGGTCTTTAATTTACGTTAATTTTTTAAACCAAAACATTAAAAAAATACCCGTTGACTGTTTTGATACCTGCGGTCTTCTCAGTATTACTATTCCGTCTTCGGTTACCGAGATTGAGGATGGAGCCTTTCACTCAACTTTTTATCTTGAAAGAGTGAATTTGAATGAAGGCTTGGAAAGCATTGGTAACAGAAGCTTTGAAAACAGTAATTCTATAAAAGAATTGAAATTCCCTTCGACTTTAAAAAGTGTAGGCGAAAAAAGCTTCTATGATAATTCAAGTTTGGTGAAGTTAGAATTAAACGATGGCTTGGAGACTATTGGTGAAAATGCTTTTCTTGGTTGCCGTTCGCTTAAATCCGTTACTATTCCTGCTTCCGTAACCTCGATAGGTGAAAAGGCGTTCGGCTATATTTCCGATTCTAAGACGATTGACGGCTTCACAATCTACGGCTACAGAGGAACGGCAGCGGAAACGTATGCAAACGAAAACGGCTTTACGTTCATTCCGCTGGATTCCGAAAGCTCGGTTAAGGGTGTGACATACAATCCGTCATGGAGCAGTGTAAATGACTACAGCTTCACCGTTAATGACAGAGCCGACAAGGTTCAGGTTATCGAAGCTACAGGTGCAACAAGAACATTTGCAAGGAATAATTCCAATGTTGTAATCAAGGGCTACGATG
>FR882046.1 GCA_000434915.1 Ruminococcus sp. CAG:563
CGCCACTCTCGCATTCAATTGTCGTTCCCTTAAGGAACGTTTGATATTATATCAGATTCATTTCCGTTTGTCAACTGTTTTTGAAATAAATTTAGGCCTTTTCCATAATTATTTTTAAAGAACCTTCCGACAGCGATCAAGCCGTCGGAAGTGATTTTATTCTGCTGTCAAAAACAATTTTTCTAAACTCACGGCGTAATTGTATGCCGCCTTTTATTTCTCCTCAAAAACATATTCACCCGAACCGAGGCGAATAATCGCACAGCCGTCCTTGCACTCATACTCATCGAAGCTGTGTTCAACGCCGTTTATTGTGAGCTTTTCGCCCATAATCGGCAGTCTCAGCTCGGTCGAAACCGGAACGGTACATTTATATACGAGGTTTTTCTCGTTGCTCCATTCGCTCATGATAAGTCCCGAGGAGGAATCATAGCTTGCCTTAACATATGTCATGCGCTGCTGTCCGTCAGGAAGCTCCTCGGCGGTTCTTGTATCAATTCTCGGCCGAAGAATAACAGTTTCAAAGCCCGGCATTCCCGGCTCGATGCCTGCCATATAGCGATACATCCATTCAACTACCGAGCCGTAAGCATAGTGATTGAATGAGTTCATGCCGACATCTCCAAAGCCGTTTTCCTTTGTATAAGAATTCCAGCGTTCCCAAACGGTCGTTGCGCCCTGGTCGATACTGTAAATCCAAGACGGCTCATTGCGCTGCATAAGGAGCGTATATGCCATTTTATCCTTACCGTATTTTGAAAGCGTCGTACAAAGATTATATGTTCCGAGGAAGCCGGTCGAAAGCCTGTTGCCGTTCGCCTTTATCTGCTCAACAAGCTCATCGGCAAGAACCTTTGCATAGTCGGCATCAACGAGGTCAAAGGCAAGCGCAAGGATTTTATCGGTTTGGGTCTGTCCGATAAGCTTTCCGTCTTTCATGTAGTTATCAACGAAGTAAGCATAAGCCTGTTTTCTCAGCTCTTTATAATGCTCGGCTCTGTCGGATTTACCGAGAACGTCGCTCATCTTTATCATAAGGTCAATATCGTGTATAAAATAAACGGACGAAACATACGTTTTGTCGCACTGATCATATGCAAGCCAGTCACCGAAGCGGGCATTTGCGCCTGCCATGCCGAACTTATCAACGAGCTGAGCAATGTATTTCTCCATTGATTCATAATGAGTTTCAAGAAGCTCAATATCTTTATACATAACATACATGTTATAAGGAACGATTATGCCTGCATCTGTCCATGCCGCTTCATTCTCCGCATGGCAGCAAAACGTTTTGGGAATAACCTCTGTATATCCGCCGTCATCACCCTGAGAATCACGGGCATCCTGGATCCACTTGCGGAAAAATTCCTTGACATCCGCATTATAAGCAGCCGTTATGCTGAACGCCTGTGCGTCACCTGTCCAGCCGTAACGCTCATCACGCTGAGGGCAATCGGTCGGCACACTCAGATAGTTGCTGCGTTGACCCCAAAGAGTATTTGAAATAAGTTTGTTGACAAGCTCGTCGGAGGTTTCAAGCGTTCCTATTTCTTTTGTAACAGAACCTACAACCTCGGAAATAAAATCAAGTATTTCAATATCCTTCGTTGAGCTTATCTGAACATAGCGATAGCCGTAAAAAGTAAATGCAGGTCTGTAAACCTCCTCATTCTTACCGCTGAGTACATATGTTTCCTTCGCAAGTGCGGTTCTGAAATTGATGGTGTAAAGTGATCCCTTTGCGCCGTCATTTCCTCTTGAAATTTCGCCGCTGTCGTTCAAAAACTCGGCATAGTGAACATTAACAAATGTTCCTCTTTCACCTTTAAGGGTCAGCTTAGCCCAGCCGACCATTTCCTGACCGAGATCAATGATAAGCTTTTGACCTTTTTTGAGCGTTAGAGGGAAAGATTTAGGATTGTCGCAGATATTTATCTCGCCGTAATATGAGCCGTTATAATTAATACCGTCATAAACCGTGAGAGTTTTTGCTCTTAGATTTAATTCATCACGAACTTGAACCTTAGGACCGATAAAAGGAGTCAACACACCGTTGAAATAATCACATACCGTCGCTTTGCGAACCTTTTTCGGCACAAATCCTACTGTTGAAATCTCATCATAACCGTTCTCTGTTGCATCGCAATATTCTCCGTCCCAGATGTCAGCCATTCGAACCGGTCCGCCGACCGTTGCGTCCCAGTTTTCGTCTGTTACAAGAATTGATTTACCGCCATGCACAATATTTGCAATGAAAGCGGGCGGATTTGCACCGTATGTACTCTGAACAATTCTGCCTGAATACCAGCCTGCCGATACCACTGCAAGAATTCGATTTTTTCCCTCATGAATATACTTTGAAACATCATAGACGTAGTAAAAGGCACGTTTGTTATAATTTGTCCAGCCCGGTTTCATCTCGTCATTGCCGACGCGCTTGCCGTTAATGTAGATATCAACAATACCGAGAGCCGAAAAAATCAACTCGGTTTTCTCGCCGCTTACGATATCAAAATCACTCCAAAACATCGGCAGTCCATTATTATCGACAATTTCGCAATGCTGATTAACATAAGGGATTCTTCTGCCCCACGGATTTTTTGAAGCATCAAAATAGTTTCGAAATTCTGTGTAAATAAACTTTGCGTTATTCCATATTTTTTCCATGTTGCCCTCCTGTAAAAAGAACAGAAACGAAAGCCTTTATTATGCTCTTGTTTCTGTCCTTTAATGCCTTTAATTATTTTGTAAGGAAATACCAAATGATATCAATAACTCTGAAATCCTTAAGAACCTTTACAAGGAACTTAACGATTGTATCGGCAAGAAGAGTTGTTGCTCCGCCGAGATCAACAAAATGATTTGTCTCAGCCTCGGGTTCGCCTTCATATTCAAGAGTGAACGGCTGAGTATAGATAACTCCGCCCTCGCCTACGATTTCGGCTCTGACATATGAGCCGATCTCATCCGAATAATCATCAAGGTCAATCGTGTTGCCCGTTGCAATTACCTTGCCGTCGGCAATCCAGTGAACCATGTATGCGTCCTGAGTACCGATAGTGATAGTATCCTCAACGTCATCAACGGAAACAGCCTTTACCTTCGGAGTAACTGCGTCCTGATCGAATTCAAAAATCGTGCGCTGCTTGCCTGCGTTCTCTTCCTCAACAATCTTGATGTAGGTTTCGGCAAAGCTGTCAGCCAGCTCAAGGCCTACACCTGCCGCTTTAAGCTCCTCGGCCCATGACTGAAGCTCGGCCTTGCTGCCCATATAGTAGCTTGCTGCAAAAAATGCGCCGTCCTTCATAGCTGTTTTAAGCTCGGGAATTGTCTTTTCCGGCATGCACATAAGGGTATAGCCCGAATTGATGATGCCCTCGTTATGAGAATCCGATGTTGCGAGGCCGAAAACGTTTCTGCCTGTCGGAACAACTCTTTGAAGCAGGAGATCCCAAAGCTTTCTGTCGTAACGGGTTCTGTAGTCGCCCTTGCTGTTCACGTCGATACCGAGACATGCCGGATATTTTTCGAGAATGTTTGCGAACTTATCAACTACATACTTGAACTTAACATTATCCGTGTTATAGGCCTCGTCATAGTTGGCAACATTTCTTGCTCCGCTGTACTCGCCCGGGTGATTGATTACGCAGAGTCCGCCGAGCTTATCAACATTCTTAATCGGGGTTTCGTAGTCACTCGTACCGCCGATTGTGTCGTTACCGTAATTAACAAACCATGAGCAAACGTGAGCATTGTTGAACGAGGTCGGGTTCTGCTCGTTTCCGAAAGGCACTCTGAGCATCGAATTTTCGGCATTTCCGTTCTCGTCATACTCGGTATAATAGTTGCCGTCGTATGTATATTCCTTGCCGTCCGAGGTCTCGCCTTTTGACGAAAGAACCTCAATGGGAAGCTTGCCTTTTCTGACGCTCATTGCGATTTTAACAGCCTTGTTTGTCGAAGGATCGTCCCAGCCATAATCCGTTGTGCCATGGTCGGTGATTGCAAGAATATCAAAATTGTGGTCATAGTGCTTTTCGACAGTCTCTTTCTTTGTTGATGTGCCGTCCGTACCCGTCGTGTGACTGTGCAGGTCTGTTTTGTACTGCTTATAGGTGCTCCAGTCAACGTTGGCATAGGTGCTGTTGATTTTGTAATCAACGTCCTTGTTGATCGCAAACGAGCAAAGAGCCGTGCACGAAGTAACGATTGCGGCAGACATGAAAATCGAAACAGCCTTTTTAAAGTTTTTGTTCATGGTAATCCTCCGTATTATTTGATGATTTTATCGAGCATTGCTTTTATGTCAACATCGGTGTTCTGGGTGTCGGAATTTTTCTCAGTCAGCGGAACAATCGTTTTGCTGACCTGATCGTTATAAAGGAACTGCGGAAAAACATCGCTTTCGCTTACCGTCGGCTGAACATTATGCTGTGCAAGCCACCAGGTAAAATCATAATAACCCGACGTGTACCAGGTGTGCATCATATCCTTGATGAACCATGTGTATTCGGGATACATGCAGGTTGACGCATCAATAGCATTATCACAGGAAATATGATTGTGACCGTCGGCGACACTCTGAGTATAGCCCTCGGGAAGCTCAGCTCCGAAATCGGCACAGGTTGCACCGAGCGAGGTTCTAGCCGTGTCTATAAGGAAGTCCGTCTGATATCCGTCGTCCGTCAGCACGGGAACCGCCGCCTTGCCGTAATTTGAAATAATTGCAAGCTTCATTCCGTGAGCCGCAGCATCGTCAAGAATTTCTTTTGTGCTGTCCATAATGTCGTAGTGATATGCATCAAGCTTTTTGATAAGAGCCGCATTTTCGGTCTCATCAAGCATATATTCCTTTGCCTGCTCGTAATATTCATTGGGAACGAACGTCCATATACCTGTCAGATTTCCGAAAAGATCTCTCAGGCAATTCTCATAAAGCACATCCTTGCCCTTTGTGAACACCGTGTTAAGCTCACCGCACACGGGAGAAAGAAGAAATCCCGAAAGTGCATAAAATATACTGCGATAAAAAACGGTCATGGGGTCGCTGCCCTCAATGAAGTTACCGATATAATTCATCACGGACCTTGTTTTTATATTAAGGTCGCCCGTGAAAAGTCCGCCGACAAGATTTATTCCGTTAAAGGCCGAGGACTGCATTATCACGGTGTCAACACTGCCGTAACCGTACTGCTTGAGATATGTCATGACGACCGCACCGCCCATGCTCTCGCCCTTGAGAACAACCTTATCATGGCGAGTAAGCTCCTTGGTCTTTTCGATATAATCATTAAGCTCCGCCGCTATGTCAAAAACGTCCTCACGCCAATCGTAATTGAAACGATTGTCACAGCGATAGCCGTGTTCGGCTGTCGGTTCAACTCTGAATTTAACATCTACTGTCTCATTGAGCGGATTGCCGTTGTCGTCGCAGGCAACATCCTTCATCGTATCGTTGAGAATCCTGCTCAACGACCTTGCAAAGCTCTCGTAATCGCCCGTTATCCTGAGCATAACCGTCGGAGCGATAAGCTTTGCCACTGCGGATACTATCGCCGAGGTCTCCGGCATAAAGACATTATATTCTTCATCCGTTCCGGGATTTGCAACCAAATCGGTCATTGCAAAGCCGGTAACATAAACAATCGGCGTATACGAACAGCCGCATTTGTCTGTTGCATAAGAAGAAAAAGATGCGGCATTAACGGAAATAATCAGCAAAACCGCAAGAAGCACAGAGACAACCTTCTTCATATGAGTCCTCCCCAGTTTTTTAATTTCTTTTGTATTATATCATAAGTTTTAATCAATATCAATTCTTTTTTTATTGAAATTGTCATAGTCATTTATACGGAGTGATGCAAATGACAAACGCAAAGAAGCTGCTTACAAATACACTTCTGCTGACCGCTGCGGCATTTCTGATGAAAACGGTCGCCGTCAGTTTTAACGTTTATTTGACAAACAAAATAGGGGCGGACGGAATCGGACTTTTTCAGCTTATATCCGCAGTTTACGGCATGGCGATAACCTTTTCCGTTGCCGGCATACGTCTTGCAGCCATGAGAATTGTCGCCGATAACATTGCACTCGGGAAATACAACGATCGGCAGATAATGCGTCGCTGTCTTGTTTATTCCTTAATCTGCGGCACGGTTATTGCCGCCATTTTGGCAGGCTTTTCGGGTTTTATCGGTTCAAAATGGATCGGCGATGTGCGAAGCGTTCCGTCTCTTAAGGTGCTCAGCCTGAGCTTGCCATTCGTTGCGATGTCGGCTGCTCTCAACGGCTATTTCACCTCGGTTAAAAAAATTGTACGTTACACCGTCGTTCAGCTCGCCGAGCAGGTTTTCAAAATTATCATCACCGTTTTTATGCTGAAATCCGTTTTAACTCACGGGCTTGAGGCCTCGTGCACGGCAATAGTTTTCGGAATTTCCTCGGCGGAATTCTTTTCGCTTATTTGCTCTTATACTCTCTACCGTCTTTCCGTCTGCAAGCCGAAGGAAACGGAAAACGGACGTGAGATCTGGAAAAGGATATTCAAAATTGCGATTCCGGACACAGTCGGCTCGGAAATGCGCTCAATTCTCATGACCGTCGAGCATCTGCTTATTCCCGTCGGCTTCCGCAAATCGGGCAGCGATCCACAGGCGGCACTCGCAACCTACGGCATTATTCACGGAATGTCGCTTCCGCTCGTTCTCTATCCCTCCGCCCTGCTCTCGTCGCTCTCCGGACTGCTTGTGCCCGAGATATCCGCTCTGCACATCTCGGGCAACAAGCCGAGGATAAACTATATGATAGCCAGAGTTCTCCACCTGACGCTGATTTTTTCAATCGGCACGGCAGGGATAATGTATTTTAACGCAAAAAGGCTGTCACTTGCCGTTTATGGCAATGACAGCGCTTTCTTCTATATTCAAATTCTTTCGCCTCTGATTCCTGTCATGTACTGTGACATGTCCGTTGACGGAATGTTGAAAGGGCTGGATCAGCAGGTCAGCTATATGCGATACAATATTATAGACGCATCCGTCTGCGTTATACTTGTTTATCTGCTTGTTCCGATTCTTTCGGTAAAGGGTTACGTCATTGTTGTTTTCGTCAGCGAGATAATCAATTTTATCCTCAGTTTCAGGCGACTGACAAAAGTCAGTGATGTTAACATCTCTTTTTTCAAAGATATTTTTATTCCGATTTTTTGCGTTATAGGTGCAAATCTTTTAAAGAATTTTATTTTCTACTCTTTCAATACAGCGAACTTAAAGCTTGCCGCTTCCCTTGAAATTATTGCGGCTGTTGTACTTTATACGGGAATGATAGTATTGTTTCATTCTATAGACAAGGAAGAACTTGACTGGCTCAAATCACTTGTAAAATAATTACGACGCCTTGAGTCTCAATCTGAGCTTATCGGCAATCATTGCGATAAACTCGGAATTTGTCGGCTTTCCTCTTGATGACTGAATTGTATAGCCGAAATATGAGCTGAGCACGTCTACGTCGCCTCTGTCCCATGCGACCTCGATAGCATGGCGAATCGCACGCTCTACTCTTGAAGATGTTGTTTTAAAGGTTTTGGCAACCGTCGGATAGAGAAGCTTCGTTACCGAGCCCATCATCTCGGTGTTATTGATTGAAAGAATAATTGCTTCTCTCAAATACTGGTAACCTTTAATGTGTGCAGGCACCCCGATTTGATGCATTATCTCCGAAACAACGACCTCCAAATCGTTCTCGTTTCTTTCATGTGAACCTGTATTTTTCCAGCCGGCAAGCTGAGTAATACGCTGAGCTATTATATTTGCCTCAACAGGCTTGAGAAAGTAATAATCGGCACCGTTGTTAAGGATTTCACTTTCAAACCGCATATTATCAACACTTGAAAGAACAATAATTATCGGCTTTCTTCCGTCCTTTGATTCCCTTATCTGCTTGATCACACCGATGGCGTCAATATGAAGCATAAATGCATCCATAATCACAACATCAGGCTTTTCAAACTTCATCTTGGTCAGAACCTGTGTGCCGTCCTTATCCGCAAGCACAGTATTGTAGCCGTAGGACGAAAATTCCCTGACACAGTTCTGACCAAATTCGTTGTTTTCCGCAATTAGTATTTTGACCTTATTTTCCATAAAAATTACCTCCTTAAATTTTCCAACGATATATTACCATTTTATGGCATTTATGTCAATAGGAATTTGCCGTTTTTTACCAAATTTTTTTGAAGGCGTACTTACTGTTGTGAAAAAACGATAAAAATGTTGTTGAAGAATGGAAAACCAAAAGAAAAAACCGTTCTCTTGTGCGTTTTAGCACGAAAGAAAACGGTTTTTGTTTAACTGTTTTTTAGGTTCTATATTTGTTTTACGTCCGAAAAAATCGTAATTTGATATTATTTGAAGTATCTTACGGCAGACTTGAAGAGCTGCATGTCATAATTGCCCGGAACGTTTTTATAAAGGCCTGAGCCGATACGCTCCGAATGACCCATTTTTCCGAGCACTCTGCCATCGGGCGAAAGAATGCCTTCGATCGCAGCCACAGAACCGTTCGGATTATAAAGAATGTCGTTCGTGGCATCTCCTTCGGCGTCAACATACTGAGTTGCAACCTGTCCGTTGGCAATGAGCTGTGCAAGCATTTCAGGCTCGGCAATGAACCGGCCCTCGCCGTGAGAAATCGGAACATTATAAAGCTCGCCTACCCGAGTTCCCGAAAGCCACGGAGAATTTGCGGAAGCTACACGGGTTGTAACTATGCGTGACTGATGACGTCCGATCGAATTAAATGTCAGAGTCGGACAATGGGCGTCGGTATCCATAATCTTACCGAACGGCACAAGGCCGAGCTTAATAAGAGCCTGGAAGCCGTTACAAATTCCTATCATAAGTCCGTCACGTTTTTCGAGAAGCTCGGTTACCTGCTCCTTAATGGCCGAATTACGGAAAAACGCCGTGATAAATTTACCCGAACCGTCCGGCTCGTCACCGCCGGAGAAACCGCCGGGAATAAAAATCATCTGAGAGTTTGCAACCTCACTTGCAAAAGACTCAACACTTCTTGCGATGCCGTCAGAGGAAAGGTTATTGATTACAAATATTTCCGCATCTGCACCGGCATCCGTAACGGCCTTAGCCGAATCGTACTCGCAGTTTGTACCCGGAAAAACGGGGATAAGCACACGGGGTTTTGCTGTTTTGACTGCCGGAGCGTGATATTTTTTCTCTGTAAATGAGATATTTTCAAGCTTATCCTTTTCCCCGTCAAGATCGCAGGAATATACAGATTCAAGCCTTTCTTCGTATTCTCTTTGAAGCTTGGAGATGCAAAGCTCTTCATCCTTATATGTTATCTTGCCGTCATCGAGAATTGTTCCGATGAGCTTTGCCTGTGGAATATCCTCTGTAACTTCAAGCAGGAACGACGCATAATCGAGACCGAATATTTCCTCCGTTGTAAGCTCACTGTTATAATTGAATCCCAAGCCGTTGCCGATTGCCATTTTGAATATCGCTTCAGCGATACCGCCCATGCCCGGAGTGTAACAAGATACTGCCTTGCCCGAACGAAGAAGCTTGGTCACCTTGTCAAAAAGAGTAAGCATTGAATCGGTTTTCGGTAAATTGTTTTCGTCGTATTCCGGACTGAGTTTAACTACCCTGTGTCCGCTCTGCTTAAACTCGGGAGAAACAATGTTGGAAACCTTATCCGTTGAAACGGCGAATGAAACGAGAGTAGGCGGAACATCGAGCTTTTCAAAAGTGCCGCTCATGGAATCCTTGCCTCCGATTGCACCTATTCCGAACTCCTTCTGAGCACGGAAGGCTCCGAGTAAAGCCGCCAAAGGCTTGCCCCATCTCTCGGGGTCCTTGCCCGGTCTCTCAAAATATTCCTGGAAGGTCAGATAAACGTCCTTGAAATCGGTGCCTGTTGCAATAAGCTTGCAAACGGATTCAACGACTGCAAGATATGCTCCGTGGAACGGACTTTTTTCGGTAATGAACGGATTATAGCCGAACGCCATAAGCGAACAATTATCCGTATGTCCTTTTTCGACGGAAATTTTCTGAACCATTGCCTGAATCGGGGTCTGCTGATATTTTCCGCCGAACGGCATAAGAACAGTTCCTGCACCGATAGTTGAATCAAAACGCTCGGAAAGTCCTCTTTTTGAACAAAGGTTGAGGTCGGTAACTGTCTTTTTATAGTTTTCGGCAAAACTGCCGGAGATTTCTTTCTTATATATTTCCGCCTTGGCAGGGACAATGTCAATATGCTTTTCCGCACCGTTCGAGTTAAGGAATTCACGACTAATGTCAACAATCTTCTTGCCGTTCCATGTCATCGTAAGTCTCGGGTCGGCCTTGACCGTCGCAACAACGGTGGCTTCAAGATTTTCCCCGTCAGCAAGAGCAATGAACCTTTCAACATCCTCTTTTGCGACAACAACGGCCATACGCTCCTGAGATTCGCTGATTGCAAGCTCGGTTCCGTCCAGTCCGTCATACTTCTTCGGTACGGCGTTGAGATCTATATCCAGTCCGTCGGCAAGCTCGCCTATTGCGACCGATACGCCGCCTGCGCCGAAATCGTTGCAGCGTTTAATCATTCGGCTGACTTCGCCGTTTCTGAACAAACGCTGAAGCTTACGCTCCTCGGGGGCATTACCCTTTTGCACCTCTGCACCGCAGGTTTCAAGAGACTGAAGCGTGTGCGACTTAGATGAGCCTGTTGCTCCGCCGCAGCCGTCACGGCCTGTTCTGCCGCCGAGAAGAATTACGATATCGCCCGGGTCGGGACATTCACGTCTTACATTCTTTTCGGGAGTTGCGGCAATAACTGCGCCTATCTCCATGCGTTTAGCGGCATAGCCGTCATGATAAATCTCATCAACAATGCCTGTTGCAAGGCCTATCTGATTTCCGTAGGAAGAATATCCCGCCGCCGCTGTGGTTACGATTTTACGCTGCGGAAGCTTACCCTCAAGCGTCTCGCTGACCGATTTGAGCGGATTGCCTGCGCCTGTTACACGCATTGCACCGTAAACATAAGATCTGCCCGAGAGAGGGTCTCTGATTGCTCCGCCGATGCAGGTTGCCGCACCGCCGAAAGGCTCAATCTCCGTCGGATGATTGTGCGTTTCATTTTTAAAGAGCAGCAGCCACGGCTCGGTCTTTCCGTCAACCTCAACATCCATTTTGACGGTACAGGCGTTGATTTCTTCGGATTCGTCAAGCTTATCCAGCTTACCGACGCTTCTGAGATGCTTGACGGCAAGCGTCGCTATATCCATAAGATTTATAGGCTTTGTTCTGCCTAGCTGCTTCCTTGTTTCTATATAGTCGTCATAGGTTTCCTGAATGAGCTTGTCCTCAAACTTAACGCTGTCGATAGTCGTCAGGAAGGTTGTGTGGCGGCAATGGTCCGACCAATAGGTATCAATCATGCGAATTTCGGTAATTGTCGGGTCACGCTTTTCGGAGATAAAATACTGCTGACAGAATGCGATGTCATCCTCATCCATTGCAAGACCGTATCTGCGGACAAAATCCGCAAGCTCGGCTTCGCCGTAATTGCAAAATCCGTCAAGAGTTTCAACCTCGGTAGGAATATTGTAATCCACCTTAAGCGTAGTCGGCTTTTCAAGCGAAGCTTCACGGGCTTCAACCGGATTGATAACGTACTTCTTTACCGTATTGATATCCTCTGCGCTCAGGCTGCCGAAGAGAAGATAAACCTTCGCCGTGCGAACGGTCGGTCGCTCCCCTTTGGAAATTATCTGTATGCACTGTGCCGCCGAATCGGCACGCTGGTCGAACTGACCGGGAAGATACTCGACAGCAAAAACAGCCGCCTCGGTCTGCGGAAGCTCATCGGAAAGAATATCGGTCTGAGGCTCGGAGAAAACGGTTTTCTTCGCATAGTCAAACAGCTCCGCATCGAGATTTTCAACATCATAGCGATTGAGAATTCTGACATTGCTGAGATTTTTAAGCTGCATAAACGATTTCAAATCGCTGAGAAGTGTTCTCGCCTCGTTGGCAAACTCGGATTTCTTTTCAACATAAACACGATAAACCATTATTTGACCTCCTTGGCCTTTAAGGCTCTCTGTCCGATATCACGGCGCATATATGAATTTTCAAACTTTATTTTTGAAGCGTTTTCGTAGGCCTTGTCAAGGGCATCTTTCAGAGTATCGGCAACCGCAACGGAATTAAGAACCCTTCCGCCGTCGGTCACAAGCCTGCCGTCCTCCTGCTTTGCACCTGCAATTATAACGCTGTCGGAAATTTCCTCGGGAATCGTTATCGGATAGCCTTTCTTGTAGGACTTCGGATATCCTCCGGACGCCATGACAACACATGCACAGCTTTTATCGGAGAATTTTACCTCTGTCTCTGAAAGTTTTCCGTTTGTAACTGCCTGCATAACGGTCAGTAAATCGCTTTCAAGAAGAGGCAGTACAACCTGCGTTTCGGGATCGCCGAAGCGGCAGTTATATTCAATGACCTTCGGACCGTCGGGAGTGAGCATAAGACCGAAATAGAGACAGCCCTTGAAAGTTCTGCCCTCGGCATTCATTGCCTTGATCGTCGGCAGAAAAATTGTTCTCATGCACTCGTCGGCAATCTCTTTTGTATAGTAAGGATTGGGAGCAATCGTGCCCATTCCGCCGGTATTGAGACCCGTATCGCCCTCGCCCGCACGCTTATGATCCATTGAAGAAATCATCGGAACAATCGTTTCGCCGTCGGTAAAGCTGAGAACCGAGACCTCGGGGCCGGTGAGAAATTCTTCAACAACAATGCGGCTGCCGCTTGCACCGAAAACCTTATCCTTCATCATGGAATCAACCGCAACGAGAGCCTCGTCGAGATTCTCTGCAATTATAACACCCTTGCCGAGTGCAAGTCCGTCAGCCTTGATAACGGACGGAAATGTTGTTGTTTTGAGGTACTCGCAAGCCGCTTCCGGTGTATCGAACACCTCGTAACGGGCGGTGGGAATATTATATTTTTTCATCAGGTTTTTGGAAAAAACCTTGCTGCCCTCAATTATT
Source organism: Ruminococcus sp. CAG:563 (assembly GCA_000434915.1). Taxonomy (GTDB): domain Bacteria; phylum Bacillota; class Clostridia; order Oscillospirales; family Acutalibacteraceae; genus CAG-488. The sequence continues at coordinate 13,073 of FR882046.1, forward strand.
GCAGCCTTGGCTTCGGGGCCGAAGCAGGGTACCCCGATTTTGTTGAGCGCATCAACCGCACCGAGAACAAGCGGATCATCCGGAGTTACAACAGCATAATCAATCCTGTTCTCACGGGCAAAGCTGACAATGCCGTCAATGTCGGTCGCTCCGATCGGCACGCAGACAGCGTCTGCGGCAATTCCGCCGTTTCCCGGCAGAGCAAAGATTTTCTCAACCGATTTATTTTTCTTTAATTTTTTGATAACGGCGTGTTCACGGCCGCCGCCGCCGATAACCATTATATTCATTGCTTATCAAATCCTTTCAATAAGGAAGTGTTTGTTTGCATTATTGATAAAGATACCTACGCATTGGCGTGAGATTTTTTCGTTAGGCAGTTCAAAGAACTCGAAGGCAATATTCTTATATGCCGAGAGAGCTTTGGACTGTATAACGGAAAAAGATCCGTCAAGAATCAGTGGTGGAAGAGACGCATGCCCGTAAACGTCATAACCATATCCCTCTCGTCACATGCTTTGATAACGAGGTCGTCACGGATTGAGCCGCCGGGCTGAGCGATGTAGGTTACGCCGCTTTTATAAGCACGTTCAACATTGTCGCCGAACGGGAAGAATGCATCGGAGCCGAGCGAAACGCCGCTGATTGAATCGAGATATTCACGGGCTTCGGAATCGGTGAGAGGTTCGGGACGGCGTGAAAAATACTTCTGCCAGTTGCCGTCGGCACAAACATCCTCTTCGTTCTTGTTGATATAGCCGTCGATTACGTTATCCCTTTCCGGTCTGCCGAGCGTTTCAAGGAAAGGAAGATTCAACACCTTATCGCACTGACGGAGGAACCATGTGTCGGCCTTGCCGCCGGCAAGACGGGTGCAATGGATTCTCGACTGCTGACCTGCACCGACACCGATCGCCTGTCCGTCAACAGCGTAGCAGACTGAATTTGACTGGGTATATTTAAGAGTAATAAGCGAAATGATAAGATCCCTTTTCGCCGACTCGGGAAGTTCTTTGTTTTTTGTTACAACATTCTCAAGCAGAGCTTTATTGATTTCAAAATTGTTTCTGCCCTGTTCAAAAGTAATTCCGTAAACCTGCTTGCGCTCAATCGGAGCCGGAACATAGGATGAATCAATTTCAACAATGTTGTAATTGCCTTTTCTCTTTGATTTGAGTATTTCAAGTGCCTCCGGTTCATAGCCCGGAGCAATGATTCCGTCGGAAACCTCACGCTTTATGAGCTTTGCGGTTGTAACGTCACAAACATCAGAAAGGGCAATGAAATCACCGAACGAGCACATTCTGTCCGTTCCCCTTGCTCTTGCAAAGGCACAGGCAAGCGGAGAATCATCAAGTCCGTCGATATCATCTACAAAGCAGGCCTTTTTGAGCTTATCGGAAAGCGGAATTCCGACGGCCGCCGATGTCGGGCTGACATGCTTAAACGACGTTGCGGCAGGGAGGCCGAGAGCTTCCTTCAGCTCCTTGACAAGCTGCCATGCATTGAAGGCATCAAGAAAATTTATGTAGCCGGGTCTGCCGCTGAGAATCTTTATGGGCAGCTCACTGCCGTCCTCCATAAATATCTTAGCCGGCTTCTGATTGGGGTTGCATCCGTATTTAAGTTCAAATTCTTTCATGCTCAGTTCTTTCCTTTCGCTTTTTCAGCAATTCTTGTTTATAAGCTTTTCCTCATAGCTGCCGTCTGCAAGGTCGGTATATCTTACATAAAGGGAAATTTTGTTGTTCGAGTCAAGGTTGTTCCAAATCTCGTCGGCAAGCTCGTCAATGCTGTCGGGAATCGTTACTCTCTCAGGCTCCCCCTGAAACGTCGGAATCGGGTTGCCGTCCGTCACATATGTGTGGAGGAAGTGGCCGAGACCGGGCTTTGACGGATAGGAGAAAGTGTATCTTGCACAGTCGCTGCCGTCCTCGTCAAGGCTTTTGAGTATGCTCATTTCATACTTAAAATTATTTTCGCCGAAAGTCAGCATTCCGCTGATTCGGGGAGTGAAGTTCGGTGCATCAGGCTCGAATTCACGGCTTTCAAGGCTTTCGGAAAAGCTTTTGCCTACTACGATTCCGTCGTAAATCGTGTCCGTCTGGTCTCCGTTGGTAACGATGAGCTTATCGTCAAGGCTTCTCAGTGCCGCATAGATTATCAAGGACGGGTCTTCAACCTTTGAAGCGTCAAAAGGCTCGGTAAAGACCTCACCGTTTTTTACCGTGAACACACGGTTGCGGCTGTTTGCACTTCTGCCCATGATAAAATATGCCGTTGCGGCTTTTTTGCCGTCGGCACTTCTGCCGATAACAATTCCACGTCCGACATACGGGTTGCCGCCGATGCGGTCTTTCATTGATTTGTTTTCGTATATATTCATTTCAAGCTGTCCTTTCTTTAACAATCTCAGCGGATACAAGCTCGGCCGCCTGAGGAAGAAGCTTCCATTCCGCCTGCTCCATTACTCTTTTTTGAAGAATTTCGGGAGTGTCGCCGTCCTCAATATTAACGGCCTTTTGAAGAATTATTCTTCCTCCGTCGGGTATCTCGTTTACATAATGCACGGTTGCGCCCGTGACCTTAACGCCGTAATCGAGTGCCGCCCGATGAACTCTGAGGCCATAGAAGCCCTCGCCGCAAAAGGACGGAATCAGCGACGGATGAACGTTGATTATCCGCTCGGGATAGTGCGAGACAAAATCTGCGCTGAGTATGCTCATGAATCCGGCAAGCACGATCATATCTATCCCGTTTTCGCTGAGCAGACTCAAAATCCGGCTTTCAAAATCCGCCTGATCTCTGCACTCCTTTTTCAGAACAACAGCCGTTTTTATACCTACATTTTCCGCTCTCGTGAGGGCGTAAGCCGAGCTGTTATTGGAAACAACAAGCGCAATTTCGCCGCTTTTGATTATTCCGTTTCGCTGAGCGTCAATAAGAGCCTGAAGATTCGTTCCGCCGCCCGAAACAAGAACGGCAATCTTAGCCTTGTTTTTCATTTGTATGTACTCCTTTTAGTAAAAGTAAAACCATTGCGCCGAGCGTATTACCGGCAACAATGAGAGCCATAAAGAAAATTATTTTTGTGTCAAATATTCCGGATGTTCCGAAATAAAACATGTCGGCAATCGAATGTTCAAAGCCGCACAGAATAAACACCGGCACGCAAAAGAGAACGCCCCAAACGGAATTTTTCTCCTTATAAATGCTGACGGCAAGGTACATCAGTATTCCGCAGAAAAAGCCACGGATAAACGAGTACAACGGAAATTGAGCCAGCTTTGCCGAACACATCTCCGCCGCCCTTTCGCCGATATTCGGCAGAACCGTCCGCAGCAGCATTCCGAGCAGAAACGTTGCAATGAGGTTGCCGAAAAGTCCGACAGCGAGATTCAGAAAATCCTGCTTCTTATGCTGTTCGACTATGTAGCCGATTTTTCCCGTGAAAAGATAGTAGCCTTTATAGCAGATACAAAGAAGTGCAACCGAAAAGAGCACCGCTCCGGCCGTTTTGTTTTCACACGAGAGAAAAACCGTTCCGCCGATTGTTATGAGAATTCCTGCGCACAGGCTTTCACGAAAAGTTTTCAGCATATCGTAATTTTATCCTCTGAATTTTCAATTTTTCCGATTACATAAGCGTCCTCGCCGTTCGCCTTGAGAATTTCAATAGCCTTTTCGGCATCCTCCCGAGCAACAACAATGCTCATGCCGACGCCCATATTAAATGTATTAAACATATCTCTCTCGGAAATTCCGCCCTCTTTTGCAATGAGGTCGAAAATCGGGAGCACCTTAACATTCTTACGGTCAATTACTGCACCGAGGCCGTCGGGAATGCTTCTCGGAATATTCTCGTAGAAGCCGCCGCCAGTGATGTGTGAAATTCCCTTGACCTTAACCTGCTCAAGAAGCGCAAGCACAGGCCTTACATAAATCTTTGTGGGAGTGAGAAGCGTCTCGCCGACCGACTTGCCGCCAAGCTCCTCACGGGGAGACTTGATATCGCTGTTTTCGACGTCAAAAACCTTTCTGACAAGCGAGAATCCGTTGGAATGAACTCCGCTCGACGGGAGAGCTATAACAACATCTCCGGCTTTCATCGTTGAGGGGTCAAGTATCTTTGACTTATCGACAACGCCGACAGAGAATCCTGCGAGGTCATATTCGTCAACAGGATAGAAGCCCGGCATCTCAGCCGTTTCACCGCCGATAAGAGCCGCACCGCTCTGAACGCAGCCCTCGGCAACGCCGGAAACGATGGAAGCGATTTTTTCGGGAACATTCTTGCCGCATGCGATATAGTCAAGGAAGAAAAGCGGCTTTGCTCCGCAGCAAATAATATCGTTGACGCACATTGCAACGCAGTCAATGCCGACCGTGTCATGCTTATCCATGAGAAAAGCAAGCTTGAGCTTTGTGCCGACACCGTCCGTGCCGCTGACGAGGACAGGCTTTTCGATTCCCGTTGTGTCAAGTTCGAACAGTCCGCCGAAACCGCCGACATCGGAGCAAACGCCCGAGGTCATTGTTCTTGCAATGTGTGATTTCATCAGTTCGACAGCCTTGTAGCCTGCCGTTATATCTACGCCTGCTGCGGCGTAGCTTTCGGAACGTGATTGTATATTCATCACTTTTTCTCCTTTTGTCTTTCGGAAATTTTACATTCAAACTTGCTCTTGTGCGTCTCGGTCGGCACTTCGGTCGGATAATCGCCGTCGAAGCAGGCTGTGCAATAGCCCTTGCCGAGGTCGCCGCAGGCAATCTTTTTAACATTGTCAACACTGAGATAGCCGAGGGAATCAACGCCGATAATCTTCGCTATCTCGTCAACCGTATGGTGGCAGGCGATAAGATTATCTCGGGAGTCAATGTCCGTGCCGTAATAGCAGGGGTTGAGGAACGGAGGAGCGGAAACACGCATATGAATTTCCTTTGCACCGGCATTCTTGAGAAGCTTTACGATACCGGCATTCCTGAGAAGCTTTACGATTCTTGCACAGGTTGTTCCTCTGACGATCGAGTCGTCGATCATGACTACTCTTTTGCCCTTGATAACATTCGTGATCGGGTTGAGCTTGATACGCACCTGATTTGTACGGCTCTTCTGACCCGGGGAAATGAACGTTCTGCCGATATATTTATTTTTAATAAATCCGATTTCATAGGGAATACCCGACTGCTTTGCAAATCCGAGAGCGGCGTCAAGTCCCGAATCGGGAACGCCGATAACAACATCCGCCTGAACGGGGTGCTCAAGAGCCAAAAATGCACCTGCACGAATTCTTGCTTCATGCACGCTTGCACCGTCGATCACGGAATCGGGACGGGCAAAATAGATGTACTCAAAAACGCAGGTGTGCGGCTTCTCTTTGTTGCAATGATCCTTAATGCTGCGAACGGTTTTGCCGTCGAAAACAACAATTTCACCCGGTTCAACATCTCGGACAAACTCCGCACCGACTGCGTCAAGTGCACAGCTCTCGGAGGCGACAACATATCCGCCGTTCTCGGGAAGCTTGCCGATGCAAAGCGGACGGAAGCCCATTTTGTCACGAACCGCAATCATCTTTGTAGGCGACATTACAACAAGGGAATAGGCGCCCTTGATACGGTCAACGGCTCTGTTAATCGCCTCCTCGATTGAGGGAGCTGTAAGCCTTTCCTCGGTTATAATGTATGAGATGACCTCGGTATCCGATGTTGTGTGGAAGATCGAACCTTTCAGCTCAAGCGCACTGCGAAGCTCATAGGAATTGGTGAGATTTCCGTTATGAGCGAGGGCAACATGGCCGTTAATATGGTTGACAACTATCGGCTGAGCGTTATCTCTTGCCGAGCCGCCCGTTGTGCCGTAACGGACATGACCTATTGCGATATTGCCCTGACCGAACTGATTAAGATGGTCGGGGGTGAAAACATCATTGACAAGGCCTGTGTCCTTATATGTGGTAAAAAGTCCGTCATCGTTTACAACGATTCCGCAGGATTCCTGTCCTCTGTGCTGGAGGGCGTAAAGACCGTAATAGACGGTACTTGCAATATCATACGATTCGGTGGCATAAACGCCGAAAACTCCGCATTCTTCATGTATATTAGACATAAAAAGCTCCGTTTCTTATTTGAAAACTCTCTTCATCATTTCTGCATAAGCATCTTCAACTCCGCCAAGGTCACGGCGGAAGCGATCCTTGTCAAGCTTCTCGTTTGTCTTGCTGTCCCAGAAGCGACAGGTATCGGGAGAGATCTCGTCGGCGAGAACGATAGTGCCGTCAGAGAGCTTGCCGAACTCAAGCTTGAAATCAACAAGAGTTACGTTAAGGCTCTTGAAATACTCCTTAAGAACCGAATTGACCTTAAATGCCATTGACTTGATATTCTCAATCTCCTCCTTGGTTGCAAGGCCGAGAGCAAGAGCATGATATGAATTGAGAAGAGGATCGTGAAGATCATCGTTTTTATATGAAAACTCGATTGTAGGCTCGGCAAATACTATGCCTTCCTCAACGCCGTAACGCTTTGCAAAAGAGCCGGCGGAAATATTTCTGATAATAACCTCGAGAGGAACGATTGAAACCTTGCGCACAACCGTCTCACGGTCCGAAAGCTCCTCAACGTAGTGAGTGGGAACTCCCTGCTTTTCAAGAAGCTGCATGAGATAGTTTGACATCTTGTTGTTTACAACGCCCTTGCCGGTGATTGTGCCTTTCTTGAGTCCGTCAAATGCCGTCGCATCGTCCTTGTAGGAAACGATAACGTACTCGGGATCCTCTGTTGCAAAAACCTTTTTTGCCTTGCCCTCGTAAAGCTGTTCACATTTTTTCATGATTTGAAATCCTCCTTGATTTTATTTGTTATAAATTATAAATTTGATGCAATGTTTTTATCTTTTTCCAAAACGGCCGCCGAGTCCGCCGTGCGCTTTTCACGAAGCTTTTCGGCAAGCTCCGGCTCGCAAAGAGCCAAAATCTGTATAGAAAGCAAAGCGGCATTGACTGCTCCGTTAATCGCTACTGTAGCAACCGGTATGCCGGAAGGCATTTGTACAGTAGACAGCAAGGCGTCAATGCCGTCAAGTGTATTTGATTTACAGGGTATTCCGATGACGGGCAAAACGGTCTGAGCCGCAATTGCTCCTGCCAGATGAGCCGCCATTCCTGCGGCTGCAATGAGGACACCGAAACCGTTTGACTGGGCGTTTTGAGCGAATTCCGCAGCCTCTCCGGGTGTTCGGTGTGCAGAGAAGATGTGCACCTCATAGGGGACGTTGAATGCTTTGAGCGTGTCGATTGCTTTCTGAACAATCGGCAGATCGCTGTCGCTTCCCATGATAATTCCAACTTTTTTCACGAAAATCCTCCTTTTAAAAAAGGGCACAATTAAGGCAGGATAAACCTTAACTGTGCCCAGACGGTCGGCCTATATTGTCCTTTGCTCCCCTGTGGTGATCCACAATTCCGTCAGTCACAAAGAACCTCTTTTATGTGTCTACATTTTAACATAGCGTTAAGCTAAAGTCAACGGAACAAAGAGGAAATTATTTTGAGATTATTTGTTATAATTTGTGTAAATTGACATTACTTTATGAAGCTTTGAGATACTCCTCCACTCCCTCGGCGGTATCCGTCATATTCTGAGCAAAGATTCCGTAGCCCTCGGCCGGGTCATCGACAAAGACATGCGTGACTGCTCCGACAAGCATTCCGTTCTGAATAATCGGGCTGCCGCTCATTCCCTGAACTATGCCGCCTGTTTTTTCGAGCAGCTTCGGGTCGGTAACACGCAGGACAAGGTTTCTCTGATTATCCTTGCTGTCAAAGATCTTTTCAATTTCAATATCGTAATAAGCCGAGCCTGTGTCGTCAACCGTACATATGATCCGGGCAGCACCGGTTTTAACCTCCTGACGCAGAGCAACAGGAACAACCCGACTGCTCTCGTCAAAGGAATCCATGATTCCGTAAACGCCTGTTTCGCCGTTTATATAAAGGCTTCCTATAGTGCCGGCGGAGAAAACTCCGCACAGCTCACCGGCGCTGCCGCTTGTGCCCTTATAGCACCCCTTGATTTGAGCTTCGACCGCATCTCCGCCCGAAAGAGGCATTATTTCTCCCGTATCCGTATCGCACACGGCATGACCGAGGCCTGCAAAAATTCCGTTCGTCCTGTCATACCAAGTAACCGTACCTATCCCCGCGGTGCTGTCTCTTATCCAAAGACCGCCCTTGTAGGTTGAGTCCTCCGAACAAAGAACAGGGGTAAAATCAATATCCCTTGTCTTTGCATCTCGCTCGATTTTCAGCTTCAGCGTTTTGCCGTTGCTCGAGGCAAACATCGCCGAAAGCTCTCTGTTTCGGTAGACTTCAACACCGTCAACGGAGATTATCATGTCTCCCTCTTTAAGTCCGGCCGACTTTCCCGGACTGACGTTACCCGACGCAGTTGTTACTGCGTCAACACGGATAACCATAACGCCTTTTGTGTACAGGCGAATTCCGAAAGCGTTTCCGCCGGGGACAACGTATTTTCGGCGTGAGACTTTAACCTTGGCGGATTTTATGGGAAAAACATTAAAGAGCTTAACGGAGGTCATGTATTCGGTTTCAATCGGAGAAGTATCCTCTGTGCCATGGTTTACAAGAGCCCGGCAGACATAGGTTTTTCCGACGTTCATTTCATCATATTCGCCAATCGTCATTTCGTCCGGGATACGGACATATCCCACAATAACGAGCATCATAATAACGCCCGAAACGAAAAAACAGATCATACTGATTATCCGAACACACTGCTTCAAGAAAAAGCACCTCCGGTTTTAATTTATCCCGGAGGTGCTCATTTATTCAATTTTTAAAAAATTTATCAATCGGTAATCGGCTGATTCTCAATCATCGTAATCATGCCCATATAATAATCAAGCAACGATTCTTCGTCAACGCCTATTCCTATCGCATTGCCGTGGTCACCCGTGCTTACAGGCATAACGTTCCATATTCCCGTCTGAATATTATTCGGGTCATAGTCGGTATGTGCATCGCCGAACGGATACTGAGCGGCAACAACATTGACAAGTCCGTCATTCGGCTTCCACGATTCATCAATCGGAAACGGTGCATCGGGATTTGAGGAATATACGCCCATCATCTCTGAATATGCACGGAGAATGAAAAGCGTGCTCGGCAAAGCGATTTGCGCCTTACCGGTTATAGGACTGTCAACGGTAGTTCTGAACGCATAGGAATAATAATAAACATTGTCATCAAGAGAGAGCCTGTCGTTGAGAGCCTTTGCACCCTCGCATGAAAGGTCAAACGCAACGTTATCATACTTCTGCTGCAGTATTGTATGCAGTGCTTTATAAACATGGTTGACCGTTGTCTTCTCTCCCGGAACAAACGTCAGTCCGAACTGCTCAAGATGGAAATCAACATATCCGTTGAGCGGTGAACGTCCCAGAACGGCAGCATACAGGAACAAAGCTATTTCACCTATTTCAATAAGGTTAAGGTCATCAGCTATATAAGCAAGTGTTGTTCCGTTGTTCGGAGTGCAAATCGTGGTAACGGAATTCACCCAGTTTGCTTTACCGCCTGTAAAGAGCGGCGAAATATCATTGGTATCCGTGGCTGCAATCTCATCCGGATCACCTTTTGAAAGAAGACCCTGCAAAAGTCTGATTGTATTTCCGCCGAAGGAATGTCCGATAAGATTAACCTTATTCATAAGGTCATTTTCATCCTTCTCGCCCCAGTTTTTGACAATCGGCTCCGTGTACGTTCTGCCATAGCGAAGATGCTTATGCTTCTTGGAATGAGCCTCGCCATAGTCAACACGTGTGCCGGTCAGCTGTGCATAAAGCTCACACGCTCTGTCCCAGTTACTCGAGAACGGACCGACTGAAGCATCACGGCACTCTATGCCTTTTTCTCTGAGCTTTTGCATAAGGTGGCAGGATGTTGCGCCCCAATAGGAGAAATCCTGGTTTATGCCTTCATCCTCGCCCCAGCCGAGAAAGCCGTGAACGAAAATATAAGGGTAGCTTTTGTCCGTCTCGCCGGATTTATCCTCCGGCACAACAAAGCCCGGAACAAAGCTTACAAACGCCATGACCAATGCGACCCAAGCAGCTACTAAAGACTGAAACATAGACACACCACGCCCTCTTTTATTTTAATTTAATAATATGATATTTTTGCCGTTTTGTCAAGAAAAACCGCTTTAAAACCATTTATATAATTTTTCTTAAATTTCAAAAATATTTATACCCGTAACAGGGTGAACCCGACGATTCATCTCTCCGTCAATGATATTGACAAAAATCTCCGCCGTAACGCCGATAATGGCCTCGGTCAGATGTCCGCCGACAACATTGCAGTCCTCACCTGAGAAAGAGGCATGAAGATGAAGATACGGCTTGCCGTCCTTTCTTGTCATGTTTCCGAGCAGGGAAACAATTTCCATCGGCTCGTCAAAGGTTTTCGGCATATATTCTCCCTTTTCGAGATTATAGAAGCCGACCGTTGCACGGCTGACGGCTCCGATGCCGTTGACCTGTGCAAATCCGATATTTTCTTTTTCACCAAGCTCAAGCAATGACGTCACAATGTCTTCGCCAATGCTTAACCTTACGCTTATGATATCACCGTTTCTTCTGTAATACATAACAGCCGCCCTTTCTCGACAAATTA
>FR882047.1 GCA_000434915.1 Ruminococcus sp. CAG:563
TGGGGCAACAACTGGAGCTTCAACTATTATCCGAAGTCACAGAGCTACACATATGTACATCTTGTAGACAGATGGGGCAACGTAGCAGATAAGGTATTCTATGTGGGCAATCAGGATATCAAGGCGGTAAGCGTGGCAACAGCGTCAACTGACGGCAGCTACACAATCCTTGAGGACGGCGGAAGCGGAATAGCAACGCTGAGCCTGAATGCGGCAAACGTAGAAATCCTTACGGACGAGAACTCAACAATCGAGAACAACGTTTACAAGACAACAGGCAATGTGATAAGAATCAAGACGGGCGAAGCAAACAAGAGCTATACTCTTTCAATGAAGGATAAGGCGACGAATGCTTCGACGGCAGCACTCAAGAGCGATGAGAACGGAATAATCACGCTTAATGTCGAGGATACGGCACACAAGAGCGGAGTATATACGTTCACATTGAACGGCATGGAAATCAACCTCTATGATAACGTGGAAAACGACAAGTATATCGTAAAGGTATACGACGGAGAAGCGGAAGAGGGAGAAGCAGCCGAGCTCAGAGTTGTAACGACAGGAGAAGTCGGAAAGGTAAGATTCACCGACACTGACGGAAATACGATAACCGTAGCGGCAAGCGAGAAGAACGACGACGGAACAAAGACGTGGTCGATGACAAAGAGCAAGCCGGCAGGAGAGTATGAGTACAGCATCAGTGTAAAGGTAGGCTACGAGTGGATAACTGAGAACAGCAAGGTCAAGCTGACGTTCACGGAGAAGATACTCGACAGCGGACTTATCAGGAGCGCGGAATATGACGCCGAGAGCGGATTGTACAAGATCACGATCGAGGGCAGAGCGACGAAGATACAGTTCATCAGCGAGGACGGAATGACGAGAACGTACACAAGATATCATGACTCGGTAAAGAGCAGAAAGACGTATGATGAGGACGGCAACGAAGTCAACGATACGGCAAGAACGCTCGACCATGAGATCTGGCTTGTAGACGCAAAGATCTACTCGGGACAGAAGTACACAGTCATGGGCAAGTTCGAAGCAGGCTGGAACAGAGAAGGCACAGCTTCTCTCACCGCTCATTGATGAGAAAAATCTAACCCCTAATAACCAAATATCCCGCCCCGAATCGAGCAGTCGGTTCGGGGCGGGATTTATAATGCAAAAAAATACAGCCATGCAAACTTGAGATCTGCATGGCTGACGGCTTTGTATAATATTTTATTTCAGATATTTTTCAATAAAGAATCTCGGACGCTGCTTACTTTCAAGGTAGATTTTACCTATATATTCACCGACAACGCCTATGGCTATGAGCTGAAGCGAACCGAAGAACCAGATCGAAAGAACAGTTGACGTCCAGCCGGGAGCGGTTTTATGGACAAAATAGCTTATCAGGGCATAGAGTGCAAAAATGATGCTGAGCAGGAAAGTTACCGCACCGAGAGCGGTGATAAAACGAATCGGCTTAACGGAAAAGGAAGTTATTCCGTCAAAAGCAAATGTGAGCATCTTTTTAAGCGGGTATTTTGACTCTCCGGCAAGTCTCGGCGCACGGTCATAAGTCACTGTTGAAGATTTAAAGCCGACGAGCGGAACCATGCCTCTGAGGAAAAGGTTAACCTCTTTGAATTCGAGCAAGGCTTTAACGGCTCTTGAACTCATGAGGCGGAAATCGGCATGATTATAGATTGTTTCAACACCCATCATTGACATGAATTTGTAGAATCCCTGAGCGGTGGTGCGTTTGAAAAATGTGTCGGTCTCTCGTGAATCACGCACGCCGTAAACAATATCAATTCCGTTGTTGAAATCATCAACCATTTTGTCAATGGCGTTAACGTCGTCCTGAGCGTCGGCATCTATTGTAACGATCATGTCACAGTCGTCAACGATGGTTGACATGCCGCCGAGAAGTGCATTTTGATGTCCTCTGTTTCTCGAAAGCTTAACACCGACAAATTTCGGGTCAAGCTCGTGCAGGCTTTCGATAATTTCCCAGGTTTTATCCTTTGAGCCGTCGTCAACGAAAGCAACCCGGCTGTTTTCGCTTATTTTTCCGGCATCAATCAATGAATTGAGCTTGTCGAGAAAAATCTTTGAAGTTAACGGCAGAACTTCTTCTTCGTTGTAGCACGGTGCAAGGATATAAAGTGTTTTTGCTTCCATAATTAATTCTCCTTAGTTTGAAAAAGATAATATGTTTGAATTGCTTTTTTATCTGTCAATGCTGATTCCGCAACGCTGTATTCCTGAGAGAAAACGAGCGTATAATCAGTCTTTAGTGCGATGTTTTTCTTGTAAATATCGGAAAGCTCCACGCCGGATTTAGCGGCAATGGCTACAAAATCGGCCTTGCCCTCGGCAATGTATTTGTTTTGCTCGTCGATATTCTCGGGATATCTGTCATATAAAAGATTCTGCTGTTCAAAGTGCTTGAATCGGGGGATCTGCTTCGCTGCAAGATAAATTCCCGAATCCAAAGAGCCGTAATTGAGAATTTTGCCGTTCGGATTGTGTGTACCGATATATTCGGCGGCTTTAGACTGTACCGTTTCTTCGCCCTTTCTCGGAGCAAATCTTGAAGAAAGATTGAAATAATTCGATGCGGCTATTGTCGACGGAATGATTGCAACGCAAAGAATAGCAGCAATTATCCCCGATTTGCTTTTTGTGATTTTATTGAGCAGATATGCCGCAGCGATAAAAGTAAAGACCGTGAATGCGGACATCGGAATGAAATAGTAATTGTAGTATCTTATTCCGAAGTAGATTATATACAGCCCGAGGCAGCAAACGAACGGAACGGAAATGCGAGAAAAAAATCTTTTTTCCGTGAAGATTTTTGTTGCGGCAAAAAGAATTATTCCGAGAAAGCCGAGAACGAATAAAACAGGAGAAATTGCAAGATTCTCGCCCAAAGAATGCAAGGGCTCAAGAACTCTTGAAACAAATCCGAGATTTTCGGCTTTCGGATATGCTGTTGCGTTGAGGACAAAATAGGTGTTGATAAAATCATAAAGCGCACCCTTGACGGCGAAATAAATTATCCACGGCGCAACGGCAATCGCCATGCCGCAGAGGAAAACTATTGCATTAACAAAGGCTCTCATGAAATTTTTCTTTGCTATCCAAGTGTAAAGCAAGATATATGCCGCCCAAGCGAACCAAAAGCCGATGACGGTGAATTTAATCATCGCAACGCAGCCGGCGAAAAATCCGACAAGCAGGAAAACAGGCTTGCCGAGTTCTGCCTGCTCGGTGTTTTTGAAACAGCGGCAGAAAAAATAAATGCTGATCATCAACAACGGCAGGCAAAATTCCTCGGCACTGTCGCCGTAGTAATAGCCGCCGGAATTGACGGTGACAAAGCAGGTGAGCACGGCGGAAATCACCGACCATGCCGTTCCGACATAAAGAGAAGCGATTTTATATGCCGCAAATGCGGTTGCCGAGAGGAAAAGAGACTGAATGATGTAAACTCCGAAAAATGAGGAGTCGGATATCAGACTCGCGGCGGCATGAAGAAGGTAAAGCAACGGCCCTTTTTGCTCAAAAATGTCCTTGTAAATTGTCAGACCGTTTGCCATTGACCGTCCCATTGTCAGGAATGCATTTGCGTCGTTCCATGGGTTGATGGCATAGCGGGGCGAAGATGCGGTGCAGATATACAAAATACCGAAAGAAAAAGCAATAAACAATAAATAAATCGGGATATTTAAAAGGTGTTTCTTATTTGACATCGCACTTTGCTGTTTCAATATTTGTCACCACCGTTCAAACTTGTTTAATTATACCATTGCACCAAGCTTAAAGTCAATATATATTAAACATAAGCCTAAAAAATGTTGCAAAAGATTTTACGCTAAAAAGCTTGAAATAACCTCGCTTTTATTATATAATTATACAGTTAATAAGTTAAAAAGAGAGGTGTGCCCTTTGAGCGAAGGCACAATGAAAAAGATTATAAAAGTCTCGCCCTCGGAGATGGCTGAACAGCGTGAATATACCGAGCTTGTGAGGACGGTTTTGACCTCAAGATTTGAGCCGTCTCAGCCGCTTGCATTTGTTCACACCTACGGCTGTCAGGGCAATGTTTCCGACGGGGAGCGTATCAAGGGAATTCTTGGATCGCTCGGCTACGGATTCACAGACGATGTTGAAAAAGCCGATTTGATCCTTTACAACACCTGTGCGGTTCGTGAGCACGCCGAGGACAGAATTTACGGCAATGTCGGTGCAATCAAGAGACTGAAAAAGACCAATCCCAATTTGATAATCGCACTCTGCGGCTGCATGATGCAGCAGAAAAGAGTTGTTGATAAAATACGAAAGAGCTATCCGTTCGTCAACCTTGTTTTCGGAACTCATGTTATTCACAGGATTCCCGAATTGATTTACCGTGTGCTTTGTACGGGCAAAAAGGTCTATGAGTGCCCTGACGAGGCGGGCGTTATCGCCGAGGATCTTCCCGTAAGACGTGACGGCAACATCAAGGGCTGGCTGCCGATCATGTACGGCTGCAATAATTTTTGCAGCTATTGCATAGTGCCTTATGTCAGAGGACGTGAGCGCAGCCGTGAGCCGGAGGACGTTATCAAGGAGGCCAAGGAGCTTATTGCCTCGGGCTGTAAGGATATTACCCTGCTCGGTCAGAACGTTAATTCATACGGTAAAAATCTTGACGGAGATATAAATTTTTCAAAGCTTCTGCGGCAGATCAACGATTTGCCGGGTGACTTTATAATCAGGTTCATGACCTCGCACCCGAAGGATTGCACAAAGGAGCTTCTTGACACAATGGCTTCGTGCGACAAGGTTGCAAAGCATTTGCATCTCCCGTTTCAGAGTGGAAACAACAGGGTGCTCAAGGCGATGAACCGTGGCTACACGAGGGAAAAATACCTGGAGCTTGCACGCTATGCAAGGCAGGTTATGCCCGACCTTTCAATGACGAGCGATGTTATTGTCGGATTCCCCGGGGAGACCTACGAGGAATTCAGGGACACGGTTTCGCTTATCGAAGAGGTTAAGTTTACCTCGCTGTTTACGTTCATTTTCTCACCCAGACCGGGTACAAAAGCGGCGGATATGCCCGACCCGATTTCGAGAGAGGAAAAGGGTAAATGGTTCAAGGAGCTGACGGACGCGCAGGAGAAAATAGCCTCCGAGCGCACGGCGGCGATGAAGGACAAGACCTACACGGTGCTTTGCGAGGGTTATGCCAAGGAAGGTGTCCTAAACGGCAGAACCGAGGGCAACGTCATGATCGAGTTCCCCGAGGTCGAGGGCAAGGAGCTTATCGGAAAGTTCTGTAAGGTTAGGGTTACGGAGCCGTTGACATGGATAGTCAGAGGAGTATTGGATGAACGCTGAAAGGCGTTTTTCAGATAAATAAATTTATAGGAGTTTTACAATGGACATTATTGAAATCACAAGACAGCTCGGTGCAGCAATTCAGCAGG
>FR882048.1 GCA_000434915.1 Ruminococcus sp. CAG:563
AATAGCGAATCAGTCAATTTCCGATACAGAACCGCAAAAAATCAAAAAGAATTATAAACATCACAGAGTTATCATTATCGGTGTTGTTGTCGCAGTTTTGATTATTGCAATTGTAATAATATGGGCAGCTCTTGACGGACATAAAGCAGTTGATGGTTATTTTGTTGATTCGTTAGAATCAATTGAAGCGACGGTTATAAATTCAAGCACTCAAAATATCAATTAAGGAGTAAAAAAATGAAAAAATAATTTCAATAGTTTTATTAGTTCTTATGTTTGTTATTACACTAGGAACCTATGCATCGGCTGTATCAGAAGCCAACGAGGCAACATACACTACATCCACCACATATTTTGAAGACGGTTCATATATTATTACAACCATTTTCGAAGAATCATCAATCACACGCGCTACTTCATCAAAAACAGGACAAAAAACAGCAACCTTTTATAACTCGGATAATGTTGCACAGTGGTCTGCAACATTAAAAGGAACGTTTACATGCAATGGAAGTTCAGCAACATGTACCGCTTCAAGTATAACGCATAAGATATATTCTTCCAATTGGAAAATAGCATCTGCAAGTGCAACGAAAAGCGGCAATAAAGCAACAGGTAAAGCAACCGCAAAAAGATATTTAATCGTTCCCGTGCAAACAGTTGAAAAAACTATTACATTAACCTGTAGTGCATCCGGAGTTTTATCATAAATTTATCTATAAGGACTGTCGCCTCGAGAAAAACTAACCAATATAAATAATGACTATTTAAAAATAACCCCGTTGAGATTGCAATTTATTGCTTTCCCGACGGGGTTGTTAAATTAAGAATATCTTAATGTTTTTATATTTAAGTCATATTTTTCAAATTGAAACCTCCGTTTGCAATGCATTGCCACATTTCATTGTAAGCAGAGGTTCCTTTTTACTTTTTCTGTATTATTTCTTTTGCAAATGACCTTTTAAAAGCCGAAAAGGTCAAGTATCAATTGCATAAACGGTATGTGATTTGCGCCACCGCGGCACAGAATATCCAAATGTGAATCCCTGCGGTATAGCACCAGTCTTACTGTCTTTTGAGCAATCGCATTATTATTGCTGTCAAAAAGCGTAGCCGTCATATCAGAGCTTCTGCCAAAGAATTTTTTATTGGTAACATGACCGTTTTCGCTTATCTGCATATATTCGGAGTTTTTGCTTGTCCACTTTGCCTTTGCATAATCAATATCCGTATCAAAGTCCATGTCTAAGGAAACCGCTCTGTACGATTGAGCCCATTTGAGCTTGGCATAATAATGGTCGGAAATTATATTTCCATTCACGGTTACATTGATTGCAGACTCTTTTTCGGGTATTCCGAAAGAATTGAAGTGAATCGTATTTCCCGGGTCAAAGCTTTCATCTGTATATCCGAGGGTAATGCTGTTCCACTGTTCCCGGCTTCCCGAATAATAAATATTCATATCGGGGCAATTTGTAAAGGCATTGTCAAGAATAGCGGTAACACTGCTCGGTATGCTTACGCTTTTAAGCTCGGTGCAAGAATTAAACGCTAACATTCCAATGTATGTCACGCCATTAGGAATTTTCAGGCTTTTAAGGCTATGGCAACCGGCAAAAGTAAACTCTTTAATTTTCTTTAAATTATTGCCAAACTCAACGCTTTCCAACCAATCGCAATTCTTAAATGTTCCGTTTTCGATATCCGTTATTGCATCGGGTATTTTTATGCTTGTAATTCCGCAATTTTCAAAAGCCTCGCTGCCGATTTTTGTTACACTTTCGGAAAGCGTTACCTCTTTGAGTACGGAACAATCTTTGAACGTACCTCTGCCGATACTTGTCAGGCTCTCGGGGACATTGATTTCTTTAAGCATTTGACAGCCGTTAAAGGCATAATCATCAAAACTTGTTACTCCGTCGGGAACAGTTACACTGTTCAGTGCCTTGCAGTCTTCAAATGCTTTTTTGCTGACGGTCGTTACGTGACTCGGAATAACAACGCTTGTAAGACTTTCACATCTACGAAAAGACTCCGCTTCAATACTTGTTACATTTTTCGGAATCTCTATACTCTGAAGTGAGGTACATTCTGAAAAAATGCCCCAGGAAAGCTTTGTTATACCGTCAGGCAGTTTAATTTTTTTAAGATTACTGCATTTTGAAAATGCATAAGACTCAATGCTTGTAACGCTATTCGGCACATTTATACTTTCAATCGCAGAACAGCCCGAAAATGCACTGCCCTTAATCGTTGTTATACTGTTCGGTATCGACAAGCCTACAAGCTCTTTACACCCGAAAAACATATTGTCGGGAATACTGTTTATATTCTTTGACAATGTTACGTTTTGGAGTGCGGCACATCCGCTGAAAATACCGATTCCGAGGCTTGTCACGCTGTCAGGAATTACAATACCGTCAAGTGACGTACATTCACTGAATGCATAATCGTCAATCTTCGTCACCTTATCGGGCATTGTTACCTTTTTAAGACCCGAGCACTTAATGAATGCGCTTTCACCGATAATTACTACGCTGTTTGGTATTGTTACATTCAGAAGTCCCATACATCTGTAAAAAGCACCGTCGCCGATACTTGTTACGGGATATCCTTTTATCTCCGACGGAATTACCAGGTCACCTTTAACAGAGTTATCGCATCCGATTATCGTCACTTCACCGTTTTTAACGGAATATTTTAATGCGTCTGTGTTGTTAGCCGCAAAGCCGTTAACAGTCAGTACAGGGAAACCCATCACAAGAGTTATTGCCAAGGATAGAAATTTTTTAAAAATTCTGTTCATTGAAATTATCCCCTTTTAAAAATTGTTTCTCATTATTTAAGCGAACCAATCCATCCGATAAGAGGCAGACCGCCGTATATTAAAATAAAGAAAAACGTAAATACAGAGTTAATAAAACCAACTGCGGCTATTCCTTCGGCTGCTGCCATCCATTTGGGAACAACTAACACAAGGCATTTTGAGCTTGCACCG
This sequence comes from Ruminococcus sp. CAG:563, assembly GCA_000434915.1. GTDB lineage: Bacteria > Bacillota > Clostridia > Oscillospirales > Acutalibacteraceae > CAG-488. Next base: position 2,999 of record FR882048.1, read on the forward strand.
CTTTCATCAGTCAGTGTAATTTCCGCCACACCCTTTTTATGTGAAGTGATAACCAAATCTCCGTCATCCTTTATCGTCACAGAAGCAACTCTTTCATTAGAGGATTTAACGGTATAGTTTGCATATGCCGTTGCTCCGTTCGGGATAACACTTACCGAAGCGACGCATTGCTCACCTTTGATGAGCTGAAAGACTCTGTTCCCTCCGTCAATCACAATTTCCTCGGGTTTTATTTCGGCATTATATGAAATCAAGAAGTTATATCCCTTATCAGCTTCGCATTTGATTCCGTAGATTTTCCCTTTTTCAAGCGTCAGCGTCAGATCAAAGTTTTTATCTTTTTCGTATCCGTTATTGTCATTTTCGCCTATAAGTCCGTTTTCGTAATAGATTTCAATTCTCGGGTCAATCGTATCGGGAGCTATTGAGCGGAAATTGTATTTACCGCTGTTTTCGGGAACAAAAAGGAAATAACTGCCGCCCTTTTCAACTTCGTTGCTGCCGATTTTTGCTACCGGCGCATCAGACCTTTCAATGGTAAACTCAGCATTAACCGTTACACTCTCTCCGAGCTTTACCGACCCGTTCGCTGCAAAAGCAACTACGGAAATTGAAAATGCCGTAACCATAGCAAAAAGAATACTTAAAGCTTTTTTCATAACCCTACTCTCCTTAGTAGTTAATTTTAAATTGGAATCCATTATTTGGATCGTCAAAATGCAAGCATCCTACATCACCAGATTTACAAAATCTTTCTGCCATTCAAATTATTCAAAAAAACCACAAACATAACCTCCTATTCCTCTTAATAAAATATACATCATCAAATATATTTTGTCAATATATATTTTCAGCAAATATATAATTTATATAATTAAT
>FR882049.1:0-39420 GCA_000434915.1 Ruminococcus sp. CAG:563
CTTGAACCCGAGAGGGTCTGAGCGTTAGCCCTCAATTTATCACAAATCAAAAATTCTGCGCCGAAATTGTCTTTCATCAACATTTAAGGCGTGAAAGTGTGCATTGTATCATAAAAACAAATTATATTTATCCTTATCACTTCTTCAATATCGAAATCAAATGCAAAATCTCCGACACGGTATCAGCTGTATCGGAGATTTTTTATTTATATTCCTATTCTGTTATCACATATTTGCATCTTCAAGCCTTTTTATCATAATCTTTGCAGCCTTGTAGATATCGCCGCAGCCGAGTGTAATAACGAGATCACCGCTCTGAACATGAGCGAGAACATAATCGGCAACTTCATCAAAGGTGTTGAACCATACACTGCCGGGAATCTTTGCGGCAAGCTGTGAAGTATAAACGCCCTCCGTATTGATCTCTCTCGAGCCCATGATCTCGGTCATAACGCACTCATCGGGAATTTTTAATACCTCAGCGAAATCGTCCATAAGCTTCTTTGTTCTCGAATAGGTGAACGGCTGGAAAACAGCCCAAACCTTTCTGTATTTCATCTGCATCGCCGCTTCGAGTGTAACTCTGAGCTCGGTCGGATGGTGAGCATAATCATCGGCAAAGGTAATGCCGTTGAGCTTTGCGAGAATTTCAAATCTCCTGCATGCTCCGCCGAACTGTTCGAGCGAGGCTATCGCCTTATCAAACGAAATTCCGCAGTAATCCGCCGCCGCAAGAGCCGCAAGAGCGTTTGTGACATTGTGCTTTCCGGGAACCTTAAGCTTTACGCTGCCGATTTTTTCACCCTTCTTGTAAGCGTCAAAATGAGCAAAAGCATTCACCATTTCAACATTTTCGGCATAAAAATCGTTGGACTTGTCAAGGCCGAAGGTTATCATGTCCTTACCGCCGACGTCGGCAACCGCCTTGAGTGTGTTAGCATCGTCGCCATTATAAATAACTGCCTTGTTCGCCATTTTAGCAAACTTATTGAAGGATTTTATGATATTTTCAATGTTTTTAAAATATTCAAGGTGATCCGCATCAACGTTGAGAATTATTGCGATATCGGGATCAAGCTTTAAGAAATGGTCCTTGAATTCGCACGCTTCGCAGACCATATTCTGCGTTTCGCCTACCCTGCCGTGGCTGTGGATAAGCGGAAGCTCACCGCCGATTACGGCCGACGGATCTTTGCCGCACTGAATCATAATCTGAGTGAGCATCGACGAAACCGTAGTTTTGCCGTGAGTGCCGCAAACACAGTAGCAATCCGAATAGAGTCTTGTTATAGCACCGAGCAGGTCGGCACGCTCAACGGTCGGGATTCCTGAATTATTCGCCGCAACAAGCTCAGGGTTGTCAGGCAGAATTGCTGCCGTGTAAACGATAAGCTCCGCACCCTCTATGTTCTCGGCCTTTTGACCGAGAGTTACGGGGATTCCGAGACTGCGAACCCTTGCAAGAGTGTCGGTCTCGTTATTGTCGGAGCCTGAAAGCTCATAGCCCTCCTTGTGAAGAATCTCGGCAAGCGGACACATGCCCGAACCGCCGATTCCTATAAAATGAACTCGTTTAACCTTTTTGAGTAATTCATCTATCTCGTACAAGATATCATCTCCTATCAGTCTGTTACGCTTTAATTATAAGGCATAACAGGAAAAAAATAAATAGTAAATTGAAATATTTTAGCACCTGCACAAAATTTTGTCATATGATACAGTGGAGGCAGAAGTACGGCATACTCTGCGCTTCATAATATTTTGAAAGGAATGACCGTAAAATGCAGGCAGAAAAATTTCTTGTAATCGGCAGCGACAAAAAAATGCAGGCGTGCCGCAGCCGGCTGACCGATCTTGGCTTTGACGCTTCATGCTGCGACGGCGACACATTGAAACAGATGCTTCCGTTTTATTGCAACATAATTTTGCCGATACCGACGCTTGCAAACGGTGTTATTTCGGGGACAGGGATATCCGTCAGCGAGCTTTGCGAGAAGCTTTCGGAAAATCAGCTCGTTTTTTACGGGAATCTCGGCAATAACCCATTCGGTGCAAGCGGCAAAAGCTACTATAACGAAAGCTTTCTTGTTAAAAACTCACGTCTCACAGCGCAGGGTGCAATGCGAATCATACTCGAAAACACCGACCGAGATGTCTACACGCTCAAAGCCGCCGTGCTCGGATACGGCAGATGCGGCAGAGCAATTTGCAAGTCGCTTCAATCAAACGGAGTAAGCACAACGGTCGTCACGAGAAACCCGTTCAGTGCCGCCCTTGCCGAAAATGAAAGGCTTGAATCAACCGATTTTAAAATTTTTTGTAAAAAGGCCGCCGATTTTGACGTCATAGTGAACACTGTTCCTCATAATATATTGAGCAAAAAAACAATGGAAAAGCTGACTAAGCGAAATTTATACATTGAAATTGCGTCAAAGCCATACGGCTTCAATATAAACGAAATTGACAAATACAATTTCAGATATGTCCTTGCAGAAAGCCTGCCGGGCCGCTTCACACCGACAAGTGCAGGCGCAAACATTGCCGATACGGTCATCGAGATGATAAAGGAGGATAAGAATGAATAAGGTTGTGGGCTTTGCCATGTGCGGTTCGTTCTGCACCTTCAAAGAAGTAATTCCGCAGATTGAAATACTTAAAAAGCTGAATTACGATATAGTTCCGATAATGTCGGAGATCGCATATGAGACCGACACACGATTCGGCAAGGCCGAGGATTTCAGAAGCAGAATAGAAACAATATGCAAGCACGAAATTTTACACACGATCCCGCAGGTTGAGCCTGTCGGTCCGAAGAAACTGCTTGATGTGCTTGTTATCGCTCCATGCACGGGCAACACCGCCGCCAAGCTTGCCAACGGGATAACCGACACATCGGTAACTATGGCGGCAAAATCGCATTTGAGAAACGGCAGACCCGTTGTCATCGCCGTTTCGACGAATGACGGGCTTGCATGTGCGGCCAAAAACATAGGAGCCTTGCTCAATTACAGAAATATATGGCTTGTTCCGTTCAGACAGGACGATCACGAAAAGAAGCCGCGTTCGCTTGCCGCCGACTTCACACTTATACCGGCTGCCGTCGAAGCTGCACTCAAAGGTGAACAGCTTCAGCCGATAGCAAGTGAGCCGAAATAAAAAATACCTTCATTTAAAGCAAAATAAATCTGCCGCAGCAACCGTTGCGACAGATTTTCTTATATTATTGTAACAAATTACAGCTTATCCGCTATCTCGAAGATGAGCTTTTCGGTCTTTTCCCAACCGAGACACGGGTCGGTGATTGACTGTCCGTAAACGCCGCCGTCCGTTTTCTGTGCACCGTCCTCAATGTAGCTCTCAATCATGAGACCCTTGCAGAGCTTTTTGATATCGGGATTCTCTCTCATACTGTGGATAACATCAAGAGCGATTCTCGGCTGTTCTCTGAATTTCTTGCCCGAGTTTGCATGGTTCGTGTCAACTATAACGGCAGGATTCTCAAGTCCCGACTTCTGATAAAGCTCGTTGAGCTTAACAAGATCCTCATAGTGATAGTTCGACACATTCTGGCCGTCGGTCGTCTGGAATCCTCTGAGAATTGCGTGCGAAAGCGGATTGCCGAGGCTCTCAACCTCCCATCCGCGGTAAATAAACGTATGGCTGTGATGACCGGCCGTGATTGCGTTCATCATGATCGAAAGGTCTCCGCCTGTCGGATTTTTAAGTCCGACGGGAATGTCAAGTCCGCTCGCGGTGAGTCTGTGCTGCTGATTTTCAACAGATCTTGCGCCAACTGCAACGTATGAAAGCAAATCGGAAAGATATCTGTGGTTATCGGGATAGAGCATCTCGTCTGCCGAGGAAAGGCCGTAATCCCTGAGTGCACTCATGTGAAGCTCACGGATAGCAACAATGCCCTTGAGCATATCCGGGTGCGAATTCGGGTCGGGCTGATGAAGCATACCCTTGTAGCCGTCACCGGTTGTTCTCGGCTTATTGGTGTAAATTCTCGGTATAATAATGATTTTATCCTCAACCTGCTCGCTGACCTTTTTCAGCCTGCCGATATAGTCGAGAACCGAGTCGTTTCTGTCCGCCGAGCATGGGCCGATAACAAGCAGAAACTTGTCGCTTTTGCCCTCAAAAACGTCCTTTATTTCCTTATCTCGCTTTGCCTTGACAGCCTTCATGCTGTCTGTCACGGGATAGTGAGCCTTTACATCCTGCGGTATCGGCAGCTTGTGGTAGAATTTCATGTTCATAATATATCAATCCTTTGCTTTAATTTGCTTTCGGTTTATCAAATTTCTCTCTTCGCTGTGTGGAAATCCTCATCATTTCGCACATGCCATCTTTATCCTCATTTTCAAGCATGTTGCGAAGCGTCGTGAACTGATTGATGAAGTTATCCATCTCGTCAAGGAGAAATTGCTTATTTCTTATAAAAAGCTCACTCCACATTTCGCCGTTGATTTTGGCGATTCTCGTGAGATCACGGAACGAATCGCCCGTGTAAGCCTCAAAGCCGGGAGTGTCGTTCGTACACATCAGCGAAACGGCAATACAGTGGGTCAACTGCGAAAGGAAAGCAATCATTCTGTCATGCGACTCTGCGTCAAGCACACTGATACGGTAAAAGCCAAGCTCCTCGCCGAGCTTTTTGCAGCATTCGATCGCTTCTTCGGAGTTTTTCTCGGTAGGAACAACAATATAGTTTGCGCCGTGGAAAACAGTCTCGTCGCTGTGCCTTACTCCGCTGCGCTCACGGCCTGCCATCGGGTGAGCCGCAATGAACTCGACACCCTCGGGCATGAGTGCCTGAGCATCCGAAAGAATACAGCTTTTGACACCTGTTACGTCCGTGCAAAGCGTGCCTTTTTTTATCATCTTGCCGTATTTATTCAGCCATTCGATAAATGTGTGCGGATAGAGCGAGAAAACTATCACGTCCGCCCATGCAAGATACTCCTTTGTAACCGCCGTTGTGCCGTCCTCCAGGAAGCCCTTGTCTATGGCATATTCAATGTCGCTGCTGTCGAGGGTAATTGCCCTGACCTTGTAGCCCTTTTTAGTCAGTGCCTTAGCGTAGCTGCCGCCGATAAGTCCGAGACCGACTATAAGAATTTTTGTTTTGTTGTCTATCTTTTTCATATTAACCTTCTTCTGTTTCTATTCCGAGGGAATTGAGCATTGTGAAAAACTGCGGCATACTCTTTGAAACCGCCTGAGCTCCGTTGATTCTGCCGCCGAACTGCGTCAGCATAATTACAAGTGACATTACGATTCTGTGGTCATTGTGGCCGTCAAGAGCTTCATTCGGTGCATGAATACCGGACGGGTCAACGGTTATCGTATTTTCTTCAACCGTGACCTTGACGCCGAGCTTTTCAAGCTCCTCGGCCATTGCTCCGCCCCTGTCGCTCTCCTTGATTTTGAGCCTTGCCGTGTCCCTAAGCGTCACGCCGTTAAGACAAGCGGCCAGTGACATAAGTATCGGCCCGAGGTCGGGACAATCCTTTATTGAAATCTCAGGTCTGCCCGATTCCAGCATCGGGAAAAACAACCGCCATACTCTGTCTCCCTGGCACGAATTATTATTGAGATTATCAAGCTTCACATCGCCGCCGATATAGTTCAATGCACCGAAAAAGGCTGCTCCCGACTCATCCGCTTCAACGTTTATTATGCCGGGACTCCGACGGTTTTGTGAGCCTTTTATGAACCACTCACGCTCGGATCTCTTTTCAATAACGATTCCGAAAGCGGCGAGCGAAGCGACCGTCATGTCGATATACGAAAGGCTTTCCGGCTCGGTTGTGAGCCTTATTACGCTGTCACCCTCAAGCGTTGGAAGTGCAAGCATAAGACCCGTTATGAACTGACTGCTGATGTTGCCGGGAACTTCATACTCCCCTGACTTCAATCCGCCGCAGACGGTGATTTTCTCGCCGTCCGACTGCCACAAGAAGCCGTTTTTCTCGCAGATTTCGCCGTAGACGGAATGAGGTCTTTCAATAAGCCTCGGCGAACCGTAAAGCTCCGTTTTCACCGAGTCGAGACAAAGCGGAATCATAAAGCGAAGCGTGCTTCCGCTCTCTCTGCAATGAAGCCTGCGGAGGCTTTCTCCCCTGCCGTTCGTTCCGTGAACCGTGCATCTGCCGTGGGAATAATCAATTTTCGCACCGAGAGTTTTGAGGCAGTCTATCGTTGCGCCGATATCCTCGTTGAGCGACAAGCCGTTGATTATCGTTTCACCGTCGGTCAGAGCAGCATTGATAAGCAAGCGATGAGCAACGCTCTTTGACGACGGAATCGAAACAACGCCCGACGCCGTTCCTTTTTTTATTGTTATGTTCATGATATCATCTCCATAATACTTCTCTAATCAAAGAAGTATTGACGGTTTTTTCTTGCATTGGGTCATTCAAGCGGAGACCGAAAACAGTTCGACTTTAAAGCACACCCGTTTTTGTTCTTCGAAGGATATATTCTTATATGCCGAGAGGGATAAAAATCGTATCACAAAAATTTCCCTTGAATTCTTGACGAGAGATTTTTTCGTTAGACGGATTTTGTTTCTTCTCTGCTTAAGGAAACTTTGTTCACATTGCATTTTGCAGGTCGGGAGCTGTACTTTTGTACTGCCCCGAGCGAAAAATGTGATGTGGGCAAATTTAACTAAGCAGAACGTCTATTGCTTCGCAATAACCGTCCGTACCATGCCCCTTTATACACGCTACGCAGCACGGTCTGACATAGCTTATCTGTCGGAACTCCTCACGGGAATCTACATCCGAGATGTGCACTTCAACGGTGGGTATACCGACTGCCTTGAGCGCATCGGGAATGGCAACGCTGGTGTGCGTGTAAGCCGCAGGGTTCATTACGATACCGTCAACTATTTTGTATGACTGCTGAATTTTATCGACAATATCGCCCTCATGGTTTGACTGAAAGAATTCAACCTCGATGCCCTTTTTATCGGCGTAACTCTTTATTTTTTCGAGGAGATCGGCGTAAGTTTCTCTGCCGTAAATATCAGGCTCTCTGATGCCGAGCATATTGATATTCGGTCCGTTTATTACAAGAATTTTCATACCTGTTCCTCCTCACAAATGCTGTTATAAATGTTTTCGATATCGGCGGCAACGGTGTTGACATCCCTGTTGGAATCAACCTTGATATTCGCCGCAGAGCAATAAATCGGGTAGCGCTCATCATATCGCTTTTGAATCGCTTCACGGTCGCTTCCGAGCGGCCTGTCCGAGGTCGGCACAATGTTTTTAACATCACGGTCAAGAAAAATCACAATGCCGTTTTGCTTTAAATGCTTCACATTTTCCGCTCTGAGAATCGCTCCGCCGCCGGTCGCAATAACAAAACCGTTCTTCGCTCCGAGCTCCGAAATAATTTCACTTTCCTTGTCTCTAAATGATTTTTCACCGTTCGACTTGAAGTAATCGGCAATCACACCGTTTGATTTGACAAACTCCTCGTCGGTATCGTAAAACTCCCTGCCGAGAGCTTTTGCAACTATTTTTCCTATCGTCGTTTTGCCGCTTCCCGGCATTCCGATAAGCACGATATTGAGCTTTTCTTTATAAATCTCCGAGAAAACCTTGTCGGTCTTTTCGGTCATTGTTTTGTCGTTGAAAAACAATTCCGCCGCCTTCGCCGCCTGAGCGACAAGCATATAAAGTCCGTTGACAGCGTTCGTTCCGCAGGCTCTTGCACGGCTGATAAATTCCGTTGTCAGCGGATTGTAAACGGCATCCGCCGCACCGCTTAGATTCGGAAACCTTTCGGGCTCGACTGCCGAAGCGTCGAGCTTCGGAAACATTCCGACAGGTGTTGTGTTGATGATGACCTCAACCTCGTCCGCCCTTTTGTACATCTCATCGTATGATATCTCGCCATTTTCCGGATTTCTCGAAACGACGTTTATTTTACGTGCTCCGAGACTCTTTGCAACGGCTCTCGCCGTCTTTGAAGTGCCGCCCGTACCGAGAATAAATACTTTTTTATCGGTAAGCACGACCTTGCCCTTTTTCAAAAGCTCGGTCATTCCGTAAAAATCGGTGTTATAACCGGTCAGTATGCCGTTATTGTTAACTATTGTATTGACTGCTCCGATTTTATTCGCCGACTCGTCAATATGATCAAGAAACGGAATCACCGTTTCCTTATAAGGTATCGTAACGTTGATACCCTTGAAGTCTTTCTTCGTCATGAACTCGGTCAGTTCTGTTTCCGTCAATTCGCAAAGCCGATAGTCATAATCACCGAGCTTTGCGTGAATAACCGCCGAAAAGCTGTGCCCGAGCTTTTTTCCTATGCATCCGTATTCCATAATCTTACCTCGCAAGCCAGTCCGTACCGTATCTGACGGTCAGCATATCAGCCAAGGTCAGTGCAGTAACGGCATCGACAACCGCTCTCGCACGGTGAACTATGCAAGGGTCATGTCTGCCCTTGATTTCAATATCCGTGTTGCCGACATTGAGGAAATCAATCGTCTCCTGCTTCTTGGCTATTGACGGTGTGGGCTTGACGGCACAGCGGAAAACAATAGGCTGACCGTTCGTGATTCCGCCGCCGATACCGCCGTTATGGTTCGTCAGCGTATATGCCTTACCGTGTTCATCGATTCTGTATGCGTCGTTTGACTCGCTTCCCCTCATATCGGCAAGAGCAAATCCGTCGCCGAACTCGACGCCCTTGACCGCCGGAACCGAGAAAAGCGCATGGGAAAGCAGACTTTCAACCGTATCAAACCACGGCTCGCCGACACCCTTCGGGATTCCGATAACCGCCGTTTCAAGCACTCCGCCAACGCTGTCGCCTTCGGCTCTCGCCTGCATGATCGCATCTTTCATCTTTTTCTCAAGAGCCGAATCAACAAGCGGAAATTCGGCATTTTCAAGCCTTTCCGCATCGGCTTCAGGCTTCATTTTTTCATCATTTATACCTGCCAAGCGGCTGATGTGCGTTCCTATTATAATGCCCTTCTGCCTAAGTGCACTCTGAACGATTGCACCTGCGGCAACGAGAGCTGCCGTGATTCTGCCGCTGAAATGGCCGCCGCCCCTTGCGTCCTCGAAGCCGTGATACTTACAGAATGCAGGATAATCGGCGTGACCGGGTCTCGCCTTGCCCGCAAGTGCGGAATAATCCGAGCTGTGCGTATCGGCATTCTTTATCAAAATGCAGATCGGCGTGCCGGTCGTGTGGCCGTCATAAACTCCGCTCTCAAAAAGAAGCTCGTCCTTTTCGCTTCGTGCCGTGGAGATTTTACCGCTCGGTCTGCGAAGTGCCATTTTCGTATCTATATAATTCTTATCAATTTTAATGCCCGGAGCAATTCCGTCTATCACCGCTCCGATTGCACTTCCGTGACTCTCGCCGAAAAGCGTAACGGTCAAGGCATTTCCGAATGTATTTTTCATGACAGCGAAAGCACCTCCCTGCACCTTGCAACAATTTCGTCAACCGTCATTTTTTCTTCTCTGAACGTTCCGATTTTATCAACGATTATAACCGTTATTGCGTCGCCGCCTGCTTTTTTATCGTGAAGCATCGCCGCTTTAAGCTCCTTTTCGTAACCTCTCCATGAAGTCGGAATGTCCATCCTGTGAAGAATGTGACGAAGCCTTTTGACAATATCGGGGCTGCTCATGCAAAGCATTCCAAGGCCAACGCATTCGCCGTGGAAAAGCGGATAATCGCTGCTCTCCTCTATGCTTTCAATCGCATGACCGACCGTATGGCCGAAGTTGAGAACCTTGCGAAGTCCTTTTTCTTTCTCGTCTTCTTCAACTACGGCTTTTTTTATTTTCAGTGCTTCTATAATTATCTTGTCGATTTTTTCATCGTAATTATCCTCAACCTCGCAGAACATCTCGGCATTGAAGGTTGCAAACATTTTGATTGCTTCCGCCATGCCGCATGCGAGCTGTCTTGAGGAGAGAGTGCTCAGAACATCAGGGTCTATGAGTACGGCTTTCGGCTGATAGAATGCTCCAACGAGGTTCTTATATCCTGCGAAATCAACGGCCACTTTGCCGCCGATTGAGGAATCAATCTGAGAGAGAAGAGTTGTCGGAACATTGTAGAAATCAACACCTCTCATGTATGACGCAGCGACAAATCCGGCAAGATCGCCCATAACTCCGCCGCCGACGGCTACAACACAGTCGCTTCTTGTGAACTTCTCTTCGACCATCTTTTCGAGCAATTGCATGTATGTTGCCATGCATTTATTCTGCTCACCCCGAGGCAGTGTCACAACATAAGGCTCTTTGCAAAAGGAAGCGATTTTGTCGGAATACTTGAACGGCACACCGTCATCAGTAACTATCAAAACTTTTCTGTCGAGCTTCAAAAGCTCGTCTGCTCTTTGGAGTGCGCCGCGTTCGACCGTTATGTCGTAGCTGTTTGCTCCAAGCTCCATGTGCAATACGCTCATTATTCTTCGCCCCTTTCGTTGAGTACCTTTTCATCAGAGAAGCTTCCGATAATTTTTACATTCTCGCAAAGCTTTTTAAGGTCATGTATCATCTTCCGTCCGTCGAGGGAGTCAATGTTGCCCTCGCCCTCGGCGTAAAAATAATATTCCCAGTTTTCATTACCCGTCGGTCTGCTCTTGAGACTTCTGAGGTTAAATCTGTATTCACCGATAACAGCAATAGCTCCGCCGAGCGAACCCGGCTCATTCTTTGTCGTGAACATTATAAGAAAATGCTCGTCCTTCGGCGACACCTTGCATTCGGCTCTTGTGAAAACGGCAAATCTCGTTGTGTTGTTCTTGTTCTCGTTGATGTCCTCTTGCAAGATTTTCAGACCGTAAAGCTCTGCCGTGTCCTTTGAAGCAACAACGGCGATATCTTTTCTGTCGCCCTCGGCAACCGACTTGGCGGCGACTGCGGTGTTGACCGCCTGAGTGAGCCTCCAGCCGTGTCGCTTGAGGTAAGGCATACACTGCGAGAGTGCCTGCGGATGACTTCTTACCTCGGTGATATCGTCAATATCCGTACCCGGCTTTGCGAGCAGACTCTGACCGAGCGGCATATCGTAGATGCCCGAGACGGTGAGATTGCCGTGAAAAGCAAGGTCAAGCACACGGTCAACGTCGCCGGCGTAGCTGTTCTCAATCGGAAGAACCGCACAGTCGCAAGCGCCCTCCTCAACGGCCTTGTATGCGCTGTCGAAATCAGGGCAGGAAACTGTCTCGCCGCATCTGAAAATTCTCCTTGCAGCGATGTAAGCAAATGCACCCTCAACTCCGCTGTAGGCAATCCTCATGCCCTCAAGCACACGCTTTTGATATTTCTTTGAAACGTCCATAACGTTCTGTATAAAGCTTTCGTAATATGGCTGATACTCAAATGAAACAAACTCGCTGTTTTTGGCGGTCAGCTCCGCTTCACGCTTTTTATCCTCAATCGGCAGTGCGTTCTCCCTTTTGAATTTGGCAACGACCTCGGCCGCCTTCATTCTTTTTTCAAAAAGCTCTGCCATTTCGGCGTCAATTTTTTCGATTGATCTTCGTGCATTTTGCAAATTGTTCATTTGAATATCCCTCATTTACTAAATAATGACATTAAAAAATCCGCATAGCCTATTCTAAACGAATCTTCTATGCGGAATCTCTACTCTTTAATTTTTCGGCAACGGCGAAAAGCCATCATTTTAGCCGATTTTTGCAAAGGCAGAAAGGCCGCAGTGATGGTAATAATAAAATCGATTGTATATTTTCTTGTTTAACATCGAGCTTCCTCCAACCTTTAAATTTTTCTATATTATAGCCCCGTCAAGGGGATTTGTCAATAGAAAACCTTACTTTTTTCATATTTTCTCTATTAACATTCTCATTCTATTGACACTTTGCTGTTTAAATGATATAATTAGTTTTTGAAGGGCTATTTACGGGTATTTTGTACAGTTTTGTACTCGTCTCAAAGAGATTTGGGGCGGGCTTTTTTATGCCCTCATACAGATTTCAAAAGTTAAAGGATAGGATAAAATGAAACTAACAAAAAGAAAAATGACATTGATAAGCTTCATGCTGTTTTCACTCTTTTTCGGAGCCGGAAACCTTATCTTTCCACCGTTTCTCGGTCAAAATGCAGGTGATCATTTGGTTTCGGCTATGGTCGGCTTTCTCGCCACGGCGGTAATTCTCCCCGTGCTGGGCGTTATCGTTGTCGCCGAATTCAACGGACTTGACCGCCTGGCACAAAAGGTCGGCAAGCGATTTTCGCTTATCTTCACTGTTTTGATTTATCTCTCAATCGGCCCGGGACTCGGCATTCCGAGAGCCGCTTCCGTCCCGTTTGAAATGGCGGTTGCACCCTATCTCCCCGAGGGACACTCCGTGAAGCTTTGGATGATCGTTTATTCGCTCGTATTTTTCCTCGTCGCTCTTTGGCTTTGTATGACGCCCGGCAAGCTCGTCAGCAGAATCGGCAATGTGCTGACCCCGAGCCTGCTGATTCTTATCGTTTTCCTTTTTATAAGCTTTTTATTCAAGGGTGAGGTCAACATCGCCCCGGCTCAGGAAGCCTACCGAAACGGAGCATTTTTCAAGGGCTTCTCGGAGGGTTATCAGACGATGGACACCATCGCCGCCCTTAATTTTGGTCTTGTCATTGCAACCACACTCGGCACATTCGGGCTTAAAGAGAAAAAGGCTTTGGTTCGTCACACCGTTTTCGCAGGAGTAATCGCAGGCTCAATCCTTGCTGCGGTTTACATCATGCTCGCCTACATGGGTGCAGCAAGCTCCGGCGTTTATCCTATTCAGGAAAACGGCGCATGGACGCTTCGCTGTATCGTATATCAGCTTTTCGGTGCACCGGGAGCAATTCTTCTCGCCGCTATTTTCACGCTTGCGTGTCTTACAACCTGCGTAGGTCTTATCAATTCCATTTCGCAGTTTTTCTCGGTGATCTTCAAAAAAATAAGCTATCGTAAATGGGTATGTATCATAATAGCTTTCTCATTTTTAGTATGCAATCTCGGTCTGACGGCAATCCTCAGCATTTCGATTCCGATTCTCAATGCAATCTATCCCATGGCAATCGTGCTCATTATCCTCGGACTCAGCGACAAGCTGTGGAAAAATAACCGTTATGTTTATCCGCTTGTAATCGGTGTCACCGGCGTTGTCAGCGTCATTTACGCCTGTGACGAGGCCGGACTTTCACTCGGCTTTATAACAACGCTTTGCCAAAAGCTTCCGCTCTATTCAATGGGCTTCTGCTGGGTCAGCGTGGCATTAGTAATGCTTATCATAAGCCTTGCAATCGGATTTATAAGAAGCAAGAAGAAGCCAACAAAGAAGGCATAATAAATACAAATACAAAAATCGCTGTCTCGGCAAAAGCCTTGACAGCGATTTATTATTGTTAAGTTATCTTTTAACCCTGTGCGTAAGCGCCGACCTGCATCATGAAGTCGCCGATCTGTGCGCCGAACTCGGGAGCACCGTCCATGATGAGCTTGCCGTGCTTTGTGGATTCAAGCATATCGTCCGTTGAAAGGAGGATACCGAATGCACTCTCAAGGCAATCAAATCTCATGGTGAAGAAAGGCATAGCTCTCTTGTATGTGCCGCGGCCTGCTCTGGTCTTGCCGGCCTTAACACGAAGGAAAGCGTTGACCTCGGGATGTCCGTCAACCGCCCATGCATAAACACGGTCGGGGCTCTTCTTTGCCCAATCATGAACAGCTTCGTGTCCGTTCTTGTTGAGCTGGCTGATGCCCGATGAAAGGAGATAGAAGAAGCACTTGCAGGCGAGAACCTGTGTTGCCTCGTCCTCCGGGCAAGCCTTGATGTTAAGAAGCGATGACATCTTGAGAAGAACAGCCATAAATGCTGCGAACTCAACGGGCTTTTTAAGAACACCCTTCATCTTCGGGAGGGTTGCCGGAGCAATCTTGCCCTTGAAGAAAGCATTCATAGCTTCCATTGACTTGAACTCAAGCTCAATATGAGCGTTTGTAGCAACTTTATCCGCACAAACTTTCCATTCACCGTTGTTGACTGTAAAGTGCGTTGCATACTTGCCGCAAGGGGCATCGGGATCCAAACAGCTGACCTGATAGATGCAGTGAATATGCTCGAATTTCTTAGCGAGCTTCGGATCGTCGTTAGCAATGACTTTGAGCAGCGGCAATGCAGAGTTAAGGAAGATTTTATTGGTTAACAATACATCATTTGCCATTATCAATCATTCCTTTCGGTATTATACATCGTCGTCCCAGTTGTCGTCTTCCTCGAAGTCCTTATTCATAGCCTCACGAACAGCGGCAATGATACCGTTGCAGTCGATGCCGAGCATTGACATGATGTCCTCATGGAGACCGATGGGAGCGAACTTATCCTGGAGACCGAGACGGGTGAATGCACAGCCCTTGCCTGCTTCAGCCATAACCTCGGCAACAGCGCCGCCGAGACCGCCGAGAACAGTGTGATCCTCAACAGTGATGATACGGCGAGTATCCATAACTGCTTTGAGAACTGCTTCCTTATCAATAGGCTTGATCGTGTGCATATCAAGAACACGAACCTTGAGTCCGTCAGCTTCCTCAAGGAACTTAGCTGCCTGGTAAGCCTGGAATACGCAGGAACCGCAAGCGATAACCGTAATATCGGTACCCGGGTTGACCTCGATAGCCTTGCCTACCTCAAACTTGTACTCACGGGGATAATCCTTGCCGTAAAGAGTACGGTCGAAACCACGGTTGATACGGATATAGTAAGGACCGAAGTTCTCGTAAGCTGCCTTAACTGCTTCTGCTGTCTCGATACCGTCAGCGGGGCAGATAAGAGTGATGTTCGGCATTGAACGGATAACCGCCATATCGCAGATAGCGTGGTGAGTTGAACCCGCCTGACCGAATGATGTACCCGAATGGGTAGCAATAATCTTTGCGTTAACGTTCTGATAGCAGATATCCGTATGGATCTGATCAGCCGAACGAAGAGATGCGAATGTTGAGAAAGTTGAAACGAAGGGAACAAGTCCGGCCTTAGCCATACCTGCTGCCATACCGAACATGTTCTGCTCGGCAATACCTACGTTGAAGAAACGATCCGGAAATTCCTTGCCGAATACACCGATCTTTGTAGAACCTGCAAGGTCAGCTGAAAGACCGACGATTTCCTTATGCTCACGACCGAGGTCAACAAGTGTCTGGCCGTAGATTTCCGCTGTTGAAAGCTCTGTGGATTCAAGAGCTGTATATGAAAGTCCGCCTGCCATTATTTTGCCTCCTTTTCTACACGAGCAATACGCTTCTCATAGTGCTTCTTAAGGCTTTCCTTAGCCTCTTTATACTTAGCCTCGTCAACTGCGCCGTAATGCCAGTGGTAATCGTCCTCCATGAAGTCGATACCTTCACCCTTGATGGTGTTGGCAATAATCATAACGGGAGCGTCCGGCTCGCCGAGAGCGTAGTCGATTGCGTTTGAAAGCTCCATCATGTTGTGACCGTCGATGTCAAATACATGGAAGCCGAATGCACGCCACTTGTCAGCAAAAGGCTCAAGGGGCATAACATCCTCTGTGCGGCCGTCGATCATGCACTTGTTACGGTCAACGAACGAAATAACGTTTGTTGCGTGGAATGCATTGATTGACATAGCTGCTTCCCAGTTTGAACCCTCGTCGCACTCGCCGTCGCCGAGGATACAGTATGTCTTGTAATCCTTACCGAGAACACGGGCTGCAAGAGCAGTACCGAGAGCGATTGAAAGTCCGTGACCGAGAGAACCTGTTGAAGCGTCAACACCTACAACCTTGTTGGAGTCAAGATGGATACCCATCTTTGAGTTTGTGAGGTTGAAAGTCTTGAGCTGCTCGGGATCATTGTAACCGAAGTCACAAAGAACGGGAGCATAAGCGATTCCCGAATGACCCTTTGAAAGGATGAAACGGTCTCTGTCCTCCCAGTTGGGATCGTCCTTTTTGATGTTGAGGTACTTGTGGTAGAGAATGGTCAACATATCCATAACGCTCATACCGCCGCCGATGTGGCCGCTGCCTGCCCAATATGTAGTATCAAGGCAGAGGTTACGAAGCTCAAAAGCTTTCTTCTCAAGAGCTAACCATTCCTGTTTGGTCAATGCCATAAGAGTTTTCCTCCCTATTTTTATTCTTTTTTACACAGGCGGCAAGCTCGGCCGCCTGTGAGTGATTATCTTATCTGAAACTTAAAAAGCCTCAGGATGATCCTTTTTAACAACCTTGAATGCCTCGTCGGCTACCTCGATCGTGTGCTTGATATCGGCATCGGAAAGAGCATAGTTGATGAAGTGGTTGTGGTGACCTGCGAAGAAAATGCCTCTCTTGACGCACTCTGCGATCCATGCCTGATGGAGCATCATTGTGTCGTCGTTGGCAATTCTGAGGTAGAAGAGTGACGGCTCGCCGGAAACAACAAGGTCAAATCCGTTGTTCTTTCCTGCTTCCTTAAGACCGTCTGTGAGCTTCTTGCCCTTCTCCATAAGGATTGACGGGAGGTTAAGCTCTCTCATCTTAGTGATGTTTGCGATACCTGCTGCAAATGGAATAGCACTCATCCAGTATGAACCTGTGTAGGACATGCCGGAAACAGCGTCTTTAAGGAAATCCTTACCGCAAAGGCAGGATACGTTCCAGCCGTTGGCGATAGCCTTACAGAAGCAGATCATATCAGCCTCAAAGCCGTAGTAGTGGTCGGAACCCGCAAGGTCAAGACGGAAGCCTGCACGAACGTCGTCGACGATAAGTACGATGCCCTTCTCTGTGCAAAGGTTACGAACCTTCTGCCAGTAGCCGTCTGCCGGAAGCTGGTTGTCGAAATAGTTACCGTGAAGGTAAGGAGTTGAGATGAACGCAGCGATTTCGCCGTCATGCTCATTAACGAGCTTCTCGAGAGCGTCAAAGTCGTTCCAATCAACATAGAGGTTGTTGGCAACGTCCTCAGGAAGAATGCCCGGATAGTCAATCTTCTGAACGACTGCGGAAACACCGTGATAGAAGCCGTTAACGAAGATAATCTTCTTTCTGTGAGTTGCGTTACGGGCAGCCATGATAGCGAGCGTTGTAACGTCGTTACCGTTCTTTGCAAAGAAAGCCCAGTCGGCTGTGTTAACCGTATCAACCATAAGCTCTGCAAGCTCAACCATCTTGTAGGACGGAGAAGTTACGCAGTTGCCCATCTTAGCCTGCTCAAGAGCAGCCTTGTCAACGTCGGGATCGCCGTAACCGAGAATATTCGGACCGTATGCGCACATATAGTCGATGAACTTGTTGCCGTCAACATCCCAGAAGTATGTACCCTTAGCCTTCTCGGAGAAGAAGGGCCATGCGCTGACGGGAATGAAGTTACCTTCAGCCGGGCCGAGATGACCGTAAACACCTGAAGGGATTACTTTGATAGCACGATCGAACCACTCATGGCTCTTCTCGTACTGATTAATTTTAAAATTAGCCATTTTTCGTATCCCCCTTATGCAAGATAGAGACCGACTCTGTCAAGAATTCGGTTCATATTATCGAGCATGTTAATCATGCCGTTCATTGTGATGGTACCCTCGCCGATCTTAGCCATAGCGCTTACCTTACCGTTGAAGAGGTCATTTGCAAGCTGCATTGAACCGAACTCCATAACGGCACGCGGATCCTCGGGAGCCTTTTTGATTGTAACAAGGTGGCCGTTCTTAGCATGAATAGTAGCCTTCGGGCCGCCCTTGATGGACATCATGATGTCGCCGTCAATGATATGCTCAGCGGAGAACTTACCGATCTCATCGTGGTTACCGATCTGAGAAATAGCAACAGTGATGGTGTAGAACATAAGGGTTGTGCTCATTCTGAAGAACTCCTCATCTTTGAGGTCCTCCTCGCTTGCACGCATGTAGTTTGAAAGCATGTCGGTGAGCTTCGTAAATGTGTTCAAAAGGAACTTTATGTGAAGGAAACCTTTTGAGGGAATAGGTGTAACAGTTCCGTCGATGAGACCGTTAAACTTCTCGCATGATGAGAACGGAAGCTTAACATCGCAGTCTGTGCAGCCCTGCTCCATACGGCATCTGCCGTTTTTGAATGTAAGTGTTGCAGACGGGCCGTCCTTAACTTCAAAACCGATTGAAATCGGCTTAATGTCAGCTACAAGGGCGCTTGCCTTCGGGTCAAGCTCGCACAGGTTTTCAAGTGTGCCGAGCACGGCATACATGTTGATGTATGCAAGTGTTTTTGCATCTGTCAAGGTGCATTCCTCCTTATCGCTTTTATTCAAAGCATATTTTCCATTACATTGTAACAAATAAAGTTATTAAAGTCAAATGAAATTGACCAAAAAATAACAATTTTTTGTTAATTTATTATGTCTTTTTATTGTTTTTGTTCAAATATTTCTTATAAAAGAATTACATTGTTACTTTGAAAAGCCGATTTTGCTGTAATACTGAACAAATATTATCAACAATTAATCATTCCCGGACTTCGTCCTGCTCATTTTCACGGTTATCCTGCTCCTCGGCCGGGCTTTCGGCGTTTTCCTCGTCAGCAGTCTGCTCCTCGACGGAAATATCCGCATTTTCCTCCGGTACTTCCTCTTCGGCAGTCGGCTCATCGTCAAATTCAGACGGAGCGTCGCCGAGAACGAGGATTCCGTTTGTCTTCTCTCTGCCGCAGGGAAGAATTACGGGTGAGGCAAGCGAATAAACGTCCGTGCACATATCCTCAAGGGCGAAAACATGGCGGCCGTAATCGTTGAGCCTGTCAAAGTCGGAAGCCTTGGTAACAATGGGCTTGGTCGCTTTCTCTTTTGCCTGTTTAAGAATTTCCTTGCCCTTGTCGTTCATTGCGAGAACGTGAAGATACGGCGGCTCTCCCCTATAATCGTCGGCAACGAAGCCCATGAATGCATGAAGAACGATTCGTCTGATTCTCGCATGAGAGTAACGCTTCGTCTTCGCAAGCTGATAAAGCTCCTCCAGCGAACCCGATTTGAGAGCAGCGTCATGAATTCTGTATTCGATTCCTTCGCTGATATCGGGCGAAAGTCCGATATCCTCTGCACTGAGCTGACGCATACAGCAGAGAATGCTGAATTCGAGCTTTGAATTCGGGCACGGAGCAAGGTTATTTTCCGTCTCACGGTGGTATATATCGGCAACCGACTGAGGAACATACATTTCCCACTCATTGCTTCCCGAGAGCATCATTCGGCGAATATCCGAAGCACTGGCAAAATTGTCGCTTCTCATAAGCGAATCATGAGCTGCACCTATGCGCTTTATCGTCATCGGAATCATATCCGAGCCGAGCTTATCCAAAGCTTGAAGATACTCAATGCCGAGGGTATTGTTCGGCTCTTCAAGAATATCAAAGAAGCGGTTGCCGCAAACTGTCTTGAGAGCCTCCGAACGTGCCGAGGCAAAGCTAAGACCGTATTCCAGATTTTCTTTCATTCGTTCGGTGACGGCTTCGCTGTTGATTGCGTTCTTACATTCAATAAGCTCGTCAATGTTGCCGCATTCGCTACCAAAGCTGAGCATATCGACGCAGCCGAGACTGTTGAGCAGTGAAACTCCGCCAAATGCAAAACGCTGAGCAAAAGACGTGCTCCAAAGCGTAGGCATTTCAATAACGAGATCAACGCCGTTCTTGACCGCCATTTCCGCTCTTGCCCATTTTGAAATGAGAGCCGTTTCGCCTCGCTGAACATAGTTCGAGCTCATAACGGCGACAACGTGCGTCCATTCGCCAAGCTCCTTACTCTTTTCGATCTGATAAGCATGGCCGTTGTGGAACGGATTATATTCCGCTACAATTCCTCCGATTTTCATAAGATTCCTCCATATTAACATATATTGTATAAAAAATGCGAAAAAACTCAATCTTTGTCTTGAAAAAACAAAGTTACAGTAATATAATATAACAGAAATCTTTTTGATACAATATCTTGGAGGGAAAAATTTTGAAGATTCTCGTTGTTAATGCAGGAAGCTCGTCGCTCAAGTATCAGCTTATCGATATGGAAAACGAGTCCGTTCTTGCAAAAGGAAACTGCGAACAGATCGGAACCGAAAGTACATTTACGCATAAGGTGCCGTCAGACGAAACCAAAAACATCAAGGCTTTGCCGATGAAGATGCAGGATCATGCCGCAGCTCTCAAAATCGTTCTTGACACTCTTGTTGACGCTGAGCACGGCGTTATCGGCTCGGTTAAAGAGATTGACGCTGTAGGTCACCGTGTTCTTCACGGCGGCGAAAAGTTCAGCGGCTCGGTTCTCGTGGACGATAAGGTTGAGGAGGCTATCAAGGAGTGTTTCGACCTCGGACCGCTTCATAATCCCGCAAACCTTACGGGTATCAAGGCATGTCAGAAAATCATGCCCGGCGTTCCCCAGGTTGCCGTATTCGATACAGGCTTCCATCAGACAATGCCCGACTATGCATATATGTATGCTCTTCCGTATGAGTATTACGAGAAGTACGGCATCCGCCGTTACGGCTTCCACGGCACATCTCACCGCTTTGTAAGCAAGAAGTGCATTGACCTTCTCGGCAACCCCGAGCACAGCAAGATCGTAACCTGCCACCTTGGCAACGGATCTTCAATTTCCGCAGTTGTTGACGGCAAGTGCTTCGATACAACAATGGGCGTAACTCCTCTTGAGGGTATCATGATGGGCACACGTTGCGGTTCGATCGACCCGGCTATCGTTCCGATTATAATGAAAAAAGAGAATCTCACTCCCGACGAGATGGACACCGTGATGAACAAGAAGTCCGGTATGCTCGGCCTTTGCGGCACAAGTGACAACAGAACAATCGAGTCAAGAGCTAAAGAGGGTGACGAGAGAGCAAAGCTCATCGAGTCCATGCTCTGCCACCAGCTCACTAAGTACATAGGCGGCTTCGCAGCTGCAATGGGCGGCCTTGACGCTATTGTATTCACGGGCGGCATCGGCGAGAACAACCCGCAGTACAGAGACCGTGTTTGTGACCAGCTCAAGTTTATGGGTGTTGAGATTAACTATGAAATCAACGACAGGCTCAAGAGAGGTCCCGAGGGCGAGATTTCAACTCCGAACTCAAAGGTCAAGGTATACGTTATCTGCACCAACGAGGAGCTTATGATTGCAAGAGACACCAAGGAGATCGTCGAAGCTCTTTAATATGAGAATATTGATTGATGCGGACGGCTGTCCCGTTGTTGATCTGACGGTGAGGCTTGCAAAGAAATACGGCATTGAATGCACCATTCTCTGTGACACTTCGCATGAGTTCAACCGTGACGGAGTGAAAACCGTTGTGGTCGAAAAGGGTGCGGACAGTGTTGATTTCAAGATAGTCAATCTTGTCGGCGAGGGCGATATAGTCGTTACCCAGGATTACGGACTTGCCGCCATGTGCCTTGCGAGAAAGGCGATACCCGTCAGCCAGAACGGACTGGTATACACGGATAAAAATATTGATCAGCTTTTGTTCACACGCTACGTTTCAAAAAAGATAAGGAACGCCGGCGGAAGAATGAAAGGTCCGTCCAAACGTACGCCCGAGCAGGATAAGGCGTTTGAAGCGGCACTTGAAAGACTTATAAAATAAAAAAAGACTGTGGCAACTTTTGTCACAGTCTTTTTTGTACTGAAACCGCCGTCTGAATGACAGCGGTTTTATTTTATGCTGTTTTATCTAAACCAAGAGCCTACTATATCTGCTATTTTCGCTATTACCAGAAAAGCTGCACAGTAGACTGCAACAAAACCGCATAGGAATACGAAAAAAGTTAAATTGGATGCTCCAATGATTTGTGCTTTAAGCTTATTAAAGGCGGTCTTAAAGTCATCGCCGACGGCAATTCTCCATGTTGTATATTTTTCACTGTCCGAACCGATAACATTACCGTCCTTATCGAGCATTTTGACGCTGACATATGCGTTTCCACGCCTAAACGGTTTCAGCTCAAGTCCCGTTACAACGCCGTTTTCATTTTTATGCTCCTGCAAAATCTCCGTTGTTCCCGTAACGTTCCATTCAAAGCTTACATCCATATCTTCGGCATAATACTCAACACCGACAGCGAACGGACCTTTTTCTATTCTATTTCCGTACTTATCGTTCTCAACGCTGCCGTACTGAATCCTGCAATAGGGCTTTGGTACTTCTCCGTTAAAGTATTTTTCCCAGCGTCCGCCGATTCCGTCATCTGTTTTTTCGTTAAATGTTGAAAAAAACGAATTCCACTTTTCTGCCGATCCGGCAAAACATATTGCACTCATTCTCTCACCGTTCAGAGCATTCAAATATTTATAATCAACAATGCTTTTTCCTATAGATGTTACAGAATCGGGTATTGTAATTTTGTAAAGCGAAGCAGATGCGATTCCCTTATCTGTTGCAAATGCCTCTTTTGAAATGCCCCTAATGCC
Organism: Ruminococcus sp. CAG:563; assembly: GCA_000434915.1. Classification (GTDB taxonomy): domain Bacteria; phylum Bacillota; class Clostridia; order Oscillospirales; family Acutalibacteraceae; genus CAG-488. Next base: position 22,432 of record FR882049.1, read on the forward strand.
ATCTTGAATTGTAATAACCTTTACTTGCGGAAAATATTTACTCCAACGATCGTAACCCTGTTCTACATTATAGCAAGGCGGTATAACGCCCGTGCCGGAGAAAACCAGCTCACCGTCATCGTAGAGTATCCATGTAACATCTCTCGCACAGGTGCCTGAGTCGATTATACCTCTCCCCTCACCCTCTGCCGAAGCAAAGAACGGAATAAATGTCGCAAGCATTACCACGCATAAAAATGTTGAAATAATCTTTTTCATTGTTAACCTCTCCTTTTTGTAAAATTACATCAATTCCATTTCAGTTCAATGACCTTAATCAAATCTTGAAGAATGACAACAAACTGCTTAAAATAACCCATCTAACAGCATAAGTATAGTAAACGTCAAAAACAAGCCAAAGCCAAGCGGATACATCACTATATATTCCAATGTTGTTTTTATGTCCATTTTTATCCCTCCCTATATTTTTATTTTGGACAAAAACATGATATCCAAAAAACCCTTTCAGGTCAATAATCTTAATCAAATCTTAATCGAATCTTAATCAAATCTTAAGGATTGGCACCAAAAAAGCCGTGAGAATGTTTCCACTCTCACAGCTTGATATTTTATTTAATTAAAGACCGCAATATTCAACAAGCCTTTGCGCCGCCTGCGCTCTGGTGAGCACTGTATTGAAGCTTGCAAAGCCGAAATCCTTGATGATATTGAATGCCAAAACAAGCGTCTTTACAACCTTTGCAAGGACAAAATGGCCTGCAAACGAAAGCTTGACAAGACTTGATACAAAATCCATCACCGTTATCTCGCTGTCGGGAGAAAACTTGCCGCCCTTTGCATTCAGGACTCCGTTATTCGTCGCCCACACAGCCGCATTGTATGCCGGATCGGAGCTGTCAATGTCGCTAAACGCAACATTCTCGGTTTCAACCGTCGGTGCTCCTGCGATATTATAAAGTGCCTGTGCGAAAGCTGCCTTAGTGAAAGCGGAATCAAGTCCGAATTCCGTGTCCGTAATTCCGCTCATGTAGCCGTGTGTGTACATAAATTCAACATCGCTGTAATATTCCGAATCCTTGGCAACATCGGTATACGGGAATCTTGCATCGGGAAGAGCCTCAAGGATTCTGTCTGCAATGTGTCTGTAGCCAACCTTTTTGGGATGATAGTTGTCGCAAATTGTACCTGTTGTGTCAACGAAGGTATAACCGTACTTCTTTGCGCCCTCCTTCATCGGAGTGTTGGCAGCGTCAACGACCATCTGGCCGAAACTCGGAACCGTCGTACCGGCCTCACTCGCTGCGGCGTCATCCTCATTCTTAACACCGTTATCGAACATACCTATAACGAGAAGCTTAACGTCGGGATTAAGAGCAAGAATATCCTCGATAACAATATTCCAATTTTTAGAAAAGTTTTCAATACCGTATTTAATCGCCTTCGGCAGAACCTTAAGAAGGTCGGGCATTGCACCCATGAGCTTCGCAAGCTCAACGGCCTTATCAAATTTACCGAGTGTATCGTTGTCCGCACCGCCCTGCTTGAGAAGCTCTTTCAAAGCCTCAACATATTCGTCGCAAGAGTTCTGCTTTTCAAGCTCATCTGCTATAACCCAGGTGAGGAATGTGCCGAAATCGTTACCGCCAACGCCGAGAGTAATAAGACCTGCCTCGGAAATGGCCCTGCGATATTCGGGGATTCTCGCCTTCATGACCTCAGCGTCGTGAGCGTCATGGAAAAGATAATCGTCTGCCGGATAATCGTCCTCAAGCATATAGCGCATATCGATTGTTCTCGTTCCCGGGCAAGCCATGGGAATATACTCAACACCCAACTCGTCGGCAACATAAGCACCGTAGGAGTCGTCAACACGTTTGAACTCCGAGTCAACATAAACAAGGTCGTTGTGTCCGCTGGCAACGCTGTCGCCCAAAAGAACATATGTACCGTAATCATAATACTGCTTTCCGTCTGCGGCAAAGCAAGTCACTGCGCTGAAAACCATAACGCAGGTGAGTATGATTGTAATTGCTTTTTTCATAAACTTTTTCATTTCAAACCCTCCTGACAAAGTTTATAAACTGTATAAAACAAAAGTACCACAAATCGACACAAAAATCAATGCTTAAACCGAAAAATTTATATTTTTTATCATACCATAAATTATACCGGCATAAAAAGCATTCTATATCCCCTCCGGAGTTAAAAACACTGTTTTTTCTTGCTGCTTTAAAGTTTTCGGAAAAGCTCAGGTTTATTCCTCCATAAATTAAAAAGTGAGCAGCCGAAGCTACGCACAAAAAATACATAGCCCGTTTGCTGCGACACAAATTCTACATCTCCTAAACAACACAAGGAAAGTAAGGGTATGTATTTTTATCAATACAACCCTTATATTGCTTAAAAGATGCTATAAAATTTATGTCGCAAGAATATTATATCATCTTTGTTGACAAAAATTCACGTTGCAGCCTCCCTGCATGAAAGTCAAAAAATTTTGTTGTCTTTGGCTCGATGCACGCCCCTACCGGCTCTGTCTAAGTTTTCTTCTGCTCTTGGGTCGATGTGGTTATCGACCCCTACGAATTAAATCTCTGCCACACGTAATCTGTTTCAAAGCCCCGCACAGCGGCATAACAGACAAAAGCACGCAAAAAAAGGCGGCCATCTTTCGATAACCGCCACTAATTATTTACAGAATTTTGGACTCACACCTTTTCATATTACTATGAGTTATGATTAAGTGTACATGTCACTCACTCTCTTCTGAGTAAATTTTGTTTAGTTTAAAGCTTTAGTGAAACATCGTACTCACTCTTTCAATTTATTAACCGGAAGAAGCTTTACGTTTTCATCGGACTCACTCTCTCTGAAAAATTTTAGTTTAACTTAAACTTTAATAAAACATCTTAACTCACTCTCTCAATATTAATCGGGAAAGATTTAACTGTTCTTTGGACTCACACTTTCTTAATAGATTTTGGTCTGAGTTAAAGTCTTAAAGAAACATTGCACTCACTCTCTCAATTTTAATTGATGAAGAAAATCTTACCTATGCCTTTGGACTCACGCTTTCTGTTAGTTATTTGGCATATTGCCTGGTATTGTTATCTCTTATCGAGATTCAATTACTTGTTCTTCGGACTCACGCCTTTTCAAGTTATTTTTTGTTATTGTGAAGCTTTAATAAAACATCTTACTCACTCTCTCAAATTTATTTGATTTCAAAAATAAGATTTTATTAAAATTTCTTCTTACTTGATACTAAGAAGGATTTTTATTACCTGTACATTTCAACTCACTCTTTCAATCTTTATGGAGGGGTAAATTAACTGTACTTGATACTCACCTTTCCTTGGATTTTTCGGTGATCTGAGCTTTCATGCTCTCCTTCTATGTCATGTGGGCGTTCCCACTACTCCGCGATGCCGGGTGTTTAAAATCTTTACTCTTTATCAATTATTCATTTGGCTTTGTCGTGCCCTCTTATTTCAGATTTAACAGAACCGGATGGCGGCCATATTAAATTGTGTTTCATCTGCTGAGTTCATTGGACTCGCCTCCCTTTCTTTTTATTTGGGAAACCTTGGTTTTTGTTGGTTTATTTTTTGTTGTTTCCCTTTGTTCACCTATATATTAGCACGCGTTTTATGGTTTGTCAATAGTTTTTTTTAAAAAACTTGAAAATTTTTATAAAATTTGACTTAATTGTATTTTCGCTTGACTATTAATCAAAATGCGGTTAAAATATATTTATATGAAAACTACACGGAGGACGCAAAAATGGCTGAAGAATACAATCCGGACATCGTCAGCGTAGTTGACGAGAACGGTGAAGAACATATTTTTGAAGAGCTTGACAGAATCGAAACCGATGACGCACGTTACGTCGCCCTTCTCCCCGTCTATGACGACGCAGAGGATATTCTTGAGGACGACGGCGAAATAATCCTTCTCAAGGTTGAGGAAGAGGCAAACGGCGACACATATCTTTGCCCGATTGAAAACGCAAAGGAATTTGACGAGGTTCAGGCAATATTCGAGGAAAGACTTCAGGATCTTTTCAACGAAGAAGAGGAATAATAAGAAGTAAAAACGCAGCCCTGCCTTGTGCGATAACTTACGGTCCATATTAACCCTACAATTTTATCTAAGGGAGCCCGGCTCCGTGCACGGATTGCAGACCTCCCGGCTTTTGCCGGATGTTGGGAGCGAGAACTGTATGGGAGGCACCCACCTGCTTTAAACGCAGGTTACTATCGACCGTATCCGGCTTGGCGGGGTTCAAAAACAAAGGTGATTTAATTGATAAGAATTGTCAGAGCAAACGTGCTTGACATTGTTCCGTTGGAAGTTGGCTTTATCTATGCTCAAAAGACACGGCTTTCAAACGGTCAGGACACAGTTGCTTTTTATGTATATGACCAGGACGGCGACAGAACGCTGCCTGTTAAAATAAAAACTTATCTCGAGGCAAAATTCGGATTTCAGTACCGTGAAATTGCAAAAAAACTCGGTAACTACATAGCCTGCGACTCAGCCGTGCTCAAAAGCAACGGCGTTGTTACGCTGTTTGACGACGGAAATATGAATATTTTTGACTCAAACGGTGACATAGCAATGCAGGAAAAGCTCGTTTATCAGAACTGCCCTATCAGAAGCCTTGCCCTTGACGGAACGTGTTTCTGGTGCGTTGTGCCGGACAGGAATTCCATCGTAAAATTCTCCCCTATTGAAAAGAGAGTTCTTTTGAGAATCGGCGGCGGTGCATCGGTCGCATTCAGACGTCCGATCTCCGTTTTCAAAAACAAGGACAAGCTTTTTGTTTGCAATGAGGCAACCAATGAGATAAGAACAATAAGCCTGAAAGATTATTCTGTAAACGACTATATGAAATTCAAAGAGCCTCTGAAAAAATATTTCAAGGTTGGTTTTTTTGAATATGTTGTCCTTGACTCGGGTGTTTACTGCCTTGAGGAGAGGGATAAATAATTTAAATACAAAACCGTACATATATGGAAAGAAGCACCTAAAAAATCAGGTGCTTCTTTTTTATTTTTGAGGTTATCATAATACAGGTGATATTATGAATAAAATCAAAGAATATTTTGTTGTTTTTGCCTCGGGAGGAATAATCTACAGCCTTATTGAGGTTGTTTTCCGTGGATTTACTCACTGGACAATGACGCTGACCGGCGGAGCTGCGCTGTTAATTATTTACATCACAAACATAAAAATCAAAACGAAAGGTCTTATCGTCCGCTGTCTTGCAGGCTGTGCGATAATCACATCGCTCGAATTCATTGTCGGCTGTATCGTCAACCGAGGCCTTCACATGCAGGTTTGGGATTATTCCGAGGAAAAATACAACGTCCTCGGTCAGATTTGTCCGCTTTTCTCGGTTATGTGGTTCTTACTCTGCCTCCCCGCTACCCTGCTCTCCTTCTTCTTCCGTCGCCGTTTCGGTGAATACAGATGATTTGATATTTTTGAATTCCTCGCTAAAATCGGGATTTGTGAGCGAAGTATAAGAGAAAAATGCCACGCCGCCGTAATTATCCGTTTCTTTTGCGGCGGATATTTCTTTTTCTATTATACCGTTCCCGACGTCAAACTCCTCGTCGCTGTCATTGATTTTATACGCCGCAATTCCGTAAATCATGCGAACAGCACCGATAGTGTCAAGCTTCGACCAGTTGTCACAAGCCTTATCAAACGGTACCGTCTCGTCCTCAAAGCCGTAATAAAGCTGAGGAATTATCCAGTCACAATATCCACGCTCGGAGCACCAACGTTCTACGTCAGCATACTCCTCCTCATAGTTGTTGTTGATATTTCCTGCCGGGCTGATCGAGAAAACACAGTCCTTGTTCTCACTCTTGACAGCCGTGTACATCTGCGAAACAAAAGATGAAATCACGTCAAGACGCCATTTGTCGTGGAACAGCTTACCGCCGTTTTTCTTATAATCGTCGTAGTAAACCTTATCCACGCTCTCGTCGGTTGAGGGATAGAAATAATCGTCGATATGTATTCCGTCAACGTCGTAGTTTTGAATAATCTCACGCACACCGTCAATTATCAGCTTATGATTATCCGTCGAGGCAGGACAAAGATATAGACCTCCGTCGGCTTTAACGACCCGGTCTTTAGTCTTTTCATCATTCAAAAGAATTTTTGCCGGATTCTTTTTGCTGAGCTTGTCGAGATCCGTGTCGAACGACACTCTGAACGGATTAATCCAGGCGTGAAGGCCCATTCCCCTCTCGTGAGCCTCCTCGACCATGATTTCAAGAGGGTCATAATATATCGGATCTCCCTGATAACCCGTCAGATACGCCGACCAGGGGAATATATCCGACGGATACATTGCGTCGCAAAACGGCCTGACCTGCACAAAAGCAGTGTTTATACCAAGCTTAGCGCAGTTATCAAACATCTCTCTGATTTTTTCTCTGAACGATGCTTCGTCACCGCCGTCCGCATCCTTCATGGAAAGCTCACTATATGATATCCATACAGCGGAAATCTCCTTGCCGCCGGGCTTTTTGCTCTTTTGCGATTTGTCAAGAACTGTGCAAGATGAAAGCATCAGCATTGCAAGCAACAAACATATTATACGTTTCATATTATTTCTCCGTTGCGGCGTATCGGCCTGCCGTCAAGCCGCTCGCCCATGCCCATTGAAGATTGAAGCCTCCGCAAATTCCGTCCGTGTCAAGCACCTCTCCGGCGCAGAACAACCCCTTTACCTGCTTTGACTCCATTGTTTTGCTGTCGAACTCTTTAACGTCCGCACCGCCGACGCTTATCTGAGCGTTTTTGAAACCCATAGTGCCAGTTATTGTAAAGTCAAGATTTTTTGCTGTATAAATAATTTTATCAATCTTTTCTTTGCCGATTTTTCCGAGCGAAGAAAGTGAATTTTCTCCGCATCTTTTCAGAATATATCGTCCGAGGGCTTTGGGCATCATGCCCGAAAGTGCGTTTTCTATCGGCATTTCCTTATCAAGCGAAAGCAGAAATTCCTCCGCCTCGTCCGCTTTGCACCTCGGCAAGATGTCGATAACGCAGGTGTACTGTCCGTCCTTTACACTTCGGCTGATATCCATTATCGAGATTCCCGAAAGACCGTAATCGGTGAATAAAACCTCACCTTTTGCGCTGTCAATCGACTTTGAGCCTTGTCGGAGACCGACATTTGCCTTTACTCTCACACCTTTGAGCGATTTTGTATTCTCTTTCGTTATGATCTGAACAAGACCCGGATACACCTCGGTTATGTGGTGGCCAAGCGATTTAAGCAGGGCAAAGCCGCTGCCGTCCGAACCCTGCGACGGAGATGCGCATCCGCCGGTGCATACAATGACCTTTTTGGCAATAAGCTTTCCGACGGTGAAAATTCCGTTTTTCTTTTCGATTTTTTCAACGTGACTGCCGCATATAAGCTCCACGCCGAGCCTTTCCGCTTCCGACCTGAGAGCGTCAAGCACAGATGTCGCCGTATTGCTCATCGGATATACTCTGCCCTCGCCGTCGGCAACGCACATAAGGCCGATTGAACGAAAAAATTCAATCACCTTTTCGGGCGTAAATTCACTCAACGCAGCCGAAACAAAGTCAGGATTTGTATAGCTGTCGGCATAGGCATTGATATTGGAAAGATTGCACCTGCCGTTTCCTGTTGCAAGGATTTTCTTTCCGACCTTCGGCATCGCATCCAATGCGGCAATATTAAGTTTACGATTGGCTCGCTTTGCGCTTATTGCCGCTGCAAGCCCCGAAGCACCCGCTCCGATGATTATTATGTCGTAAATCATTATACCGTCTCCGTAAATTTTATGATTTATTCTATCATATTTTGCTTGTCTTATCAATATGATTTTATCGGAGGGACGCAAAATGATCTTAGATATTTTTTCAGACACGGACAGAATACACAGTTATGATAAGAATCTCACGCAAACAGCCGAAAATATAAAAGCCCAGCTTCAGGGTACATATGCACGTTTTAACGAAGCAACCGATCCGCTGATAATCGAGTCCTTGATTTACAGAATGAAAGAGCTTGAAACACAATACAGCTTTCTTATAAAAAAAGCAAAACTCGAAAGGCTTTGCGGCGAAATAAATTCAAAGGGTGATTTCAAATGAAATACGCCTTAATCGCAGCGGTATGTGTTGTTCTGCTGATTCCGATAATCACGATGTTTAAAAAAGGCTCTTTTTTAAAATGCATTTTTCTCTCGGCATTTCAAGGCTTGGCAGCCCTGCTCGCCGTGAACTCACTCGGTCTGCTGACGGGAGTAAGTCTCGCCGTAAATTGGTACACGATTCTTGCCTGCGTCTGTCTCGGAATTCCCGCAAGCATTTCAATGCTTGTATTGAATATAATTATGTAAAAAAGCCCTTTCTCACGACGCAGGCGTATGTTTTATACGTCAAGTCGGGAAAAGGGCTTTTAGATTATTCTTAAATAAACAGAAATCGGGCAGTTTAGTTCGGATGAAGAAGGAATTTTCTCTCAGTGCAGGCGTACTCCTGTACGTCAAGGTGAGAAAAAATTTGTTTGTCAATTATTCTAAATAAAAAAGAATTGCTTAGTTTGGATGAAGAAAGCCCTTTCTCACGACGCTGGCGTATATTTTATACGTCAAATCGGGAAAAGGGCTTTTAGATTCTGCTTAAAGAAAATGGCTTTTAGATTATTCTTATTAAAGAGAAATCGGGCAGTTTAGTTCGGATGAAGAAGGAATTTTCTCTCAGTGCAGGCGTACTCCTGTACGTCAAGGTGAGAAAAATGACTTATTCGCCGAAATAAACGCCCGAAAGTGCTTAGCGGTCCTCGCGGAAATATGAAAGTCCGAGACTCTGCGGCGGCTGGAATTCTCTCTTTTTAAGCATGCTGATAACTATAAGAACGATAATCGTAACGAGGTACGGAGTCATCTTGAAAAGTTCCTGATCGCTCATGCTCAGATTCGGAATATAGTTGTGGACAATAAAGAGTCCGCCGAAAAGAATAGAACCGATGATGCTGAGGTTCGGTCTCCAGATTGCGAAGATAACAAGTGCGATTGCGAGCCAGCCTCTGTCGCCGAATGCGTTGTTCGACCATACGCCGCAGGCATAGTCCATAACATAGTAGAGACCGCCGAAGCCTGCAATGATACTGCCGAGGCATATCGAAATGTACTTGTATTTGCCGACGTTGATTCCGGCGGCGTCTGCCGTTGCCGGATTCTCGCCGACTGCACGAAGATTAAGTCCCGAACGGGTACGGTTGAAATAAAACGAAACGATAATTGCGATTGCGATTGCAACATAGGCAAGGAAGCTGTATGAGAGGAAAATCTCTCCGAACCAGCCAAGCTTTGAAGCAAAGGGAAGCGACTTTTTGAACGCAAGGCTCGTTGCGGTAAGAGTAACCGACGGAACGTCACTGTTCGTGAGCTTAATAAGCGAACCGCCGAAGAAGTTGCCGAAGCCTACACCGAAGGTTGTGAGTGCAAGACCCGTAACGTTCTGATTTGCACGGAGAGTAACGGTGAGGAACGAATAGATAAGTCCCATTACAAGCGAACCGAGAATTGATGAAAGAATCGGAATAAGAATCGTGAGGAAGGTGTTCATCTGAGTCGCATTCTGCTCATAGATGAATGCGCCGATAACGCCCGTGATGCCGCCGACGTACATAACGCCCGCCGTACCGAGGTTGAGATTACCGCTCTTTTCGGTGAGGATTTCACCCGTTGAACCGAACAGAAGCGGAATGCCCTGAACGACCGCACGCTGAATAAATGCAACTAACATTATTTGGACGCCTCCTTCTCACGGAATTTCAACTGATAGTTGAGGAAGAATTCACTGCCGATGATGAAGAAAATGATGATTCCGGTGATGATCTCGGAGAACGATTCGTTGAGTCCGAAGGTCGTCGAGATTTCGCCCGCACCTCTCTCAAGGAAAACAAGAAGAAGCGATGTGAGAATCATATAAAGAGGATCAAAGTGAGCAAGCCATGAAACCATGATTGCCGTGAATCCCCTGCCGCCTGCCGTGTCACGGTTGACGGTGTGATCGGTACCGCTGACGAGCAGGAAACCTGCGATGCCGCAGAGTGCACCGGAAAGAATCATCGTTCTGATAATAACCTTTTTAACGTTGATTCCGATATACTTGGCGGTGTTTTCGCTCTCGCCGACAACGGAAATTTCATAGCCGTGCTTGCTGTATCTGAGATAAATATACATGAATACGGTGATTGCAACAACAATCAGAATGTTGCAAAGGTAAGCCTTGCCGCCGATTGCCGGAAGCCAGCCGGCCTCTGTCGTATCGTTGATTACGCCGATGTGACCGGATCCCTTGGGAACTGACCATTCATATGAAAAATAGGAAACGATGCACATTGCAATGTAGTTCATCATGAGGGTGAACAGCGTTTCGTTTGTATTCCAAAGAGCCTTGAAGAATGCGGGAATGAGTCCCCATATTGCACCGGCAGCAATGCTGACAGCGACCATAACTATCATGAGAACAATCGGTGAAAGCTTATCGCTGAGGAAAATCATACATGCCGCAGTTGCAAGTCCGCCTGCGAGCACCTGACCCTCTGCACCGATATTCCAGAATTTCATTTTGAAAGCCGGAGTAACGGCAAGGGCAACGCAAAGGAGCATCGCCGTGTTCTGTGCAAGCATCCAAAGTCGTCTTTCCGAGCCGACTGCGCCGTCAACCATTTTTACATAAACCTGAATCGGATCTTCACCTGTGAGAAGAACCGTAACGATTCCGCAAATGACAAGAGCGGCAATGACCGAACCGATTCTTACAAGCCAGCTCTGCCATTTCGGTATAGCCGAGCGTTTGACGATATGAAACAAAGGTTCGTGAATCTTTGCAGGATTATTACTCATCGTCATTACCTCCCTTTGATTTTGTCATAAGCATACCGAGCTGTTCCTTGGTAGCCGTTCTTGCGTCAACGATATCGGAAATCTGGCCCGAGCTGATAACAACGATTCTGTCGCAAAGCTCTAAAAGAACGTCCAAATCCTCGCCTACGAAGATAACGGCTACGCCCTTTTCCTTTTGCTCGTTGAGAAGATTATAAATAAGATAGGAAGAATTAATGTCAAGTCCTCGAACGGGATAAGCCGCCATGAGTACAGTCGGAGAAGCGGCAATCTCACGTCCGACAAGAACCTTCTGAACATTACCGCCCGAAAGCTTGCGAACGGGAGTGTTTGCACTCGGGGTAACGACCTCAAGCTCATCAATGATTTTTTCGGCAAGATCTCTCGGCTCTTTCTTTTCAAGGAAAGCGGTTTTGCCCTTCTTGTAGCTTCTGAGCATCATATTGTCGACGATATCCATGTTGCCGACAAGTCCCATACCGAGTCTGTCCTCGGGAACGAACGAAAGTCTGATGCCGAGCTCTCTGATCTGAACGGGAGTTTTGTCACGGAGGTTATCCTGCTTACCCGTCTTTGCGTTATTATAAATGATTGAGCCGTGGGTAAGATGACGAAGGCCTGCGATAGACTCAAGCAGCTCACGCTGGCCGCTGCCGGCGATACCTGCGATACCGAGAATTTCGCCCGACTTTGCCGTGAACGAAACGTGATTGAGCACCTTAATGCCCTCACGGTTAACATAGCACATGTTGTTGATAAGGAGTCTGTCCTCCTTGTTTTCAACCTCTGTTCTCTCAATATTAAGGTCAATTTTTTTGCCGACCATCATCTCGGTCAGAGCGGATTCGTTTGTCTCGGAGGTAAGAACCGTGCCGATGTATTCGCCCTTTCTGAGGACGGCAACCTTATCCGAAATCTCCATAACCTCATTGAGCTTATGCGTGATTATGATAATCGACTTGTTGTCGTTTCTCATGTTTCTGATAACGTCGAAAAGCTTCTTTGTCTCCTGCGGAGTAAGAACAGCCGTCGGCTCATCAAGAATTAGGATATCTGCGCCCCTGTAAAGCACTTTGACGATTTCAACCGTCTGCTTTTCGGAAACGGACATTTGATAAATCTTCTTGTTGAGGTCAAGCTCAAAGCCGTATTTATCAAGAATCGCTTGAATCTTTGCTCTTGATTTTTTAAGATTGTATTTGCCGTCATCATAGCCGAGAACGATATTCTCCGTTGCGGAGAAAACATCAACAAGCTTAAAATGCTGATGAATCATACCGATCTTCAAGTCAAAAGCGTCCTTCGGCGATCTGATAACCACCTCTTTACCGTCAACAAAGATCTGACCGTGATCCGGAAAATAAATGCCGGAAATCATGTTCATAAGCGTTGTTTTACCGCTTCCGTTCTCACCGAGGATTGAGAGGATTTCTCCCTTGTTCACGGTAAGATTAACGTCCTTGTTGGCGACAACGGAGCCAAAGGTCTTTGTGATGTTTCTGAGTTCGATTGCAACCTGTGTACTCACTTTATGCCCTCCAATTTTTTATTCTGAAAAATGTGGTAAATATTAATCAACCTAATCGAGGCTTCTCCTTGAGAGGAAAGTTTGGTCAGTCCATATCATTTTTTGATAACGGAACCAAAACAATACGCTTTACCGCATTTTTCAAAATAAAATACAAATTATAAAATCAAAGTAAGGCGGAGCGATAAGGCTCCGCCTTGGAATTACGCAAAATGATTAGAACTTAGCGTTGAGGAGATTGATGCCGTCGATCTGTACATCGAAGTACGGAGCCGAACGGAACTCTGACTCGTGGAAGTAACCGTCCTTAACAGCCTCTGTGTCGCCTGTGAAGTTAGCGTCTGTGTCAACGTCTGCCATGTAGCTTGTGAGCTTACCGTTAGCGTCAACCTTAGCATTCTTGTTCTTGTCGGCAGAAACAGTTACTGTGAATGTGCTTGTATCGAATACGTGAAGTGTGCCCTTATCAAGCTGAGCCTTAACCTCATCGATCTTAGCCTGTGTATCCTTAGCGGCAGCCTTGCCGTTTACGTCTGTAAGAACAACAGACTTTGTTGCAAGAGTACCTGTCCAGTCTGTATCGATTGCCTTACCGTCCTGAGCGCACTTGATCATGTACTCGAAGTACGGCTCCCAGTTGATTCTTGATGAAACGATGAATGTGTTCGGGCAAGCTGAGAGTGTGCTTCCGTTGTAAGAAACGTTCGGAATACCTGCTGTCTCACAAGCTGTCGGAGCACCCATTGAATCGGCGTGCTGGCTGATAAGCTTACAACCGTTGTTGATGAGCTTTGTTGCAGCTTCCTTCTCAAGAGCCTCATCGTACCATGAACCTGTGAACTGAACATCCATTGTTACTGTCGGGCAAACTGACTTTGCGCCGAGATAGAATGAAGTATAGCCGGAGATAACCTCAGCATATGTGAAAGCACCGACATAACCCATCTTAGCGTCTTCAGCCTTGAACTTGCCTGCTGCGATCATTTCGTTGAGCTTGAGACCTGCAGCAACACCTGCAAGGTAACGTCCCTCATAGATTGAAGCGAAAGCGTTGTGGTAGTTAGCGATCTTCTCGGTGTGAGCCTTAGTACCTGTAGCGTGGCAGAACTGAACGTTCGGGAACTCCTTAGCTGCCTTTATCATGAAATCCTCATGACCGAAGCTGTCAGCGAAAATAACTGTGCATCCCTTATCAACAAGGTCTGCTGCTGCATCGTAGCAAGCGTTCTGCTCGGGAATGTTTGTCTTCTTGAGAATTTCTACGCCCATCTTCTTGCAGGCTTCCTCAGCGCCTGTCATAAAGTTGTTGTCGTAGGTTGAGTTCTCGTCATGCAGGAAAATGAATCCTACCTTGAGCTTCTTTTCAGTGTCGTTGCCGCCGTCCTTCTTGGTGCCGCAAGCTGCGAATGAAAAGACCATTGCGATTGCCATGAGAATTGCGAGAATCTTTTTCATGTGTTCTTCCTCCAAATTTTTAATATATAGCATTTTTTTGCTACCAAAATTATTTGCAGAACGTTATCTTGCCGTCATCGGTCATGGACTCGATTCTTGCCAGCGACTCAACACGAATGCCCTCACTGCGAATGAGATCGCCGCCCTGCTGAAACGCCTTTTCGATAACTATTCCTGCTCCGACAATTTTCGCACCCGCCGAATTGATCAGCTCAATAAGACCGTTGAGTGCACAGCCCTGTGCGAGGAAATCGTCGATGATGAGAATTTTATCCTCCTTATTAAGGAATTCCTGCGAGACGATAACGTCATAGGTCTTGCCGTGGGTAAAGGACTTGATCGGCGTCGAATAAACATCGGCGGCGATATTCTTGCCCAAGGTTTTCTTGGCGAAGACAACAGGAACATGAAAATACTGCGCAGTGATGCAGGCAATTCCTATGCCGGATGCCTCGATCGTAAAGATCTTGTTCACTCCGCAGTCCTTAAAAAGTCTGTAAAATTCCTTGCCGATCTCATTAATCAGCTCTACGTCTACCTGGTGGTTAAGAAAACTGTCAACTTTCAGAACATTGCCCGGAAATACCTTTCCGTCTTTAAGAATTCTTTCTTCAAGAAGCTGCATTTCAAAGCCCTCCAAAATAAAATAAGCAGCAGGAAATAATCCCCACCGCCGAAAGACCGATCAACAACATATTGTATTCAAAGTGCTGTCAATCATCCACCAATAGTGACAGTTACGGCACTGTCGTAGAGACTGCCGAGCCATTCATTCGGCAATATATCGGCAATATATTATTCTTAGTATGTCGTCAATGTCTTAACGACAACTATATTTTAACACAATATCAACATTTGTCAACACTATACGACAACAAATCATTATTCTCTTACACGTATGCTTTTTGTCTATTATCAACAATATTTTTATTAAAATTTTATTCACATATTTTTTACATTCCGTAATCCCTATATTTATTGCATTAAATACCGCTGTGTGGTAAAATAAATATATATATTTTTTAGGAGCAAAACCATGTCACCTTTAATTGAATTGAAAAACGCATACAAAATATATAATCCCGGTGAAAATGAGGTTCGTGCACTCGACGGAGTAAATTTGGAAATTGACCGGGGCGATTTCGTTGCCATTGTCGGTCACTCCGGCTCGGGCAAATCAACGCTTATGAACATGCTCGGCCTGCTTGACGTTGTGACAAGCGGAACATATATCCTCAACGGCAAGGACGTTTCCGACATGGACGACGACGAACTGAGCAGTATAAGGAATCTTGAAATCGGCTTCATTTTTCAGGGCTTCAACCTTATTCCGAGCCTTACGGCACAGGGCAACGTTGAGCTTCCGCTGATATACAGAGGTATGAAAGCCGAGCAAAGGCACGAGCTTTCCGAGGCTGCGCTCAAAAGAGTCGGTCTTGAAAAACGAATGGATCACCTGCCGAACCAGATGTCCGGCGGACAGCAGCAGAGAGTTGCCATTGCACGTGCTCTTGCCGCAAAGCCGCCGCTTATACTCGCCGATGAGCCGACGGGTAATCTTGACTCTAACTCCGGCAAAGAGGTCATGCGCATAATCAATGAGCTTTGGGCCGAGGGCAGAACGATAATCCTCATCACGCATGACGATTCGATTGCCGAAACCGCCCACCGTGTTATTCGCATAAGCGACGGAAAAATCGTTGACGATTATATCAATGAAAATGTTACACCGGAAAGTAATCTAAAGTGATGACGGTTGCTTGAATGGGTGTTCAAAAACGGATTTTCTGCTGAAACTTATCAGCCTTTCCATTGAGGGAAGCCTTGTAAAAATTCATCAAACTCTATACCGATATAAATAACGAAAAACAAAAAATCAGGATAAAATATCACCCTTTGCATAAAATAGAAGTAAATCTATTATTATGCAGAGGTTTTTTATTATGTGCGGAATTATGGGATATATCGGCGACGAAAATGCAACGGAAATCATTATATCGGGTCTTGAGGAGCTTGAATACAGGGGCTATGACTCGGCGGGTCTTGCCGTTTGCGACGGAAAAGAATTCAGGACCGCCAAGGTTGTCGGCAGTCCGTCGGGCTTGAGGACAGAGGCGGACGGCATAAAAGGTAAAATCGGCATCGGTCACACACGCTGGGCAACTCACGGTGCTCCGACGGTTGCCAACGCTCATCCTCACACGAGCCAAAGCGGACTTTTCACCGTTGTGCATAACGGAATAATCGAAAACTATGCAGAACTCAGAAAAGAGCTTACCGAAAACGGCTTTCAATTCAAGAGCGACACGGACACGGAGGTTATCGCTCAGATGCTTGAGCACCTTTACAACGGTGACCTCAAAGGCACCGTAGGTGCGGCTCTCTCTCGCTTCAAAGGCTCGTATGCACTTGCGATAATGTGCCGTGATTACCCCGACTGTATCGTTTGTGCCAAGCTCTCGAGTCCCCTCTTTGCCGGTGTTTCGAGCGACTGCGTTTACCTTGCGAGCGACGTTTCCGCCATTGCGGCGAAAAGCGACAGAGTTTTCAGGGTCAACGACGGTGAGATCGGCCTTTTAAAAAAAGACGGCCTTAAGGTTTTCGACCTTGACGGCTGCCGAATCAGAAAGAGCGAAATCAAGCTGAAAAGTGCGGAACGCAGCTCCGATAAGCTTGGCTACAAGCACTATATGCTCAAGGAAATCATGGAACAGCCGGCGGCAATCAGACGTACCCTTTCGGAAATAATCGGCGAAACCGGCAGACTGAAATTCAAGGGACTTCACATGACGAGGGCGGAAATCAATTCACTCGACCATGTTGTTTTTGTTGCCTGCGGCTCAGCTTACCACGTCGGCGCAGTTGGTGCATACGCCTGCGAACAGCTTTTCAAGCGGCACTCTCAGGCGGTTATCGCGTCGGAATTCCGCTATATGCACCCTCACCTTGACGAAAAAACGCTGGTTATAATCATCAGCCAGAGCGGTGAAACAGCCGACACGCTTGCAGCCATGCGAATTGCACAGGAGAAGGGTGCAAAGGTCATCGGCATAGTCAACGTTGAAAACAGCACCATTGCGCAGGAAT
>FR882049.1:39434-40375 GCA_000434915.1 Ruminococcus sp. CAG:563
TGCGCAGGAATGCAAAAACGTTGTTCTGACCAAAGCCGGACGGGAAATTGCGGTTGCGACGACCAAGGCATATTCCGCTCAGCTTGCCGTTGTCTATGCCCTTGCGATACGCCTTGCCGAGGCCGACGGAGCAATAAGCCGCCGTAAAGCCGCAGATCTGGTTGAGGAGCTGAAAGCGATTCCGGATAAGATTGAAGCAATTCTCTCCGAGCCTGAGAAAATCAAGCCGTTTGCCGACACAGCCGACCGATCCGGCTATATCTGCTTCATCGGCAGGGGCGTCGACTACTGTGCGGCGATGGAAGCGTCATTGAAGCTGAAAGAAATATCATATATCCCGTGCGAAGCCTATGCAGCCGGCGAGCTGAAGCACGGAACTATATCTTTAATAGATAAGGACAGCCTGACCGTTGCACTTTGCTGTGTTGACGAGCTGAAAAGCAAGACGATATCGAACATCAATGAGGTTAAGGCAAGGAACGGCAGGACGATAACCGTTTCGTCCGAGGGCGGCGATATACCCGTGCCCGATGCGCCCGACCTTTTCATGCCCATGCTCGAGGTCATCCCGATGCAGCTTTTGGCGTATTATACCGCTCTCAAGCGCGGCTGTCCTATCGACAAGCCGAGGAACCTTGCCAAGAGCGTTACGGTGGAGTGATGAATCGACAGGGAGCTTATGTTTGGTTTGGGTCAGTGGGTGCGACCTTTACGGATTGTTCGGTTCTTGCACATCATCATAGGGTTTGATGACCACATCGCACCTTTGAAATTTACCGAACTTAGAAATCTTCTTTAATACGTTTTTTTATCCCCTCCGTCGTCAAGGACGACACCTCCCCTTGCAACAAGGGGAGGCTTGGATAAATTCTGCTGACTTTAAGTTTAACCATGAAATTTACGTTACGTTTCAGCCTACCCTGACCGTTAGGGGAGATGTC
>FR882050.1:0-11331 GCA_000434915.1 Ruminococcus sp. CAG:563
ATAAATTTTTTTATTTATATAAATAGGAGGAAAAGCATGAGAACAAGAAAACAGGCACTCGGTGACATGAACATTATCGGTGCCAAGGTTGAGCAGCAGAGAAAGGCAATCGGAATGAAGCAGAAGGATCTTCTTGCTCAGCTCCAGATTAGAGGAATTGACCTCAACGCTTCAGGTCTCTCAAAGCTTGAAGGTCAGCTCAGAGGAGTTGCCGATTATGAGCTTAAAGCAATCGCAGAATCACTTAACGTTAGCCTTGAATGGCTTCTCGGCTGCGAGGAATAATCAACATTAGGATAAACTGTTCTGTTAATTCAGAGCAGTTTTTCTTTTATATTGTTGACAAAGCTGAGGTAAATATAGTAAAATTAAAGTTGATATAAAGCGGTTTGGGCTTGCCTGACCGCATAGACAAGGAGTAGTGAATATTATGGCAGTTTTCAGACCCTTTAAGGCGATCAGACCGATCCCCGAGAGAGCTAAGGACGTTGCTGCATTGCCTTATGACGTAATGAACAGCGACGAAGCAAGAGAAATGGTTAAGGGAAATCCGTATTCCTTTCTTCATGTAGATAAGGCAGAGGTTGACCTTGATCCCTCGGTAGACCTTTATGACGAAAAGGTTTATCTTAAGGCAAGAGAAAACCTCAATAAGCTTGTAACAGACGGCGTTTGCAAGGAGGACGAGACTCCGTGCATCTATATCTACCGCCAGATTATGAACGGCAGAAGCCAGACAGGTCTTGTCGGCTGCACATCCATTGATGATTATATCAATAATGTTATCAAAAAGCATGAGCTTACAAGAGCCGATAAAGAGGCCGACAGAATCAATCACGTTGACTATTGCGACGCTAACACGGGCCCGATTTTTCTTACATACCGTCCCGATGAATTCGTAAGCAAGACCGTCGAGGCGTGGAAGGCAAGTCATATGCCGGTTTATGATTTCGTTTCCGAGGGCGTTGAAAATACGGTTTGGGTTATTGACGATACTGCAACGGTTAAGGCTATTACGGATAAATTCGCTCAGATTGAGTCACTCTACATCGCTGACGGACACCACAGAGCCGCTTCGGCAGTTAAGGTTGGTAAGAAACGCCGTGAGCAGAATCCGAACTACACAGGCGAAGAGGAGTTCAACTTCTTCCTTGCAGTTCTTTTCCCGACCGATGAGCTTGAAATCATGGACTACAACCGTGTAATGAAGGATCTCAACGGCAATTCATCCGAAGAGTTCATGGCTAAGCTCGGCGAAGTTATGGATATCGAGGAGTATGGCAAGGACGCATATAAGCCCGAGAAAAAGCACACGTTCGGTATGCTGCTTGATGGCACATGGTACAAGCTTACTGCCAAGGACGGCACATTTGACGCTAACGATCCTGTTGATCAGCTTGACGTTTCGATTCTTCAGAATAACGTTATTTCTCCGATTTTCGGCATTGACGATCCTCGTACAGACAAGAGAATTGATTTCATCGGCGGTATCAGAGGTCTCGGTGAACTTGAGAGAAGAGTTAACACGGATATGAAAATTGCATTCTCCATGTTCCCGACAACGCTTGACGACCTTATGAATATTGCGGATGCAGGCAAGATCATGCCGCCGAAATCCACATGGTTTGAGCCGAAACTGATGAGCGGACTGTTTATTCATAAGCTTTCTTAATTGAGGGCTGTCGCATTCGACGCAGAATTTAAAAACAAAAATAAGCCATAATTTACAATGAGGGTAAAACGTCAGTTGTAAATTATGGCCTTTGTTTTTTATTATATCTGTATATTGCACGACCTTTTCTTTGATGATATAATGTAAATATAAATTGAGCAGGAGAGGGTTTTATGAAGAAGATTATTGCGGTTATTCTCAGCCTTGTTATCGCCTTAACATTGAGTGTACAGACCTTTGCGGTTGAGGTCAAGCGCGACGAATTCTACCCGATTATAATTGTGCCCGGCTATTCCTCATCCGGACTTTACATGAACAATGAGGACGGCACAAAAACCCATGTTTGGGGTATTGATATCAATTTGATTCTTAAGAGGGTGCTTGCCCGTTCAATCGACCTTGCCAAGGGCATAGGTGAGCTGACAAAGGGCAATGCAAAATATATTGCGGACACTGTCGGCGGAGAATTTGCCGAGATGTTTGAGCATATGCGCTGCAATCCCGACGGCTCAAGCGTTTATGACGTGCATACATATACGTCTACGGCGGCCGATTCGAGCAATACATATCTGCTTGCCAATGAGGACGGCAAGTACATGTATGAGCAGGAAATTATGGGCATGTACGGCAGCTACATCGGCGAGGATTGGAATGATTATATTTTCAATTTCAGCACCGATTTCAGAAGAAACGTTGAAAAGTGTGCCGCAGACCTCGATAAATATATTGACAGTGTGCTCGAATACACGGGTGCGGAAAAGGTGAATCTCTATTGTGTCAGCCACGGCGGACAGGTCGGAGCAACCTTCCTTAATCTTTACGGTGAAAAGAAGGCAGACAAGCTCAATAATGTTCTGCTGACGGTTCCGGCCATCGGCGGCTCGCCCATCGCATACGGCTTTTTTACGGGAGATATAAAATTTGACGAAGAAAATCTTCTTTATTTCATTGAAAACGGCATGATGTTTGAGAATGATTATCACTGGCTTTTGTCGAACGAAAGCCTTGATTTTCTTGATGATATTCTTCATTATTTTCTTCCCTATGTCCGTCACATAATGGAGTTTTGGGGCAGTATGTGGGATTTTGTTCCTGCCGAGGAGTACGAAAAAATTCGTGACAGCTATCTTGACAGCGATGCTTCGGCCGAGCTGATAAAGAGGACGGACCGCTTCCATCATGAAATTTATCCGAGCATGGCTGAGAAGCTCCGGGCATGTGTCGATGCGGGAATAAATGTGTATATCATCGCCGGCACCGGCAACAGAGATATTATCGGCTACAAGGCTACGGGAGATGCGATAATTTCCACTCCGTCCTCGACCGGTGCGACCTGTGCACCTTGCGGCGAAAGATTTAATGACGGATACAAGACTCTCGGCACGGTTTGTAATAACGAATCTCACAACCATCTTTCTCCCTCAATGGAGGTTGATGCTACGACGGCTTATCTGCCGGAATACACTTGGTTTGTTGACGGCCTCTATCACGGAATGACGATAAAGAGCGACTACAATACAGACCTTATCACAACGCTGATGTATAACGACGAGCGTGCCGATATTTATACTTATTCCGAGTTCCCGCAGTTTCATGCCGACACAAACCGATGTCAGGCTGTTTTTGCAAAGTTCAATAACAATGTTGAGGGTTATGTTTCGGACAGCGATAATGCCTTGATAATCGAAAATTGTTCAAAGAAATATGATTTGAGAATTGTATCTGTTTCTTGCAACGGTATGGATATAAAGATTGATAAAAGCTTTATGACCGAAATTCCGGTCGGGGGAAGAATTGAGATTCCGTTCACAGGCGATATCCCGAATGCTTCCGGGGTCAAAACACAGGTGACGGTCAATTACGTTCAGGTCGGGGCGGTCACGCCGTTCGGTTCAAGGACGTTTGATTTCACGATAATAAACGGCGAAAAGGTTGATTTTGACAGCGAAAATCCGATTGTGAATACCGATTTTCCACAGGATATGCTGCTTGAAATAATACTTAAATTTATTCCGTCTCTCGGCTTGCAAAAGCTGGCAGTCGTGGTGTATAATACCGTTAAAGCATTGCTTATCAACTTTTTATAAGAGGTGTTAATGCATGAAAAGCAATATCACAAGAGATGAAGCCTTTGAGCTTCTGAAAAGGTACAACAGTGAAAAATTCCATATTCAGCACGGTTTGACAGTTGAGGGCGTTATGAAATGGTATGCAAACGACCTTGGCTACGGTGACGATGCGGAATTCTGGGGCATAGTCGGTTTGCTTCACGATATAGATTTTGAGCAATACCCTGAAGAGCATTGCATCAAAGCTCCGGAGCTTCTCAGGGAGGCGGGCGTCGGCGAGGATATGATTCACGCAATCTGCTCTCACGGCTATGGCTTGACAGTCGATATTAAGCCGGAGCATGAAATGGAAAAGGTGCTCTATGCAACAGACGAGCTTACAGGTCTTATCGGTGCGGCGGCACTCATGAGGCCCTCAAAGAGCGTTATGGATATGGAGGTTAAGAGCCTCAAGAAAAAGTATAAGGACAAAAAGTTTGCTGCAGGCTGTTCCCGTGACGTTATCGAAAAGGGAGCGGAAATGCTCGGTTGGGATTTGCCTACGCTTTGGGAAAGGACGATTGAAGCAATGCGTTCATGCGAAGCTGATATCGCAAAGACAATGGAAACAATCTGACAGATTAATATTTTTTCAGCACATCTTCGGGTGTGCTGATTTTTTTTTGCAAAAAAGGTCGTCTTTGGGCGGATTTTTTCAGAAAATCTCTTTTGACTGCTAAAAAGGCGTTTTAAGAATTATGATTGACGTGTCGGTTACGAAACCGAAAAAAATTGTCAGGAGGTTAATATGAAAACTTATTCTGAAAAAGTTCTATCCATTGGGGAGGTGAGGACGGCTTTGCGATGTATGCGGTTGGGGGATCTTTCGGTTGACGAGGCTTTGGACTGTCTTGACGAGTTTGCATTCCAAATCCGTAATGTGACAATGGCAAAGATTGTTGAAGATATCATCGAAAATGAGCTGACCCCGGTGCAGACGGAGGTTATGAAAATGTATCTATACGAAAACATGGGAGTCATGCAGATCAGTCGCATTGTTGATATGTCGCAGGCGGCGGTCTCAAAGATGATTGTAAGAGCGAACAATACGCTGACGAGGCTAATGACGCCGCTGATTAGATATCAAAGCGATATTTCCGATGCTGAGTTTGTTCCGATGAAGCTTAGTAAATTGCTTGAAATTTGTGCCGCAAAGAACGGAAACGCAAGCACTCTCGGCGAGATACTCACAAATCTTCGTGTTGCCTATGATATAGGGACAAAACGGCTTGCTTCAAACCTGAAAATCAGCGAGTGGGATTTGGCGGCAATAGAAAACGGTAAAAAAATACCGTCGATAATCACGGCTATGAGATATTCGGCTCTCTTTGACGTTGAAATTGAGATGAAATTCAAAAACGGGAGGGGCTTCTATTCGTGCAAAAGACCTTAGAGGAGCTGGGCGAGGAATATCTTGAATCCGCAAAGCTGATTGAAGAGCTTATAAAGAAATACAGGAAAATTTTAAGGGAGACATACGACTCCGGGAATTACCTGAAAACCTACGACACGAAGCGTAAGCTGACGATTTTTTACGACCAGAAGCGTGAACTTATTGCAATCGGTCACAAATTAATCAATTATTACAACAAGGAGGATAATTCTGATGAATTACATTAAAATGTCGGTTGAGGGCAACAAATTGAAGATAACCGAGGACTGCAGAACCACAGGCGGCAGCAGAAATTATGACAGCTGCAAATTTACATTTGACAAGGTGTGGGACGGATTTACACGAACGGCCGTTTTCTCAATCAACGGAGCGGAAAACTATCGTGTTACGCTTGATAAAGATGCGTGTATAATTCCGTCACCGTGCATTGAAAAGGAGGGAATATTGCAAATCGGTGTTTTCGGCATAAATGATGACGATGTGATTATAACGACCAATTCCGTTGCTCACCATGTTGAAGATGGCATTGAAATGATGGGCGAATGGATCGAGGAGGACAGCGAGCTTGTTATCAATGCAATCAAGGAATTAAAACGCTCCGCCGAGGAATACACAAAGAAACTTTCAAAAAGAGTAAACGAGGAGATAGAAAGACTTAAAACCGACAGCGGCAGAGGGAATGAAATATCCTTGCAGCCCGATTGGTATTTTCCTGAGGAGTTCACGGACAATGAGGCTGTGTCGCCGCTTTCAAAGAGCGGAACGGAGTATCAAAAGTTTCTTGATTTTCGTCTCAGCTCGCTTTTGAATGATTTTCCGGATTATGTCACAAGAGAGGATATCGGCACGGATTCAAGCGGAGAATATACAATGTATGTTTATTCTTTCACGCCTGCGAAATACGAAAAAACAATTTTTATCGCAACATGTCTCCACGGCTCGGATAAGTGTGCGTTGCTTTCACTTTCACATTTTCTTGATCGCCTTTGCCGAAATTATCAAGGCGACAAAACGCTCAATAAAATACGAAACAATGTGAGAATTTGCGTTATACCTGCGGTAAATCCTTATGCAATAAAGACTAACTCGACATACAACAAAAACGGAATAAATCTTGCTTATAATTTTCCGTACCTTTGGGACACATGCACCCGCTACAAAAAGGGCGATGCCGCCGCAGACCAAAAGGAAACTCAGAATGTTATCAAATATCTTGAAACAATAAAAAATGATAAGCTTTGTGCAGCGTTGGAGCTTCACACTAACAACATAACCTATGCCGGACGTACGATTTACTACACCAGGCAGCATGCGAATTGTGCGACTGCACTGGCCGATCTCGTCAACAATTT
This sequence comes from Ruminococcus sp. CAG:563, assembly GCA_000434915.1. Classification (GTDB taxonomy): domain Bacteria; phylum Bacillota; class Clostridia; order Oscillospirales; family Acutalibacteraceae; genus CAG-488. The sequence goes on from FR882050.1 coordinate 6,526, forward strand.
CAATTATAATTACACATACTCCGACTACACCGATAAGGCTATCCTTGCCGCTTCAAACAACGCATATCTTTCCGATTATATCGCTGATACCTACGGTATTAATTCCTGTCAGCTTGTTTGGACAACCAACCTTTACGGCGGAGCATACACGAACTATTGCATAACCAAATATACCGAATTTATCGGTAATGCAATCAGGGTTATGGCAGATAACAGCCGCTTTATTCCAAGAAGAATGCCGCAGCCGTTTATAAAGCATTTCTCGTGGAAGAAAAGCAGTGACAGCGATGTTTTTACAATAAGCTCGACGGATTCGCTTGAAAAAATGCCTATTTCATCATTTAAGCTGGCATTGGACGCACCGTACAATATTTCGCTGAACGGTTATGTCAGAATCGAGACCTCGGAGGCCTGCACGGTGAAAATAAATCCCGTTTTGTATCAGGCTTTTTCGGGTGAGCTTGACTATAAAACGAGAAGGGATGCAACTCAGTTTGTACAGGAGCTGACGTTAACAGCCGGAACTCACATTATTCCGATTGCAAGCGTTTTGCAGGCTTTTTACAGCTGCTATAACTTTTCCGACGACTGCAAATACAGCGAGGAGATATTCTTTACACTGATGTTCGGAGCATCAGTCGCAAACAAAGCCAAGGTAACTGCCTTTGCTGTTACGCTTGAGGCAACGCCAAGTGACGTTGCCAAGCCGGTTGAAGTTTTATCTCCCATCGGTCTTTGCTCCGACTATTCCGCTGATGATATTCCGACGCAAAAGGTGAGCTATCCGCTCGGAATTTTCTCGGAATACGATCCTTACTTTAATGACTGAGGTGGTCGTATTGACTGAAATAACGGTTTCATTAATTGCGTTTGCCGGAACGCTCGTCGGTTCCCTCGGCGGAATTCTGGCGGCAAACAAGCTGTCGTCATATCGCATTGAACAGCTTGAGAAAAAGGTTGCAAAGCACAATAATCTTGTTGAAAGAATGTATGCCGTCGAAAGCTCAGTTAAGTCGGCACATCACAGAATTGATGATTTGCGCAATGAAATAGAATAGAACGGAAAAGGGACTGCCGCTTATTTAAAGTGACAGTCCCGAAATTTTTATTTAAGCCCGAAATATTCGGCGGCATTGTTGTATGAAATGTCTTTTACTATGTCAACAAGTGAATCATCGTCGGGATAGAGTCCCTGCTCGACCCAATCGCCGATAAGTCCGCAGAGGATTCGGCGGAAGTATTCATGACGCGGGTAGGAGAGGAAGCTTCTTGAATCCGTAACCATGCCGACAAATTTTCCGAGAACGCCGAGGTTGGCAAAGGTTTTCATCTGCTCTCTCATGCCGTCAATGTTATCGTTGAACCACCATGCGGAACCGAGCTGAATTTTTGAAGCGGCTTCGTCGGACTGGAAGTTGCCGAGCATTGAGCCGAGAACGTAATTTGCCGTCGGGTTGAGTGCAAAGAGAATTGTTTTCGGCAGACATCCTTCCTCGTCAAGCGAGTCGAGCATTCTTGAAAGCTTATGTGCGATATCTCCGTCACCGATTGAGTCAAAACCTGTGTCCGGTCCGATTGATTTGAACATTCTTGCGTTGTTGTTTCTCATTGCACCGATGTGAATCTCACATGCCCAGCCGTGACGGGCGTACTCACGGGCAAAGAATCTGAACAGCTCGGTTTTGTATTTATCCTGCTCGTCCGTGCTTAAAGCTTTTCCGTCGACAGCCTTTTTGAATATTGCTTCAAGCTCGTCGGAACTTGCTCTGCTGTAAGGGACGTAACCAAAGGAATGGTCGCTTGCAAGGCATCCGTTTTCAGCGAAGAAATCAATTCTCGTTTTCAGCACGTCCGTAAGCTTTTTGTAACTGTCAATTTTTTGACCGCTGACATTTTCAAGTGATTCAAGCCAGGGAAGAAATGTCGGTTGTTCAATATTGAGTGCTTTGTCGGGACGGAATGCAGGGTAGACCTTGCATTTGAAACTCTTATCCTCGGCAAGGAGCTTGTGATATTCCAACGTGTCTGCCGCATCATCCGTCGTGCAAAGGCAGGTGACGTTTGAATTGACGATAAGCTCTCTCGGTGTGAATCCGCCGGAGGCAATTTTTGCGTTAGCCCTGTTCCAGATTTCGTCGCAGGTTTTCTCACTCAGCGGTTCATAAATATCAAAATATCTTTGCAGTTCGAGGTGCGTCCAGTGGTAGAGCGGATTGCCTATACAGGCCGGCAAAACCTTTGCCCACGCTTTGAATTTTTCATAGCCCGAAGCGTCTCCCGTTATATATTTTTCTTCAATGCCGAAGCTGCGCATGGCTCGCCATTTATAGTGGTCGCCGCCGAGCCAAAGCTCGGCTATGTCGGTTGGCTGATTGTTTTCGTAAATCTCTTTCGGCGAAAGGTGACAATGCCAGTCAAAAATCGGCATGTTTTCTGCACCGTCAAAGAAAAGCTTTTTTGCCGTATCATTATAAAGAAGAAAGTTTTTATCCATAAAATGAGACATTTCATTCAACTCCTTTTTAATGATTATACAATATCGGCAAGCAAAATGAAAGTGAAAAACGCCAAATAATCTTGAAAAAAAGAATTGAATGTGTTAATATATATAAAAACCAGAGTAGGTGGTATATTATGCCGAAAGAAAAAGGATTTTTGGCGGAATTTAAGAAGTTTATTATGCGTGGCAACGTTATTGACCTTGCGGTCGGTGTTATCATCGGCGGTGCGTTTCAGGCGATAGTCAGCTCGCTCGTTGAGGATATTGTCACCCCGTTGCTCGGTATTATTTTAGGTAAGGTTGATTTTTCAAACCTTGCCGTAACAATCGGCGATGCTTCAATCGGCTACGGTAAGTTTATTACGGCGGTTATCAATTTCTTTATTATGGCTCTTGTTATTTTCGCTATTGTTAAAACCATTAATGATGTTTCTGACCGTTTGCACAAGAAGCCGGAGGACGAGCCTGCCCCGACAACAAAGGTTTGTCCGTATTGTAAGTCCGAGATTGATATTGAGGCTGTTAAGTGCCCTCATTGCACATCGGATGTTGAATAATTAAGGAGCGAATAATATGCAGGAGGTAATCCTGAAAAAGGTGATGTTCGGCGGATATGATTGCTATGAGGTTATGAATCACATAAACGCCATGCAGATTAAGCTGAACAGAACTAAAAAAGACACGGATAAGCTCGAGCAGCTGAGACGAGAAGCAGACGAGCTGAAAGCCGAGATTTCCGAAAAGGACGAGGAGATTTCTCAGCTGACCGAGAAAATCAAAGAGCGAGAAGAAACCCTCAAAAAGAATCAGCCCTCAAAGCATTTCCTCAAGAAAACCGAGGAATATACGGATAATTATATCGAGGCGGCACGTTCGCTTGAAAAATCCGTCAGAGAGCTTACGGCGGATCAAGTTCTTGAGGCTAAGCAGAGAATAAAGGATTTGCAGGCCGAGCTTGATAATATTTCTTCGGCAATCGAGGAAACCTTTGTGTCCGTTTCCGATTTAAAAAACGAATACAAGGACATCAACAAAAGCTATAAAGAAATAATCAACGAAACCGCCGCAGAAAAGAAAGATAAAAAACCGACAGAAAAAAAGACGACTAAAAAAAGCACAAAGAAAACGACAAAAAAATCTTCGCCGAAAAAGACCAAAGCCGACAATGCAGAGGCTTTGGAGCTTATAAGGCAAAGCGAAGAAAAATACAAAAACCTATAATAAAAAGCTGTTTCATTTCGCAAGAAAAAATGGAACAGCTTTTTTAATATAATAAGGTTAAAATATTGTGAAAATCTAAAATCTTACCGTGATCTCTCCGCTGGAGAGATTTTTTGTTTCGCCGTTTTCGCTGACGGTTAAATTCGCATTATCGTCAATTCCGATTGCCTTTGCAAAATGCTCAACGTTGTTTTCGTAATACTTTATTTCCTTGCCGATAACGCAGGATTTTTTTCTGTAATAATCAAGGTAGGTTCTGTCCTCAATATCGGCGGCAAAGGCAATCATTTTTTCGGTGACTTTTGCAACGAAAAGATTCCTGTCAATTTCTTCGCCGAGCGAACCGGCTCTTGTGCCAACGTCATCGGGGAATTCCGTTGTGCTGATGTTGACTCCGATTCCTATGCAAAGTCCGTCAACCTTTCCGCTTTTTACAATCGACTGAACCAGGATTCCGCACACCTTTTTTTCATTAACGTAAATGTCGTTCACCCATTTTATTTTCGGGTCAAGATCGGTTACTTCTTCAATCGTTTTAGCGACTGCAACTGCAACGGCCGAGGTAACGAAAACAACATCCGTCAGCTCGCCCTCGGGACGAATAACAATCGAAAAATATATGCCGCTTTTGGCAGGGGAATAGAAGCTTTTGCCCTGTCTGCCTTTGCCTTTCGTTTGTTCCTCGGCGGCAACAAGGATGTTTCCCTCAATGTTCCCGGCAAGCTCAATCGCCCTCGTATTGGTTGAGTCGGTCACATCATACGTTACAACTGTTGTATCGGGCAGCATTGATGAAATTATTTCCCGGTTAAGCATGTTTTCACCCTTTCGGCGTTTGTGTTTTCTCTAAAATAATATCACTTAATTCGTTCATTTACAAGAACAATTTTGATTATGGAGAATAGAATGTAATATAACAATGAATGAGGTGATCCGATGGACAACAGCTGTTTTTATTACGGAGTGAACACGGCCGACGGCGTACATTCGGGAATTTTTGATCCCGAAAATGTTAAAAGACTATTTGTTGTTAAAGGCGGATCGCCTGAGCTGAAGGATAAAATTTTTATCGAGCTTTCGGAAGA
>FR882050.1:11389-13612 GCA_000434915.1 Ruminococcus sp. CAG:563
ATTGCTTTTTTCTTTTGAAAATTGCAGCGGAATTAATTGCGTCGAAGAAAAAATTCTTATAGCGGACGAAAAATTTTTGAAAGAAAACAAAATTAAAAATGCAGAAAAAATTATTGATTTGAACGAAGTGTTTTCAGAAAAAATTCCTCGTGAACTTTTACATATATATGAGAAAGAATATATCAAAAAAATTGCACGGTGCAACAGATTTTTATCGGCCGCCGACAGCGTAAAAAAAGACGCAATGCGTATTGATGCAAAATCGGTTAATGTCGGCAGCGTTGTCAATTATTCCTCCAAGCTTTGGAAAAAGCTCGGTGCGGAGATGCAGGGGAGTATCGGAAAAGAAACAAAAAAGTTTGTTTCCTGCATAACTCCCGACGGTGCGGAGCTGAACATGAAAGCCTTTGATGCTTGCGACCGTTTGGCTGTAATTGTTGACAAAACGGGAGCGGTTTCAACGATGATAATAGACCGACTGCGTCGATACGCACTCGGTTCGGGCTACGATGTTGTGAGCTGTATATGCTCGCTTGACGGAAAAACGGTTGAGCATATTATCGTGCCCGAGCTGAGTTTCGGAGCTTTCTCCTCCGAGCATTATCACAGGATTCTGCCCAAAAAAGAGCGACGTGTTTTTGCTTCACGCTTTCATACCAAAGACAGCGAGCTTTACAAAAACAGAATCAATTTTTCGCTGAAAGCTTACCGCTCGCTGATGAATGAGGCCTTTGATTCGCTGATAGGAGCACAGGCGGAGGAGAGAAAAATAAATTATATTTTCGACAGCATTGTTGATGTTTACGATGCAGTTACGGAAATAATCGAAAGCATATAAACAAAAAATCCGACCCTTGAAATTATCAAAGGTCGGAAATTTTTTATTCTGTAGCTGATTCAATTTGTTCCGCACTTGCCGCATTTATTTTTTTCGTCTTTTTTAAAAGAATTACAGTGCCGAGAACATCAAGAACGGGTATGAATTGCAAAACATAGTGGATAAGCGAAATGCTGTCACAGTATTTTTTGCGAAGCGACGCTACATTTGCCGCTCCGAAAAATCCGCTCTGCACGATGAAGGCGCAGGTATACCAAATCGGCAAGAGAATCGGAATTACCGCCATAACCGCAAGGCCACGGCTGGCACCGATGAGAATAATTACATATATTACACCGTAAATAAAATTTAAAATATAAAACGGAATGGTTTTGAGCTTCAAAAGCAGCCATGATTTTTTCAGAGAATCATATTCCGACTTGATATACATTTTTACCGCTGTTGCCGCACTGAGACAGCCTGCTATCTGAACAGCGACAAATGAAATTGTCAGAACAACAAAAAATATATTTGCCCAGATTTTCGTTTCTCCTGTTGTTTCATCTGTTCCGTAGCCAAGGACAGGGAGTATTCCGTATTGCAATGCTAATTGAATATAGAGCATTACAAAAAATGTTTTAATTATTTTCATTCTCAATCTACCTTATTGTTATATGCTTCCGCATTTTCTTCAATCGTAACGGATTTCTTCAGCTTCCTTGACTTGTGAAGCAGGAACACAGTGTTTATCACATCGAGTATCGGAATGAACTGCAGGACATAATTGTTTTTGGAAATACAATCGCCGTAGTTTTTTCTGAGCCTTGCAACTGCTGCCGCTCCGAAAAATCCGCTTTGGACAACAAATGCACAGGTGTACCAAATCGGAATCATAACCGGAACAATAAGTACCAAAGCCATGCCCATGCTTACAAATGTAATGAACAACGTATAAATCAAACCGTATACCAAATTCAGCAAATAGAAAGGAACCGTTTTGATTTTTAAAAGAATCAACGCTTTTCTGATTTTGTCATCCTCGCTGTGCCAATACATTTTAACGGCGAGCGACGCCGACAGACAACCCAAAATCTGAGTGATGCAGAAAACGGATATCAACGCAAAGACATGCAAAAAGATAAATAAATTGAAGGATTTATTCTCCGGAAAATATTTTATCGAGGGGACAATCGAAAGCTGTAATATAACCTGAACATACAGCATTACAAAATATGCCCGTATCAGTTTCATTCTTTTTCCGCCCCTTTCGGCTTACGCCTGAACCTTGTGGAAAATCTTCTTGCCCTTCTTCACGATTATTGCGTTTGCCTTGAGGTCATCCGAGGTGAATGAAAGTCCGATATCGGCTACTTTCTTATCGTCAACCGAAACGCCGCCCTGCTGAA
>FR882050.1:13630-19355 GCA_000434915.1 Ruminococcus sp. CAG:563
GCCCTGCTGAACGAGACGTCTGCCCTCGCCGCGGGACTTTGTGATATTTGTTTTGAGAAGAATATCAAGAATATCAATTTTTCCGTCGGTGAAATCTGCATCCGAAAGAGTTGTGGTCGGCATATTGTCGAGGTTTGCTCCGCCGCCGAAGAGTGCCTTTGAAGCCTCTCTTGCCTTGGCTGCTTCTTCCTCGCCGTGGACGAGCTTTGTAAGTTCAAATGCAAGGATATCCTTTGCCTCGTTAAGCTGTGCGCCCTCCCAATGATCCATTGCGTCAATTTCCTCAAGCGGAAGGAAGGTGAGCATACGGATACACTTGAGAACGTCCTGATCGCCGACATTGCGCCAGTACTGATAGAATTCATAGGGGCTTGTCTTTTCGGGGTCGAGCCAAACAGCACCCGAAGCGGTTTTGCCCATCTTTTTACCCTCGGAGTTCATGAGCAGGGTAATCGTCATTGCATAAGCGTCCTTGCCGAGCTTCTTTCTTATAAGCTCAGTGCCGCCGAGCATGTTTGACCACTGGTCATCGCCGCCGAACTGCATGTTGCAGCCGTACTCCTTGAAAAGATGATAGAAGTCATAGCTTTGCATAATCATGTAGTTGAACTCAAGGAAGCTGAGGCCCTTTTCCATTCTCTGCTTGTAGCACTCGGCACGAAGCATATTGTTAACAGAGAAGCATGCGCCGACCTCACGAAGAACGTCAACGTAGTTGAGGTCGAGGAGCCAATCTGCATTGTTAACCATCATTGCCTTGCCCTCGCCGAACTCAATGAAGCGGCTCATCTGCTTCTTGAAGCAGGCGATGTTATGGTCGATATCCTCTTTTGTAAGCATTTTTCTCATGTCGGTTCTGCCCGAGGGGTCACCGATCATGCCTGTGCCGCCGCCGAGGAGGGCGATCGGTCTGTTGCCGGCCATCTGAAGCCTCTTCATAAGGCAGAGAGCCATGAAATGACCTACATGAAGGCTGTCGGCTGTCGGGTCAAAGCCGATGTAGAAAACGGCCTTTCCGTTATTGATAAGCTCCTTGATTTCGTTTTCGTCCGTGACCTGAGCAATGAGTCCGCGGGCAACAAGTTCATCATAGATTGTCATTTTGATGTGTCCTTTCTCATGAAAAAATTTTAGACAGAAAAAGCCCCCTGCCCTTAGGGCAGAGGACGAAAATATCGTGTTACCACCTCTGTTCACCGAGCCCTCACGGGAACGGCCTCAGCGAGTACATACATACTCTGACGCTTAACGCACGCACACGGCGCAGCCTACTGAAAATTTCAACTGCGCAGCTCGGGGATGTATTTGGGCAAAACTCTCACGCTTTCTCACACCGACCGAAAGCTCTCTTGGCATCCTTTTTTGCTTACTTCTTCCCGTCAAAGCTGTTGAGAGCATTATATATTGTTTAAAGAATTTTGTCAAGCGGTTGACGTGAAAAAGAAAAAAGTGTAGAATATTCAGCAGTATATTAAACATTAACGGAGCGAAAAATATGAGAATGCGAAGGAAAAAGAATCTTGACAAAAGACTGGAAAGCTGCGGCAACCTGATTTTTTCTATCGAGAGTGAGGATAAAAACTTTAACACGGCGATTGAAGAAAAGGAATACATTGACCTTGAAAAATGGTTCGGAAATTCCAATCCCGTCCGCCTTGAGGTCGGCTGTGGGAAAGGCCAGTTCGCCGCCGAGATTGCAAAGCGCAACCCGGATATCAATTATATTGCGGTCGAGAAATGCGCCAACGTTGTTGTGATTGCCGCCGAAAGAGCGATTGAGGAGAATATCCCGAACCTGCGCTTTATCAAAGGCTCGGCTGAGTATCTGCCGAAGTATCTGCCGGACGGAATTTTTGACAGGGTGTATCTAAACTTTTCCTGTCCGTTCCCCAAGAAGAAATACGCAAATCATCGTCTGACAAACAGAAAATTCCTTGCGATTTTTGACCGACTGATGACCACGGACGGAGAAATTCACCAAAAGACGGATAACATGCACTTCTTTGAATACTCGATACAGGAATTTTCGGAGTATGGCATGGCAATTAAAAATGTTTCGCTGGATCTTCATAACAGCGACTTTGAGGGAAATATCGTTACGGAATACGAAAAGCGTTTTTCAGACCTCGGTCAGCCGATTTACCGTCTCGAAGCTTATAAAAAATAAACGCTTTTCCGGGAAAATTTCATAGCTGATAAAAATCCGCACTCGGAAAGCACCGAATGCGGATTTTTCTTATAATGTTCCGTTCTCAAATTCACGTTTGAACCAAACGTCCTTGACCTCAAATTCTCTTGAATGGAGATAGGAGAGGATACCGGCACTTTCGTCAAACATGAACACCAACTTGTAGGAATAAAGGCATTGCTTGCGATAGCCGAAATCCTTATTGAGCTTATTAGTGCCGTATTTTCCGTCGCCGAGAAGCGGATGACCGATGGAAGCGAAATGTGCCCTTATCTGATGCGTTCTGCCGGTCATAAGCTCAACCTCAACAAGGCTGAGCTGCTTATCGTAATCACGGCCGAGTACTTTATACTTCGTGCGAATTTCTTTTGCTCCCTCACAGGGGTGCTTGAGAATTTTGACGTTATTTTTCTTCTCGTCCTTTAAAAGATAGCCCTCCAGAAGGCCGCTGTCACGCTCCATAATTCCGTGGCAAACGCAAAGATAAAACTTTTTAAGATTGGTTCTCTGCTTCATTTGAGCGTTCATTATCCTGAGACTTTCGGCATTCTTGGCGGCAATAACGATGCCTCCGGTGTTTCGGTCGATCCTGTTGACAAGGGCGGGTGTGAATGAATTTTCCTCATCGGGCTTGTACTCGCCCTTTTCATAAAGATATTTCTTTATCCTCGTAATGAGCGTATCGACATACTCCCTGTCGTCGGGATGACAAAGCAAACCAGCCTTCTTGTCGAGAAGCATGATGTTTTCATCCTCATAGAGAATATCAAGCTTGCTTGGCGCACCCGTGAAGTCGTATCGGGTTTCCGGCTTAACAAAAAATTCATCATTGATATACATGTCAACAACGTCGCCGACTTGCAAAATCGTAGAAATCTCGGCACGCTTGTTGTTAACCTTGATACGCTTTTTTCTTATATATTTATACATAAGCGACTGCGGAAGATTAGGCATGCCTTTTCTTATAAACTTGTCGAGCCGCTGACCTGCGTCATTGGTTTTTATTTCAAAACTTTTCATATTTTAATTCTTAAACGAGTGTATCGGTGCAGGAATTCTGCCGCCTCTGTTGATGAAATCCGAGCAATCTGCACCGTTGACCGGCATTATCGGAGCGTAGCCGAGCAATCCGCCGAATTCAACGGTATCGCCAACGTCCTTGCCGATTACGGGAATCAATCTGACCGCCGTGGTTTTCTGGTTTATCATTCCTATTGCCATTTCGTCGGCAATTATGCCCGAAATCGTCGATGACTTTGTGCTGCCGGGAATTGCAATCATATCAAGGCCGACCGAACAAACACAGGTCATGGCCTCGAGCTTTTCAAGCGTGAGCATACCTGCATTGACCGAGTCGATCATGCCCTGATCCTCTGAAACGGGAATGAATGCTCCCGAGAGCCCGCCGACGTATGACGAAGCCATTATGCCTCCCTTTTTAACCTGGTCGTTGAGTAATGCAAGAGCTGCAGTTGTGCCCGGTGCACCGACATATTCAAGGCCCATTTCCTCCAAAATCTCAGCCACGCTGTCGCCTATTGCAGGAGTAGGAGCGAGCGAAAGGTCGATAATTCCGAACGGAACGCCCAGCCTTTGTGATGCTTCACGTGCTACGAGCTGACCTACTCTTGTAACCTTGAATGCGGTTTTCTTTATCGTTTCGCAAAGTGTGCCGAAGTCGCTGCCTTTCACCTCGCTGATAGCACGTTTAACGACACCGGGGCCGCTGACACCGACATTTATAATTGTGTCCGCTTCCGTTACGCCGTGAAATGCGCCCGCCATGAACGGATTATCATCCGGAGCGTTGCAGAACACAACGAGCTTTGCACAGCCGATTGAGCCGCTGTCTTTTGTAAGCTCGGCGGTTTTGACTATCGTTTCGCCGAGAAGCTTGACAGCGTCCATGTCAATACCAGTTTTGGTCGAGCCGACATTGACCGAGCTGCAAACTCTTTCTGTTGAAGCGAGAGCCTCGGGAATGGATTCGATAAGCAGCTTTTCGGCAGGGGTCATTCCCTTTGAAACAAGGGCAGAAAAGCCGCCGATGAAGTTAACGTTTATCTCATGCGCCGCACGGTCAAGCGTTTTGGCAATTTTGACAAAGTCGGCAGTCTCTTTACAGCATGACGCTCCGATAAGAGAAATCGGCGTAACCGAAACACGCTTGTTAACTATCGGGATTCCGAATTCAAGCGCAATTTCATCGCCTGTTTCGACGAGCTTGCCGGCTTTTGCAAGTATTTTTTTATAGATGTTATCGCAGGTGGTATCAACCTCGGACGAAATACAGTCGAGCAGACTTATGCCCATTGTAATAGTGCGCACGTCGAGGTTGTTTTCTTCAATCATTTTGTTCGTTTCGCGAACCTCAAAGGAATTAATCATAGCTTACCTCAGATTCTGTGCATTACGTTAAAAATGTCCTCGTGCTGCATCTTGATTTTTACGCCCAATTCTTCGCTGATTTTTTCGATTTCTTCATTGAGAACGGCGAAGTCCTTTTTTGCATTCTGAGCGTCAACAATCATTATCATGTTGAAAAAGCCCTGAACTATTGACTGATTAATATCAAGAACGTTTATGTCATTTTCGGCAAGGTAGGTGCATATTCTTGCGATTATACCCACTCGGTCCTTGCCTATGACCGTGATTATTGTTCTGTTCATTTTTCATCCTCCGAGTCGTCGTTATTGTCTTCTATCTGGGAAAGAATTTCTTTAAGATTGATTTTCTGCGTATTGAGAATCTCGTCCGCTCTGTTAAGAGTTTCGGTCGGATCTTGCTTGTTCATCTCGTATTCATCGGGAACATCAAGAAGCTTTTCCGCATCCTCAACCGTCGCATTTTCTCCGAGATCTTGAGCCATGAGGGCGTCAATACCTGTCGGCTCATCGGCTTGAGCTGTGCCGCTTACTTCGTTAATCTCTGCAACGAGCATCTTGGCATATCTCTTCTTTTTAACAATGTGAATTATGACAAGAGCCGCTATGAATGCAACAAGTGTGCCTGCCGAAACGATTGCGCCGATCATGAAGCCCTTCGGCTTGTAGGTCATTTCAATCGTATGTGTGCCCGGTGCTGCGTCGATTCCTATGAGTGCACCGCCTATGGCAACAGGCTCAATCTTTTCTCCGTCGATAGTTATTTCCCAACCCTCATCATAGTTGATTGAAGTGTAAACAAGCTCGCTTGCCTTGACGTCGACCGTACCCTTGATGTGGGTATCGGTGAACTCGGTTATATTCATTGCAGACGCTGAGAGCTTATGATATCCTGCCTCGAAATTAGTCATGTCAAGACCTACGGCGTAAATATCGGCATAACCCGACTCCTTATCGGCAGGTATCGTAATCTCGAGAGTGAGAATCTCACCCTTTTCAAAATAGCCGCAGTCAACAACATACGGATCGTCAGGTGTTTGAGTCTTTGAAAGTCCGTTTGTGCCCGAAATATTAAAGGTTTCTGCACTCTGGCAGTCTACATAAAGGTAGACATTCTGTGATTCGGGAATCTCATATTTGCGAACGATTTAAC
>FR882050.1:19379-32681 GCA_000434915.1 Ruminococcus sp. CAG:563
TTGAACCGCTCTCGTTTACAGCGTCCTTATAATAAGTGAAGTTTTCCGAGAGTAATGTATCGTCGTCTCTGATGTTATCGGTTTTGTAGGTCGTTGCAGGAATCTTTTTGAACACATCGCCTATGTCTGTTGCTCTTGTCCAGTAGTCATTCTGAATTTCAAACGGATTTGTGCCCGACGGATTCCACTTTTCAACCTCTTCGCTTACACAATATGCAAGCGGAAGATAATAGTTGTTTCTGTAAGCGACAAATCTGTCATTTTCGGCAACCTTTTCAAAAAGTTGCTCATTCATCATTGAATCGTCATTGTTTACGAGATATTTCAGCGACATCATCGCATTGTAAACCGGAGTCTGCGGAGCATAGATATAGCTGTTGATATAGTTGCTGTTCAGACCGAGATTGTGCTGGAGATTAGCGGACTTCTCATACGCCATTGAGGAGAAAACGGAAACGCCGTTATAATTGAACCACGAAGCATCCATTAGCGTGTTGATATCCGTAAGCTCCATTCTGTATTTATCGGTGCCCTCGACGGTGTCGAGCTTTTCTTTAAGCTCTCTGAACTCGGTATAGCCGTTGACAAAGTTCGGCTTTTGCTGGCTCATAACAAAATGACTTGTATCGCTGACAGCGACTTCGGCAAAGACGCAGCACATAAGCAGAAGAGAAACGGCCGACTGAGCAAAGTTTTTCTTTTTCATCAGTCCGAGAACAACTGTATAAACCGCAACAAAGGCTATGCTGAGATAGATTGAAGTCTCGGTGACATTCTTTGAGCCGAGTCTTTGAACAAGAACGGCAAAGAGTATTGTCGCAACGCCGGAACCGAGCAATGCCTTCGTCGAAAACGACTTAATATTGACAAGTGCCTTATAGGCGATTGAGATAAGAACAAATGAGTAAATAAATGAGAATCTGAACGGAAGGTCGTTCGGGAAATGGAAGGCATGAACAATATAATTGAGATAATTAAGGTTGAATCCGAGGAAGAAAACAGCGAGCAAAATAATATGTGCCGCACGCTCCCTGGCCTTGATTTTATCGCAGAAAATATAGAGCGGAACAAGCATAACGGTGATGATTCCGCAATAAACATTTGGAAGAACATCCTCGCCGCTGCTTCTGATTGTCGGTTCAAGCGAAGTAAGATGGTTCGCCAGGAAATCAAAAATATTGTTATAGAACTGGTAATCACTCGGGAATGTGCCCGACGTTGCGGAGCAAGCCTTGAGGCAGTAATATGTCGGAAGAAGCGCAACGGCCGCAAGTCCTACCGCCACAAAAGAACCGAGGGCAAAAAGCAAGCCCGAGGTTACAAATCGGCTGTAGAAAACATTATCGATTTTTCTGTTATATATTTCGCCGTCCTCGTCAACGTAAATCGGCTTGGTCGGAAGAATCTCCTTGATTGAAAAATTCGAGAAGAAGTAAACAAGGAAGTAGAGAACTGAGAAAATACAAATCATGTATGACATGTAATAGTTGGAGAAGAACGAAATCGCAAGCGTGACGATATAGAAGGTCGCATTCTGCTTGTTGATTATACGCTCAATTCCGAGAACAACAAGCGGAAGCAGATACATTGCATCGATCCACATGATGTTCCAATAATATGCGATGAAAAATCCGCAGAAGGCATAAAGGATGCCAAACGCAGAGATTGTGAAATCGTTCTTTCCGTTTGATTTTTTGAGATAGTAAGCCATTGCCGCAGCAGCAAGAGCATTCTTGAGAAATACCATTGCACCGATTGCTTCCGGAACATTTTCATGGCCAAAAAGCAGAACGATTAAGCCGCCTATCGGGCTGGAAAGATAGTTGAAATAGTTGCCGAGGAAGGCTCCGCCGCCGCCGGAGTTCCATGAATAAAGCATGCTCTTAAGCTGAGTAATTCTGTCATAAAGCTCGGCAAAAAGCGGACCGTACTGGTGGTAAAGATCCATTCTCAGAACAGTCTTGTTTCCAAACGGAATAATATCAAAGCAATAATAAACAAGCAGCATAAGGACTGCACTGCAAACAAGCGCAAGTATTATATAAATATTGCGGTCAAGAAATTTTGCAAGTTTTGAATCGGGATGCCTTCTTAAAAAGTTTTTTTTGGTTTTCAACGATCTCATTCCTCTCTTTTATGTAAAAACGGGGTACACTTTTCAAATTAAATTACCCTTATATATTACCACACAAACGGCTATCTTTCAATAAGCATAATCGAAAATTCACACTTATTTTAAATCTTATTTGTTCTATTTCGGGACAAGAAGTCATAAGAAATAAATGGTGATAAAAATGAGGCACGATAAAAAAGAAAAGCTTGATATACTTTTAAAATATCTTCCCCCGATTTTTGCTTCTCTTGCCGAAAAAGACACGGATTCTCTCTGCGAAATAAGGTTGAGAGCCGATAAACCGGCTGTGATTGTCTATTCCGACCGAATGGATTTTATAACAAAAACAGGACGGCTCACCGGTTTTTACTCAAATGACCTTTTTATACCGACACGGCCGGAAACGGAAGAAATTTTTGTCCGACTTTGCGGCTATTCGGTCCACAGTCTGACCGATAATATTGCCGACGGTTTTATTACGCTTGACGGCGGAATCAGAATCGGTGTTTACGGAACTGCGGTTGTCCGTGACGGTAGAATTACCTCAGTTCGCAATGTTGAGGGGCTTAATATCCGTATTCCTGCCGAATATCGTGGTTGTGCATTGCCTATTTATAACCGGCTTTTTCACGGCAGAACGTCAAATACGATTATTTGCGGCGCACCGATGTCGGGCAAGACTACCGTTTTGCGTGATCTTTGCCGTCTTATCTCCGATGAGGAACACAAAAAAATTGTTGTGATTGATGAACGATGCGAAATGAGCGGCTATGATCTCGGCATAAACACGGATATTTTGAAAAATTATCCTAAGGCTCAGGGCATAAGCATAGCTGTCCGCACGCTCTCGCCCGATGTTATTATCTGCGACGAAATAGGTTCGCTTAATGAGGCTGAGGAGCTTTGTACGCTCGTTAACTGCGGCGTTAAATTTATTGTGACAATGCATTGCTCGGAGCTTTATGAATTGAGACGCAGACCGCAATTTAACCTGCTCAGCGAAGCGGGAGCGGCCGAAGCCTGCGTTTTTCTCAGCGAAAAGGACTTTTCGGTCAAAAAAATATTGATGAATCGAAACTGAAAGGAAAATCGATGAAAATATTATCACTTATTGCAATGGGGCTTGCCTGCACCATGATCGGACGATACATAGCGTACAAATTGAGCCGACGGGTTCGTATACTTGAAAAAATTGCACTTATGTTGGAAATAGCGGAAAATGAAATTCAATTTCTCAATCGACCGACATTTGAATTGATTGAATTGCTGAGCAAAAAAGAGGAGCTTGCCGAGCTTGATTTTCTGCAAAGATGTCTTGACAATGTAAACGACGGCAGGGACATTAACGACGCATGGGCGCAGGCGATTCATGAATCGGAAAGCGTCGGCGGTGAGGACACCTGTATTCTCTACTCGTTCGGTGAAAGCTTGGGACGCAGCGATGCCGACGGTCAGATTGCGAGCTGCCGTTATCATGAACGGCTCACACAGGAACGGCTCATAGAAGCCCGTGAAAAACGCAAGCGGTATGCTTCGCTTGCCTGCGGATTGGGAATGCTGTCGGGTATCGGAGTTTTCATAATATTGTTTTAGGAGCGAAATATGGAACTGGTAATCAAAATTGCAGCGATAGGAATTATTGTTGCCGTGCTTCAGCAAATTCTCAGCCGCTCGGGGCGTGACGAATATGCAATGCTCGTTGTGCTAGCCGGCTTAATTGCCGTTGTTGCAATGCTGATTCCCGAATTGAAGGACCTTTATTCCTCGGCAACCTCCGTTATGGGCTTTTGATATGGAGATTATTAAGTTTGCGCTGGTCGGCATAATATGTGCAGTTCTCGTCGTAGTTGTCAGACAGCAGCGGCCCGAGCTTGCGGTTATTGTTCAGCTCGCCGGTATAGCTGTTCTGGCGATTCTTTCAATAGAATACTTGAAAAATATTTTTGCCGAGACGGACGGGCTGTTCTCAGAGGTTGAATTTCTGAATGACGGTTATCTTGAACTTCTCGTCAAGATTCTATGGATTGCGGCCGTGACTAAAATCGGTTCGGATATTTGCAAGGACAGTGCCAATTCTGCGCTGGCAACAATAGTTGAACTTGTCGGCAAGACTGTCATTCTTGCCATGTGCCTTTCGCTGATAAAAACGCTCGCCGAAATTTCAAAGGGGCTGCTTAAATAAAATGAAGATTAAAAAACTATCGGGAATATTTTTATTTTTTCTTGTCACTTTATTCTTGTTTTCCGTTTCGTCGTATGCCAAAAGCTACGCCGACGACGTGAAAGAAATATATGATTCTCTTGACTCTGAAACTCAGGAGCTTTTAAAAGATATCGGAGCAGATACGGCTGACTTCGATTCCATGTTCGGCGTTACTCCGAAAAAAATTTGGTCACTGACGAAGAAGCTCATTACCGGAAATATTGAAGCTCCGACACGCTCCGTTGTTCGTCTCATCGCTGTGATAATTTTAATTGCAATTTTTGAATGCTTTGCACCCGAGGACACAAAAATTAAAACAGTAGTCGGAATTGTCGGAACCCTGCTTTGCATAATATCGGTGATATCACCGCTCTCAACCGCAATCAGCTCCGCCGTTTCATCAATAGCGGTCGGTGAAAAGCTGATGCTTGCTCTGATCCCTGTGCTTGCCGCTGTTGTTACGGCAACAGGTAATCCGACGCTTGCCGCAAGCTTCCAGTCAATAGCCTTCGCCGGAGCACAAATCATCTCGGGAATTTCCAACGGCTACATTGTCCCTATTGTCGGTGCAGTTATGGCTCTCGACATAACGGGTTCGATTATGCCGTCATTTAAGCTCGGCGGGATAACCTCACTGATAAAGAAAACCGTAACCGCCGTACTGACCTTTGTTTCGACGCTTTTTGTGTCCTTTCTCGGCATAAAAGGTGCACTTGCCAATGCCGCAGACACGGTCGCCTCAAAGGGGATAAAGCTTGTGATAAGCTCAGCTGTTCCTGTTGTTGGAGGTGCGCTGAGTGAGGCTTATTCAGGAATAATCGGCAGTCTCGTCCTTGTCAAAAGCACAATCGGAATTTTCGGAATAGCCGCTGTTGCACTGATTAATTTGCCGTCATGCTTACAGCTTCTTTTTTGGGTTTTTGCACTTAGATTTTCTGCGGCAATCGGTGAACTTTTCAATCAGCAAAATATCGCCGAGCTTCTGCGTGCACTGGCGTCGTCACTCACGCTTTTGAATGTGGTTTTGCTTTTTAATGCTGTACTTTTTATTATTTCAACAGCACTTATTCTTGTTATAAAGGCGGGATAAAATGAACGAGATGAAGCAATGGGCGTTTGGAATAACAATTTCCGCAATCGTCGGGGCGGTTATTCTTTTTCTCTCTCCCGAGGGAGCGACGGAAAAGCTTGTTCGTGCAGCTGTTTCGCTTTTTCTTATGTGTGCAATCCTCAGTCCGTTCCTTTCAAATGCCGATCCGACGAAAATTTTCGACGGTCTTGAATTACCCGAGATTGAAGTCGCTCCGTCAACAAGTGACGAAGCGGCCGAGCATTTGCAAAACGAAATTAAAGAAAAAATTTCCGACATTCTTGAAGAATGCGGAATAAAAAATGCGGACATACGCATAAGTATCAATATAGAGAACGGCAATGAAATGAAGATTGAAGGTGTGCAAATTTTTGCAGAAAAAAATTATGAAAATCAATTCGAAATTGCCGAAAAAAATCTGAAAAATCAGTTGGGAATTGAAACGAAAATCGAGGTGAAAAAATGAAAAAAGCCGTTGAAAAAATTCTCGAAAAAATTAAGCGTGATAAAAAAATCGCAGCGATAGTTTGTGTCGGTTTGGCAGGAATAATTTTACTGACTTTGTCTGAAATTATGCCGACAAAAAGTGACACAAATGAAAAGGACAGCAAAGAGCCGGTAACGGATATCCGTGACAGCTATGAGGAGGATATTGAAAAACGGCTGACATCCATAGTCTCGGAAATTAACGGTGCAGGCCGCACCGAGGTCATGGTCACGCTTGCTTCAAGCGACGAAAACGTGTACGCCGTCAAGGAAAAAAGCAGCGACGGGTCGAAGGAACGTGAATACATAGTAATTGATTCCGACAACAACGAATCCGGTCTTCTTCTCAAGGTTATTGAGCCTGAAATCAGGGGCGTTGCTATCGTCTGCGAGGGTGCGGACTCCGCAAACGTCAGGCAGGAGATTGTTTTAACGGTTTCCGCCGTTCTGGGAATCAGCACAAATCGGATAAGCATTGCAAAAATTAAACCGGCATCGGAATAAACATATCGGAGGTTAGTGATGAACATGATAATCAAAAAGAAGCAATTAGTTTCAGTTGCGCTTGTGCTGACGCTCTCGGCGGCGGTTTTTGTGAACTGGTATTTTGCACGGCCCGGGGTCAAATCCACAATCGACACGAGCAAGACCACAGCAAACCGTCAGGTGGAAAACCTCGGTGATGCACAATATGTTTCGGCAACAACTGCGGCGTCGGAAACAATGGCAGATTTCAAAGTGAAGCGTGAAGCGGCGCACGACGAGGCGAAGGAAACGCTTAACGCTGTTATAAAGGACGCAAAGTCAGATTCCGAAGCGGCGGAAGAAGCGTCCGAAGCCCTGGCAGAGCTTTCAAAAGCAATTAAAAGCGAAACCGATCTTGAAAACCTAATCACGGCTAAGATTTCAAACGAGTGCCTTGTGATAATTGACGGAGATGTTTGCCAAGTAATTGTGGGCAAAGGCGTTCTGACAGATAATGTTTCTCTGCAAATCAAAGACCTTGTAATCAATCAGGCAAAAATCCCTGCGAAAAATATCACAATAGTTGAGCTGAAAAAATAGTTATATAAGAGCAACAACCTCCCCTTGAAAAGAGGAGGCTGTCTTTTTATTCCGATCGATCGTCTCGAATCGGTTTGATTATTCTTTTATACAGGACGATAAAGCAGATGATTGAAACGACGGATGCGGCGAAATCGGCGATTGAATATGACCACCAAACGAGGTTGTCGTTGCCGATTGAAAGACCGTATCTCGCAAGGATATAGGCGATTGGAATGAGTACGACAAGCTGACGGATAAATGAGCTTATCATTGAGAAAATACTCTTTCCAAAGGACTGGAAAACGCCGCTGAGGGCAATATTTGCGCCTGCAAAAAGGAAACTCACGCTGATTATTTTCAACGCCGGAATACCGATTCTGAGCATATCGGGAGTTGCCGAGAAAAATCCCAGCAAAACCTTGGGCAATGCAAAGAAAAGAATTGCGCCGATAATGCTGAATACCTCTGCGTACACGACCGAAAGCTTGATAGTTTTTATCATGCGCTGCTTTTTCATTGCGCCGTAGTTGTAGGCGATTATCGGAATAACACCGTTGTTGAGGCCGAAAATCGGCATACAAATGAAGCTGTTGAGCTTGAAAAATGCACCAAAGACATTGACGGAAAGCTCCTTGCCGAGTGTATACGCAATGAGGATTTTGTTCATGAAATATGTCATGACGGAGCCGATGGCAACCATGAGAATCGACGGAACACCGATTTTGTAGATTTCGCCGATGAAGCGTCCGCTCGGCTTAAATTTCTTGAAATCAAGGTGAAGATCAGGATTCTTGCGTCGGTTGAAATAAACGGCAAGTATAAAGGCGATAATCTGACCGATAACCGTTGCGATTGCCGCACCTTGTACACCCATTTTAAATACGAAAATGAACACCGGATCAAGAATGATATTGATAATTGCACCGACGCCCTGGGTTATCATCGTGTAAAAGGTTCTGCCCGTTGACTGCAAAAGACGCTCATACATGATCTCAAAGAAAATGCCGAAGCTTGCACCGCAGCAAACCTGAAGATACTTTGTGCCCTCGTCAATAATATACTGCACGGAGGTCTGAGAGCTGATGAAAAGTCTTGAGCCAAACACGCCGAAAAGGAAAAAAGCTATCGAACTGAGCAAGGCAAGAAAAACGCCGTTCTCGGCAATTTTATTCGCACGTTCACCGTTCTTTTCTCCGAGTGCACGGGAGATGAGCGCATTAACGCCGACCGCCGTACCTGTTGCGAAGCCTATCATGAGGTTTTGTGCAGGGAATGAAAGCGAAACTGCCGTGAGTGATTCCTGGTTGACCATAGCAACGAAAACCGAGTCAACGATGTTGTATAATGCCTGAACGAGCATGGAAATTATCATTGGCAGCGACATGTTGATAATAAGCTTGTTTACGGGCATAACGCCCATTTTATTTTCTTCCAAAACGTCCTCTCCTTTCGTTTGCATGCTATTATAACATATTACGACATAATTTGCTATACAAAGTTCACAAATTGCAACATATATATTTTGTGCAGAATTGCAAGGTATAATGTGGTGAATGTATAAAAAACAGCCGCAGCGGAATAAAACACTGTGGCTGTAGATTTATTTAGAAACAAATTATTCTGCGATAACTTCTTTGAGTATCCGAATAGCCTTTTTAAGGTCATCCCAATCAATGTTGAGAGAGGGGAGAAGTCTAACCTTTGTCTTAGCTGTCAGGACAAGCACGCCCTTTTCGATGCAGGCATTGGCAACTTCCTTTGCAGGCTTTTCTGTCTCAACGCCGATCATAAGTCCGAGACCGCTGACGGATTTAACGCCCTTTGCACCCTCAAGCTCAGAGAAGATATATGCCGATTTCTCTTTAACCTCATTGAGAAGCTTATCATCGATTCTCTTGATGATGTTGCATGCACCTGCACAGCTTACAGGGTTGCCTCCGAAGGTTGAACCGTGCGATCCGTAAGTGAGAACATTCTCAACATTTTCGCCGAGCATTGTTGCACCGATCGGAAGTCCGCCGCCGAGACCCTTTGCCGTTGTAACAATGTCGGGCTGAATTCCGTAGTGCATATAAGCGTAAAGCTCACCTGTTCTGCCGTTACCCGTCTGAACCTCGTCGATGATGAGAAGCATATCTTTCTCTTTAACAAGCTCTGCAACCGACTTGACGAAATTCTCATCAAGCTTGCAAACGCCGCCCTCGCCCTGAACAAGCTCCATCATAACTGCGATGCACTTGTCGGTATCGACGAATTTCTTTACGTCGTCAAAATTATTGGCCTCGGCATAAACAAAGCCCTCGGGGAACGGTCCGAAATCCGTATGGAAAACATCCTGACCCGTTGCCTTGAGCGTTGCGATCGTTCTGCCATGGAAGCTGTTCTTAAGCGTGATTATTGTCGAGTGGCTCTCGTCTCCGTATTTATCAAAAGCATACTTTCTTGCGACCTTGATTGCACACTCATTAGCCTCTGCACCGCTGTTTGAGAAGAAAACCTTTTTCATTCCCGTTCTCTCGCAGAGAAGCTCGGCAAGAGTTGAGCAGGGCTCGGAATAGTAGAGGTTTGAGGTGTGGGGGAGAACGGAAAGCTGGTGCGTAACAGCCTTCTGCCATTCGTCATCGGCAACACCGAAGATGTTTACGGCAATTCCACTGCCGAGGTCGATATATTCTTTACCGTTGCTGTCCTTGAGGATTGCACCCTTGCCGCTGACAAGCTCAATGGGGAATCTTGCATAGGTGTTGGCAACGAACTGCTTATCATTTGATGTTATGCTCATTTTTGTCAGACCTTTCTTATTTATCACCCTTGACAAACATCGTTCCGATGCCCTCGTCGGTGAGAACTTCTATTATAATTGAATGCGGAATTCGTCCGTCGATAACAAAAACTTTTCGAACGCCGAGATTGATGGCGTCAACACAGCATTGCACCTTGGGAATCATGCCACCGGAGATTATTCCGTCGTCCATGAGCTTCGGAGCATCCTCAACAAAAATCTTTGAAATAAGAGTTGCAGGGTCATCCTTATCCCTGAGAATTCCTGCAATATCGGTCATGGAAATAAGGCTCTCCGCCTTGAGCCTGCCTGCGATTCCCGCAGCAACCGTGTCGGCGTTGATATTGTATGTATTGCCCTCATCGTCAAATCCGACGGTTGAAACAACAGGAATGTAGCCCATCTCGATAACGTCAAGAATCGGCTGAACGTTTATTTCGGTAATTTCACCGACGTAGCCAAGCTCAGCGGCTTTCGGTTTCGCCTTGATCATTCCACCGTCCGAGCCGCTCAGGCCGATTGCTTTTCCGCCTCTTGCACAGAGCAGATTGACAAGGCTCTTGTTTATCTTGCCGGCGAGAACCATCTGAACGACATCCGCCGTTTCTTTGTCCGTAACACGCAGTCCGTTGACAAACTCGCTCTTTTTGCCGATTTTGTTCAGCATGCCCGTAATTTCGGGACCGCCGCCGTGAACGAGTACGACCTTGATTCCGATCGTCGAAAGCAAAATAATATCGCTCATTACGGATTCCTTCAGCTCTTCGCTGACCATGGCATTGCCACCGTATTTCACAACAAGGATTTTTCCGTTATATTTTTGAATATAGGGGAGAGCACGGGTAAGAATCCCGGCTTTCTCTTCCATGGAAATATTCATCTGTATTCACCTCAGGTTCTGTAGTCACCGTTGATTTTTACATATTCATATGTGAGGTCACAACCCCATGCCGTTGCGTCAAAATCGCCGTCGTTGAGGTCAACAAGAATTTCAATCTCTTTTTCAAGAAGGATTTCCTTTGCCTTTTCCTCAGAGAAGTCAACGCCTGCACCATTGTGGCAAACAGCGATTGTGCCCTTGACGGATTTGAAGCTGACGTCAATTTTATTGATATCAACATCCGCCCCGCTGTAGCCGATTGCACAAAGCACACGACCCCAGTTGGCGTCTGCACCGAACATTGCCGCCTTGGTAAGCGATGAGCAAATAACCGACTTTGCAACCTTCTTTGCGATTTCATCGGTCTTTCCGCCTGTTACCTTACATTCAAGCAGCTTAGTTGCGCCCTCGCCGTCGCCTGCGATTTTCCTTGAAAGATAAACGCTGACCTTGTGGAGAGCTTCGCAGAATTTATCGTAAGCCTCGCCCTCGCTGTCGATGAGCTTGTTGCCTGCCATTCCGTTGGCGAGAACAGCAAATGTATCGTTGGTCGAAGTGTCGCCGTCAACGCTTATCATATTAAATGAAGTCTTAACGTCCTCGCTGACTGCCTTTTGAAGCATTTCGCTTGTGATTGCAACATCCGAGGTGACGAAAACAAGCATCGTTGCCATGTTCGGGTGAATCATTCCGCTGCCCTTGGCAATTCCGCCGATTCTGCACTCAACGCCGTCAATGTCGAAGCTGACTGCGACTTCCTTTTTCTTCGTGTCGGTCGTCATTATGCCCTCTGCGGCAAGACCGCTGTTGTCATAGTCAAGACCTGCAACCAAATCAGCCATTCCGTTTGCAATCGGAGCGAGGTTGAGCGGCATACCGATAACGCCTGTTGAACCGACGATAACGTCGTCCTTGTTTATGCCGAGTGCATCCTCGACGAGCTGACCCATGGCTTCCGCCTTTTCAATTCCGTCGGCGTTGCAAGTGTTCGCAATGCCGCTGTTGCAGATGATAGCCTGGGCATGTCCGTCGGCAAGGTGATTCTGATTGACAAAAATCGGAGCACCCTTGACGAGATTGGTTGTATAAACAGCCGCCGCAGTTGCCTTTACGTCGCTGACAACGAGCGAAAGGTCACGCTTTGACTTGTTCTTTCTGATTCCGCAGTGGATTCCGTTGGCTCTGAAGCCCTTTGCGGCACAGATGCCGCCTTCAATCGTTTTCATCATTTTATACCTCGAGTCCTGTTTTTTCGTCTGTTCCGAGAAGAATATTCATGTTCTGTATAGCTGCTCCGGAAGCACCCTTACCGAGATTGTCATATCTCGACATCAGGAGGATTCTGTCCTCGTTGCCTTCAACGAAAATTTCCATTGAGTCGTTGAACGAGAGCTTGTTGGAGCAAATGAAACCGTTCTCGCCGATTCCGTCTTTATATTTCACAATATCCGAATGATATTTGCCTGCATAGATTTTCTTTATGTCTTCAATCGTAACGCCGTTGAGCTGCTCCTTGAAAAGGGGAACGGTGACGAGCATGCCGCTGTAATAATCGGCAACGATCGGGCAGAAAGCAGGGAAAACGTTGATTCCCGTAATCGCTTTCATTTCTTTAAGATGCTTATGATTCTGCGTCAAGCCGTATTGTCTCGGCGATTCAAGTGCAACATCCGGTTCGGCATCCTCATATTCGGCAATCATTTTTTTGCCGCCGCCGCTGTAGCCCGTCAGCGAATGGCAGGTAAGAAGCGTGTCGGGAGAAATCGCACCGGCTTCGACAAGGGGATAGACAAGTGAGATGAAGCCGCTTGCATGACAGCCGGGAACGGCAATTCGATTGGAATTCTTTATTCTTTCTCTATGTGCCGGAGAAAGCTCGGGAAAACCGTATGCCCAGTCGGGACAGGTCCTGTGAGCTGTCGAGGTGTCGAGAACTCTGACTTTTTCATTTTCAATCAGTCCGACGGATTCAATCGCCGCCGCATCAGGCAGGCAAAGAAAAGCGATATCGCAGGTGTTGAGTGCCTCACGTCGGGCTTCAACGTCCTTGCGCTTCTCCTCGGGCAGGAGCATAAGTTCAATGTCTGCACGCTCGGAAAGTCTTTCGTAAATTCTGAGTCCTGTTGTTCCGGCTTTGCCGTCAATAAAAACCTTTTTCATGCCTTAAACCTCTGAATCTGTTGATAGGGTATAATTATACATAAATATACAAAATATGTCAAGAAAAATACAAGATTTATTCATTCAATTTAATACAAATATTTATGTGGAAAACCGCAATAAACTGGGAATTATGCCGTCATGCGGTGCAATTTCGGAGAATGTTCCGTAAAATGAATAAAAAAGTGAATATGCATTTATATTTTTGAACAAATAAACAAATCCGATTGCCGCAAGATTAAACAAACGCATTATAATCGAATTTAACCTTTATAATTATAACTCAGACCGTGACAAAAAACAACCGTTATTTGTAAAGAAAATGAAATAGTTTATGCGAAAGCACACGAACATGGAAAAACGTCAAAAACCTCCCCTCGAATGAATCAAGGGGAGGCTGAAAGCTTGCGGAAAATGTAAAAGCTATAACTCACTTTGATATCATGAGTTATAGCTTTTTGTTTTATTTCACCGTATAAGTCAGGGTTGTTGCATATGTCCAACCGTCGGTCGGATTTTTAATATAAATCTTGAAATTATT
>FR882051.1:0-43676 GCA_000434915.1 Ruminococcus sp. CAG:563
TTGATAATTCAAGTTCTTATGCGCCAAATATAAAAAGGATAGATTATGCCGGAACGGTAGATGAATTCTACAGCTTAAACATATTTGGCTATGCCGACAATGATTTTGAAAATGCAATGGAATTTTACAATTCAATTATTGATTTAAGCGTATACTGCAATAACAAGCTGTGCACGACCAAGTGTTGGTTTGAAAACGGAAAAAGCTATTATGTCGGTGCACCGATAATTGAAAACGGTGAATATACAATTCCAAACAAAATCGGTAAATATAATATTACCGGAATCAAGAAATTGATATGTGAAAATGGGAAAAAAACACTGTATATTCCCAAAAGCATTGAGCATATCGGAGAAATAGTTAATTGTAATGATGTAACTGTAAAGTGCTATATGAATTCGGCGGCTCATAAATTTGCCTTAAAAAACAAAATTAAATTTGAAATTCTTGATTCCGTATCAGTGAAAAACGACTCCAAATTAGTTCTTGATAAAAACGCAGGTATTATATATGGTATTACCGGCGGTAAAGAACAATTAAGAGACAGTATTGACATTCCCGATAACGGCTCTATAACTTTTAGCACATCAAATGATAGAATAGGAACAGGTACAATTGTATATGTGCTTGATTCAGAGAAAAACACGGTATCGGAAATAACCGCAACAATTTTCGGCGACGTTAACGGTGACGGATGGTATGACGGTACGGATGCAATTACGGTCAGTATGATTGCCAACGGAATGCTTAGCCGTGAGCAGGTAGGAGAGGCTGTTTGGATGGCGGCTGACTGCAACCATGACGGAGTTATTAATCAGGCCGACGTTGATTTGCTTAATCAGGCAGGTGTGCTTCTTGCAAATGTAGATCAGACAAAGTCACAGGAAGAGCTTCTTGAAACTTCCGCAGAGTATAATGAATATTTGAACTTGATTGATCAGAGCGTTGCGGTTGAGGAAAAGACGCAGGAGACAGAAATGCCGGATAGTTCGCCTTCGAACAGTGGCTTGAATGAAAAAATTTTGATGTTCGCAGAATATTTTATCAATCTTATCCTTGAACTCTTCTCAAAAATATTTTAATCATTGTCCTCCGAGAGTGATTTCGGAGGACTTTTTGCATCACCGGTTGTTTTGAGCTAATCGGTGGGCTTACGACACAAATTATATGGTTTTGCACAGTATATTTCCGCCGCCGTGCGGAGAAAATGAAAATGTATAATCGGAGATAAAAAACAAAAAATTGAACAAATATTATAAAAATTATTGACATTTAAGAAGCATGATGTATAATAAACACATAAATATGTGAAAGAGATGATAAAATGAAAAAGCAGCTGATTCAGGTTATTTCTGTCATTCTTGTTATTCTTACGGTGCTCTCCGTGCCGACGTTTGCCGGATTTTCGGATTCCGGCATCAACGATGTGATAACCGGGATAACCGAGTTCTTGACCGGAACAACATCCGCCGACGAGGAAACAACGGGCGAAACCACAACGGAGCCCACGACGGATGAGCCGACTACGGAACCGACAACCGAGCCGACTACCGAGCCGACTACCGAGCCGGCTAAGACCTTTGACGACTACAAGGACAACGATAAGGTGGCCGTCATGTATATCTGCACTCAGCAGGTCGGACTCGGCCATGCGTGGATCTACATCGAGAACACGGCGGAATGCGATTTGAAGGTCGGATGCTATGATTTGAAGCCTGACTGCGGCGTCTCAATGGGAACGTTTTTGCTCAGCCGTTCGGACGGCGGCGGACTTTATTATAACGTCGAAGCCTATTGCGCAAATAAATGGGGACTGAAAAATCAGAGCCGGCTCAAAACCGAGCTTACAAAGAAGCAGCTTATTAAGGTGAGCAACAGAATCAAGCAGTGGAATTACTGGGATTTTTATTTTAACTGCACATTCTTCGCTGCCGAGATTTGGAACTGTGCCTCAAAGAAAAAGATTGTTTCGATCATGTTCCCGTTCTTCATCAAGTGGCAGATTATGGCCAAGGGCGGAGACAAAAAGGTTGAGATGAAGCCCGTCGAAAAGACGGATTGCTACAAACAGCATGGCACAGGCAAGAACGCCCGTATCGTTCAGGTTAAGGACGGTTCTCTTGACTCAAAATTGTTTTAACAAAATATAAGAATCCGTCCTCGGGCGGGTTCTTTTTTACATTGAAATAAAAAACTCTTTATGCTATAATAAAAGAAAAGGGGCTGTTTCCCATGAAAGCTATGCTTTGCAAAATTTTATCCGTTATCATAACGCTGCTCTCGTTGCTTGCCGTTAAGGTCAATCAGCCGACAATTCCGAATCCGATGAAAAAGGTTGATTTGTCAAATTTCACTCTCACATTCGAGGATGAATTTGAGGGCGAGCTTGACCGAAGCGTTTGGTCGGGTCACTATACCTACGGCGATAAATCTTCCGTTCGCAAAGGCTCATATTGGAACAATTACATGGCTTATACCGAGAACGGAAATCTCGTTATTCCGCTGAGATATCTTCCCGACGGTATGGGCGGTACGGGTGCAGGCTGGTACACGGCAGGTCTCGACACCGATGCTGACGCTCCGAACGGCTTTTCGCAGAAATTCGGCTATTTTGAGTGCCGCTGCATTCTTCCGAAGGGTGCGGATATTTGGAGCGCATTTTGGATGATGAACGATCAGGTTTTCAATGTTGACGGCTCAGGCCGTGACGGCACCGAGGTTGATATAATGGAAAGCTTCAATTACGGCAATCGTATTTCCAATGTTGTTCAGAGCGACCTCCATTGGGACGGCTACGACGAGGCTCACCGGAGCAACAGGGCAAAGAAGGCATATGTTATCGGCAGCAATCCTTATGAGGAGTTCAACACATACGGCTTGGAGTGGAATGAGGACGAGTATATTTTCTATATCAACGGTAAGGAGTATTATCGCACGAACGCAGGCGGAGTTTGCCAAAATCCGCTTTATCTCATTCTCTCGATTGAGATGTGGGGCGAAAACGGCATTGCTTCGGACAGAACCGCCGATGCCGATCCGGCCGAGTATATCGTTGACTATGTAAGAGTGTATCAGTATAACGATTTGATGAATTAAGTGTATGTTTTTCGGCGGCTTGCAGATGTAGGCCGCCGAATTTTTTGCGTAAACGGCTGATTCTTGCACCGAAAAAACATTGATGAAACACGGCTTGAAGAAAAGAATCAGACTTTTTTTAATAAAATAAAACCAGGTCGCCGTATAAACAAAAATTCTTTGAAATTTTAATAATTCTTGTAGGTTTTTTTGGCTTTATACAATATACATTCTATTGACTAAAATGTTAATTTATAATATAATTAATCATGAATGTGTAGACTCTTGTCGAAATAATTCATGAATCGTTCTGCAACTCTCAGTGGCTTGATAAAATCTAAATAAGCAACCGATCGGAGGAGTGAAAAGTGTATTCGATTCACAAGCTGAAAAAATACGATATCGTTGAATTGCACAAAGTATCCGATATTTTGTATAAGTGCGGCAAAGACATGGCTTTGAAGTATGACCTGCATCATTGGGATAATTCAAGGCTTAAGAATGTCGCCGTTATGATTCTGTGTGCAATGAAGAATGAGATTTATTTAGTCTATGATGACAGAACTCCTGTTGCAACATTTCAAATACAAGTCAAGGGGAAGTCGCTGCTTTTTCAAAAGCTTGCAACGAATCCCGAATTTGCAGGAGGAGGCATAGGAACCTTTTGCATGGACGAGCTTGAAAAAATCGGCAGAGAAAAGAACTGCAAAGAGATTATCTGCGAGGTCTATGATAAAAGCGAGTATGCTCTGAAATTTTATAAACACAGAGGGTACTCGGTTTACGGAACGACAGAAACCATAAAATATAACGAATTGAAATTAAGGAAAAATCTTTAAGGCGTAGTATGAAAAAAATATTGATTATAGGAGCGGGCTTTCTCCAAAATTTTGTAATACAAAAAGCCCAAAAAATGGGATATGAAACGTTGGCTGTGGATGCCGACCCGAATGCAATCGGATTTAAATATGCCGATAAGTCTGCGGTCGTTAATATTGTCGATGAAGAAGCGTGTCTTGAATATGCAAGGCAGGAAAAGATTGACGGTGTTCTGACAGCAGCGACGGATTACGGCGTTTTGACAGCAGCATATGTTGCCCGTGAAATGAACTTGCCCGGTTTGAATTATGAAACGGCAAAGCTTATAAAAAATAAATACAGAGTTCGTAAGTGCCTGTATGAAGCACATATAGACGACACGGAGCAGGCATATGAAGTCGACAGCGAGACCGACTTAGAGAAGCTTAGCGAGAAGCTGACTTTCCCGGTTATGGTAAAACCCTGCGACGGTTCAGGCAGCCGTGGAGCAAGCCGAGTAGACACAAAGGAGAATTTTGCCGCTGCATGCAAAATAGCTATGAGTTCTTCAATTACGCACCGTGCAGAGGTTGAAACATTTATCAATGGCAAGGAATACGGTGCTGAAAGCTTGGTTGTCGACGGAGAGGTTCATGTCCTCGGGATTATGAGAAAATGGATGACCGAGCCGCCTTATTATGCCGAGCTCGGACATGCCATACCGACGGATTTACCGCCCGAGGTTGAAGAACGTGCCGAGCGTTATGTTGAGAATGCAATCAAGGCACTTGGTATAAATTTTGGTTCGGTCAACATGGATATGCTGATTACTTCCGAAGGAAAAATTCATATCATTGATATCGGAGCGAGAATGGGCGGAAATATGATTGGCCCATGCGTGATACCTTACGGCACCGGCGTCGACTATATGGCAAACATGATAAGAAATGCCGTAGGAGATGAAAAGAATTTCGGCACAAGCGCACACGGCTGCGTTGCAACAAGACTTCTGGCATTTAAAGACGGCGTTGTAGCTCGTATGCCTGATTTTGACGCACTTGAGAAAGATTATGGCGTTGAAATATATCACCATTTGGAACTCGGACAAAAGGTAAACGAATACCATACTAATCTTGACGGTTGCGGTTATATTGTTGCAAAGGCAGATGATGTTGAAACCGCAATTCAAAAGGCTGAGACGGTGTTGAATATAATTAAGGAAACGATTTTTTGTACGGACTGAGGCGAAAACCTTATGAAAAAACAGGATAATGAATTGAATGTTGAATATCTCTATGAAAAAAGCAAAGAAAAAAACGGCTATAAGGGAATTTATCAGCTTGTGGTAAAGCGAGTTATAGATATCCTTGTTTGTTTGATTATTCTTCCGTTTATTTTGCTGATTGCCATTCCGATTTCTATTGCAATCAAGGCGGAGGACGGCGGCCCGATTTTTTACAAATCACGAAGAATCGGAAAGGACTTCAAAGAGTTTGATATGCTGAAGTTCCGCTCCATGAGGGTCAATGCCCCCGACATAAGAAATGAGGACGGAAGCACATACAATTCCAAAAACGACGGCCGTGTAACTCGTATCGGAAGATTTATTCGTGAAACCAGCCTTGATGAACTTCCGCAATGTCTGAATGTAGTCATGGGTCACATGAGTCTTATCGGCCCGAGAGCCGGCGATGTCGAATCGAAAGACACATATGCCGAGGACGAGAAGGAAAAAACGCTTGTCCGTCCCGGCATAAGCGGCTATACTCAGGCGTACTACAGGAATAACCTCGGTATTCGGGAAAAAAGACTTTATGACGCATGGTATGCACACAATGTTTCAATGTGGCTTGATATAAAAATCATATTCAAAACAATAGTTACGGTTTTGAAAAGAGAGAATATCTATACGAATAGCGAAAACGAAACCAATGCAGCGGAAGAAAAAGTTCCTGAGGAGGCGCTTGATGAGTAAGATATTATTCATATCAAACGAAACTAACAGAATAACTTCGTTTGCTACAGCGAGCATTGCAGCTTCGCATGCCTTAGGTATGGATTTTTATCAGGTTGCAAATTGGCACGATACCGACCCCGAATTTATCAGTTCGGAGGAAAAAAAATACGGTATCAGAATCAACAATTTTTGTATCTCAAGAAACCCTTTTGCAAAATGCAATTTGACGGCATATAAAGAAATTGTTGACTTGATTAAGAAAGAAAAAATTGATTACATTCATTGCAATACGCCGACGGGAGGATTGCTCGGCCGTTTGGCAGGCAAAGAATGCAAGGTGAAAAAGGTCATTTATCAGGCACATGGTTTTCATTTTTATCAGGGTGCGCCGAAAAAAAACTGGCTTATGTATTATCCGATAGAGAAGCGGCTTGCAAGGTATACCGACGCATTGATCACCATTAACAGCGAAGATTATACACTTGCAAAGAATAAATTTAAACTTCGCAATAACGGAAAGGTTTATTACGTTCCCGGCGTGGGTATTGACACGACGCAGTTTAAAAAGAGCAATGAACTTCGCTCAAAAAAAAGAGCAGAACTCGGATTAAACGACGATTGTTTTGTGCTGATTTCTGTCGGAGAACTTAACACGAACAAAAACAACAGTATAGTCATTTCCGTAATGGAAAAGCTGCATAGAATGAACATACATTATGTTCTGTGCGGAGTCGGAGATAAGCAGGACGAGCTTCAGCGTCAGGCAGATATTGCCGGACTGCATGATAATGTGCATTTCCTCGGCTACAGAAAAGATGTTAAGGATTTATATCAGGCTGCGGATTGCTTTGTGATGCCGTCGTTCCGTGAAGGCCTTTCAAGGTCGATTATGGAAGCTATGGCGAGCGGACTGCCATGCGTTGTCAGCAAGATACGAGGCAATGTCGATTTGGTCGATGAGGGTAAGGGCGGCTTCCTTTTGGCCCCGACTGATGCAGACGGATTTGCCTCGGCAATAGAAAAGCTTTACGGCAGTCAGGCTATGCAAAATGAAATGCGGGGATATAACCTTGAAAAGATAAAGGAATTTGACAGCTCCGTTGTTGAAGAAGAAATAAAAAACATTTACAGAAATACACTGCAAACGAGATGATTGTGATGAAAAAAAGAGTCGTTTTATTGAGGTCAAATCCTGTGGCTCCCGATCCGCCGGTTGAAAAGCTTGCCGATTGTTTGCTTTCTCAGGGATATGAAGTAATTATTATAGGATGGGACAGAAACAGTAGCATCAGCGAAAAAAGTGACGTGATTTCATTTGAACACGGCGAAGCAAAGGCTGTCAGATTCGGAATCCCCGCAGCTTTTAATGCCGGATTTAAGAAGAACCTGCTTCCTTTATCTAAGTTTGAGGTTAGATTGTTCAACTGGTTGAAGAGACACAGAAACGAATATGATATAATCCATTCATTTGATTTTGATACTGGCTTTATTGCAAACAGAATTGCATCAAAGTATAACAAAACTCTTATTTATCACATTCTTGATTTTTATATTGATTCACATAATATTCCGGGCACAGGCATGCGGACAAAAGTTAAAAACGCTGAGATTTCGGTTATAAATAACGCTTATGCAACTATCATATGTACGGATAAACGCCGTGAGCAGATTGCCGAAAGCACACCTAAAAGGCTGGAGATTATCCATAATACGCCGAAAGCCTATGATAAAATCAATGACGAATTCTTGGCAAAAAATGCAAACGATAAGTACAAAATTGTATATGTCGGAATTTTGGCAGGCTCAAGATTTTTGAGAGAGATTATTGATTTTGTTCAACGGGATGAACGCTTTGAATTTCATATCGGCGGATTCGGCAGCATGGAATCCGAGGTTGAAGAAGCAGCAAAAAATTGCAGCCGAATAGTTTATTACGGCAAGCTCCCTTATGATAAAACCCTCGCTTTGGAAAAGTCATGCGATATAATGACGGCTATTTACGATCCGAGCGTTCCGAACCATAGATACGCCGCTCCAAACAAGTTTTATGAGGCATTGATGCTTGGCAAGCCGGTCGTGATGGCGAAGAATACGGGATTTGATGAGATAATAACCGAAAACAACATAGGCTGTCTGATTGATTACACTGCGGAAGGCTTTGCAAAAGGTTTGAATTCTCTTGTTGAGCAAAAGGATAATTGGAACTCAATGAGTGAAAAAATGAAGCAGCTTTATAATACTCAATACAGTTGGGCAGAGATGGAGAAGCGAATAATAAATCTTTATTCTGGAATATGAAAGGAGAAGCCGATGAAAATTTTATATGTAACAGCAGTTCCTCTTGAATACAGTTCCTCGGCAAATTTCCGAAATATTGCTTTGATTCGTGGCCTTATGGAAAACGGACACAGTGTTTCAACCTTGTCTACAAGACCGCAGGAGAATTCTTCATGCTATGACAAAACGATTCTTGACTTACAGTTTGAAGAACGATTTTATGTTGAGCTGGGACAGCTCCATGCAGGTATCGGCGCGGCGAAAAAAGGAACGCTGAAGTCAAAAATTAAATCCAAGCTCTACAGATTGAATATGCTGTTGAGTTTGTACGATTCACGAAAAAGTGAAGCACCGAGAGTTTCAAAAATTGATTTTTCCGGCAAAAAATATGATATAATAATTTCGTCGTCCGACCCCAAGTCGTCGCATTTATTTGCCGAGAATTTGCTTAAAGCTCATCCCGGAATCGCAAAAAAATGGATTCAGTATTGGGGTGATCCCTTCAGCGGAGATATAAACCGCCGCTCCTATGTGCCTGAATTTGTGATATCCAAGGAAGAGAAACGCTTGCTTTCTCTTTGCAATAAGGCTGTTTATGTTTCGCCGCTGACAAGCGAGTATATCAAGAAAAAATATCCCGAATATGAGAACAAGATACAGTTTGTTCCGATAGGTTATTCGGAGAAAAAGGTATATCCCAAGCACGAGAGCGGTAAGCTTGATCTGTGTTATTGCGGCGATTATTACGCTAAGGACAGAGACCTGATGCCGCTTATTGATGCTGTACGCCGGATTGGTGATACATGTACCCTCACTTTAGCGGGCGACAGTGACCTTGACGTTAAAAAAAGCGAGAACATAACGGTTTATCCCCGTGTCGGGAAAAAGAAGGTTGACGAAATCGAGCAGAACAGCGACGTAATTGTCTGCGTGTGCAATAAAAACGGCACTCAGATTCCCGGCAAGATTTATCATGCTTCGGCAACGAACAGATGCGTTCTTATTTTGCTGGACGGTGAAAAAAAGCGAGAAATAAAAAAGTATTTCGAAAGCTACAACCGTTTTATTTTTGCTGAAAACAAAACTGAAGATATAACTAAAGCCTTAAAAGAGATAAGTGCAAACAGACCGGAGGCAGCTCCTTGCGAAGCATTTGAAGGCACTTATGTTGCAAAACAGTTCCTCTGATAACCGTTCTCGGTACAGCTTGAGGTTGTGTTGTGAAAAAAATAAAATGATATTGAGATGAGAAGATGAACGATAAAAGAAAAACCATTGTCAATTCAATACTTTTAGGTTTGTTCTTGTGTAGTTCTATGATTACAAAGCTTATTACTTCTGTTGTATCTTTTAATAACAATATAGTAATATTCATCGGCGCTTTGCTTGTAGGTTCAATGATAATTAACCTTCGTCGTGTTTATTCGCTGAAGCTTTTGATTATTAACATGGTTGTGGCGGTAGCTTTTGTGTTTTCTTTTTTTGCTAACATGAGCAACTATTCGTTCACGATGAATTACATGCTGAACTTTTTATTGTACGGAACTGCCGGTATGTTGCTGTGTTCTATAAAGACGGATGGAACGACAGTTATGAAAACAATTACATCTGTGTTTGTTGTGTTCAGTGCATTGACTGTGTTGGTATACATTCCTCAGGCAAAGGACGTTATGTATATAGAGCAGTCCATGGATATCAGTTATACCATGGTAATCGGACTGTCGGCATCAGCCTTTGTATGGAAAGTTTGTAGCAAGATATTTCGTGTGATAATATGTGCTTGTTCAGCGGTATCACTTTACTATCTGCTGTTTTTGAGCGACTGTCGTGGAGCAGTCTTATCGCTTGTGTTCTTAGGAATGATAGTGGTCTTGAGGAGGAGCAAGCATAAGATATTTATCACGGTATTATTCATTGCTGTTATGGCCTTTGTACTTTGGGGTTGGGATGCAATTATAGAAGCCTTGTCCGAAAGCCACAGTGAAATGAGATGGATTTCAAGATTCAGAAGAGGCACAGATATATTCAGCGGACGAAGTGATTTGCTTGAAAAGGCAAAGGAAATTATATCGGGAAATATTTTAGGCAAAGGAATCGGATATTTTGAAACGGTTTCCGACGGACAATACACACATAACATATTTACTCAGTTGATGTGTGAATTTGGTGTGTTTATCGGAACGGCAATTTCAATTTATATTACAGTTTTGGCTGTGAAAACATTGATCAATAAACGCAGCAGTGACTTTGATGTATTTTGTGTTTGTCAATTTGTACCTCGTTTGCTGCTGTCGAGTGTGTATTGGTCTAATCCGTTTATTTGGGTGTTTTTATACTATAAAAGCGGAAGACAAAAGAATGATGACATCAATAA
This sequence comes from Ruminococcus sp. CAG:563, assembly GCA_000434915.1. Classification (GTDB taxonomy): domain Bacteria; phylum Bacillota; class Clostridia; order Oscillospirales; family Acutalibacteraceae; genus CAG-488. The sequence continues at coordinate 10,482 of FR882051.1, forward strand.
AATAGAAAGGATTCGATAAAATGCAGGATTTAATGAAGCGGTTATACAAGAATTCATTTTTTCGATCCATTGCCACTCTAATGTCGGGAACGATTATAGCACAGGTAATTTCCTTTGCTATTTCTCCGCTGATGACAAGACTTTACAGCGAGGAACAGATCGGTGAATATACATTGCTGTTGACTGTTGTTACCATGTTTGGGTCTGTTATTTGCGGAAGATATGACATGGCCATTGTCGGTGAAAGTGATGAAAAGGGAATGTATGCCCTCGTTAAGCTCTCGTTCTATATAACACTTGTGTTGAGCACATTAGTCAGTGTGGGTTATACGATTTATTTCTGCACCTCCGGCAGCACAGAAATGGCTTTTCCTGAGGTGTTTGCATGGATTTTGGCTTTTATTCTTGCAACAGGTTTTTTGAATATATTACATTCATATAATAATCGCTACAGAGATTATAAATTGATGGCAGCGGCAAGCATAACGAAAGAGGCCGGAAAGGCTGTGACTCTTGTCGGTTTCGGCGTATTGCATTTTGGAACTATCGGACTTTTAATTTCATATATTGTCAGCAGCATATTGGAACTTCTGCAACAGATAAGACGTTTAAAGTCAAACCTGTCCTCGATAAAGGCAGTAACATTTGAGGACATGAAAAAAGCCGCTAAAAAGCATATCAGACAGCCTTTGTATTCTGTTCCGGCAAGCTTTGTAAACGGTTTTTCCTACTCAATAATAAATATTTTTATCAACGCTTTGTTCGGTTCGGTAACGTTGGCATACTATTCAATGTCGTATCGTATGCTGGGTGTTCCGCTGAGCCTGGTTTGCAACAGCACTTCCAAGGCATATTTTGAAAAGGCCGCAAGAGAGCATGACGAAACAGGCAATTTCCATAAGACATTTTTGCAAACCAGTCTGTTTTTGCTTGCACTTGCAATTCCCATGACGGCGGCCTTGATGATATTGGCTCCCTGGGCGTTTGAGCTTTTCTTCGGAAAAGGCTGGGGTGTCTCGGGCGAATATGTAAGGTATCTTGCACCGATGTTTGGACTAAGACTGATTGTATCTTCATTAACGCCGACCATGATAATATGCAATAAGCAAAGAACAGAGCTGATAATTCAAATTCTTTTCGTTGTTGCGTCATGTGCCGCATATGTTGTCGGAAAATTTATGAATTCAATCAAACTTTTCCTGCTCGGAATTACGGTTTTGTATACAATAGTATATGTTTTATACTATCTTTATATGTTAAAATTAAGTTACAAGAGGAGTGTTCAAAATGATTAATGTAATCGGACTTGGCTATATCGGACTTCCCACTGCGCTTATGATGGCTTCGCACGGTGTGGAGGTAGTAGGTACAGACTATAACAAGGAGCTTGTTTCAACCCTGAATGCCGGCAAAACAACCTTTAAGGAAAAGGGCTTGGGCGAGCTTTTTGCCGACGCTCTCAATTCCGGAATCAAATTCACAACGGAATATCAGGTGACGGATACATATATTGTTTCCGTGCCGACTCCGTATGATAAATTCTCCAAAAAGGTTGACGCATGCTATGTCGTTGCCGCTGTAAAGAGCGTTATGGACGTATGCCCCAAGGGTGCAACGGTTGTTATCGAGTCCACGGTTTCTCCGGGAACGATTGATAAGTATGTTCGACCCGTTATTGAGAAGAACGGTTTTACAATAGGCAAGGACATTAACCTGGTTCACGCACCCGAGAGAATCATTCCGGGCAACATGGTCTATGAGCTTCTCCATAACAACAGAACGATAGGTGCCGATGATAAGGAAATCGGCGAGAAGGTTAAAAATCTTTATGCAAGCTTCTGTCAGGGCGAGATTGTTGTTACAGATATCCGCACAGCCGAGATGACAAAGGTTGTTGAGAATACGTTCCGTGCCGTAAATATTGCATTCGCAAACGAGCTTGCAAAGATTTGCCGCCACGACAATATGGATGTTTATGAAATCATCAAGATTTGCAACATGCATCCTCGTGTTAACATTCTTCAGCCGGGCCCGGGTGTAGGCGGACACTGCATTTCCGTTGACCCATGGTTCCTTGTAGGCGATTATCCGTCATTGACGAACGTTATCAACGAGTCGATGAAAACAAACGACAGCATGCCGGAGTTTGTGCTCAATCGAATCTATGAGATTATGAAAGAAAAGGGCATGACCGATATTTCAAGAGTCGGACTTTACGGCTTGACGTATAAAGAGAACGTTGACGATATGCGTGAATCACCGACATTGCAGCTTCTTGAGAATCAGGAGAGACATCTTGCAGCTCCGCTCAAGGTTTATGATCCGTTCATTACCAATGATGTGGTTGCAAATCAGTATCATGACTTTGATAAATTCCTTGAGGATACCGATCTTGTTGTCATTATGGTTAATCACAACGAAATCAAAGAGAACATGGATAAGCTGAACGGAAAAGTTGTTTTGGATACCCGCAAGTGTTGTGAGCTTCCCGGTACATACAGACTGTAAAAGCAATACGCACACTTCAATACTGTATTGAATTAAGCCGAAAGGATTTGGTTTAAATGAAAAAAATAATGCTCGTTTTCGGAACACGTCCGGAGGCTATCAAGATGTGTCCGCTCGTCAACGAACTGAAATCAAGAAAAAATCTTGAAACGATTGTTTGTGTGACAGGTCAGCATCGTCAGATGCTCGATCAGGTGCTTGAAGCGTTCAGTGTAACGCCGGACTATGACCTATCCATTATGAAGGACAAGCAGACCCTCTTTGACATCACAACAAACATTCTTAACAGAATCAAGTCTGTTTTGGATGAGGTTAAGCCCGACGTTGTTCTTGTTCACGGCGACACGTCAACGACCTTTGTAACGGCATTGGCTTGCTTCTATCTTCAGATTCCCGTCGGTCACGTTGAGGCGGGACTGAGAACATACAATATTTATTCGCCGTATCCAGAGGAGTTTAACCGTCAGGCGGTCAGCATTATTTCTCAGTATAATTTTGCTCCGACGGAGCTTTCAAGGCAGAACCTGCTGAAGGAAGGCAAGAAAGCAGAAACAATTTATATCACCGGAAATACGGCGATTGATGCACTTAAAACGACGGTTCGTGAGGATTATGCCCACCCCGAGCTTGAATGGGCGAAGGGCAGCCGACTGATTGTTATAACGGCACATCGCAGAGAAAATCTCGGTGAGCCGATGCATCATATGTTCCGTGCAATTCGCAGAATAATGGATGAACACCCGGACGTTAAGGCGATTTACCCGATTCACATGAATCCTGTTGTTCGCAAGGCGGCGGACGAGGAGCTTGGCGGCTGCGACAGAATTCATATAATTGAACCGCTTGAGGTTCTCGATTTTCACAATTTCCTTGCTCAAAGCTATTTGATTTTGACCGACAGCGGCGGAATTCAGGAGGAAGCTCCCTCGCTCGGCAAGCCCGTGCTTGTTATGAGAGACACTACGGAGCGTCCCGAGGGCATTAAGGCCGGAACGCTGCGACTGGTCGGTACCGACGAAAAAACGATTTACGACAGCTTCAAGGAGCTTCTTGAAAACAAAGAGGCTTATGACACGATGGCGCATACAAGCAACCCCTACGGTGACGGATTTGCTTGCAGGCGAATCGCCGATATTCTTGAAAACGGCCACACGGATATATAAAAAAATTACCGACTTCGATTCACACAATCGGAGTCGGTTTTTTATGAAGAAAACGGTCATCTCAATTTAAGAAACTGAGATGACCGTTAATTATGCGATTATATATATTCCTTAATCACATCAGTGTAATTATCAATGATATAGTCAACCTCTTCGTCCGTCAGGCGGCTGAAGAGCGGCAGAGTTATCTCGTTTGCGTAGTGAGCGTAAGCGTTAGGATAGTCCTTGATATCAAAGCCGAGCTTCTTATAGCCTGTCATCATCGGCAGCGGCTTGTAATGAACATTGGTTGTGATTCCACGCTCTGCCATCTTAATGATTATCTCACGGCGTTCTTCATCGCTGATGGGTTCGCCGTTCTTCTTGAACACTCTTGTCAGATAAAGATGACCCGAAGAGGTATACTCGTCGGTAAAGTGGGGGAGGGTATGAACTCCCAACGGCTTAAATGCGTTGTCAAATTTTTCGATAATCTCACGACGGTGCTTCAAAAGAGACGGATAACGCTTCATCTGAGCGAGACCGATTGCGGCATGAATATCCGTCATGTTGCATTTATACCATGGGCCGAGAATATCATATTCCCATGAGCCGAGCTGATTTTTGCTTAAAGCGTCCTTCGACTGACCGTGAAGCGAATAAAGCTGAACCCGCTTATAAAGCTCTTCATCGTCGAGAGCGTCATTAGGCTTCCAAGTCAGTGCACCGCCTTCCGCAGTCGTGAAATTCTTTACGGCATGGAATGAGAATGCAGAAAAATCGGCGACCGAGCCGACGGGCTGTCCGTGCCATAATGAGCCGAAAGCGTGAGCTGTATCGGCACAAACGATGATTCTGCCAAATTTAGACTGAATGTCATTTGAAGGCTTAAAAAGGCTCTTCTTTTTTTCAACGATTGAAAAAATGCGGTCATAGTCGCACGGTATGCCGGCGAGATCAACCGGGATAATGACCTTAGTCTTATCTGTGATTGCTTTTTCGACTGCGTCGTAGTCCATCTCGAGTGAATCCGGCTGACTGTCAATAAAGACAAGCTTTGCCCCAACGTGGCAGACAACCTCTGCCGATGCCGTATAGGTGTAAGCAGGTACAATAACCTCATCTCCCTCTCCGATTCCGAGCAGGCGAAGTGCCATTTCGGCACAGGAGGTCTGAGACGAGAGACAAACCGCTTTGTCGGTGTGACAGAGTGACGCTACTTCTCGTTCGAGTTCCTTTGTTTTTGGTCCCGTTGTGATCCAGCCTGACTTAAGAGACGAGACGACCTCATTAATCTCCGCATCGGTCAGATCCGGTGGAGAAAACGGTATTTTCATGAAAACATCCCCTTAAGAAAATTCCTATTTCTTTTTTAATCCGTAATTGTTTATCAGATTAATTCTTTTGTTACATTTTTTTATTGCATCTTTTTCAAGCTCTGCATTTCTCTTATTTTTGAGGTATTTCGCTATCCGCTTGTAATATACGCTGGGCAGCTTCCAGGGCTTGTCATAAAGCTCAGGGTGCATGGCGGCCATCAAATCATAAGAGGGGAAAACCGAACGAAAAAGTCCGAATCGGCTTCCGCCGGTCTTGGAAAAGATAAATGTGCTTGCATAGTTTAGTTCTTTGTCATCGAGTCCAAAGGTTCCGCCGTTGAGCAAATCCTCGCAAAGGGAATCTGCGTCAAGCTGTTCGGCGTCGGAGCTTTCTGTACCGCCGAGAAGCCGCATAATTTCAACCGTGTCCGCATAGAACGAACTGCCGATGAATTCCAAAAACTTTTGCTCGGCCGATGCAAAGTCTATTTCATTTTTATATTTATTACCGAACACGGCGAGATCTGAGACATGACGAATGCCTGCGCCGGTGGTCATAAAATGCTTGAGATAATGTAAAAGTAAAAATAAATAATGGTTTGTCGGGTCAAGGGTGTAAAGCTCGTTGCCATCAAAATCCACACGATACGGCACAGCAAGTGCTTCGTCAAACACATGATTCATTGCGATTCGTATCGGGTTCTGAGTGCCGAAAAGGTTGAGATGAATTTCGAGCTTTAAGCTGTTGTTACTGTTCTGATAGCCGACAGTCTGAGCCTTTTGAAAGTATCTTTCCGAAAAAACATTCTCATCTTCTGTAGTATAACCGTTTTCGCTTAGAATTCGGCGACAAAGCGGAAAGTCATTCTTTGGAATATATATATCTTCGTCACCGGAGCCACGATGATTTTCAAGTTTGCCGTAAGATTTGCGACAGATGAGACCTTTTAAAATAATTGGCTTCAGGCCTGCCGAAATAAGTTCTTGATATATTGAATAAAACTCCGCTGTGTTCTGTGTCTGTGTGACAACCGAGCTTGTCGATTTGCTGATAAGCTCAGCCTTTACAGCAACAGGAGCAACCGTGAACTCGGAATATTTTATTGCTCCCTCAAGGAAAATCGGCGCAACCTCCTGCTGAAAAGCCAAATTGCTAAGCAATTTGAAATCAGGTTCGTTCAATTCGGAAACATTACCGGTTATAGCGGTGTTCAATATCTTTAAAAAATTATCGTATTGTTTATTCATAATGAAGTTCTTTCCTGTCCAGAAGCTCAATACCGTTCTCGGATACCGAGTAAATCTCGTCCGAAAGCTTGAAAACGCTTGGCTTATGTGATGTAAGAATTATCATTTTGTTGCGATTATAATCGAGAATATTGGAAATAACCTTTTTTTCCGTCTCAACATCGAGCGCACTTGTTGCCTCGTCGAGAAGAAGAATGGGTGTGTCGGCCAAAAGTGCTCTTGCGATTGAAAGACGTTGGTTCTGACCGTCGGAGAAGCATTGACCACGCTCCGTAATTTTTGTGTTAATCGTGTCTGGGAGTTTGCTGACAAATTCCCATGCACAGGCGTCTTCAAGAACCTTTTTCAGCTCGTCGTCGGTTGCATCCTGCTTAACCAGGCGGAGATTATCCGCAATCGTTCCCGAAAAAATTGTGTTGTTCTGCGGAACGTAGCTAAACAGCTTTCTCGTTGCCGCACTGATTTCTATTTCTTCGCCGTCCTCATTTTTTACCGTAATGCTGCCGGTTTGCGGCTTTATCAGTCCGAGTAAAAGTCTGAGCGTTGAGGTCTTTCCTTTGCCTGATGCACCTATCAGCGCAGTGATTTTACCGCTTTGGGCGGTAAGCGAAGAATCTTTATATACAACAGCTTCATCGTTATATGCGCAGGTGATATCATTGCACATAAGAGACAGCTTCTTGTTTTTACTGTTTTTAATAAATTGTTTTTCCTGTTCTGTCAGCTCTGTTTTTTCTGTCGGAAGCTCAAGAACATCAAGAACTCTTCCGGCACTTATGCCTGCCTTGATAAAGGAGGGTACAAGCGAAACTACCGAGCTGAATGAGCCGGTGAGTGAGGCAGCCATCGACATGAAAAGCGAAAGCGTTCCGTAAGTGATATCGCCTTTCCAAAGTCTATAAAGTGCAAATCCGTAACAGGAATAGGTTACGAGCTGTCCCATGAGACTCATTATAATGAGCATTTGGTTCTGGTATCGGTTCTGCTCCATGGCTACTCCGAAGCCTTTTTGCTGAAATTCCCTGAATCTCTGCGAAAAAAGAGGAACAAGACCAAAGGATTTTATGGTTTGAAGATTTTGGTAGCTTTCTTCTTCAATGGCAAGGCGTTCGCCTGCAAGCTCACGGTTTTTCTTTTGAAATTCGGTTGCCTTGCCAAAACGGAATCTCGCCGTTAATACGGTTACCGGTGCGCCGGCAAGGGCGAGGAGAGCCATAATCGGGTCGTAGTGAAGTATAATGAAGAATGCTCCGATAAAGTTGACAAGTGCTGTCACAACATTGGGAATATAGCTGAGCACCATGTTTGAAACGATACCGACATCGGCACCTGTTCTTGTCATTATATCAGCGGAATGAAAAGCGGAAATGGCTGTCCACTCAGTGTTCATAAGCTTGTCGTAAACGTCATTTTTTATCTGAATTCCGACATTCAGACGGATTCTCAGCGACACACGATTAGTAAGAGCGGTAATAAAAATCTTTGCAACAGCCGTTCCGAGATACACTGCGGCAACCGGTGCGATTTTCAGGGATATTTCGCCGGTTACGGAGTCGATAAGATCCTTGAGCACCCACGAGGTGAAAAGTCCGAGACCGGTAGAAAGAAGTCCGATAAGGGAAAAAGCTATGACCTGACCCTTGTAACGAAGAATATAGCTGAATATCCAGCTCCATGAGTGAAGAATCTTCTTTATTTCATTGTGATTCAGATATTTCTTAATCTTTTCAACACTTCTCAATTTGATTTTCCTAACTCTTTTTCTACGGTCTCCACCGCATTAATATCCTTTGTGCATTCCAGCCTGTAAGCAGGTGTGCATTTGAGTAATTCGTCAAGTGTGCTCATGCCAAGCTCCTTGCAGCCCTCAAACCAATCGGGCAGCATAACTTCGGGGAAAACGCATTTAAGCATTTCTATTCCCTTTAGCTCGGCTATTGAACATTTTTCCGACTGAAGGGGGGCAATAATTGCCTTGAGCGGGAGCTTTTCGTTGAGACAATATTCAGATGACCCGTGCCACGGCGAACCGTATGCATAAAATATGCCATCGGATTCCTTGTGAATGAAAACCATATCACCATTGACTATTCGAGCGTTACGATGTTCTTGCCAAAGCTCCGCTTGAGTGGTTTTGCCCACTCCGGACGGCCCTGTAAACAGAATACCCTCGCCGTCAACCTCAATCAGGCTGCTGTGCATAACAAGTGTGCCGCTGCGAATCAGGTTGCCGTAAAGGGCGACCATTGCACAACTGTATATCCCGATATGGTCTTTTTTTTGCGAGAAGATTGTTCCGTCTGTAAAGTCATCGTTTATTGCAAGAATGCTGTGCGAGACGCAATAAACCTTGCGATTCCCAAAATCGGGATATGCTTCAATATCATACGGGTCGGCTGATCTCTCCTTATATTTTAGTGTGAGAACCGGTTCGGAAGGAGAGAAAGCTGCAAATTTCCGCCAAAAATCGTCCGTGTAGTCAAAGCTCACGGGAACAATTATTTGATAAGAATACTTTGGCATTACGAACAACCGATGCTTGAAACGTAGCTTCCACCGTACATGTTAAGGTAGGGAACAATCTTTGCTTCAACCTCGTCATGGTTTGAACCGTAAACATTCATAGTTTTAACCGTACCGGTTGCAAAATCGTAATAGAGAAGGTCCCAACCCTTGCCGGTAACACCTGTATCAAGGTTCCAGTGAGCTGTTGCACTACCTGTTGCATCGGATGCACGGTTCGGGTCGCTGCCACCTGCCGAATAAGTGTTAGATCCAAGCATAACGTCATATGCTTCTACTGTTACATATTCATCCATGTTTAATTCCTCCGATCGTATTATTAAAGATTTTGTCGATATATCGGCAAAAATCTTTGCTTATTTTATTAACCGTTCCGCTTTCGGTTGCAAACGTTGCGGCACATCTTGGGCAGACATCTTTCCATTTGCACTTTTGACATTCATCCGGCCATTTAAGTGATTCTTCGTAATCCACAAGCTGCTTCCATGCCTCGGAAAATCCGAGTGAAACTGCGTCGATGTCCGGTTCGTTGAGAAAAGAGCAAAAACTCATTTTGCCGTCCCATTTTATCCAAAAGCCTGTTCGATATTCTTTGCATTTCTCACAAGGCTTTGAAAAGCTTTTATTTTTTCCTTTGCTTATCACATTTTGCACATCCTCGCAAAGGTGAGGGTATGCACTGTCAGGTAAACGAAGTGATTCGATATTTGTATCTGCACCTCTGACGGATTTCTTTAACTCTGCCGAGGGAATCCACGGAATCTCAAGATCTTCCATAAGTCTTTCAACTTCCGGAAGCTCATCAACATTATCTTTTGTTACGGTTGTGACCGCTTCAAGCGTAATGCCGAGCGTTTTTATTCGCTTTATATTTTCAAAAACTCTTGTAAATCCGTCGCTTACTCCGCAAATTTTGCGATAGGTTACGTCATTTACACCGTAAATTGTGAACTTTATGCTTTGCGGCGGAATCTTTTTCAAAAGTTCAAAGCATTCGTCGCTGAGATGATACAGATTGCTTTGAAGAGTTATAATGAAGCCGAATTTTGAAAGCTCGGAATAAATCCGACAAAAACCCGGATGCATTGTCGGCTCACCACCGGTTATGCACAAAAACAATGTACCGGCCTGTGCAGCCTGTTTGCCGAGAGAAATCCATTGTTCTGCATCCAGCTCAGTACCGTGAAGCTCAATTTCGCTGTTTTTCAAATGAACATAGCACATTTTGCAATTCAAATTGCACCTTGGTGTCAGTTCAAATGAAGCAAATAACGGAATGGCATTTTTTCTCGCAGATGCAAACATGTCAAACGGAGCGGATGATATAGGAATTTTTTCATAACCGCTCATGTGTCATCACTTATATCCAAAATATTGTTGCGTGCAAGTATTTGAAGGAAGAGGATTATATCCTCCTGCGCTTTCTCGCGGGTAACGTTTTTGTATTTTGAAAGAATCAAATCTACAAGTTCCTCAAGAGTAAACTCCCGGTCGTCCATATTTTTCCAAAGATAAGCGGCAGAGGAAGAGATATATACCATTGACGGCACATCCTTAACGCGCTCCATTACCGGAACCAGCACATGCTGACCGGCAATTTCACGGAGAACAATATTATCCTTTACTCTCATAAACTTGCTCCTTTAACTGTCTTTGGATTCGCCGTAACCGTATTTGCCATAGCTGTACTTGCCGTAGTTACGATAGCCGTATTTTCCGTATCTGCCGTAGTGGCCATAGCCGTAATAGCCGCTCTGGTCAAGCAGACTTTCTTTGGCGGCATTAAGAACTCCGCCTATAATGTTGCAGCCTCTGGTTGAAATGTTGTTTAAACAATCAAGTATTGTCCAGCGATGGGTGGAGTCCTGACGTATAACAAACAAGATGCTGTCACAATATTCGGATATAATAAGAGGATCGGTAGTAATTGCACACGGGGGCGAATCAATAATAACATAGTCGGCGATTTCCCGGAGTTCCTTCATGAAATCACGCATTCTATCATTGTTAAGATTTCTTTCGGGAGTTCTGCACGGCGTTTCACTGCCGAAGATGACAACATCTTTCGGGTTTTCGGTAAACATGAGTTTTATCTTTTTTGAACTGCTCTCGGATTGAACACGAGGAACCTTATTTTCAACATGCTTCTTAACGGTTTTGGGCTGTTCAAAGAGCTTGTCAATCGGACAATAGTTTTCGTTATTATTTGTCATTTTGCTTAACGAAAGCTTTCTGAGGTCGAGGTCAACGAGTGCAACCTTCTTGTCCGGATTTCCTGATTTGATATAGCGTGCAAGGTTGAGAGCAACAGAGCTTTTTCCCTCGTTGGCAAGTGCGGCTGTTACCATAAGAACCTTGAAATTTGACCTTTGCATAGAACGGGTGACTTTGAGTGCAGTGGTTTTCATACACTCGGCATATCTTTTTCCGTTGTCCGTTGATTCGTCTGCATAGAACGGAAGATCCATTTTTTCTTTACCAACTTTGTTATATGGAAGAATGCCGAGACAGTTCATATTAAGCTGATCTCTGAAATCCTGCTCATTTTGAATTGTCTTTCTGAGAAATGCTGTTATTATTACAATAACGGCACCGACCGCAAGCGTTACCGCAAAGCAAGTAAGTATTGCTATAATATAATTGATACTGTTATTCGGCTTAGTCGGAACAGAGCTTGGCTGAATAATGTTCAGCTTTGTTTCACCGATAACATACCTTGAAACATCCGGAAGCCTTTTTACAACTGCGTCAAGAATATCCTTGGCGTCCTGAGGATTTTTGCTTACAACAGAAATCGAAAAAAGATTAGAGTTTTTAATCGCATTAAGAGTTATAGTTCCGTTTATTTTATCTGTGTCAAGCTCTTCTTTCAAAATCTCGTTAAATACGGAGCTTTTGAGAATATATGGGAGCACTTTTGCCATCTGTTCTGCGTTGGCGGAATCATAGTAGAATCCGTATGACGCTGCAACCTCGGCATAGCTGGTGGTTGTGTTCACCGTGAATGACGACTTTGCTTCATAGGTTGGGACATAGGTATATCTCAGGTAGAAACAATAAATACCGGAAATGAGCACAAAAGCCGCAACAAAAACCCACCATGTTTTTTTTACAATTTTTAAGATATCTTTCAATAAAGCATGAAGGTCAAGTGCATTTTCTTTGTAATTAAATATTTTTGAACTCATATTATTCACCCTTGTTCCTCGGCCGATTCGGTATTGCCGTATTCGTAGTTTTCATAACTGCCATAGCCATAGACGTTTTCTCCGGCTACATGCATATTGAATTCACGGTAATCATTGAGTACATATCCTAAATAGTTTGCGTCTCCTTCCTTTATGTCATTTATCGCTGTATTTATGTCGGTAATGCGAACAAAATCCTGACGAATGACGATTAATGAACAGTCAACAATGTCCAATGTGAGCTGAACATCGGTGCTTACTATAATAGGGGAGGAATCGAGAATAACGTAATCATAATGCTGATCGGCATAATCAAGAAGCTCTTTTAGCTTTTCTGAACGGATGAACGAGGCCGAATCTCTTCTTGAGCCGAAGTTCATTACCATATCGACACCGGTTCTTGCATATTTGCATATTATATCTTCAATTTCGGAGCTTCCGTCTATATATGAGATAATGTCGGGAACAGATGCTCTGTCTTTTTCAACAATTTTATAAATGGCAGGTTTACGAAAATCAACGTCAATTATAAGAACCTTTTTGCCCATGCTGCTTAATGCAAGGGCAAGATTGGTTGATATTGTTGATTTTCCTTCGTTTTCAGCAACGCTTGTTACAAGGACACGTTTGTAACCGTTCTGATCCATTTTAAATCGAAGATTCTCGGCGAATTTCCTGTTGCTTTCTTCAAACATGAAGCTGCACGTCGGCGAATTTATCAAAACGGATTTTCTGGGTCTGCGTATAAAGGAGCGCAAGGTCTGAAGCTTCTTTTCATGAGTAATGACACCGAAACAGTCACCCTCGATTTCATTTTTTGCACTGTAAACATTCTTGAATGTTTTTCTTGTTATACATGAAAGAACCGTTAAGGCAACAACGACAGCAGCCAACGCCATTGCAGCAAAAATTCGATACAACGGCAAATTAAAAGTATTGGTTGCTTTTGTCGGAATTTGCGGCTCGGAGACGGTTTCAAGAACCGCATTTGAAAAGAGATAATCGGAAATTCCATTGTAATTTTCAAGTATTGAATTGCTGACGATATATGCCGTCTTAGGATCATTGGCAGTAACGTTAAGTACAAGAAGGTTCGTTCCTGAGATAACATTGGCGGAAACCGAAATATTTCCCGGAAGAGGGCCCGTATCGTCCTTAACCTTTTGCATAATAATGTCGCTTTCAAAAACCTCTTTGAGAACGCCCGCCATTGAAGAAGCGGTTGAAAGAGCGGCATATGCGTTGGCATAGGTTGTATTTTTCGCTGTTACAACAAGGGTTGAGGATGATGTATAAATAGGCTGACGCACATATCTTATGTAAATTGTAACGGACAAAAATCCGATAACCGCTGCCATGAAAATGAACAGTGCATTTCTTAAAATATCACGAAGAATAATGAAAAAGTTCATCTGATTTGATTTAACCGATGTATTTTCATTCATGCATTACACCTCCCTGACAATAACGATAAGAAACGTATGTCCGGTCAGACCCTTGGAGTCGGTGTATTCGTATTTAACCTGATGAACACCGGCACTTCTTGTGTCAACCGTCGAGATAATTGATACTTTATCTGTATTTGTTGAAGGATCGTATTTGTCCGAGACTGATTTAAGATACTTCTTGGGATTAATTTTATCTCCTACGTTAACATATATCAGATAGTCGCTCAGTTCAATCTGGGGACCATCAATCGGATCATTAACGATATTAACCGGAAGCTTGCGATTGACAACATCGGCGTAGCTGTTAGAGGCTTCAAAGGTGACATAATATGTGCCGACTTTTGAACTGTCAACGTCATTGACGACTATTTTTACCTTTGAAGATATGTCGCCGTCAAGGCTGTCCATGAGGCTGATTTTCGGGAACATAGAAACCGTGTCGCCGGAAGAAAACATCAAAGGTCCGGTGAGTGAGAATACCGGCTCAGTGTAATCCGTATACTTGATTCGTCGTGTATATTTGCCTACGTTATTACTTGAATCGAAGACAAGGTAGGTGATGTCACATACACCTTTTGATATGAATTTCGAGTGAGTTCCTATAAGAATAGAATCGGTAATGTCACCGTCACGATCATCGGTTGCTGTAAGGCCTTCCAATAATTTGTTTTTGTCGTCGTTGACGGAAAGCTCTAACACGTCGGATTCTGAGGTGATAACCGGAGGTGTGTGGTCTCTGACGGTTTTGCTGAGGATAAGGTTGACGGACCAGGCTCCGACAACTATAACAAAAATTATTGAAATCAGTATTCTTATAAGTTTCATTTTTTCACCTCAACAAAAATTTTACTTCATTGTATACCAATTATATTTAATCATAAAATGCAAGAAAAGTCAATATTTAATTCTTTTTTAGTAATTGCTTTTCTAAAATTTAATATATATAACAAAAACGGCTCTGTATTTAAAAAATTTTTGTTTTACAGAACCGTTTTATTAAATTTTATTTTCTGTTTTTCAGTCTCTTGTCGCATTTGGTCGCAAGGAACGTGCCAAGGCTCTGGAAAATCTGAACGAGAATAATCAGGAATACCACGGCGAATACCATGATGAGATACTGATATCTGTAATAGCCGTAGTTTATGGCGATTTTGCCGAGCCCGCCGCCGCCGATAATTCCGCTCATTGCCGAATAGCCGAGTACGGTGGTGAGAGCGATTGTGCCGTTGGAAATGAGCGAGGGCACGCTCTCGGGAATCATAACCTTTGTGATAATCTGAAAAGGGGAAGCACCCATGCTCTGAGCCGCTTCAATGATGCTCGGATTAATCTCTCTCAGGCTGCTTTCAACCAGTCTTGCAACGAACGGGAAAGCCGCAATTACAAGAGGCACGACCGTTGCCGGAGTTCCGACTACCGTGCCGACAATGAGTCTTGTGAGCGGAAAAACCATTATCATAAGAATGAGGAACGGAACCGAACGCAAAAGGTTGATTATAACATTGAGAACGTGCAGAACGCCCTGCGGAATGCGAAGAATTTTTTTGTTCTCGCCGGCAACAAGAAGCACGCCGAGCGGCAGACCGATAATGGCGGCGAAAAGAGTCGAAAGCAGGGTAACGTAAACCGTCTCCCAGATTGCAAGGGGAAATTGAGTTTTGAGCACCTCAAGTGCCTTTTGAACTTCCTCCGAAGCAAGATAATCACTCAGCATGTTTTGTCACCTCCTCAACATATATATCCGGTGTTTTTTTGAGATAATTCATTGCTTTCTCGAGATTGGCTTTGCCGCCGGGGATACCTAAAAGCATATTTCCGTAAGCCTTGCCGCCGATGGAACGGGTTGAAGCCGAAAGAATATCTGCGGAAATATTCTCCTCAATAGCCATTTGAGCAATTAGAGGCTTGTTGGTGGCCGCCGCACCGTTGAATACAACACGGATAACGCTCTCATCCGGGGACGCTGCGGAATCGAAATCGCAACCGTCGGGATAAACGAGCGACTTTGCCGCATCGGACTTCGGAGCGGAGAAAACATCGCTGACCTTTCCTTCTTCAACGACTGTTCCGTGGTCAAGGATCGCAACACGGGTGCATATCTGCTCAACAACGCTCATCTGATGGGTGATGACAATGACGGTGATGCCGAGTTTGTCATGGATATCCCTGATAAGCGAAAGAATCGACTGCGTTGTCTGAGGGTCAAGCGCACTTGTAGCCTCGTCGCAGAGAAGAATTTTCGGGTGGGTCGCAAGCGCTCTTGCTATTGCCACTCTCTGCTGCTGGCCGCCGGAAAGCTGAACGGGATAGCTCTTGAGCTTATCGCCGAGGCCGACGATTTCAAGAAGCTCTTTTGCACGGGCTGTCGCCTCGGATTTTTTAACTCCCGCAAGCTCCATGGGGAAGCATACGTTTTTGAGACAGGTGCGCTGCATGAGCAGGTTGAAGCCCTGGAAAATCATCGTGATTTGTCTGCGCTCATTGCGAAGCTCGGATTCGCTGAGCTTGCCGACGTCGGTGCCGTCTATTATAACATTGCCCTGTGTCGGACGCTCAAGCATATTGATACAGCGGACAAGCGTGCTTTTGCCTGCGCCGCTCATGCCGATAATGCCGTAAATCTCGCCGTCGTCAATTTTGAGTGAAACGTCCTTCAGCGCATCAAGACTGCCGTCGGAGGTCTCAAAGGTTTTGGTCAGGTGTTGAATTTCTATCATTTATTTCACTCCACATAAAATAGAAGTGCTGTCTGTTGTGAACAGCACTTCTTATTATTCTACACTTATTTGTTCAATGCGTCAAGTGTTGTCTGCTTTCCGCCGTAAAGACCCATCGGCTCAACGTGGATAACGGAAATGGATACGATGTGAGTACCGTTCTCCTTGTTGAAGTCGTCAAGGTACGGGGTATGTTGGAAATAGTTTGCGTCGATTTCACCGTTTTCAACAACGTTGTTCGGCTGAACGTAATCCGTGAACTCTTTGATGTCGAGTGTAACGCCCTTTGCTGCAAGGATTTCCTTTGCAACGTCAAGAATCTCTTTGTGAGGAGCGGGAGAAGCGGCAACCGTGATCGTTGTGCCCTTGAGTGCATTGTAATTTACCGATGAATCGTAGCCGTCGCCCGGATTTTCAACAACGCTGATAACCGAACCGTTGTACTTATTGTTGATGTAGTCGGCAACCTGCTTGCTTTCGAGAGCGGCCTTGAGAGCCTTGATCTTCGGCTGATTTTCGTTACCCTGCTTAACTGCGAGGATATTGCCGTAAGCGGAGGCCGAGTCTTCAATGATAAGCGAATCCTTTACCGGGTTGAGCTTTGCTTCAATAGCATAGTTTGAATTGATGATTGCATAGTCAACATCCTTGAGGGTGTTCGGAAGCTGAGCGGCTTCAATCTCCTTGAACTCAATGTTCTTCGGGTTCTCCGCAATGTCGTTGATCGTTGCCGTGATGCCTACACCGTCCTTAAGCTTGATGTAGCCCTTTTCCTGGAGAAGGAGCAAGGCTCTCGCTTCGTTAGTGGTGTCGTTCGGAATTGCGATTGTGATGTTGCCGCTTTTTGATGATGAGCAGCCTGCGAAAAGGCTGAGTGCGAGAACTGCTACGAGTAAAAGTGAAACTATTTTTTTCATGATATATCTACCTTTCTTTTTAGAAATTATTGTTATTTTACCAATTTTTTACCGTTATGTCAACATCGGCACATTCGTCCGAATCTGTAATTGGCTCTGAGAAGAACCGTAAATCTTTTCAGCATAAAAATCCCTCCAAAAAAATAAACCGGAAACCCTTTCGAGGTTCCCGGTCAAAAGCAATTAAAAAATCATTCAGCTTGTGAATTGAGAACGCATCGAAAAAAGGGCATGACGAGAAGTGCGCATACACATGCACATTCCGGTGGTAGTATAGGTTGCGGTAAATACTGCTGCCATGATGCCGTTCTCCTTTCAAAATTGACTACCTGTTCGGTAGGCTGACGATATAATAGCACAGTGATATGCGTTTGTCAATCCCTTTTTATAAAAATTTTTGATTTTTTGGCAATTTATAATTTTGGCGGCACTTAAAGTCAGCAGAAATTATCCAAGCCTCCCCTTGTCGCAAGGTAGCGAAGCGGCGCGACAGTAGTGAATGAACGTCCGGTGGATGTTCAGAGCCGGAGCGTGACCGAGCCGCAGCGAGACGGTGTCGTCTTTGACGACGGAGGGGAAAAATAAAAAGATATAAAAACAAAAGCAATGAAAAAATTCCCTTATCTGCCAAATTTAAAAACTGTTGAGATAAACCGTTCCGTGTGATATAATCTGTATGACACTTTTGTGACATATTTGACGTTGTTTTTCGGTGAAAGCAAAAAAGAAACGTTATATAATTAAATTGTTAAATGAGAAAAGGGGGAGGCATATGAGCCATTCGATTTATATTGCCGATGACGAGAGGAATATTCGTGACCTTATCAAGAGCTTCCTTGAAAGCGACGGATATGAGGTTTCTGCCTTCGAAACGGGCGATGAGCTTAAAGCGGCCTTTGATGAAAAGCCTGCCGATTTGGTTATTCTTGATATCATGATGCCGGGAACGGACGGACTGACAGTGTGCAAGCAGCTGCGTGAGGAGTCGGGCGTTCCGATTATTATCCTTACCGCCAAGGATTCCGAGTATGATTATGTTCACGGCATAACGATCGGCAGCGACGATTATCTCACCAAGCCTTTCAGACCGACGGCACTTCTTATGCGTGTTCGTTCATTGCTTCGTCGCATGGATATGAACGAAAAGAGCGACCACAGCTCAAAAGCCTCCGAAGAGGATACCGGCATCGGCGACTTGACTTTTTCAAGCAGCAGAAATGAGATACTTTGCAGCGGCAAGCCCATTAAGCTCACACGCACGGAGCTTAAAATGCTTTCATACATGATGAAAAACCCCGACAAGGCGTATTCGAGGGACGAGCTTCTTGAGGCGATATGGGGCTTTGATACCAAGGTTGAAACAAGAGTTACCGATGAAACGCTCCGTCGCATCAGAAAGCAGCTTTCGGCTTGCGAAAGCAATGTCAGCGTCAAAACGATGTGGGGCTTCGGATATCGAATTGAAGTCAACGGTGATAAAAAATGAAGCATATAAAGCTGAAAATATTATGTGTAATTTGGCTTTCGATAATCGTTATCTTTGCCGGTTTTGTCGGAATAATCAATCTTATCATACCGTCTCATTTTGAAAAAGAAGCGAAGAACGCACTGATTTACGAGATGGAGTACATTGACAGGCTTACGGATGAGGATGATTCGGAAGATGAATATGAAGCAAACTTTCTCAGCGGTAACATCAATTTTATAAATTTTTTTGATGAAGGCTATGAGGTCTCCGGTTTGCCGGTGAAAAATTCCGAAGCCAATTCCTCGGCACAGAATTCAGAGAATGAAATCAGGTCGCACTACAGCCTCAACTCGCTTAAAGAGGGAGATATCAAGACCCTTATAACAGATAAGGGCTATTATGTTCTTGTGAAATACCATGATGTGTTTACAACGGACGGTTCATATCAGTCAACGGTGATGTATATAAATATTCAGCCGCTTGTTAATTATGTCCGCTCGCTGAACTGGGTTTTTGCTGCGATATTTGTTGCCGTGGTTGCGGTTATGAGCGTTATCGGATATAAGCTCGGCAGAAGGATCGAGGACGATCACGAAGCAAACCACAAATTCTTCCAGAATTCATCGCATGAGCTGAAAACTCCGCTTATGGCTATTCAGGGATATGCCGAGGGTATCGAAGCCGGCGTTGTCGATATTCCGTCGTCGGCGGAAATAATTATGCGTGAGAGCGACAAAATGGCACACATGATTGATGAGTTGCTCTCAATCTCCAAAATCGACGCAAATCAGCTCCAGCTTAATATGACTACCTCCGACCTCAGAGAGATTCTTTACGATTGTATGCGCTCGGTTGAGCCGATTCAGCAGCAGAAAAAGATTACAATTACCCCGATGTTCCCCGAAAATCCCGTTTGGATTCACTGCGACGAAAATCAGCTTTCGAGGGTTTTCGTAAACGTTCTGATGAACGGAATCCGTCATTGCAACAGCGCAGTTGTGATTTCATGCACTATTGAGCAGAAGTCGGCTGTGGTAAAAATCAGTGACGACGGCAACGGAATCGCCGAGGAAGACATGCCGCATATCTTTGACCGATTCTACACGGGAACAAAGGGCAGCACAGGCATCGGACTTGCACTCTCACGAGAAATTGTTAATTTACATAAGGGCACTGTCACGGCTCATAATGAGGTCGGCGCAGTGTTCGAGATAAGATTACCCCTTACGAAATAATAAAATAAAGGAAACCGAAATGATAAATCGCATCGCTTCAAAAAACAGAATAGCTTTCCACGGCGATGCATGGGAATGAGGTGAGCCGATATGTCGCTTTCATCCTTTCTCATGCCCGGAGGAGCTTCGGGAATGACGTCGTTTTTCAGCATTGAATACATGTTCGTCTTTCTTCCGATTGCAATCCTCCTTTATTGGCTCTCGCCGCAGAAAATCCGCAGATATGTCCTGCTTTTTGAAAGCTGTGCTTTCTTCTGGCTCATCAGCGGAAAGCTGATTGCCTATCTCGTCCTTTCCGCCGTATTGATTTACGGCTTCGGACTTTGGATTGAAAAAGTCAACGAAAAAAAGAAAGAGGCGATCCGCGATCTTGACCGTGATGAAAAGAAAAAGATAAAGAAGCAATTCGCTGCACGCTTACGGCTTGTTCTCGCCCTTGCGGCGGTTATCCAAATCGGCGGCCTGCTTGTACTGAAATATTCGGCCTTTGCCGCAGGTAATATTAATTCGCTTCTTGCGCTGATGAATGTCGGCGTACGGGTGAGCATTCCGAAATTTATTATGCCGATAGGTATTTCATTCTTCACCTTACAGGCGGTTTCGTACCTCGTTGATGTATACAGAGGTAAAATTCAGGCAGACAAGAATTTTCTTAGAGTTTTTCTTTGGCTCTCGTTCTTTCCTCAGATTGTCGAAGGACCGATTTGCCGCTATTCTCAGACGGCGGAGCAGCTTTGGAGAGCGGAAAGAATCAAGTTCGATTCTCTTACTCTCGGACTTCAGCGAATTATTTTCGGCATGATGAAAAAAATCGTTGTTGCCGACCGACTCAATCCGCTGATTGAAAATGTTTTCAATAATTACAATGAATATCACGGCGGCGTTATCGCTTTGGCCGCTGTTTGCTATACGATTCAGCTTTACATGGACTTCTCCGGCTCGATGGATGCCGTTATGGGTACAGCGCAGATTTTCGGTGTTGAAATGCCCGAGAATTTCAAGCGTCCGTTCTTTTCGAGGACAATTTCCGAATTTTGGAAACGCTGGCACGTTACGCTCGGCGAATGGCTCAAGGATTATGTTTTTTATCCTATAACAATGTCAAAGCCGATGCAGAAGCTCACAAAGTCGGCGAGGAAAAAGCTCGGCAATTATTTCGGTCCGCTGCTCGCAGGAAGTGTTGCGCTTTTCTGCGTCTGGTTTGCAAACGGACTGTGGCACGGTGCGGCATGGAGCTATATCTTCTTCGGAATGTACCATTTTACACTGATACTGACGGGAAGAATTCTTGCACCTGTAATAAACACGGTCAACGGCAAGCTGAATGTCAATACAAAGTCAAAGCCGTACAAAGCAATGCAGATTATCAGGAGCGATATTCTTGTTGTTATCGGTGAGCTTTTCTTCCGTGCAAACGGACTGAGAGCAGGCATGAAAATGTTCGGCAGAATGGTTACGGATTTCAGCTTCGGCTCGTCGGCTCGTGCTATTTTCACAAAGCTCGGTGTTGACTATGCGGATTTGCTGATTGTCGGCGTAACTGTCGCAATCGTGTTCGTCGTCAGCGTCCTCAATGAGAGGGGAATATCCGTCAGAGCAGAGCTGAAGAAGAAAAATATCGTGCTTCGCTGGGCGGTCTTGCTCTTGCTGTGCATGTATATCGTGATTTTCGGCGCTTACGGAATCGGCTATATGCCTGTTGACCCGATTTATGCTAATTTTTAAAGGATAATTATGAATAAGGTTTTGAAAAATATAATAAGTGCGGTTCTTTTTATCGCAATTCTTGCGTCTTTGCTGATGGGGTTTTCCTTCATCATGAAGCCCGGCAAGTCGGCAAACGTCAATGCGCTTGAAGATCCGCTGACAAACGGAATCCTTTCCGAAAAAAAGAATACGATTGATGTTATTTTCCTTGGTGACAGCGAGTGCTACAGCACGTTTATTCCGTTGCAAATTTGGAAGGAGCATGGGATAACGTCTTATGTCTGCGGCACATCGGATCAGGTGCTCAGTTATTCGTATGAGCTTCTTGTCAAGAGCATGAAAAAGCAGGACCCGAAGGTCGTCGTGCTTGAAACGAATGCAATTTTTCGTGAGGTCACAAGCACAAAGGCTTTTCTTAATAAAGCCGAGGGCTTGTTTTCCGTATTCAAATATCATGACCGCTGGAAGCTTCTTCAGCCGAAAAGCATGAGGCTTAGCGATGCAAAAACCTACGACAGGCGCAGTAAGGGCTATCTTTTCAATATGTCGGTAAACCCTGCCGATGCCGGCGAATACATGAAGCCCGACGACAGCCGGGAAACGGTTTCAAAGGACAATATCAAGTATATAACAAAGCTTCGTGACTATTGCAAAAAGAACAACGCCGAGCTTGTGCTCGTCAGCGTTCCGAGCACAAAAAACTGGAACTGTTCCAAGCACAATGCTGTCGCCGATATGGCGAAGAAGCTCGGAGTGGATTACGTCGACATGAACACTCTCAGACAGGAAATTCCGATAAACTGGGAAACCGATACGAGGGACAAGGGCGACCACCTCAACTATTTCGGCGCAGTCAAGGCCACGGAATACTTCGGCAAATATCTTGAAGAAAAAAAGATTTTCAGCGATAAAAGAAAGCTTGAAGATTACAAAGAATGGAACAGCTCGGCAGACGAATTTTTGTCGTCGATCGAAAAGATTTAACGCAATAAATAATGAAGCTCAAACGTGTTATATATAAGAGGTAGAGATTATGGAAATAAATGTTCTTGAGTGGCTTGAAAAAGCGGCCGAAAAATACAATGAAAAAATTGCTTATTCCGATGAGGAAAGCTCACTGACCTTTTCGCAGGTCAAAAGCTTGGCGCAGAGCATCGGTTCTGAGCTTCTCGAAAGAGGAGCGGACGGACACCCTATAGCGGTTTTCTCCGGAAGAAACGTTATGACCGTCGCCGCCTTTCTCGGCGTTGTTTACAGCGGATGCAGCTACGCTCCGATTGACAGCAAGCTGCCGAGGGCGAGAATAGAAAAAATCATGGAAACGCTTTCGCCGTCGCTTATTCTGACGGACAGCGAGAACCGTGACTTTGTAAAAGAGCTCGGCTTTGGCGATGAAAAAATCGTTTTGATTGAGGACTCAATCAAGCGTAAAGCGGACATCGAGAGGCTCAAAAAAATCCGCCGATTTTCAAATGAAAACGATCCGCTTTATATTATTTTCACCTCAGGCTCAACCGGAAATCCCAAGGGTGTAATGACGTCGCATCACTCGCTGATGTGCTATATCGAGGCCTACACCTCGGTCATGAAAATTGACGACACGGACATTCTCGGCAATCAGTCGCCGCTTGATTATATCGCCGCAATCCGGGATATTTACATTCCGCTTTTGTGCGGCTCGTCAACGGTGATAATTCCCAAAATGTGCTTCTCCTCACCGGCAAAGCTTTTCGACTTCTTGAATGAGAAAAAGATTACGTCGGTCGGCTGGAGCGTTTCTGCGCTGACCGTTCCCGTTTCGCTGGGAGCTTTTGAGCACGGCAGACCCGAATATCTCAAAAAGGTTTGCTTCTCCGGCTCAGTTATGCCGGGGAAATGCCTGAAGCAGTGGCAGGAGAATCTGCCGGATACTCTTTTTGTCAACCAGTACGGCCCGACGGAAGCGACAGCCTCATGCACCTACCATGTTGTGACGGAAAAAGCGGAGGACGATACTGCTCTGCCGATAGGCTTGCCCTATAAAAACTATCGTGTCTTTCTTCTCAATGAGGACGGCACGGCCGTGAAGCAGGGCTCGGAGGGCGAAATCTGCGTCAGCGGCCCGATTCTTGCACTTGGCTATTACAATGACCCCGAAAGAACTGCGGCTTCCTTTATTCAGAATCCGCTCAACAAGGCATATAACGAGCTTATCTACAAAACCGGCGATATCGGCGTTATGCGTGAGGACGGTGTGCTTGAATTCCACGGCAGAATGGACAGGCAGATTAAGCACCTCGGCCACCGTGTGGAGCTGGACGAGGTCGAGCTTGCCGCAGGCAGGGTTGACGGTGTTAAGGAATGCTCCGTCGTTTACAATAAAGAGAAGGAAACCATATGGCTTTTTTACACGGGAACGGCAACGGTGAAAGAGATCGCCGTCGAACTCAGAAAATATCTTCCCGGCTTTATGGTGCCGAGAAAAATCAAAAATCTTGAGGAAATACCAAGATTGCCGAACGGCAAAATTGATATGAATAAACTAAAGGCAATGTCGAACAATTAACGTTTGTGCCTAATTGAATGACATGGCCCGAATCTAACAAAATAATCGGAGGAAAATACGATGAAAGAAGAACTTATGGAAATACTTGAGGAGCTTAGACCCGACGTTGATTTTGAAAACGAAAAGCAGCTCATCACTGACGGAATTTTGGAATCGTTTGATATCGTTGCACTCGTCGGCGAGCTTAGCGACGCTTTTGATATCGAGCTTCACGTCGAGGATCTTGTTCCCGATAATTTCAATTCGATAGAGGGAATGATGGAGCTTATCGAAAAGCTCCGGGACGAATAATATGAAGAACGAAATACTTTTGAATGCGGCTGAGAAATTCGGCACACCGAGCTTTGTCTTTGATACAGATGAGTTCGCACGCCAAGCCGATTCGATAAAATCCGCACTCGGCGACATTCCGCTTTGCTTCTCGATAAAGGCGAATCCGTTTTTGCTTCATGCACTTCCCGAGTCTGTGAGCAGGGTTGAGGTATGCAGCCCGGGTGAGCTGACGATTTGCCAAAAGCTGAATGTCAAGCCTGAGACGATTATTTATTCCGGTGTCAATAAGGGTGCGGACGATATTTCCCGTGCTGTCGATTACGGCGCAGGAATTCTGACCGCCGAGAGCCGGCTTCATGTTGAATTGATTGACCGTGTCTGTCTTGAAAAGGGCAAAAAAGCAGAGGTTATTCTTCGCCTGACAAGCGGAAATCAGTTCGGCATCGACCCCGATGAAATTATCGACATAATCTTGAATAAAGAAAAATACAAAGCGATTGATTTTATCGGACTTCACTATTACTCCGGTACGCAGAAGAAAAATGCGTCTGTTATCGAAAAGGATATTCGCAGATTCGAGGAGTTTATCGAACGCCTTGAAGCTGAATGCGGCTATGTGCCGAGGCACGTCGAATACGGCCCGGGAGCGGCGGCGGATTATTTTGTTCCGCCATATGATGAGAAGGATAACGAAACATTGCAACAGACGGCCGAGCTTTTGAAAGGCTTTGCAAAAAAATATCCGCTCACCGTTGAGATGGGCAGGTTCCTTGCGTCCTCGTGCGGAACCTATCTCACATCCGTTGCCGATATCAAAAACAATCTCGGCACGAATTATGTCATCTGCGACGGCGGAATAAATCACCTGAAATATTACGGACAGACCATGGCCATGCAGGTGCCGCCGATTATTCTTCTCGGCAGCGACAAGGCATATGACCGCAGCTATACCCTGTGCGGAAGTCTTTGCACAACCGCCGATCTGCTTGTCCGCAAGGTAGAATTGCCCGAGCTTAAAATCGGTGATGTTTTGGCATTCGGAAGGTGCGGTGCATACACGATAACCGAGGGCACTGTTCTGTTTCTTTCACGCACGATGCCGAGGGTGATGCTCTTTTCGGAAAAGGACGGATTAAGGCTCGTCCGGGATTTTTACGAAACATTTAATCTTAACTGTTAAAAAAGAGGAAATTAAATGGGAATTATTTCAATAGAATTTTTTGCATTTACAGCGGCGGCGATTTTGATTTATTATCTTTTCCCCGTGAAAAAATATCAATGGACTGTTTTGCTTGCCGCAAGCTATGCTTACTATATTCTAAACTGTAACAAGTATGTTCTTTATATGCTTGTCACGACAGTAACAACATATTTCGGTGCACGGATTCTTGAGCGAGCGGCGGAAAAAAGCAAGCAGTTTTTGCTCAAAAACAGAGAGAGCCTGACAAAGGAAAGCAAGAAAGAATTCAAAGCGAAAACGCAGAGAAAAAAGCGTCTTATTCTTGCCGCCGTTTTGGTCTTTAACTTCGGCATACTGGCTTTTTTGAAATACTTCGGCTTCTGTGCCGATTCCGTTCACTCCCTGCTCGGAGCGGTTGGAATAAAATACACCGAGCCGAGCTTCAGCTTTATTGTTCCGCTCGGAATTTCGTTTTACACATTCCAGAGCATGGGCTATGTGATTGACGTTTACAGGGGCAAGGTCAATGCCGAAAAAAATTTCGGAAAGCTTGCTCTTTTTGTCTCGTTTTTCCCTCAAATTGTTCAAGGGCCTATCGGAATTTATTCCGACCTTGCGCATCAGCTCTATGAGCCGAAAAAGTTCAGCTATGACCGTTTTAAAAGCGGCGGATTGCTGATTCTTTGGGGCATTTTCAAAAAGCTTCTTATCGCCGACAGAGCCGTTAAGGTGATTAAGCTCGTGACCGCCGACAGCGGTGCGTTTTCCGGTACATACATTCTTTTTACGGTCATATTGTACGCCGCCCAGCTCTATGCCGATTTCTCCGGCGGAATTGATATCTGCCGTGGTATCGCCGAGATAATGGGCATAAAAATGGCGGAGAATTTCAAACGTCCGTATTTCTCGAAAACTCTCACCGAGTATTGGCACAGATGGCATGTCAGTCTCGGCGACTGGCTGAGAAATTATCTTTTCTATCCGATTTCGATTTCAAAGCCGTTTCTCAAAATGTCAAAGAGCATGAAAAAGCACGGCATGAAATATTTCGGCAAGGTTTTCCCGACCGCCTTGGCCTCGCTCATAACATTTATTGTCATCGGCATTTGGCACGGAGCGGAAGCCAAATATATTGCTTTCGGCTTTTGGAACGGAATTGTGATTATGATTTCAAGTCTTATGAAGCCGCTGACGGATAAGCTCACTGAAAAGCTGCACATCAAACGTGAAAACTTTTTCTATTCCGTTTTCTGCATGGTGAGGACGTTTATTGTTGTGCTCATCGGATATTATTTCGATATCGCAAGGGGATTCAAGGACGCTGTAAACATGATTTGGCGTTCCGTTGCCGATTTTCATGTAAGCGAGCTCGCTTCCATTGACTGCCTTGCAAAAAGCAAGATTGATATATTCGATTACCTGATAATTTTTGTCGGCTGTCTTGTGATTTTTGCAGTCTCACTCGTGCAGGAAAAGAAAAAAGACTCCGTTCGCAAATTGCTTTGCGAAAAGAGCACGGTATTGCAGTGGATTCTGTATATTTTAATGATAGTTGCGATTGCATTGTTCGGCTATTACGGACCGGGTACTACTCCGGCAGACTTTGTATATATGCAGTTTTGAGGAATTGATAAATGAAAAAATTAGTCAGATTTATTTGCTTTGTTCTTATTGCTTCGACTGTGATGTTCGGCTTGAATTTTTATTTCAGCACCAACAGTGATAAGGACGGAATACATATAAGAGGATATTTTAAAGAGCCGCAGAACACCGTCGATGTTTTGCTTATCGGTGCAAGCGAGGTTTATACGGGCTTCAATTCTCCGCTTGCTTGGGAAAAATACGGCTTCACAAGCTATGGCCTGAGCTTTGCTGCGATGCCGGGTTCATTGTATAAGACCGTCACGCAGAGGGCGTTGAAAACGCAGACACCGAAGCTCGTTGTGTTTGAAATTAACGGATTTTTGCACAGCGAAAAATACCTCGTTAATCGCAGACCGGTTCATGCATGCTTCGATACCGTCGGCGTTGATTCCGACGGCAGAGCGTTTCTTAAAGAAAATATCCCGAAGAAAGAATGGACGGAGTATTATCTGCCGTTTTATAAGTACCATTCAAATTGGCGAGAACCGCTGATTTGCTCAAGGAATGCCGTCAGCCGAATCTGTCTCAATGCGGAGGGGATAAGCTATTCAAAGGCCTTTGCAAATACGGCATTGCAAAGAAAAGACAGCGAGATAAAGAAAAAGAACATTAACTTTATGCCAAAGTCAAAAGAATACATGGCCGAGCTTTTGGAATACTGCCGTGAAAGCGGACTGAAAAACGTGCTGTTCTTCCGTGCACCGCGTTGCGTTAAAAACGGAAATCCGGAAGTGTCGGAGGAGATCAAAAAGCTTATCGAAAGCTACGGCTACAGCTTCGTAAATTTTGAAGATGCGTATGATGCGATCGGGCTTGACACACAAAAAGATTTTTACAATCCCGATCATCTCAATATCTACGGCATGGAAAAATTCACGGCATTTTTCGGCAAATTTATTTGCGATAACTACGATGTGAAAACAGCTCATACCGCAGAGACGGTTAAAGAGTGGAATAAATGCGCCGATATTATGAATAAAACCGTTGAAGAATGCAAAAACGACCCCGACAAAAGTATTTATTATGAGCTGACCGCCTACGAAACGGCAAAGGGAAGGAAGCATACGGCTCTCTCGAAAGTCAAAAGCGAAAACAAGAAAAATAAACACAGTAAATAAAAATAAGCCCCGGGAACTCAAAAGTTCTCGGGGCTTGGAGCTGCTAACCGGACTCGAACCGGTGACCTCATCCTTACCAAGGATGTGCTCTACCACCTGAGCCATAGCAGCACGTCACAACGCATATTATATTATCATAATAATGCCTGATTGTCAAGTATAATTTTTAACATAAAAAGGGGACAATTTTTTCTTATCGAAGGCCGTCTTTTTGAATATGAAATGTGGATTTTTTTAGCCGTTTATGATAAAATATTTCTTACATAATTTTATTGATTACTATTTCATGCAAGGGGATTTTCAAATGGATAATTCATATATAAGCGTAATTCTGCCGCAGGTGTCCGATGAGGGAAAACTGGCAGGCTGGCTGGACAACGTTTTTTCGCAGGGCGTTGATGTCGAGGTGCTGATTTGCGCCAAAATTGATCCCGAAAGGCTTGCCTCTCTCAGCGAAGAGATTCTCGCAAATGTGAAGGTGTTCCCGTCACAGGATAAGGCGGTTGCCTTGAAAAAAGCGATTTCCGACGCAGAAGGCAGCTTTATTCTCTTTTCCGATGTCGATATAACCTACGCCTCGGACGCTTTTGCAGCAATGCTTGCAAGGGGTGTATGCGTGTTCAACGGAGCTTCCGCAGCAGGCAATCTTTTCTCCGCCGATTTCTCATTCGATGAGATTGCGTCAAAGAGCGGCTATTTCTGCTGCCTTATGAATGCCGAAACAGTGCAGAAAAATCAGATTATGCCCGTCGCCGGCACGGCGTTCTCAATCATGAACATGATTGCCGACTACGCACGCTATGACGAGATTGCAGCGATTCACGAAAGTTTGTTCAATATAGACCGCTTGCCGGAGGTCTCGGCAGATGCCGAGGATATCGCAAGCCTTGAAAATTATTCGTGGCTCTTTTCTCAGACGGCGAGTGACCGTGTGACGCTCTTTTATATTCGCAATGTTATGTCTGTTTTCGGCTCATGCGAGCAGAAAGAAAGCTTTGAGATGCTCAGAACCGTTTTGCTTCCGTTCATGGGTGACTATGCCGTTTGTGCATGGTTCAAGGAGGTTTACGGCTGGGATGCCGAGCTGCTCAAGACGGACATAAGCGTCGAGGACTTCCGCAGATTCGGCACGAATGTGAAATACACCGAGGTCGTCATGCCTGTCAAGGCCAAGGATGCCGTTGTCAATTTTTATTTCGGCAAGTTCGGCAAGGTCGTCCTTAAGCAGTGCATTTTTGCTTATCTCTATTTCAAGGCCTATCACATGAAGCCCGGTGCATTGAGGGACAAGCTCTGCGAGTTTTTCAAGAGCAGGCTCGGAGGTGACTTCAATGCCTGAATACAAGGCGACGGTGATTATTCCCGTCTATAATGTTGAAAAATTTGTCGAGAGCTGTCTCATTTCTTTGACAGGGCAGACAATCGGCTTTGATAATATCGAAGTCCTCCTCGTCAATGACGGCTCGACGGATAACAGTGAGGCGATTTGCAAAGGCTTTGCCGATAAATACGAAAATGTGGTTCTCTATTCAAAGGAGAACGAAGGCCTTTCCAAGACGAGAAACTACGCTCTCGCGAGGGCAAACGGAAAGTATATTTTTTTCCTCGATTCTGACGACAGGCTCAGAGCCGACACGGTAAAATCGGTGACGGATTTCTTTGACACGGTTTATGATGAGGTTGACCTCGTGACCTACCGGATAATCCAATATTTTAACGGAGTTCCTGTTATCACGCATAACAGGTATCGCACGCTTCTCAAAACCGGCGTTTATGATTTGCTCGACCCCGAGAACAGATTTATTACGCAGACGAATGTAAATATTTGCATCAAGAACAGGGGAGAGGATAATCTTCTGTTTGACACAACGCCGAATTTCCGCCACGAGGATGAGAAGTATTGCTGCGATATTCTCAGGGAAAAAATGAAGATCGGTTTTTGCGACAAGGGCGAATATATTTACAACCGTGACAACATGGACAGCATTGTTTCAACGAAGTTTTCCCCCGAGAATATATTTGATACGTCGATGGATTTTTATGAGCAGCTTTTCAACAGCTTCAGCCGCTTTGTTCCGACCTATTATCAGGGCATTGTGTTCAACGATTTCCGATGGAAGCTCAAGGACGGAAAGCTTTTGCCCGTTCATCTCGACGGCGAGGACTGGGAAAGGGCGAACATTCGAATCGACCGCCTGCTTGCTAAAATTGAGGAGGACACGATTGTTTTGCACCCGTCTGTGCCCGAGCTTCAGCGTTATTATTGGCTGATGCGCCGTCCGAACAGTCATCCGATCGTGCTTTGCGACGATGATAATGTCAGAATTGTTCTGAACGGCAGAGAGCTTCTCTCGGCTAAGAAAATCAAACTCAGCGTTGAAAACGGCAGGGCAAAGTTGATGTCACCCGTGTTCTTCTTCCTGAAAAAAAGCCAGGTTAAGGTCTTTAATAACGGAAAGGCCGTTGAATTCGTCTTTGAAAAGAACATGAAAAGCACAGATGTGGCAGATTTTATGCCAAGCTTTTATCTTGACGCACAGGCCGAAAATAACGTCACCGTCGTTATAAATTCAAAAGAGTACAAAACCGCAAAATAAAAATCGCCGCAGGCTTTGACTGAAAATCAGAGCCTGCGGCTTTTGTGATTACAATGAAGGGGTCAGCTGTGTTTTATTGCTTGAACGCTATATAGACGTATGATGAGCCTGCGTCGTTTAGATCACTTGTCACATTATCGGTTGTGTTGGTGGCGACCCTGAACCCCGTAGATGTGAGCGAAAGACCAAGTGATGTGAGCGAATCATTGGCCATTGCCATGTAGCTGTAGCAGGTGCTGTTTGTGAAATTGACTGTAACGGCCGGCAGACCGGCGGCCATGACGATAACAAGCGACGGTTTGAAGCCGAGAGAAACCGTGCGTGACGATGTGCCGTTTCCTATATAGAAGCCCGAGGCGAACGGAGCGTTCCATTTTGCCTTGTCATCGGCGGTGACGTGAATTTCGGTATTCCTGATATGGCTGCCGCAAAGAAGCTCCTTGTCAAGAAAGCTCGCATAGTTTTCGTCCGTGCTTGCGGCAGGGCAGAAGTCCACATTCATCAAAAACCAGCCGTTCATCATGAGCGCATCTGTGTCTCGGTCGGATATGATATCCTCACAGCCGGATTTTTCAATATTCAGATTTGTCCTGAATGTCAGTGCATCGGCAATCCTTGTGAATATGTCGTGGCATGCCTGACCGCCTTTGGAGAACGGAACGCAAATGCTCAGGTTTGCCTTTATCATTGCCGTGCGGCAGTATTCCTGCTTTTCGAGCACGCCATCGTCATTGGCGACGAATTTGTCCGTTATTTCGATATTCTCAATTCCGACGGCGACAATAGCCTTCCTCAGCGGAACGGCCTTGTTTATCGGCGGATATTCAACGAAGAAGGTCAAATCCTTCATGTCGTCCTGCTGGCCGAGCCATTCGACAATTCTTATCGGGAGCGAAACTATACTGTCCATTATTCAACCTCCACAATTTCTCTGATTATTGCCCAGATGTAAATTACCTCGTTCTTGAAATATACCTTTTCACAGCGGTCAACGGTGTATTTCTTCCCGTTGGATTCAACATGACAGTTTTCTTTTTCGGGATTATGGTCAGGAGGCCCGATGTAAAGATAATGTCCCTGACTGTTGAAGCCGATAACGGTGTTGACGCCGTTAAGGTACATCTTGTTTTTATATCTCAGAGGCTGAATGAATGCTCCGTAAATCGGACTGCTCCAGCCGTCGTCGGTCTTGAGCGTGACCTCTTGACCGTATTTTTCAAACATTGATTTGAGCGTCATTTTACATCACCTTGATCTGGTTAAAAGCGAAGCTGTCGTCCTTGCAAAGCGGAATAATATCCGCAGCCTTTTTTTCGTAAAAGTCCTTTGCACGGTCAAGAAAGTCTTCAACTGTTTTGCTCTCCTGCTCTATACTTACGTCGCCGGCCTTGAAGCTTGTAATGCCTGCTTCGCTCTCCATTGAGCTTTTTTTCAGTGCAAGCTTGTAGTACGCAAGCCCTGCGGCTGCGGCAACAACACGAAAATCTTTCCTGTCGGCGTCGGGCTTCAGCTTAGACTCGATCTCTTTGATACAGGAGCGGCATAAAGGAAGAATTTCTTCCTCCTTGTATGCCGAAATGTCCGTAAGCTCGCCGAGATAGTCTTTTACTTCCCAGCAGCTCATCAGCCTATTGTACCCTGATCCTCGGAGCCTGTTGAGATATCCGCAGGAGAGAGGGTCTTAACCGCACCGGGGAGAATCTTTGCGAAGCCTGTGATTGAAGTGATTGCAATCTGTTCAAGCTGGCGGTCAACGAGTTTGCCATAGTCTGTTTCAACGTCGCCGACCTTAACCATTTCAAGCGCACAGCTCTTGTCGAGACCGATCATCATGCCGCTTTTTGTAACATGAGATGACTTAATAAGATTTGCGCCGAACGGAGTGATGAGCTTGCCTGTGCCGTGGAAGTTGAGACCTGCGGCTGCATCTCTGAACTCAGACATCTTGAGAACGGTTGCCGTTACATCCGGTGAAGCAAGAATTGTGTTAAGCTCGTAGGGAGCAAACTTGTTCCAGAAATCAATGAGGTCGTCGTATGTATATCCGTCTGCTGCAAGTGCGCAGGCTTCAGCCTTGTTATTGCCGCCGTCTCCGTTGATGAGAACGTCCACTGCGTCTGCCATAAGGCTCTGAGCAAGGTATGAACCGATTCTCTTAAGTGCGATTGAAACAACGTCGAGACGCTGGAAACGGAGAACATCATAAGATGTTGTAATCATTCTGCCTCTCTTTTTGAGACGGATAGTTCTGTCGCTTACCGTGAAATCGGCTGTTGCGAGTGTATCGCCTTCGTTGAGAACCTTCATCTCTGCGTTTGCTGATGTCATTTCAAGGTTCATTGCACGATAATCGAGCGAGTCAATGTTTGTTGTTGCGGCGATAATGTCCGGGAGAAAGCTTGCCTCGTCCATGCCGTA
>FR882051.1:43741-57282 GCA_000434915.1 Ruminococcus sp. CAG:563
GGCATCGCTTGTCTGGAAGAACTTGCCGACAAC
The DNA here is from genome assembly GCA_000434915.1 of Ruminococcus sp. CAG:563. Classification (GTDB taxonomy): domain Bacteria; phylum Bacillota; class Clostridia; order Oscillospirales; family Acutalibacteraceae; genus CAG-488. The sequence goes on from FR882051.1 coordinate 43,775, forward strand.
CGAGCTGTCGGAACCCTGCGGCTTAATGCCGAAACGCTTGAGCTGACGCTGATATGCGTCGAGTCCCTCAAGGTCTGTTCCTCTGTAATTTTCCGAGGGGTCAAGACCCTCCAATACCTGTGTAAAGCTGCGGCCTGTGCCGTACATTCCTTTTTCCAGTCTTAAATTATCAAAACCCATTATAAATCCTCCTTAAAATTTGAATTCGTTGTTTGTGATTGTGTTCTTTTCTTTCTTTGCTTTCAGCTGAGGCATGAGCGGGATAACATCCTCCGCCTTTTTTCTGAAAGCGTCTCTTATCCTGATAAGCTCGTCCGTTTCAACTCCGGAACACATCTTTTCAATACTTTCGCCCGAAAGAGAGGGCACGGAGAGTACGGCATATTTTGCAGTCTCCTCGGTCAGGGAGCGGCGATAGATAATTCCGTCCTGTGCCTGCTTTTCAAGCTTTTTGATGTATTCGGAAAGCTGCTTGGACTCAGCTTCACAGAGCTTGACGGCATGGCCGTCCTTTATTGCCTTGATACAGTTTTCCATTGTTTCAATCTCCTTTGTGTAACTTTTTGTCACGCCTGCGTTGACCTGAGCCGGTACAGCGACGAATGACCATTCGTAGGCGTCGTTTACCTCGGAAAGTGTGCAGTAGCAAAGCTTGCCGTCATAAATTTCGCCCTTGACGTGATTGCAGGGGTCGTATCTCATGTCGCTGCCGCAAATTGAGCAGGTGAATGAACCGACGGCACAGCTGACGCTGACTTCCTTTTTAATGCCTGCGTTAATGTCGCTGATGAGGTCGGCGTTTTTCTCGGTCATGGGAATGTAAGCTCTTGCCTTTACGCATATGTAGTCCTCACCCGTCACGGTTTTTTTACCCGGAATTGCTACGCATTCGGCATGATAGATTCTTGCACTCTGATTTGAACTCCTGGGGTCATGGTCAAAGATTCCCGTCACGCCCACGAAAAGCTGTGCCAGCTGTACGAGAGCCTCATTTGAAAAACGCTCGCCGTCACGGTCAACATCGTTGTCGCAGAGAATCACATTGAAGCAGTAAACCTCGTCTGCGGAAAGCTCCTTGACGGTGAAACGGTTTATTTCTTCAAGCTCCTCGGCTGTTACCTCGCAAGGAGAAATGTTTGACTTAAATGCCTTATTCAACTGATTTCAACTCCTGTTCGATCCTTTCACTTTGTGCACGGTAAAGCCGTGCCTTTGCCAATTCAACCTCATCCTGAAGCGTAATGTCGTCCCATTCAACTGAAAAGCTGTCGTTTCTGCCGTTGGTAATCATCCAAAAGCGGCAGATTTTTTCGATTACGGGTGTGAGCAGCCGGCGATAGGCTTCAAGCTCACTTGTCAGCACGTCTGCCTGCTGAGATGACATTCTTTCCGTCGATGACCAGCTGAGACTTAGCATGAATGGCGGAAGTCCCGTTTTTGCGACAATTTGTTCGAGCATCTGACGGACGGGAACCTCGCTGTCAAGAATCTGATTGTCCGCTCCGATAGCTTTAATGCTGACGTCGCCGACGGCAACGAAGTCTCTGACCTGATTGCCGGGCTGCATCGCCTCGCTCCATTCACGGGCAACCTGCTGCGCTCTGTCCTTTGCGTATGCTCTGTCAACAACATCGTTTTGCGGCTTGTATGTGACGGCAAATCTTACGTTGCCGACACGCTCCCAGTTGATTCCGATTGTGTTGTAAATCTTCATTAGGATGTTGCTGACGAACGGCAGACCCTTCAAAAGAGAATTGCCGGTGAGCTGTCCAGCCTCGGGATTGAGAACCGAGAGAAGAACAAGCTGCGGATAAGCGACAGGCTTGGCTTCTGCAAGCTCACGAACGCAAACAACGCTCGAAAAGCCATCGTCGCCTCGCTTCAGCTCAACGTCGTCAATGGCTGCGTTGTAAAGAGCGGCAAAATTTCCGTCGGAATCCGTAATCATTTCGCCGACCGCCGTTCCGTAGGTCAGAAGCTGTTCAAAATAGGCCGACATAAAGGCGTTGATGCCTTGCTGACCCGAACCTACCCTGACCTCGCCGAGAAAGCGTCTAAGCTCCTTTTCGCAGGCCTTGTTGTCGCAGTCAATGTGAAATCCCCCGGTGAGCCTGATGATTTTGTAAATTGCGGCGTCCACAATCGGAATCGCCTCACGAAGCTCACGGTAGAGACTGTTCTGCATTGACGAGAGGGGTGTGTAGCTGTCAAGAAGAGTGAAAGGATTTTTCTTGTAAGTTTGCGGTGCTGAGACCGCAGTTTTTGCAGCGGATAATTTTTTGAATATTCCCACTGAAATTCTCCTTTCTTTTGTGTGGAAGCAACCGCCGTTTATTTTTCAATGAAATTTTCGGCGGGGTGGTGATGAGGGGTATTTTTTCGGCGGTTGCGAGAAGCGTTATCTTGAAACGCTCATAACGAAAAAGTCGTTTTCGGGCGCATTCAGCGCCGTAGTAACGAAATATCTCAGATCGTCCATTGCATGGTCATTTTCCTTGCGCGGTGCGTCCCGAACCGCTTTGTCGTCCCACTTGTAAAGCGAAAATTCACGGAGCGTGTCCTTGCATTCGGGCGAGAAGTAAATCACCCTTTGCTTTAGGGCATCGGATACCTGCCTGATTCCGTCGATAACGTCGTTTTTGGCCGGTATGACCGTGAAGCGTCCTTTTCTGCGAATGCATTGAATGAAGCTCGCCGCCGAGGGGTCGACGATGACCGCCTCAATATTGAGGTCATCGGCAAGCTTTTCAAGCTCTTCATAATGCTCGGCATCTGTCCTTTGCTCTCCCTTTTTTCGTGAATCAAAGTAGTATTCACGGATTCTGTACCATTTCTTTTCGCATTCACCCCAAAGACCGAAGGAACACGGATTTACCGTGCCATAGTCGCAGGAGATGAAAAAACGAGTGAAACAGCCGATTTCGGGAGGCACGGTGACGTGAATTTCCTCGTTGAACATCGGATAAACAACGCCCTGAGCCGCAACCCATTTGCCCTCGACAAATCTTTTGTAGAAAGCACCCGAGTAAAGGCTTTCGTAGCGTCGGATAATCTTCTCGGTCAGCGAAGGATTGTCACGCATTGTGAAGTGAAGATAAAGGCAGTTCTTCTTTTTTGCCTTGAGAATCCATTCACGGTAGAACCAGTGCATCGGATGCTCCGGGTTGCAGTTGAACCACAGCTTTGAGCCGTCGAGCGAACACCTTGCGATAGCCTGCTCAACAAACGAGCGTGGCATAAGAGCCACCTCGTCGAGTAAAACTCCGCCGAGCGTCATGCCTTGAATCAAAGCTGCCGAGCCTTCATCTTTTCCGCCGAAAAGGTAAAAACGGTTTACTCTGTCCTTGTAGGTCATTTCAATATAATTTTGCGACGATTTTAATTTTACAGAAAAACCGAGGGAAGACAATATTGTATTTAGCGGAACAATAACATTCCTCTTTAGTGATGCTATAGTTTTTCCGCATATCGCAAAAGAAGTGTCGGAAAATTCATAAAACGACCAGGCAATAAAAGAAAGAGACATACATACTGTTTTCCCCGAACGAACAGCTCCGTCACAGATAATTGCGTCATATTGGTTTTTGTCAGAGTTTTGACACCACCATGTCATGACCTGAAGCTGTTTTTCGGAAAAATCCCTGAATGATGAAAGTGAGCTACTCAAGTTTATCCTTCCTCATCTTGGCAGCACTGTTTTCAAGTGCCTTGTAAAAGGGGAGAGCACTGTCCTCGTCTCCGCCGGAGCAAAGCTGCTCCAGATGCTCCAACGCTTTGAGTCGGTCAAAAAATTTAATCTCGAGACCGCCGCCCTTTGGACGTTTGATTTCGCTGACGTTGAAAAGGTCAAGCTTTTCCGTTCCGAGCATCGGCTTGTCGTCCGAATAAGCCAGTCTGACGGCATCCGAAATATTTCCGAATGCGAGCTGACGATATCCCGCAATGATCTCGTCACGGTTGATGCTTCTCAGCTTATCAAGCCGCTCGATTTCTTTTTTGATGTCCTTGCGTTCCAGCATGGCCGGGCCTGCCTTGCGGGCCTTGATTCCGTAGCCTGCCTTGGCCGCCGAGGCACGTGCATCCCTTGTCAGAGAAAAGAATAAACAAAACAGCTTTTCTTTTTCTTCAAGTGCCATAAAAACTTCCTTTCATTTTTTACGGTTAACCGTTTCGTGAGAGTTGCCTCTCAACCTTAGCCGAAAAACAGGCAATCCATAACCTTTTAGAGTTATGAATCTGCAAAAAGAACGAATTTGTTTACAATTTGTTAATAATTAGGTTTAAAAAAGGCATAAAAAAACAACCGCCTCATTACGAAGCGGTTGATATTATTTATGTTCTGTTTATCTTGCTGATGAAGAAGAGTTTGCGTTGCTAAGCTCAACAAGATACTTGATCTTCTTGAGAACTCTCTTCTCTGCATAGTTCATACGGCGTGGGCCAAGGCCTACAACGTAATCCTTGCCCTCCTGGAGAGCCTTTGTCTCGGTCTCGATATCCTCATTTGCCTTTGAAGAACGGATTGCTGAATCGTAGTAATCCTTGCCGTCCTTAGCAACAAAGTAGATGATGTGATAGCCGTAATCTGTCTCAACAAGCTCAACGTCGCCTGCCTTGCGGTTTGCGTCAAATACCCAATCGTTGAACTCTGTTACCATCTGACCGGGATAGATGTGCTCATAAAGGCCGCCGTTTGATGAAGAACCGGTGTCCTCGTTGTACTCATTTGCAAGAGCTGCGAAGCTGTCCTCGGTCTTGTCGCCCTCGTTGAATTTCTTGAGAACGTCCTCGGCCTGAGTTTTCTTCTTTGCAATCTCTTCCTCGGAGAGGTCATTGCCCGAACTCTGATCCTTAGTCTGGAAGAGAATGTGGCGAGCTGTAACTGTCTGCTCCTGGTGCGGCTTAGAGAGAGCAAGAACAACAATGTACTTTCCGTTTTCTTCGTCGGAGAAGAGTTTCTTACTGCCTACCTTTGTTGAGCTGTCAAAGAGCCACTTTGCAGCATCCTCGGAGAAGGTGCTCTGTGCCGTGCTCTTGAGCATGGAGTATTTTGTCTCCTTGTCAACGTTGTAGTCTGCTGTATCCTTGTTAAGCTCCTTAGCCTTAGCTGTGAAGGTTGCATCGTTTGTAACTGCATTGTAGAAGTCGTTAGCGTTCTTCTTGACCTCTGCGTTAGCCTTTGCCTGACGAGCCTTAAGTGCGTCATCGGTCTCGTTGTCTTCCTTTGTAAGCTCTGTTGTCTTGAATGTATAAGCTCTGAAGGTTACGAAATCGTATGCCGTTGTATCCTTCTTGTACTCAGCGTCAATGTCCTTCTGGTCATAGTCCTTTGCGATTTCATTTGTTCTTTCGGTCAGATATTTCTGAGCGAGAACCTGAATCTTGAGCTGCTTGCGGAGGAATCTCTCGTTGATTGAACCGCCGTAAACCTTACGAAGGTATGCGTTGAGAGAATATGTTACTTTGTTTTCGCTGTTGGAGCTTGAAGAGTTTGAACCTGCACTCTTTGCCTCGTCACGGAGATCCTCAATCTGCTTGTCGATGAAAGCTTCATCGGCCTTTGTGAGCTTGAGACCCATCTTAAGAGCTTCATTATAGTAAGCCTTGTGAAGCTGGATAATTTCAAGAGTATCCTCATGAAGCTTCTCGGCCCATGTGATTTCATTGCCGTCAGCGTCCTTAGTGGTCTGAGTCTGCTCCTCGGGGGTGAGAGAGAGGTCATAACCGTTGCTGGTCTGATAGTAGTACTGATAATACTGAGCCTGATAGCGAACCTGATTGTAGGCACGCATGTAGTAGTATTCATACTCTGCGATTGTAACGGACTGGTCGGAACCTACTCCGCCGATCTTGATAACTCTCTGAAGTGCGCCGTAGTAGTTGAGAGAGAATGCAACTACGCCTAAAACGATTACAGCGCAAAGCACGATGGAAATAACCTTATTTACAACCTTTTTGGCTGTGTTTCTCGCTTCCATGCTGTGTGCATTTTTCTTAGCGGATTTTGCAATACGAGCTTTTCTTTCATCACGATACTGCTCCGCCTTGGACTTTTCGTTAGCCATTGTATTCATCCTTTACTTAATGAAATATCTGCCGATAACAAGTCAGCATAACAACAGTATTTTAATACATTTACATCTTTTTTACAAGACCTAAACAACAATTTTTTTATTTTATGCAGTAATTTTTACAATTTATCTATATTTTGAAACGTTTTTCGGGTAAAAATCACCGCAGTACATAATTAAATGCACTGCGGTCGGCAATTATTTATTTTATTTTTCAATAAGGCTTGCGGCGGCCTTGTCAAGCATGATGATAACAGACTTATGCTCGTTGAGAATCGAACACGGAATCTGCGGCGTAATCTCGCCTGAAACCATTGCCTTGATTGCCTTTGCCTTGCTCTCGCCGGTTGCGATAAGAAGAATCTTCTTTGAACGCATGATTGAGCCGATACCCATAGTCATTGCATATCTCGGCATCGGAACGTCGCCGAAGTACTTCTGATTTGAATTGATCGTGCTCTGAGTAAGCGTTACCCTGAAGGCTTCGTCCGTGAACTTGTCGGCAGGCTCATTGAAAGCAATGTGGCCGTTTGTGCCGATTCCGAGAAGCTGAAGGTCGATTCCGCCGGCGGCCTTGATTGCCTCGGCGTAACGCTTGCTTTCGGCGTCGTAATCCTTTGCGTTGCCGTCAAGGAAGTTGACGTTTTCCTCTTTAATGTCAACATGATTAAAGAGATTTTCGTGCATGAAGGTGTAGTAGCTGTTCTTGTCGTTCTTGTCAAGGTCGCAGTATTCGTCAAGATTGAATGTAGTAACGTCCTTGAAGCTGATTTCACCGTTGTTGTAAAGCTCAATGAGCTTCTTATATGTAGGAACGGGTGTTGCACCTGTTGCAAGACCGAGAACTGCGTTCGGTTTGCTTCCTACAAGCTCCTTATAAAGCTGAGCGGCCGCACAAGCGATCTGCTCGGCATTTTCGAAAATTTTGATGTCCATTGTTTTGCCTTCCTTTTATTATAATGTGACCTCTTTGCCTGAATCCGAGGATCTGTAGATTGCGTCAAGAATTTTTGAAGTGATAACGGCATTGTCGATATATGCCTGATTCGGCTTTCTTGTGACAACTGAATCAACGAACGACTTGATTTCCGCAGCATAGTCAAAGCCTGTTGAATTGTAGTTCGGAGTGATATCCGTGAGCATACCGCACATTGTGGAATAGAGCTTGAATTTTCCGCCGTACTGCATTCTTATTCCGCCCTTTGTTCCGAGAAAATCGACAAACAATTCGTTCTCGTTTATATTCTGCGCCCATGCGCCGTTGAATGTAATCGCCGCCTTGTCGGTTCTGATGAGACCTGTGACAAAATCGTCAACGTCGAATGTGCCCGTTTCCGTGTTCTTAGTGTCCTCAGCCCACATGTTTGTGTAAACATAGTCTTTCATCGCCGTGCCGAGCTTTGAATGTGCAACGCCCGAGCAGGTGAGGGGAGTCGGATCACCGAGGCAATAAAGCACAAGGTCAATGAAATGAACGCCCCAGTCAATGAGAACTCCGCCGCCGGAAGCCGCCTTGGTGGTGAAATCTCCGCCGAGTCCCGGAATCGAACGGTGTGACCTGAAGCTTATATATACCTGATATACCTCGCCGAGAACGTCGTCCTCAATAAGCTCCTTGATTTTATTGACCGTATCGACAAATCGGTTAACTACGCCGATGGAAAGCATTCTGCCTGTTTCGTGAGCAACCTTTTGCATTTCAAGAGCCTCAGGGAGGGTCCTTGCGGCCGGCTTTTCGCAAAGCACATCTTTACCGTCACGCATGAAGTCGATTGATATCGGAGCGTGGCAGTCGTTGTGGGTGCAAACGGAAACGATATCAATATCATCATGACCGAGAAGCTCCTTGTAATCATAAACAGCCTTGCCGCAGCCGTAGGTTTCGACTGCTTTGTCGGCACGCTCGGGGATAATATCGCAGAAATAGCGTACCTCAACGTTGTCAAGTTTAAGATAGCTCGGTATGTGCGAACGTGAAATGTTACCGCAGCCGATAACGGCTACACCTAATTTTTCGGACATACATATCACCTCAAGGTAAAATATATCAGTATTTTAACAAATTTTTCAAGAAAAGTAAAGACAAAATAAAGGTTTTTATAAATAATGTTGTTTTGTATGAAAACCTCAGTGCAATGTGCACATATCGCAAGATTAACTTTTGTGCATATTGCTTTACAAAAAGGTCACTGCCTCTTAAGAGCATCAGTCTGCTTATATAAAAAGACTGCCGCATCTCTGCGACAGCCATTGAATTTGATTTGTGCTTTATACGTTTTCCTTGCCGTACTTCTTTACCATAGCCATCTTCATTACAAAGAGGAATGCAAGAGTAAGGACAGCACCGATAGGAAGAACGATGTATGCCTTCTGAACGAAGCCCGAAACAATGTACATTACGAACGAGATAGCCGCAACGGAGATTGCATACGGAAGCTGAGTCGAAACATGGTTGAGGTGGTTGCACTGACCGCCTGCCGAGGACATGATTGTCGTATCGGAAATCGGTGAGCAGTGGTCGCCGCAAACAGAACCTGCAAGGCAAGCAGACATACCGATTGTCTGAATTGCACCGGACGGGAAGATTGCGATAACAATCGGGATAAGAATACCGAAGGTGCCCCATGAAGTACCTGTTGCGAATGAGATGAAGCATGCAACAAGGAAGATGATAGCCGGAAGGAAGTTCTGGAAATCACCTGCAACGCTGGACATAACGTCGGCAACGAACGGCTTTGCACCGAGAACCGCTGTCATGTTCTTAAGAGATGTTGCAAATGTAAGAATGAGGATCGCAGGAACCATGGCGATGAAGCCCTTGGGAATGCACTCCATAGCTTCCTTGAAGGAAACAAGCTTTCTTGCACAAAGGTAAACGATTGTGAATACAAGTGCGATAATGCTGCCCCACGGAAGTCCGACTGTTGCATCGGTATTTGAGAATGCATCTACAAAGCTGCTGCCGTCGAAGATTCCGCCGACGTAAACAAGTGCGAATACGCAAACTGCAATAAGTACAAGAATCGGGAGAACAAGGTCGATAACCTTACCGTTTGAGGACGGATTCTCATCCTCAACCTCAGCCTTGTCGCCGCAGGTGTAAAGGTCGCCCTTAGTCTTTGCGTTAACCTCGTGAATTCTCATCGGGCCGTAGTCAAATTTCATGAGCGTAATGCCGATGATGAATACGAAGGTAAGAAGCGAATAAAAGTTGAACGGAATTGCTCTGATGAAAAGCGAAATGCCCTGGCCGTCCTCTGCGTATGAAGAAACAGCGGCTGCCCATGAAGAAATCGGAGCAATCATGCAGACCGGAGCTGCCGTTGCGTCGATGAGGTATGAGAGCTTAGCTCTCGAAACCTTGTGACCGTCCGTAACAGGACGCATAACCGAACCGACTGTAAGGCAGTTGAAATAGTCGTCAATGAAGATGAGAACACCGAGAGCGAAGGTTGCAAGCATTGCGCCTGCCCTTGTCTTGATGTGCTTCTGTGCCCATTTACCGAAAGCGGCGGAACCGCCGGCCTTATTGATAAGGGCAACAACCGCACCGAGAACAACGAGGAAAATAAAGATACCCGCTGTGCCGGAAACGGCGCCGATAAGTCCGTCATTGACAAGGATATCCATTGTCTTGGTAAACTTGAAGTCCGAGCCGAGAATTGAGCCGGCAAGAATTCCGACAAACAATGAGCTGTAAACTTCCTTGGTGATAAGAGCAAGTGCGATAGCGATTACCGGGGGAACGAGAGCCCAATATGAAGCTCTTACTTCACCTTCGCCGCCGCAGGTTTCGCATTCAACCTGCTCAACAATTCCTGTGCCGTCACAGTCGGTGCACTTTACCGTTGAAAGCGAACCGCCCGAGACCTTGGCGAAAGCGAGAACTGCGACAATAACAACGCAGGCAATCGCCAAAATAATCTTCTTGGATTTTTTCACAATAAACCCTCCTGAATTAAAATAAAAAACGACATGGTTCCGTACATTCATACCAACCATGTCATAACGACCATTACTACATGACAGCACTCCACATACAAGCTGTGACAGTACGTTACATATTCTGCAACGTCCCAGCTATGGTTCGCAAGGCAGCTCCCCACGCTTCGGCGGTCAATCTTTTCACTTCCTGAGTTGCCTTCCCTGCGAAAGTTACTTGTAAAGCACCGCGCCTCCATCATCCTGAGTTATTCTCAGAACCATATTCTGTTTTCGATAAGGTGATTATAGCACTGTTATCGTACAAAGTCAACATTTTGCAACAAATTATTAATAGATTATTCTTAATTTTTCGGCACATAATTTGTTGAAAACCAATAAAACCGGAATGATTTATAGTGTTCTTATATATTGTATAGCTGTTTGCTTTTGTCGCCGTGTTGATTTTCGGCATAGTATAAAATAGGCGGTGAGATAATTGAAACGAAAAAGAAAAATTACTCCGATTGTTGCGGTGCTGCTTATCGTGCCGATTGGGGTTCTGTTTATTATGGCGGAAATTCGGATATCAAATGTCCGAAAAGAGCTGATAAGCTATGCTGCAAGGAATGCCGCTTCCGCTGCGACGACGGCAGGCGTTGAGAATTCCCTCGATACAGACAAGGTGAGGTATGCCGATTTGATAAAGTTCGGCCGTGATCAAAGCGGAAACATAGTGTCCGTAACGACCGATGCATACTATTTGAATAAAATCGGCAACAACATCGGTGACGAGATCGACAAGCATATAAATCAAATGAAATCTTATATTATAAAAATTCCGTTCAGCGTGCTTTTCAGCGAACAGCTTATCAACGGCAGAGGACCGAAAATGCCGCTGGTGTTCGTTATGACGGGCATAACGACAACCGATTTTGAAAACGAATTCACGGCAGCAGGGGTAAATCAGACCCACCACCGAATCATGATGAGCATAACCGTGAACACCTATGTTATCCATTCGGGCAACGTCACCGTTGTGCCTTATAAAACCAACGTCTGCATAGCGGAAAGCATAGTTGTGGGAATCACGCCGCAAACTTTTGCGGAAATTATTCGATAAAAGTTGTAAATTGTGCTCGGATTTGGTATAATAAATTTAATAGTTATGTCTTGCAAGGCTTGTTGAAGTCGGCGGAAACCTATTCTCGGCTACCCTAACAATAACGGGAGGCTGAATAGGATGCAAATTTCAGCGTTTGTATCTTTGAAGCTGCATTTCATTATTCTGTATCGACCCGAAGCAAGATGATATATTAAAAAAACGCCTTGGCTAATTCCATAAAAGTTAATGACATAAAAACTTATAAAATCCACAGGGAAGTGCTGTTATGAGTGAATTTGAAAGATCAAGTGAACGTGCAAAGGAGCTGAGGGATCTCCTCAACTACCACAGCCACAAATATTATGTCGAGGATAATCCCGAGATTGAGGATTTTGAATATGACAGGCTGATGAGAGAGCTTTCCGATATTGAGGATAAGTTCCCCGAGCTTGTCACACCCGATTCTCCGACAAGGCGTGTCGGCGGCAGTGCCGACGGTCAGTTCACCCCGGTTGAGCATGCCGTGCGAATGGAGAGCTTGCAGGATGCTTTCAGTCTTGACGAGCTGAGAGCCTTTGACAAGAGAGTTAAAGAGGTCGAGCCGAGTGCAACCTATGTTGTTGAACCGAAAATAGACGGACTTTCCGTCTCGCTCGAATATGAAAACGGCATTTTCAAAAGGGGTTCGACCCGTGGAGACGGTGTTATCGGCGAGGACGTCAGCGCAAATCTTTGTACGGTCGGCTCTATCCCTCTGCGCCTAAAAAGGGAGCTTGATGAGATTGAGGTCAGGGGCGAGGTGTATATGCCCCGTGAGGTCTTTATGAAGCTCGTCGAGCAGCAGGAGAATAACGAGGAGAAACCGTTTAAGAATCCGAGAAATGCGGCGGCAGGCTCACTCAGACAAAAGGACCCGAAGATTACGGCGAAGCGTCATCTTGATATCTTCGTTTTCAATATCCAGCGTATAATCGGCAAGGTGCTGACGGGTCACAAGCAGTCGCTTGACTATATCAAGGAGCTTGGATTCAAGACGATTCCGTTTTACACTCCGTGTACGAATATCGAGGACGCAATCAAAGAGGTCGAACGAATAGGTGAGATAAGAGGAACTCTGCCGTTTGATATCGACGGTGCGGTTATCAAGGTCGACAGCTTTGAACACCGTGAAGCCTTGGGCAGTACGTCAAAATTCCCGAAATGGGCGATTGCCTTTAAATATCCGCCCGAGGAGAAGCAGACAAAGGTTGTTGACATTGAGATAAACGTCGGCAGGACAGGCGTTCTGACCCCGACGGCTGTGTTTGAACCCGTTATGGTTGCAGGTTCGCTTATAAGCCGTGCAACGCTCCATAATCAGGATTTCATCACCGAAAAGGATATACGAATCGGCGACACGGTAACGATTCGCAAGGCCGGTGACATAATTCCCGAGGTGCTGAACGTTGTCGAACATTCGGGTGCATCCTTGCCATATGTCATGCCGTCTGTCTGCCCGTCGTGCGGTGCAAAGGTCGTCCGTGAGGAGGGCGAAGCGGCGGTACGCTGCCTTAATACAGATTGTCCGGCTCAGCTTTTGCGTAATCTCATTCATTTCTGCTCCCGTGACGCAATGGACATTGAGGGTCTCGGCGAGAGCAATATTGAACTTTTTGTTAATGCAGGATTGATAAAGACACCGGCGGACATCTATGCGCTGAAGCAGGAGCAGATTGTTCCTCTTGAAAGAATGGCAGAGCAGTCGGCGAACAACCTTGTTGCGGCGATTAACGAATCAAAGAAAAACGACCTTTCAAAGCTTATTTTTGCGCTGGGAATCCGCCATGTAGGGCAGAAGGCGGCGAAGCTTCTTTCCGAGCGGTTCGGCACAATGACTGCACTGATGAATGCAAGCTTTGACGAGATAATGACGATTGACGGTTTCGGCACAATTATGGCAAAGAGCGTGGTTGAATATTTTAACATGCCCGAGAGCATAGAACTTATAGACAAGCTCATGGCAGCGGGACTCAATATGAAATCGCTTAAAGAGGTCAAGGACATGCGCTTTGCCGGCAAGACCTTTGTCTTGACCGGAACCTTGCCGACATACAAACGCAGCGAAGCGGCGGAAATTATCGAAAGCTTCGGCGGCAAAACAGCGTCGTCCGTTTCAAAGAAGACAGATTTTGTTTTGGCAGGTGAGGAAGCCGGCAGCAAGCTCCAAAAGGCGAATGACCTCGGCATAAAAGTCATCAGCGAGGATGAATTCCGAGAGATGATAAAATAAGACTAAAATAATTTAAGAAATTTCAAAAAAACACTTGCATTTCTGAAATTCTGTGGTATAATAACAAACGTTCTCAGCCAATAAGGCTGCGTAACAATAAGAAAATATGGCAAATGGGAGCATAGCTCAGCTGGGAGAGCAT
>FR882052.1 GCA_000434915.1 Ruminococcus sp. CAG:563
ATTCCTTTCGGCTATGATAAGTAAACTCAGCGAATACTCTCAATACTCTCTGAACATCCTCACTTGTCCATGAGTTGCCAAATCCTAATTTTTCCAAAAAGATCGGGATTGAATCAATATCTGCAACACTACCTATATTATTCGCATTCATTATAAATTCCAAAAATCCCTGTTCAGTACCTATATCTCTATTGTTAAGATAAGCCGTATAATAGTTATACGCCTTTAAGCTATTTGTCGAAGAAATCAGATAATATGTATTAATCGTAGTACCAACTGCTTCAACTAATTTTTTTACCTTATCAACAACCGATGTCACATTATTATAGCTTGACAAGACCATATCTATATTTCTGATTGTTTCATCATATTGCATATCAAACGCATAATATAAAACCTTTTTTATATAGCCTTTAACTTTACCGAGTTCTGAATTAACGAGCTGTTGAGCACCGGATTCATCGCTGCCGACTTTCTTTTTGAGAAAAGTAATCAGATTATTGGTTGCCTGAGAAGCATAGCTTGATTGTATAGAGGTTTGCTTATTGATAAAATATTCCGAAGTAATCAGAAAGCAAAACTGTGCATATTCATATTCATCTGTTCCTTTTGTGAATCCGCCCGTCAGATACCTATAAATATCACCCATAGATCTCATATCATCGGAAACACGATCCGTTCTGACATTATAAATAAAGCCAATAAAAGAATTAGCCGTATTACCGTCCATATATTTCAATCCATTGGTAAAAGTCGCTGAAAAATCATTTGCATCGGCAGCTTTTGTTTTAACCGAAAAATCTAAAATTGCCGTTGCACCGTTTTTAATGCAGTCAACCGGAATTATGCTAATCATTAACATAACCGTCAACAAAGCAGAAACAGTTTTTAAAATAAATTTCTTCATTTTTCAAATCATTCCTTCCAAAATAACTCAATATATATTTTATATTAACAAATAGCATTTTTCAACAGTGTGACAAAAATAACAAAAAAGTATTTTTCTGTCACATTTTAATTTTTTTGTTTATAATGACGAAATGCGACCGTTTTCGATATTTAATTAAAGCCTCACAAAAAATAAGCTCTGTGAAGACATTTTCAACGTTATATAGCACAAAACAGCCCCCGAAGTTCACACTCCGGGGGCTGTGTATCATTTATGCTTGTCCGAAAACAAGTTTTATAAGGTCTATAAGACAGTCTTCAAACTTAGTCAGCAAGAGCTGCCTGTG
>FR882053.1 GCA_000434915.1 Ruminococcus sp. CAG:563
TGTGATTCCGTTTGTGATTGTCTCTGTCTTACCGTTATTGTATGTTGCGGTGAGTGTGAGACCTGTCTGATCGAATTCATCGCCTACATAGTACTTTGTCTTATTCGGCATTGTCTTCACTGCTACCGATACAAGCTCTACGGGGTTGATGACTACATTGAATGTGCCGCTTACTCCCTCGTATGTACCTGTCATTGTGATTGTCTTTGCCGTTGTTGTATCAAAGCCGCTGTAGCTGATCTCGAGGTCTGCTGCGTCGAAGTCCTTTGTTGTTCCGTTGTTGTACGTTACATGTACTTCGAGTCCTTCCGGATCAAATACCGCCGATGCGTCGCCTACGTAGAATTTCTTTGTAGGTGCGTTAAGGAATTCAATCTTTGTCGGTTTTACGGCTACTACCGTTATTCTGAACGTTGTCGATACCGATGTTGTGCCTTCCTTATATGTAAGTCTTACTGTCTTTGTTCCCGCTGTTGCCGTCGATACTGTTGCGAACGTTACCGATCCCGGAAGTGAGCTGAAATCATATGTTGAATAATCCGACTTATTTCCGTTGTTGTACGTTACCTGTATCTGCATGCCCGCAGGATCAAATTTCTCGCCTACAAAATACTGTGTCTTTGTCGGCTGTGCAACTACCTCTACGGCTGTTACCTTCTTTGCCGTTACCGTTACGGTACAGCTCTTTGAGTATGTCTTGCCGTTGTAGGTTACGGTTGCCGTTATCTTTGTGCTGCCTGACGAAATACCCTTGATCAAGCCCTTGTTGCCGTCCTGTGCGGTTACTGTTGCGATTGCCGGGTTTTCCGACTCCCATGTTACTGCACTGATTTCCGGCTCATTCGGATTGAAGCTTGCCTGTACGGTTGCTTCGTTCTCCTCATATACCGTTACGCTTGCCTTATCGAGAATTACGTCGATATTGATTTCATCGAATACCGGCTCTATGATAAGATCCTTTGTTACCGATGAGAAATCTGTATCCCATGAATTGAATGTATAGCCGAAGCGCGTCGGGGTCGTTGTCGGCGCATTGGCTGCGCTGCCGTATGCTACCTCCTGCTCGCTGATAATTGTTCCGTCATAGTTGCGGAAGATTACCTTGCAGGTATCCGTTGCCCACTGTGCCTCTACTACATCGATTCCTGTGCCGAACTTATACTGATAAAGGCTGCCTGCGATCGTCTCTGTTACGCTGCCGTATGCCTTTGAGCTGCCGTCGTTTGCCTTTACTGTCCAGCCGGCAAACTTGTAGCCCTCTCTTACCGGGATTCCGAGCGTCTTCAGGTCGCTGAATTTGCCTGTTATCGTTGTCTTTGTATCAAGATTCGTTATGCTCAGGTTCGTGATTGTTGCCTTTGTTCCGGCTGCAAGTCCTGCCGCATAGCTTACCTTAAGCTGTGCCGCTCCGTCATCCGCTGTGCCTACGACAATTTGAGAACCGTTACCTGTGAATGCGTAAGAATTAGCTGTAGCTCCGTTTCCGCCTGTAAATGACGAATTGATAAGCTCAAAACTGCTCTGAGAA
>FR882054.1 GCA_000434915.1 Ruminococcus sp. CAG:563
AAACGGAATCACATGCACAGGCTTCAGCTCTGCAACAGCAGGCCAGAAGACAATCACAGCATCGTATGCAGGCAAGTCAACAACCTTCACCGTAGAAGTAAAGGCAATCGTACCTGTAAGCATTTCGATAAAGAAAGCACCGAACAAGACAGAGTACTTTGTAGGTGACAGCTATGACGGAACAGGCCTTGTAGTAAACGTAGTATACAACAACGGAACAAACAAGGACATCACAACAGGCTTCACAACAAGCGGCTTCAGCTCTGCATCGGCAGGCAAGAACACCGTAACAGTAAGCTATGAAGGCTTTACGGCAGCATTTGACGTAACAATCAAGGCAGTAGAGCTTACAGGCATCGAGATAGCCAAGCAGCCGAACAAGACAACGTTCAACACAGGTGATGAGCTTGATACAACAGGTCTTGTGCTTACACTCAAGTACAATAACGGTACAACAGGCACAACGGATAAGGGATACACTGTAAGCGGCTATGACACAGACACAGCAGGCGAGCAGACAATCACCGTAACCTATCAGGGCTTCACGGCAACGTATAAGGTAACGCTTAACCAGAGCTATGCCGATTACAAAGAGGTTGACGCAGCTATCATTGAGGCAAACAAGAAAATAGCAACAGGATACTACACAGATGCATCGGTTGAGGTGCTCAACAATTCGATCAATGCGGTAGTAAGAAATCTCAAGGCAACCGAGCAGGAAACTGTAAACGGATATGCAAGAGACATCATTGCAAAGACAAAGGCTCTTGTAATGAAGGACGCAGACTACAGCGCGGTTGAAGCAGCTAAGACAGCAGCAAAGGCGAAAATCGAAAAGGGCATCTACACAGATGAATCCGTAGCAGCTCTCAATGCGGCAATAGCAGCAGTGGTAGAGGGCAAGAAGATTGAAGAGCAGTCGGTAGTAGACGGCTATGCAGCAGAGATCGTTGCAAAGACACAGGCACTCGTAGAGAAGCCTTCAGATTTCTCAAAGATCGACGCTCTTTACACAGAGATTTCAAACTATGATCCTAGCCTTTACACGAACTATGACGAGATATATTATGTATATATCTTCGATTTCTATGAGGTAGAGGTAGCAAATGCCAAGGCAAAGTATACCGGAATCAGCCAGCAGGGTGAAGTAGATAAGCTTTATGAGAAGCTTGTAGAATACAAGAACATGCTTATCCTCAAGGATCAGAAGGTAGCA
>FR882055.1:0-1628 GCA_000434915.1 Ruminococcus sp. CAG:563
TATTACCGGCAATGGTAACCGATCCGGTGTTCTCTGTGATTTTGTAATCAAAAGAAATATATCCGGCTTGACTTCTGGTGTTAGTGAAGGTAAGAGAGCCGCTCTGCGACTGCTTGAAAAGCGAGCCCTTACCGGTAACAGTGCCGTGCGCCACATTTCCGCCGCCGGTCCATGTGCCGTCACCCGCATAAGTTGCGGTAAGTCCTTCGGCGGTCATGTCCAGCGAACCCGACGCGGCACTTGCCAAAACAGTACCGGCAGGTATCATGGCGAGAAGCATCACTAATACCAAAAAGAGAGATATAATTCTTTTTGACACTCTTCTCATCGTTTTTGCCTCCTTTGTTTGCATTTTTCCAAACGATTATATATAAACATCATCACTTTCTCTTTGCTCATTGGCGGAAATAATCGGCAATGCCAAAACAAAGAACAGCATAAATCCGATCTCCATGCGCAAAGAGGAATTGTAAACCAAAAGTATCAGGCTTATCACCGAAAGTATAATGCTCATCTGACAAGCAAATTCGTCTGCCATTTCCAGCTTTTTCAGCTTTCTTGAAACGAAAAACGAAGCGACGAAAAATGAAGCATACAATGCCAGTCCGACAAAGCCTGTTTCCAAGAACAAAAATGCATACGAAAAATACGAATAGTGAACCGTTTGATGAGATTCGAAAAACGGCGTATTGAACATACTGAGCGACGAGCTGTCGCAGTTACCGAGGCCTAAGCCGAACAGCTTTCTGAAAAAGCCGGGCAAAAATCTCTGCGAGATAACGGGCAGGGCGGTAAATCTGCCGATGTCCTCATCGGTCGCATATCCCGTGTCGGTCAACGCCTTTATCAGGCTGTCAAAGGAAAGAAAATCCATAAAATCCTTATAAAGGACGGTAAGCAGTGTACTGAAAAGCACAACCAACACCGCACCGAACGCAAAGAACAATGTCTTTTTTATCGAATGCGCCGTCATGAAGCTTGCCATAAAAAGGATTAAAATAAACAAAATGAAGAACATCTTCAGCTCGGACAAGGTCGAAACAAGCAGTGACGCAACCGAAACAAATATGCATTTGCTCATCTTTTCCTCACCTCTCATAAAGGAAAGGATCGTTTTCGCAAAGACGATGCAAAGGAAAATCAGCAGGCTTCCGTTACAGCCCTTTGACGTGCCGAAAATTCCGCCGATATAGTCCTGACCGTAGCCTGAAAAATATTGAAGAATTACAACCGCAAAGTTTATGACAAATAAAACATCTAAAGCTTTGATCCAGCCCTTTGCGTCCTCCCAATCCGCAAGATATGCGAACGCAAAGAATGCAACGAACATTCTGGTATTATTCCTCAATCCCCATAAATAGTAAAACACCGATTGATAATTAAACAAATACCCGACGAGGGTAATGAAGAAGAACAGACCCACAATAACGACGAACGGCATTGAATAATTGTCTATCTTCGTGAAGCGTTGCGAAAACAGCTTCAGCAACAGCAAAACCAAGAAGCCGTCGCATAGGAACTTGATCGCATCGGGTATCGGCAACAGCTCCGTCAAAAAGGCCTGCGCAGCGGGGAAGAAAAAGATGAATAGCATCATCCACTCCGAGACGGTTCTCTTTTTTATATAT
>FR882055.1:1665-15581 GCA_000434915.1 Ruminococcus sp. CAG:563
CCTGCTGAACTCTTATCCACAGAAAATCGTTCTCCTTAATACTAATTTCGTTTTAAAAATAAAATTATTTTGCAGGCAAAATAGCATTTGTGCTTTAGCAGTGTATAAAACAGGCCGAGCCTTTTATTATGAAGCTTTATAACGTCGGCCATTAGGCTTTTCCTGAGCACATTGCTTTTAAAAATCTTGTTTAACTCAGTCTGCTTTTCTTTCAAGGGTAATTCGGCGGCAACGATTTGCTTCATCGCCGTTATCGAATACATATGATACCTTGCGGTAACGTGATTTATAACCTGTCGCGAAAGATTGTTTTGTCGGGCAAGTTCGACGCACTTTATAAGAAAAACATCGTTCTGCTTTTGCCTGTCCGCCTTATAGGTGCGAGTGAGCGAATTGCTCCGCTTATAATAATAATACAGACTCTCTTTTATAATCGAAACGCTCTTTATTTGAGAGAAAAGCTCCAAAATAAAATAGGCGTCCTCGGAAATAATCTCTTTTTCGGATTTAAATTTCAGGTTTAATTCTTTAATTTTTGATAAACGGTACATCTTTCCGCACGAGCTTATTCCGAAGCCCATCGAATAGGTAAACATTCCGGGCAAGACCTCGTTTTGAACCTCGTCGCCGACAAAAAACGTTTTATCGGTTACAATCTCTTTTTCTGAGGTTCTGCCGTCGTCATACACGTCGCACAGGGCGTAAATCACAGCGTCGCTGTCATTTTTTTCGGCTGTCGAGACGCATTTTTCGACCGTTTTTGTATCAACGTAGTCGTCGCTGTCGAAAAAGAATATGTATTTTCCGCCTGCCGAGTCCATACCGCTGTTCCTCGCCATGCCCAGACCTGCGTTCTTTTTATGAATTACTTTAATTCTGCCGTCGGAGCTTGCCCAATTGTCACAAATCACCGCACTGCCGTCGGTTGAGCCGTCGTCCACCAGAATAATCTCAAGATTATCATATGTTTGACCGACAACAGACTGCACACACCTGTCCAAATATTTTTCAACATTATATACAGGCACAACAACAGAAACTAAGGGCATATCCGTCATAACAAAACTCCTACAATATATTACGAAAAGTCACCGATGCAATTATCCCAATCGTATGGAAGCACGGCTTCTCTCGTTGAACAATGCTCATCCTCCGTTGCGGATTTTATGAGCTTGTTCAATCCGTTTTCGTCAGCGCCGTTCATACGGTAAAATCCGGGCTTATTAATAAATTCCTTCATCTCGCCGAAGTCGGTTGTAATAACCGGCAGGTCGCACGACGCCGCCTCCAAACAGGAAAGAGGAACATCTATGCAATGTCCATCCTCCGTCACGGGGAAAAGATACACGTCGCTCATTTGATATATCTCCTCAATTTCGGGGATATACGAATCGAATATTTTTATATTGGATTTTTTGAGCAGTTTTTCTCTCAATTCCGAATTCTGTTCGTCCTTCGTCAATGTGCTCACTACCAAAAGCACCTGATATTCGGAATCTATATTCAACAGGGTCTGAATGTTCCTGCCCTCGTTCAGATGTCCTACATGAAGAACCAGCGGCTTTTCGGGATCTAACCCGTATTTTAGTTTTAACCGTCTTTTTTCGTCCGAGGTTACAGGCACGAATTTTTTCGTATCGACGCCGGTTTTTATGTATCTGATTCTGCCTTTGGGTACGATGCTTTTATAAAAATTTTCGGACTGCTTTGAAAAAACAATCAGGTCGGCTTTACTCAGTCTTATTAAAAGCTTCGATATACCTTCGGCATTGATTTTCATTGGCAGAATTACGTCCAAGCCGTTTCGGCACATTAAGGACATAACAAAAATCCTTATCGCCGTTGCAATCGGCTTCGCTGGGAACGGCACATACAAGACCTTTTCTTTTTTTTGCTTTATTATCGAACGAAGCTCGCCGTTTAACATGAGCTTATTCAATTCCATATGCCTGTCCGAAAGCTCGGATTTTCGCTCATATGTTATAACGAAAGTGCCGCCATGCGATTTTTTTAATCTTTTAATAAGATTATAGGTCACTTTTAAACAGCCTTCATCAACCTTTTCGGTCAATGAGTTTGAAATAATCAACATATTAACCTCAATCTATCTCTGCACAGCTTTTGTTCTTTCCGCACCCCTCGCAGGTCGAAAGAGCGTCAAGCTCCTCCTTGGACACCTTGCCGTCACGGAAATCCTGAACGATTTTATTCTCATACATCGAATACTTTTTCTTCTTGAAAAAGCGTAGAAATTTATGCTTAATAACCCAAGCGGCCGGCTTATAAATATACTTGTGCATGGCGGGCGAAACAGAGCCTATCATCCAGCAGTTGCGGTCGCAGTTTCTTACAAAGCTTCTCACCTTTTCCGCCTGCTCGCTGTTCCAAAGCTCCTCCCAGCTCTGCCTGTTCAGGTTTCCCATAACCTGCTTTTCCTTCGTACCGTTGCACGGCATGACATCGCCGTAAGGGTCGATAAAGAATGTGTCAAAGCTCATATCGCAGGGCAACAAGCGTTTTTGAGAGAAAATATAATTGATAAGTCCGTGATTGAAATACGCTCTGAACCACTTTTTGGGACTGTTGGAATCAAGCAAGCGATTAACGAGATCCTCGAAATTCTGCGCAACCGTGAGGCGATCCTTGATTATATTATTAGACTCAACAAAATAGAAGCTGTTGTGAAGCGACGCTGTTGCAAACTCCATACCGAGCTCGTCGGAAATATTGTAAAGCGGAACCAAATCCGCGGCGTTTCTGTCCTGAACGGTCATGCCGAAGCCAACGTCCTTCATGCCCATATCAACGAGCTTTTTGAGGGTTGTGTAGCCTCGGTTAAAGCCGTCGTCAAGGCCTCGGATTTCATTGTTCGTCTTTTCAAGACCCTCAATAGAAATCCTGATTCCGACCTGCGGAAATTCCTTGCAAAGCTCCACAATTCTGTCGGTGAAAAATCCGTTTGTGGATATTACAATTCGGTCGCTCTTTTTCAAAAGCTCACGAACAATATCTTTTAAATCGTCACGAATAAAAGGTTCGCCGCCCGTGATATTGGTGAAATACATTTCGGGAAGCTTTTTAATCGTTTCAATTGAAATTTCTTCCTCGGGCTTCGACGGGGCCTTATATCGGTTGCACATAGTGCATTTTGCATTACAGCGGTATGTTACAATTACCGTGCCGTTTAATTTTTTCGACATTCAATTCACCTTTTAAAATTATCATAGTAATCCTGAGCGACCTTTGACCATGTGAAATTGTCGACCGCATTTTTCCTCGCCTTCTGCTTCATATCCTTCAGATAGTCGGAGTCATTCAAAAGGCGTGTAATTTGAGCAACAGCATCGTCCTTTACGGCATATATGCTTCCGTCGCCGAAGGATGATAAAGACTCGGAACAAAGCACTACCGGAACTCCGGAGGAAATTGACTCAATACACACAAGAGCAAAGCCCTCGTACAAAGAATTAAAAATTGTTGTATCCGCAATATTGTAGATCTCGTTCATTTCCTCTCCGGGACTGAATGTGCCTAAATAAACAACCTGCTTTTCAACATTTTCTTCCTTCGCTGTGTTTAAAACTTCATGATAGTATTCCTGCGAAACAATATCTCCGGCGAAGACAAACACGATATTGCTGTTTTTCTTTAATAAAGGTGCAATTATTTTTACGGTTCTGCCCTGCCCTTTATTTTCATTGACGGAGCCAACCTGTAAAATCACCTTTTTATCTTTCAAGCCGAACTTTTCTTTAACCGTGTCAATTCGCTCACTATTCAGCGGAGTATAAATATCGGTATTAACACCGTTATTGATTTGAACGACCTTATTCTCTTCAATGCCAAGATTTTTGACGATATTCTTTTTCATTTTAGGATTCAAAACGAAGATTAAATCGGCGTTCCTCATTCCCTCGATTTCCTGAAAATAGCGTGCTTTCAAGGTGCTTTCGGCTTCTTCAAACGGCAACGACCATACGCCGTTGTGATTGGTGTACGCTATAACCGCCCTGTCCCGAAGCTCCTTTTTAACAAGCTTTAAGAAGAAAAAGATATTGTACTGATTATGAAAATGAAAAACCGTTTTTTGATCGGTATTCTTCAATATTTTCTTTAATTTTAAGGCAAGTGCAACGGAATAAACCACTCTTTTAACCTTATGTATAACGCCTAAGCT
Source organism: Ruminococcus sp. CAG:563 (assembly GCA_000434915.1). Taxonomy (GTDB): domain Bacteria; phylum Bacillota; class Clostridia; order Oscillospirales; family Acutalibacteraceae; genus CAG-488. Next base: position 5,843 of record FR882055.1, read on the forward strand.
GACATCCGATTTAGAGAAAACCGACGGCACCTTAACCTCGGTTATCGGCAAGCTGTTCGGTGCTCTGTCCTCGGCGGAAATATCTACTGCCTCGACATCAATATTCATTTGCAAAAAGGCCTTCGTCAGCTCCTCAACCACGCTTTCGGTTGCCGCCGCAACCTTGGCAGGTATCGGTGTGTAGCCTGTGCCGAGTTCGTAAATCTTCATGTCATTCTCCGTAAATTTTAAATAGCTTTTGATAATATGTCTTAGGTGTTTCAAATTCAACAGATTTGCAATTTTCGGTGTAATAATCCGCATTTCGGATTACGGAATACAGCTTATCGGAAAGCTGTGTTCGGTTGCCGGATTCAAACAGCTCACCCGTTTCACCCGGCCGAATAAGCTCGGGAATGCCGCCAATATCGGCACCGACAACAGGTGTTCCAAGCAGCAGAGACTCCATAACGGAATACGGACAATTTTCATACCATTCGGAGGGATAAACGGTAACGGTCGCATTTGCAATGAGCCTGTTCAGCTCCTCCCCCGTTTTGAAGCCGACGTATTCGGCATTGGGCACTTTTTCGATCTCTTCAACCGCCTTGCCGAAGCCTGCGAAAACGAACTTAACCTCGGGCATTTGCCGAGCGGCCTCAAGCAAGGTCAAGGTGCCTTTATCCTTAGACAGATGACCGAATTCCAAAACATAGCCGCCCTTATTTGCGGAACATATCTCCCGCTTTTCGATAAAATTATGAATCACAACCGTTTTCTCTTTAAAACGGGGCTGTGTATCAAGCTTGCTTTTCAAAAAATACGACGGACAAATAATAGTATCGACATAGGAATACGCCGTGCTCAGCTTCCAAAAATAAGCGTCCGCCGTTGCCAAAATGCTCTTCGGCAGTGAATTCTTCATACACCTTGATTTGATGCAGTTCATATAGTTGCCCGTCATGCATTTTTCGCAAACATTTATATTTGAATCGAACAAGCCGTGGCTCGGACACACAAGCTGATAGTCATGCGCCGTGTAAATTATCTTTACCTTTTTGCCGACGGTTTTTCTGTATTTTTCAATCTCAAGAATAATGCTCGGTGTGAGATAAAACTGAATATTGTTAAGGTGAACAACGTCGGGCTTAAAGCTTTCCAAAACCTTTTTTATCTGCCGCCTTGCCTGACGTGAATAAATAATCTTAAACGGTGCCAAAAGGTTTTCGGAAATACCTGCGGTCAAATCCATATCGGGAGCATAAGCATTCGCACTGTTTCCGACAATGTTTTTTTCGTTTTCCAGTCCGAAATATTCGACCTCATGGCCGTTATCCTTCAAGGCTTCGCCGAGCTTGAAAACATAGGTTTCTGCGCCGCCCTTCGGGTACAAAAATTTATTAACAAGTAAAACCTTCATATTTATTCACCGTAATACAGCTCGAGCGTTCTCCGAGTAACCTCGTCCCAATTAAACCTGTTGCAGACATAATCGGACGAAACGGATTTGTATTTTTCAACGGCCTCGGAATCGTTCAAAAGCCGTTGAAGCTTTTCTTTCAGGTCGCCGACATCGCCCTTTTTAAAGGTAACGCCGCACTCTCCGATAACACTTTTACATTCATGAATATCGGAGGTGACGCAACAGTTTCCGTAGCTCATCGCTTCAAGTAAGCTCAGCGGCATCCCCTCCAAATCGGAGGGCAAAACATAGATATATGCGTTCGAATAAAGCTCCTCCAGCAATCCGCCCTTTACAAAATCGGTGAAAATTATATTGTCGCAGGCGGATTTTTTCAGCTCGTCGGCATATTCCGTGCTGTCGGATGCGCCGCCCGCAATGACAAGCTTCTTATCCGTATCAATTTCTTTAAAGGCTTCAATCAGATAATGTATTCCCTTTTCGGGAACAAGTCTGCCTAAATATAAGATGTAGCCGTCCTTTTCAAGGCCGAATCTTTCGGTTATTTCCTCGGCCGGCTTCAAAGCGTTTTTACTCACCCCGTTGGGTATAAAAACGGTTTTTCTTGAATATGTGTCCTCAAAATACTTTTGTGTATTCTCGCTCAGGACAATGATTTCATCGGCAAATTTTACCGCACATTTTTCACCGGCAAAAATGTAAAACGAGGCGAATTTACCCCATTTTGCACGTTGATGGTCAAGGCCGTGAACGGTTGCGACGCACCTTTTGCCGAACAATTTCGGAATCCAAAGCATGGCGCACGGACCCTCGGCATGAAAATGAACAACGTCGAATTTGCCGAAAGCGGCCTTCACGGCGGCAAAAAAGGACGAGGTCACAGCCGCCAATCCCTTTGCATCAACCGTAAAAACACGCTTTAGCTTTACTCCCTTATATTCGGTCATCGCCTTTTCGTCAAAATCGACTCCGCTGACATGGTGTCCTCCCCTGTTAAAGCAGGTAACATCGTGACCCATAGCAGCCATACGGGTAGCCAATTCGCCGACAACGATCTCGACCCCGCCCTCTCTGGACGGAATTCGTTTGTGACCCAACATGGCAATATGCAATTTTTCGTCCTTGCGCTGAGGCATTTACACACCCTCCATGTTCAAGACGGCACCGACGGTTTTAAATATAATCATCAAATCGGTTTTTACGTTTCTCTCTTCGATATACTTTAAATCCAGTTCGAGCCATTTATCAAAGGTCAGGCTGTTTCTGTTTGGCTGAATTTGCCAATAACAGGTGAGCCCCGGCACAACGCTCAAGCGGTTCCGCTGAAAATCGTTGTACTGCTCAACTTCCCTCGGAAGCGGCGGACGTGGGCCGACGAAGCTCATATCACCCTTTAGGATATTCCAAAGCTGAGGCAATTCGTCAATACAGGTTTTTCTGATCACCCGACCGACCCGTGTGATACGGGGATCGTTCGAAATCTTGAATGCCGGACCTTCCATTTCATTTTGATCAAGCAACGAATCCAACATTTGATCCGCTCCGGGCACCATTGAACGTAATTTATAAAACTTGAATACCCTGCCGTTTTTGCCAACTCTGTATTGGGTATAAATAGGAGACGCTCCCGGACTGTCGATAACGATCAAAAGCATTACAAACAGAATCGGAATTGTAAAAACAATTATACAAAGCAAAGAAAAAACAATATCAAAGCATCTTTTGACTGCGAGATAGACAGGCTTTTCATATATTGTAATTTCGGGCTCGGCGCTTTCGCTTTGTGAGCCGGAGGAAATGATATAACTGTTCTTGCCTTCCATACGCTCCTCCTGTTCTTTTTACTTCTTCTTGTAAAACAATTCAAAAACAATCTTATCAATCGAATCGGCGTCGGGGCGAAACTCCATCAAGCCGTCCTTGACGACCGACTCGCCCTCAAGGGTTTCGATTTCGGTAAATTTATACTGCGACAGCTTTTTCGCAATTTCCTGAAGCTGATTGACCGAGCGATCGGACACGATATAATCGGCAAGCTTTGAAGATGCTTCAATAACAAAATTGTCATCGTTTTCGATTTCGAGCATAGCCTTATCGTAAACTGCGGTCATATACTGTCTTTGACGCACCATACGGGTGCTGTTTGAGCTGTCCTCAAGTCCGTAACGTTCGCGCACATAGGTGAGCGCATGATCGCCGTGAAGCGTAACCGTTTCACCCTTTATGAGTGTGTCGTCAATACCGCTGAAATCGTCCAAAACAGTGACCTCAACGCCGCCCAAAAGGTCGTTCAAAATCGGCACGGCGTCCATGGTTATTGAAAGGTAGTGATTTACCTTAACGCCGTTCAAAAGCTCGGAAACAGCGTCGGCGGTGTTGCGACAGCTGACATCCCTGCCGTTGCCGTAGGTATGAGCCAAGGCGAGCTGTTTGTTGACCGTGCCAATCTTCTGACCGGCAACGCCCAAAACGTTCATATTAACCATTGTGTCACGGTTAAGGTGAACCGCCGTGAACTTTTTCTCACTGTTGTCAAAGACCAACAGCATCAAGAAGTCCGCCCGCTGATCGTTATTGTAAGAATCGTTATTAATTGCGTCCTCAAACTTATCAAGGCCGAGGATCAAAAACGATTCAACATCTTCGTTTTTCACATACTCGACACCGTTATATTCATAAACGGTATTCTCGGTTTTTTGCTCGGGGAAAATGCTTTGACGCTTTTCCCATAATTCCAAAAGCAAAAAAGCACCTGTTAAAAGAAACACTGCCAAAAGAGCGACGGCTAAGCCACGCATCAGCTTTCTTTTATCGTTCCGTTTTTTTCCCATAAAGACTCCTCTTTTTAAGCGGCCTGTTTCTTAGATTTCTTCCAAAGGACAACACCGGCAACCAGGGAAACGCACATTACTCCTGCCAATACGCCGATTTTGATTCCGTCCTCGATGTTACCCGTTGCGGGATTTTCCGCTGTGCCCGTATCGTCGGCAACATCGGAATTATCGACAACAATTGCAAAAGGAGAGAACTCCTTGATGGTAAATTCAAGATATTCGCCGTTGATTTTTGCGTTGTCAATCAGCTCCCACTCGCCGTTGTAATAGTGCAGGAGCGCAACAAATCTGTTTGCGTTGTCGTCCTTGAGCTTGATTCTGAAGCTGCCGTGCGGCTCATGGTGGGCGCAGTTCTCATAGTGAAGATCGAACAAATCGCAGACTGCCAAATTCCTGGTTGCGATGCCCTTACTCTGAGCGACGGTTGCCAGATCCTTGTTCAACTCGGTGAGATCACCTGCGGAACGGATTTCGTTATACGCTTTTACTATCATCGACTTGAGGTCGTTGTTCAGATCGTCACGGTGAGAATACGGTGTGATAACCAGTCTCGCCTTGCACTCCGGAGATTCCGATTCGTATTCAATGAGCTCGGGAGCGGATGCGGAACCCGGGCTTTTGATGAACGGTGCGGCAAATACGCCTACCGTAAGGATTGACGCTATTAAAATTGCAGTTAAAAAGGTTGATAATTTTTTCATAATAAAAATCCTTTCAAATAAATTTTTATTCAAAGAGTAATGAATAACCATACTCATTAAACTGTGTAACGAACTCATCGCCGAGCTTTTTGCGAATGAGCTCATATGCCTTACCCAAGCGTGGCGGACGGTTGCGAAGGTTGTGACAATCGGAGCCGATCGCATGAATGCCGCCCCGAGCGAGCATATCCGTCGCCTTTTTCTTTGTGAAAAGCTCATTGAAGAAGGATGCGTTCACCTGCATCAGGATTCCGCTTTCGTAAAGACGTTCCCACACGGAATCGCTTTCAAGCTTTAAGTATCTGTCGATGTGAGCCAGAATTACCCTCACCCTGTGAGTCACGGCAATTTCGGTCAATTCACGAACCGTATATTCCGTCCATTTACCCATCGGCATTTCAAGCAAAATCAGATTGCTTTCACCGATGCAGAGCTTGCTCAACGACTCCAATTTTCCGATACCCGGATAATATTTGACCTCGGCACCGCAGATTATACGGGGAATTTCGTCCCGAGCCGCTGAAAGCAGACTGTCGAGACTTTCCTGCCTGCGGGCTAAGAATTCATCAACCGTTTCATCGTCGGCGAAAAAATGAGGAGTTGCGATTACGGTATCCGCTCCCTGTTCACGCTGCATTTTCAAAAGCGCAAGGCTTTCTTCGATACTGCCGCTTCCGTCGTCGATGCCGGGCAAAATATGAGAATGCCAATCAATCATTTTCTATCACTCTTCGAGGAACCTTGATAGTATTTGTAGTATTTATAATACTTGTGCTTTCTGTATTTCTTGTAAGATCCGCCGTCGTTCTTCGATTCGTTCAAAATGCAGCCGAGAACATTGACGTTAGAAAGCTGAAGCTGTCTGAAGCAACGCTCCAATTCCTTCTTTTCGGTGTAGTCCTCACGAACGACGACTACCATACCGTCGATAAGTGAGGCTATCGACAATGCGTCCGAAACGATGTTGACGGGCGGCAAATCAATGATGATATAATCGAAGCTTTCACGAAGGCTGTCGAGGATAAATTCCATTCTGCGAGAGCCGAGAAGCTCCGACGGGTTCGGCGGAATTTCTCCCGAGGGCAATATGTACCAGTTCTTCAGCAATGCCGAACGGAAATCCGGCATATGAGCACCGTGACCCATCAAAAGGTCGGTAAGACCCGGTGTGGATTCGATGTTCATTTTCTTTGCGATTGAAGGAATTCTCAGGTCGCCGTCAATAAGAATAACCGGATCGCCCTTTTCGGCGAGAACATATGAAAGATTGACTGCGGTCGTGCTTTTTCCCTCTCCTCTCATCGAGCTTGTTACGCCGATAATCGGACACTTAACGTCCTCGGGCAGGGTAAAATCAAGGTTTGTTCTGAGAATTTTATACTGTTCAATGGCTGTAAATTCAAGGTTCTTGTGCAGAGTCTTTCTTGAATCCTTTTCGGTAAAAACAGCGCTTGTTTTATTATTTTTAAATAATCCCATGTCTATATACCGTCCTTATGAATTCTTCGAGGTTTTCTTTTTGGCGCTGTAGTAGCCGTACTTTTTCTTGTCCGAGCCTAAAAGATCGGGAACCTTCGCCAAAATCGGGTAGTCATAAGTCTGTAAGATGTACTCTTCGTCGTGGATAGTGTCATCCATCAAGGCTCCGACGGCAATCGCCAATGCCGAAAGCAACACTCCCAAAATCAGACCGACGGCGGTATATTGAGTTATGCTCGGTGAAACCTTTTCAAGGTTCGGCACTGCGGCATCGACAACCTCCATGGAGGCGCCGTCAATAATCTCCGATATTCTTACGGGAAGAACCTCTGCGATACAGTTTGCAATCTTTGCGGCCTCGTAAGGGTCGTTGGTTGTAACGTCAACCCTCATGATTTCGGTATTGTTCGACTGGCCGGACTGAATTTTTTTGCTCAACTGCTTATACGAATACGGAACATCGGCCTCTTCAATAACACGCTCAAGGGTCGAGCGGTTGTTGAGAATCTCGCCGTATGTTTTAACAAGGCTCTGTGCGGCGGTGATTTCGGAGGAGCTGATGCTGAAGCTCGTGTTGCCCAACGAAAACGAGCTGTTGTTGACATAAAGCATTATTGATGAGGAATACTCCGGCTTGATTAAAAATGCCGACACGGAAAATCCGATTCCTGCGGCAATTATGCCTGCCAAGACAATCAGCCATATTCTCTGCCAAAGGGTTTTAAAAATATGTACTAAGTCGATAGTATAGTATTCCCTGACCGGTTTGTTGTTTTTCTTCATATAAAATTCTCCTTGATTACCAAAAGCTTATTCCAAAATGTAAATTTTTTGTAAACTTATAGTTAACGGCTACATGCTTTCGGTGGCATCGATCACAAAAACGATATCAACATTTGTATCGATCATTTGACCGTCGCTGCCTAGCATATCCTGAAATAAACTGCCCATGTTTGTCATACTCCTTATTCTTTGTTTATCAAATCGCAGTTTTCTGGGTTTTCCCAACTGTTTTTGAAAATCTTTTGCTTACTAAATTACTCCATAGAGGAACTTTCGAGATCATCAAGATGTTGAAGTTCATTTCGAATCCTTGTTTTTCCTAGGAAAAAAGTGATAGCATTTACCGCTCCAATAATCAAGAACACAATGCCAACAACTGAGGATACTTCACCGCCTGTAAACAGTAACATGGCAACGATAATAAAAAAGATTGTTAACACAAGGTTGACTTTCACAGCTTGCTCTTTTTTCTTTATTTCTTCGTGCCAATCTTCTGTGTTTCTGAATTTATATCCGCAATCATTGCAAATCCAATAATTTCGATTTTGAGTTTCAATTATTGTTCTTTGCCGCTGTCCCAACGCCCCAAGAAGCCATCCCCCGGATCCAAACAGCAAGGAACCTAAACAACCTTTTGCGGGAGAATAACCATTTCCTATTGTTCTTGCAGAGGTTGCTGTCTCCACTATAGCCTGCAAATGATTTGATTTGCATTTTGGGCAACATAACCGTTTTTGTTTTGGAGAGGCTACGACTTCATCATAATGCATCATCGCATCTGCGATTGGATTAAATGATTCAACCTCATTTTCGTTAAACGCTCTACCAAATTTACAACAAAACAATACTGATAAATACAGAAGCTACTCTTTTAAGTCCCCTTTTCATGTCTTTTCTCCTTCCTGCTTTTTATTAAATTATAATTAGCATATAGTATTTATAATCGTTTATATAATAGCACAACAAATCATTTCTTGCAAGTAAATTTTACTTGTATTTTTGCTAGTGTATTTTATCTAAAATATACAATAAAATTTACATGAGGTGATACATATGTTTAAAATACAAAGAAATTCAATCATCAAGCAAAACAATCAGAATGCCTGATCCACTTATTGAAAAGCTACAATCTCTTGCAGATAAAAACGACATCTCCTTTAACAACCTTGTAGTTCAATGTTGTGAGTATCGGGATGCGGATTTTTCTATTCGTTTTAAATGTGACTAAGCCGAACCGCTTATTTGCTCAAATTCTTCCGATCCACCAATGTATCTTTTAATTGCATAGCAATATCAGTGCCTACAAGACGCAATACATTTGACTCCGCCGAATCATAGCCTAAAAAATTAACATTGCCGTACCAAACAATTCGATTATCAATTACAACAAAATTTTGATAGACATTGGGCTTGTGAGTTAAACTCACTCCGCAACTTCTTAGTAAAGTAATGCTATCCTCCATTGTTTTTTTAGCCGAATCTTTTAGTTCTGTAGGTGAGACTGTTATCATCTTCACGCTTGTTCCGAAAGAGATTGCCTTTGACAAATATTTCACAATTCGTCGAACAGCAGTCTATCTCAAAACCGGACTGACTATAAGAATTTCATCATGCGCCGACATTATATCTTTGCAGAAAACGTCAGAATATTTTTCATTGTTGTAAATTATTTCGGGAGCCGAATTCTCTTTACCTTCGGTTCTGATTTTATAACCTATCGAAGCATAACCCTTTAATCTTTTTTGATACATTCTTTCGAGAATCGGTACATGTATATCTACATAATCATAAATTCGAACATCCTTTTTGCCCGGATAATCTCTGTGAAGCCGTCCTGCATACTGTGCAACTTTGCCTTCCCATGAAATCGGTAAAGCCAAGAAAAGCGTATCCAACCTCGGAAAATCAACCGAAAAGCTGTTTTCCTTGTTCGTAATCTTATTATTTGTCTTGACAAGAGTATTGTCGATTTCCTTCCACTCGCCATTGTCATCATAATGAATAGGCTCAGAAGTAATGACCGCCGTATAGGAACCGTCTCTTCTCTCAAAGACCTTTGTGTTTTCGTCTCGTTTGTCAGTCACTTCGCCGACAATCGGTGACTTTTCTTTTTTATCGGACTCAATCTCAACCGTTTTCATAAGCTGAGTTTCATTAAATTCCTGCGCAAAAACCGTCATAGGAAGAATTCCAACAATCATTATAACCGTCAGAATAACCGCAATCACTTTCATAGAAATACTGTAATTTTTCATATTAACCTCACCTTAAATACATCCTCAATAATCTTAACACATATAATAGCTCAAAAATTAAATGTCTATATCATCTTAAGGCTTCCTTTAAAGTAATTAAAAGATATCGTACAATTCAAATCATTCTAAAAAGCACCACTATCACCTCCCAATTCTCTAATTTAAATATACCTTTATATGATATGTTCTGTCAATATATATTTATAATAAAAGTATTTACAATAATGTCATTTTGGTTTATTATATATAAAAAACGGAGTTGGTATGATTGAGTAAAAATCAAGA
>FR882056.1 GCA_000434915.1 Ruminococcus sp. CAG:563
CCCTACGATGATGTGCAAAAACCGAACAATCCGTAGGGGTTGAAGCCCACTTCGACCCAAGAGGTCAGAAGAAAACAAAAGCGAACGACCGATGGCTGTCTCTGCGAAAAGACAGGCGTTTTAATCTGAAAATCAGCTTTCTCCAACTTTCCGTCTTGTTTCTCTTTAACCCCACCGTCTCTTCGAGACACCCCCCTAGCAATCAGGGGAGGCTGAGCGTAACGTAAATTTCATGATTCAATCATAAAGTCAGCAGAAAAACGGCTTGGCTCCCTTTTAGCGAAGCTGACTGAGGGGTTTAATACAAGAGAAAAACAAAAATGAAAATCGAAAAGAAACGGTGGCTTTGCGTTGCAAAGCATTAAAATAAAACCAATTCTTTTCATTTTTTATTCCCTCTTATTTTAAAATAATCCCTCTATCGTTCTTTCGTCACGCCACCTCCCCTGCAGGGGAGGCAAGGAAAGTTTGCAGAAAGCGAAAAATAAAACCGCCGATTTAACGGCGGGGGGGGGNNNNGTCGATTTAACGGCGGTTCTGCTTTTTAACTGTCAAAATCCTGATCGAAAATATTGAACTCCTCGGGTTCGTTTGCCTGAGCTTCAACCTCAAGCGGCGGAGTGATTTCAATCGAATCAAGCTGTTTTGTGATTTCCGAAAGCTCGTCATTGAGACTGTCGATATTCTTGGTTACGGCCGAAAGGTTTTTGAGCAGGGAGGGGAGCTTACGCTCTGTTGAGTTTATATACTTGCAGGTTTCATCGGCAATGCGAACCACCTCGTTATGAGCGTCGGTAAATTTCTTCGCCGAGCTGCTGAGATTGTCAAAATCGGGCTTATTCTCGCCGCCCTTATCAAACCCGTCGAGCTTTTCTTTCAATTCGGAAAGCTCTTTATCCTTCTCACGAAGTGATTTTTTCAGCTCGGCTATCTCGTCACGAAGCTTGGCAATATCCTCTTTTGAAACCGACTTTTCGTATTCCTCGGCGAGCGAGTTCAGGTATTCGTCCACCTGCTTTTTGTCAAAGCCGCCGACCGCTCTTGTCTTAATTGAAATGTTATTGCTCATTTTCGTGCCTCCGCTTATATTCTGTAACCTATAATATCACAAAATCTGTTGTTTTGCAACGAAAACAACGCCACAAACCGCAAAAACTGCGATTTTTTATTGCACAAATCAGCTCGAAATGATATAATTAAATAAATATAATCAGTGACTGTCAAATTTTTCACGGAGGGTTGAAAAATGGATTTATACAATAAAATTGTCAACAGAGAAGAAAAGCTTTCGCTGGTCGGTCTCGGCTATGTCGGACTGCCCATTGCCGTTGCTTTTTCCAAAAAGGTTGATGTTATCGGATTTGATATAAACGATAAGAAAATCCAAACCTATATCGGCGGCAAGGACCCGACGAAGGAGGTCGGCGACGAGGCTATACAGAAATGCAATGTCGATTTCACGAGCGATGAAACCCGACTGAGAGAGGCAAGGTTTCATATTGTAGCCGTGCCTACTCCGGTTCGTCCCGATAAGGTTCCCGACCTTTCACCCGTTATCGGCGCAAGCAAGGTGCTCGGTCGCAACCTCACAAAAGGCTCTGTTGTTGTATATGAATCCACGGTTTATCCGGGTGTAACGGAGGATATCTGCGTTCCGATTCTTGAAAAGGAATCGGGTCTTAAATGCGGCGTTGATTTCAAAATCGGTTATTCGCCCGAAAGAATCAATCCCGGCGATAAGAATCATCGACTTGAGAATATAGTGAAAATCGTCAGCGGAATGGACGACGAAACCCTTGAAACGGTCGCAGATGTTTACAGCCTTGTTATTGAGGCCGGCGTTTACCGTGCCGAGAGCATAAAGGTTGCGGAGGCGGCCAAGGTAATCGAAAACAGCCAGCGTGATATAAATATTGCATTCGTCAATGAGCTTTCAATGATATTCAGCAGAATGGGCATTGACACAAAGGCCGTTCTGAGAGCCGCGGGAACAAAGTGGAATTTCCTGAGCTTTGAACCAGGCCTCGTCGGCGGACATTGCATAGGCGTTGACCCATACTATCTGACATACAAGGCGGAACAGATCGGCTATCACTCGAGGATAATTTTGGCAGGCAGACGAATAAACGACGGCATGGGTGCATATGTTGCTCAGGAGCTTGTCAAGAAGATGATTCATGCCGATGTCAAGGTCAAGGACGCTGACGTTCTGGTGCTCGGTCTTACCTTTAAGGGCAACTGCCCCGACACAAGAAACACAAAGGTTATCGACATTCTGAACGAGCTTGGTTCATATGAGATTCATACCTCTGTATATGACCCCGTGGCGGACAAGGCGGAGGCGAAGAGGGAATACGGCATTGACCTTGTTTCAAAAGCCGAGCTTAAAGATTTTGATGCGGTTCTCGTGGCCGTCGATCATGACGATTTCAAGGAATATTCCGTTGAAGATATAAAGGCGATGTATTCCGACAAAAACGAAAACAAGATTCTTTTTGACGTTAAAGGAATTTACGATAAAGATGAATTTGAAAAAGCTGGCTTCAACTATTGGAGACTGTAAAGGGATGACAATATGGGATATTCAGATTTAAAATTTCCGAAGGATTCGGTTTTTCTCGTAACGGGCGGAGCAGGCTTTATCGGCTCTAATCTTTGCGAAGCGATACTGAAAATGGGATACAAGGTCAAATGCCTCGATGACCTTTCGACGGGCAAGCAGGCTAACGTTGACCTTTTCCTTGACGATCCGAATTACACATTCATAAAGGGCGATATCAAAGATCTTGACACATGCATGGCGGTCTGTGAGGGCGTGGATTATGTTCTCAACCAGGCGGCGTGGGGCAGCGTGCCGAGAAGCATTGAAATGCCGCTCTTTTATGAAAAGAATAACATCATGGGCACGCTCAATATGATGGAAGCGGCGAGACAGCAGGGAGTTAAAAAATTTGTCTACGCTTCAAGCTCTTCCGTTTACGGCGATCATCCCGTTCTTCCGAAAAAAGAGGGACAGGAGGGCAATTTGCTCTCACCATATGCGCTGACGAAGCGAGTTGACGAGGAATTTGCGAAGCTTTATACAAGGCTCTACGGTCTTGACACTTACGGAATGAGGTATTTCAACGTTTTCGGCAGACGTCAGGACCCGGACGGAGCTTATGCGGCGGTTATTCCGAAGTTTATCAAGATGCTCATGAACGGCGAAACGCCGACAATTAACGGCGACGGAATGCAATCGAGAGATTTCACATATATTGAGAATGTTATCGAAGCGAATCTTAAGGCTTGCCTTGCACCTCACGAGGCGGCAGGCAATGCATTCAACATAGCCTACGGCGGACGTGAATATTTGATTGATATTTATCATTCGCTGACCCGTGCACTCGGCAAGGATATTGAGCCGAATTTCGGCCCGGACAGGGCAGGGGACATCAAGCATTCCAACGCCGATATATCCAAGGCTCGTGAAATGCTCGGCTATGACCCGGATTACGATTTTGATTCCGGATTGAAGCTTGCGATTGACTGGTATGTGGAGAATTTGTAATAATTCTTTGCAATGCTGAATGATGGCTCGGGGAGACTGACTTTTGTTCGCCCTTTATTAATTAGAAATTTAACCTTGGCGCCAATGTAGGCAATGCCGTTAACTTAAGGTCAGCAGAAATCTACCAACGCTTTCCCCAAAAAGGGGATGGCTGATAAATATACAAAATTACTTTACATAACAAACACAATTCAAGGAGACTCAATATGCTCATTTACACCTGTGAACAGATGCGTGTCATCGAGGAAAATGCGGATGTCAACGGACTTTCGTATGTCGAGATGATGGAAAATGCCGGCAATGCCTGCGCCGAAAAAATTCACTCAACCGTCGTCGGCTTGAACACTGCGGCAAAGACGGTCGCTGTGCTCTGCGGCTCGGGTAAAAACGGCGGCGACGGTTTTGTTATCGCCAAAAATCTCAGCGACAAGGGCTACGGAATCCGCCTTGTGCTGACTAACGGCTATCCCACGGCATATGAGTCCAAAATTATGTATGCTTATCTTGAGGATAAGCCCGTGCTGGTCTCTGACCTCACGCAGAATTATGATGCCTGCGTTTCGGCATGCATGAGTGCAACGGCGATTGTCGACTGCGTTTTCGGAATCGGATTCCACGGTAAGCTCGATGAAACAACATCAAAATTCTTCAATGATATAGCAAAGTCGAGAGCAAAAAAATTTGCCGTTGACGTTCCGAGCGGACTTGAGGGCAACAGCGGCGAGATAAAATCCGACTTCTTCAAGGCGGACTACACTCTTGCGATAACCTGCTACAAGCCGGTGCATATTCTTAAACCGGCTTCGGATCAGTGCGGAATCGTGTCGCTCATTGACATCGGCATTGATGAAAAATGCTATGAAGCTGTCGGCTCGGATGTGATTGTTTCCGCCGAGCATAACGAGATAAAACGATTCTTTAAGCCGAGAGACCCTGTTGCAAACAAGGGCAGTTTCGGCAGACTTTTGAGCGTTTGCGGCAGCCGCAGTATGCAGGGCGCAGCGGTCATGGCGGCGAATGCGGCGGTTGAAAGCGGCGTTGGAATAGTAGAGTGTGTGTTCCCGGAGCCGGCATATCCTGCGATTGCGTCAAAGCTTACGGAGCCGCTGATGAATCCGATGCCCTCAACGGCCGACGGATTTCTTAAGGCGGATAATTTGCAGCGTATTATCGAGCTTGCCGATAAATCAACGGCGGTGCTTCTCGGCTGCGGACTCGGCCTTTGCGAGGACACGGTGCACCTTGTCAACGGAATTCTTGCAAACGTAAAAAAACCGATCATTCTCGACGCAGACGGAATAAATGCGGTTTCATTTAATATAAATATATTGAAAGAAACCTCCGCTCCGCTGATTTTGACTCCGCACCCGGGCGAGATGGCGAGACTTACAGGCCTGAGCATTGAAGAAATTCAGAGCAACAGGGTCAAGGCTGCAAGGGATTTTGCAACCCGGTACGGCTGCATACTCGTCCTCAAGGGTTCAAATACCGTTGTTGCGGGGCCGTCGGGAAGCGTGTACATAAACCGTACCGGTAATGCAGGAATGGCAACCGGCGGTTCGGGTGATGTTTTGGCAGGTATAATTTCCTCTTTTGTTTGTCAGTCTATGAGCTTGCAGTCAGCAACGATTGCCGGCGTGTATGTGCACGGACTTTGCGGAGATAACGTACAGAAAAAATACTCCATGCACGGAGTTACTCCGACAAAAATGATCGGCGAAATAGCGGAGGTTCTTTCAAATTTTGAATAATCGGGGATAAATTTGAAGAAAAGCCTTGCTGTATTGCTTGTATGCATTATGATATTTCTGCCCTCGTGCGGCAAAAAAGTGAAAAAAGAGAGTGTCACACCGTTAAGGCCGAACGGAATTGTCAGTGCAAGCTACAATGATACGGACTATTCGGCGAGGATAAATTACGCCGAGACGGGGGTGATGAGTGTCGAAATGCTTTCGCCGATAAAGGGGATAGCAATCAGCGTTGACGACAGCGGCTGTCGGCTCGGCTATGACGGCATGGAAATTGACTGCACAACGGAGCGAATGGAAAGCCTTTGCCCGTTTATCAGGCTCTATTCGGTGCTGAAAACCGTGTGCTATACCGTGCCCGAATCGGCAAGAACAAGCGGCGAAAACTACATTCTGAAATATCGCACTCCGGAAACCGAATGTACGGCGATATCGGATAAAAAGGACGGAAAAATCCGTGAAATCGAAGCGGATAAGATAAAATTTATATTCCAATAAAAAGCGGCTGTGTCAATCAAGGCACAGCCGTTAAGCTTTGGGTGATAATAAAACACGGCACGAATGGGTATCGTACCGTGCTTTTGAATTTTTTACAGCTTATTTCTGATGATTTTTCCGCTCGTTGTCTTGGGAAGCTCATCCTTGAATACAACGATTCTCGGGTATTTATAAGGTGCGGTATGCTCTTTAACGTAGGTCTGAATCTCTTTTTTGAGTTCCTCGGTCGGCTCCGTGCCCTTTGTAAGGACGATTGAAGCCTTAACAACCTGACCTCTTACCTCGTCGGGAGCGGCGGAAACACCGCATTCAAGAACATACGGAAGCTCCATGATAACGTTCTCAATCTCAAACGGTCCGATGCGGTAGCCGGAGGATTTGATAACGTCGTCAATTCGGCCGACATACCAGTAGAAGCCGTCCTCGTCTCTCCATGCAACGTCGCCCGTGTGGTAAAGTCCGTCATGCCAGCATTCGGAGGTTTTTTCCTCGTCGCCGTAGTAGCCGATAAAGAGTCCGCAGGGAACCTTGTCACGCTCGGCCTTGATTACGATTTCACCCTCCTGACCTACGCCGACGCTCTTTCCGTCGGGGTCAACGATGTCAACGTCAAAGGTCGGAACAGGCTTGCCCATTGAGCCGAGCTTGTGCTCCGAACCGAAGAGGTTGCCGACAACGAGTGTTGTCTCGCTCTGGCCGAAGCCCTCCATAACCTTGAGACCGGTGAGCTTGTTGAGCTGGCGGAAAACCTCGGGGTTGAGTGCCTCGCCTGCAATCGTAGCATGCTCGATTGAGCTGAGGTCATACTTGGTGAGGTCCTCTTTGATCATCATTCTGTACATAGTCGGCGGTGCGCAGAAGGTTGTGATGTTATACTTCTTGAACATCGGCAGAATGTCGGAAGCGTGGAAGCGGTCGAAGTCGTAAACAAATATGCCTGCCTCGCAAAGCCACTGTCCGTAGAGCTTGCCCCAAAGAGCCTTTGCCCAGCCCGTGTCGGAGATTGTCAGATGAAGTCCGTCGGGATTTACGCAGTGCCAGTAGTTGGCCGTTACAAAATGGCCGAGCGGATATTTAAAGTTGTGAGTTGCGATTTTCGGATAGCCCGTTGTGCCGGAGGTGAAGAACATGAGCATCTTGTCGTTGCCGCAGGCACTGTCCTCGGTGCGTTCAAATTCCTTGCTGAAGAGCTTAACCTCGTCGTTAAAGTCGTGCCAGCCCTCTCTCGGCTCGCCGACGATAATCTTCGTTTTGAGCGTCGGGGAGTTCTTCGCCGCAAGGTCAACCTGATGCGCCGTGTCGTCGTCCGAGGTGCAGATAATTGCGCTGACTCCCGCCGCATTGAAGCGATAGTCAAGGTCATGCTCCTGGAGCAGGTGTGTCGCCGGGATTGCGATTGCGCCTATCTTATGAAGCGCAAGAATCGAGAACCAGAACTGATAATGACGCTTGAGGACAATCATAACCCTGTCGCCCTTCTTGATGCCGAGCGATTTGAAGTAGTTCGCCGTCTGAGCGGAATATTCCATCATGTCCTTGAATGAGAAGCGACGTTCATTCTTGTTCTTGTCAATATGAAGCATTGCAAGCTTATCGGGAAGCTTCTTGCCGAGTCCGTCAACGATATCGAATGCAAAGTTGAACTTATCCTCATTCTCGTATGAGAGCGAAAGAACTTTACCGTTTTCGTCCTCCTTGGGATGGATGAAGTTGTGGTAAATTCGCTTGCCCGTGCCCGAACGCTTGGGTGATTCATCGTCAATCGTGTTCTTCGGCGTAACAACCTCACCGGCCGGGTTGAAAACGAGAGCGTAGAAGGTTGTTTCTTCCTTGTCAACGGCAATCATGCCGTGGGGCGTTGAGCTGTCAAAATAAATCGTATCGCCGGGGTGAAGAATCTCAACGTGGTTGCCGACCTGAACTCTCAGCGTGCCGCTGACAACGATGTCAAGCTCCTGGCCTTCATGGGTTGTGAGGGCAATATCGTCGCTGCCCTCGTTCGGGTCGCACCTAACGAAAAGCGGTTCACAAATCTTATTCTTGAACGCCGCCGCAAGGTTGTAATACTCCATGCCGTGAGCGTGGTCGATTTCAAGACCCTCGCCGCTTCTTGTGACCGTATATGACGCAAGAACGGGGCTTTTACCCTCTATAATATCGTTAACATCAACGTTGAACGCTATTGCGCATCTGTACAGGAAAGCAAACGTGAGATCCTTTTCGCCACGTTCGCAAGCGATATAGTCCTCGATGGTCATGTCGGTTTTTTCCGCCATGTCGGCAGGAGTAAAGCCCACGATTTCACGAAGCTCCTTGATACGCTGAGCCATCTCGTTGATCTTAAAATTCAAGCCTGTCATTTCTTTCATTTGTGACCGTTCCTTTCATTATTTTATAGATTTTCAGACAATAAAAGTATGTTTAGTATTGATTAAAACTTTGGGCTGTATAATAGGAAAAGATACAACCTATTTGACGAGAGATTTTTTCGTTAGACAGTTCAAAGGTCTCGAAGGCTATATTCTTATATGCCGAGGGAGCTTTGGGCTGTATAACGGAAAAAGATCCGTCAAGAAAAAGAAAAACCCGTCTCGAGGCTTCTTTGCCTTGAGACGAGTTGTAATTACTGATTTACTACCCGCGGTACCACTCAAATTGCGTTCAATGAACGCCACTTCAGACTCCAACAAGTCCTATGCTTTTACGCAGCCTTACGAGAGGGTTCTACTTGAAAATCTTTCTTCCCTCCGACTCAGAAGCTACAAACTCAAAACTCACTTATCGGCTTTCACCGGCCGCCGACTCTCTGAAAAGCTACCGCTTTAAGTCCTCTTCGTCATCGTCTTTAAATATTTTATTTGTACGAATTTTAACATGACTTTTTTCTCTTGTCAAGACTTTAAATAAATTTTTTTTGCAAATCGCCTTATTTATGATATTTCCCGCCGCTGTTTATGCGAAAGGCTCTGTAAATCTGTTCAAGCAGCATGATTCTTGCCAGCTGATGCGGAAATGTCATCTCTGACATCGAAAGTCTGAAATCCGAACGCTTTTTCACCTCATCGGAAAGGCCGTATGAGCTGCCGATGATGAAAACAACATTGCTGAAGCCGAGCACGCCGCAGGAGTCAATTTCCTTTGCGAGCTTTTCGGAGCTGAGCTGCCTGCCCTCGATGCACATTGAAAAGACCTTTGAACCGTTAGGAATCTTAGAAAGTATCTCCCTGCCCTCGGCATTCAAAGCATTGGCAATTTCGCTCTCGGACGGATTTTCGGGGAGCTTTTTCGGCGAAAGCTCGATGATATTCAGCCTGCAATAAGAGCCGAGCCGCTTAACATATTCGTCCGATGCGTCCCGGAGATACTTTTCTTTCAGCTTCGCCTCGCAGATTATCGTAACGCCTAACATCAAAGCACCGCCATTTCCGGCTCCTCAGAGCCTGCAACCTTGAGTATGTAGTCCCTGTTTTCTGTCGCACCCATGCAGTCAAGTGCCGATTTTGACGTTCTGTATGCCAACGACGGAATATTATTTTCCTTGCTCAGATGGCCGAGAACCAGCCTTGTTGTGCCGCTTTTTACAAGCTCGGTGACAAAATCGCCGCATGCAATATTCGAAAGATGTCCGACGTCGGAGAGAATTCTGCGTTTCAGGAGATAGGGATAGCTGCCGTTGCGAAGCATTCCGATATCATGGTTGCTCTCAACAAGCGCAAGGTCGCAGCCCGTGAGAGCCGCTCTCATCTCGCCGGTGACGATTCCGGTATCCGTCGCAACGCATATTTTTCTGTCGTCGCTCGTTGTGACCGAATAGCCGCAGCTTTCGGCAACGTCATGCGAGGTACGGAACGGAACAACAAGCTGACCGTTACATTCAATGCCGCTGCCAATCGGGAAAACAGGGAATTTGCCGTTTATAATGCCCATTTTTTCAAGCTCACGAATCGTTCCCTCGGTTGCATAGACGGGGATATTGTATTTTGAAGCAAAAACACGCAAGCCCTTAACGTGGTCGCTGTGCTCATGGGTAACAAAAACAGCACCGATGTCCTTTTCGCTGACGCCTATGCCGCTGAGCTTCAGGGAAATCTGCTTTGCACTCACTCCGGCATCAATAAGCACGCCGCCGCTTGAAGAGCCTATATATGTGCAGTTACCGCTGCTTGAAGAAAAGAGTGAACAAAAACGTGCCATATGTACCTTCCTGTATAACAAAAATATTGCCCCGATTTGCTCGGGGCATATAATCAGCTTATAATTTAACCTACCTGTGTATTCTCCAGCGGCTTGGGCTTGTCCTCCTCGCTGACTCGGACAATATCTGCACCGAGGTTGCGGAATTTGCCTACAACGTTGTCGTAGCCGCGGTCGATATATACTATATTTTCAATCGAGGTTGTACCCCTTGCGATAAGACCTGCGATAAGCATTGCCGCACCGGCTCTGAGGTCATCCGCCTTAACCGGGGAACCGTTGAGGTATTCAACTCCCTCGATAGTGGCAGCCTTGCCGTTGACAGAGATATTTGCACCCATTCTTGCGAGCTGCTCAACGTACTGGAAACGGCTGTCCCAAACGCCCTCGGAAACTATGCTTGTACCGTCGGCAATCGAAAGCATTGTTGCAAACTGAGGCTGCATATCCGTCGGGAAACCGGGGTGAGGCATGGTCTTAATGTTGCATTTGCCCGGTCTGCCGTTGCCGATTACACGAACGGAATCGTCGTATTCCTCAACCGTTGCGCCGCACTGAATAAGCTTGGCGGTGATTGATTCAAGATGCTTCGGGATAACGTTCTTAACGAGAACATTGCCCTGAGTTGCGACTGCGGCAACCATGAATGTGCCGGCCTCGATCTGGTCGGGGATTATCGAATATGTGCAGCCGTGCATATGCTCAACGCCGCGGATTTTTATAACATCGGTACCTGCGCCTCGAACGTCTGCTCCCATGGAATTCAAAAAGTTTGCAAGGTCAACGATATGCGGCTCCTTGGCGGCATTTTCAATAATCGTCAGGCCCTTTGCCTTAACGGCGGCGAGCATGAGATTGATAGTTGCGCCGACGGAAACCACGTCGAAATAGACAAGTCCGCCGGTGAGGTCGGGAGCTTCAACGTCAATCATAGCGTTTTCTTTGAGAGAAACGGTCGAGCCGAGGATCTCAAAGCCCTTGATGTGCTGGTCAATCGGACGAACGCCGAAATTGCATCCGCCGGGCATGGCAACCTTAGCTCTGCCGAAACGAGCCAGCAAAGAGCCTATGAGGTAGTATGAAGCCCTGAGATGCTTTGTCATGTCGTGGGAAACGACGTATGAATTAATTGTTGAAGAATCTATATCGTAAGTGTTTGCGTCAACCTTAGTAATTTTTGCACCCAGCTGATGAAGGATTCTTATCATCATCGTAACATCGCTGATGTCGGGGATATTCTCGACCCTGCACACATCCTGTGCAAGGATAACTGCCGGAAGAATTGCGACAGCGGCATTCTTTGCGCCGCTGACGGTAACTTCGCCGTGGAGCGGCTTTCCGCCGTTGATATATATCTTATCCACCCGTTACACTCCTTAAAATTTACTATATATATGTAAAAAGATAATTTTCTCATTTATGCCATAAAGATGGCAAATATCCATATTTACTATAAAACCTTTAAGATTATAACACTAAATAAGGCAAAGTTCAATATTTTTTTATTCAGGATAAAAAAATGAATTTTATCACAAAAAACACAATATATTATATATCGGCATAGATACGACAACTACATCTTGCGGTCTGCTTGTTATTGTCAAATAAATGTTGTGTTATTTTCAGCATATTGTACAAAAAGCAGATTGTAATTTTTAAATACACAATATGTTGATATTTGCGAGTTGAGAAATAAGAATGTCAAAATATATCCGTCACGGTTATTATTCGTTAAAGCGTCAATAATAATGTAGGTGATATTATGGAAATTTTAAAAATTTGCTTAACTGCTATTCTTTCAATCATTGAGCTCTTTTTCCTGGCGAAATTGATGGGTAAGCGTCAGGTGTCTCAACTCAGCCTTTTTGACTACATCAACGGCATAACTATCGGCTCGATTGCCGCCGATATGGCGTTCAGCCCGCTTGAAGAATGCTGGAAGCCTGCCGTAGCCATTGTTATTTACGGCATTTTTGCGGTGCTGTTTTCTGTTTTGGCAAATAAATCAATCAAATTCCGCAGGTTTTTTGTAGGCAAGGCTGTTATTCTCATGGATAACGGTACTCTTTACCGTGAGAATTTCAAGAAATCGAAGCTCGATTTGAACGAATTCCTGACCCAGTGCAGAATCAACGGCTATTTCAATATTGATGACTTGCAAACCGTCGTCATGGAGCCGAACGGCCAGCTGAGCTTTCTTCCGAAATCGACATTAAGGCCAATGAATCCGCAGGACATGGGTATGCATCCTGAAAAGGAGACTTCTCCGATCGTTGTGGTTTCCGACGGTGAAATTCTGTTTGAGAACCTCAAGGCCTGTGGCAAGAATGAGGTTTGGCTCAGAAAAGCGTTGAAAGACGGTAATTTTCCGCCGATCGGCAGGATTTTCACCGCCTTCGTCAATAATGACAGGCTTTCCGTCTATGAAATTAACGAAGAAAAAAACGGCAACGATATTTACAGTTGAAAATCATTGGAATTAATCACGACCTCTTGTCAATTTTGCGGCAAGAGGCCGTTTATTTTCTTTTTAGCACTTGTTTTCTTTCCTCCGATGTTGTAAAATGTTTGTATCAAATTTCGGAGTGTATTATGACAGTATTGAGTTTTCAGAATCTTGCGTTTTCCTTTGGCGAACGTGAGCTTTTCAGAAATGTGAATTTTGAAATAAACGATAAAGAGAAGGTTGGCTTTATCGGCTCAAACGGCGTGGGCAAAACCACGATATTGAAGCTCATCAGAGGTGAGCTTGAGCCGACGGAGGGTGTAGTCGTTATCGGCAAGGACGCAAGGCTCGGCTACATGGAGCAGCACACCTGCTCAAAGAAGGGCATGACCCTTTACGATGAGCTTATCAGCGTTTTTGACGACCTGATGAACCTTGAAATTGAGATAAATCAGGTCAATTACCGCCTTGAGCATAACCTCGGCGACATGGAGAAAGACTTACAGCTTCAGGACGAGCTGACGACTAAATTCAATAACGAGGGCGGTCTGACATTCAGAAGCCGCACAAGAAGTGCGCTCCTCGGTCTCGGATTCACAGAGGACGATTTCAGGCTGACCACGGATAAGCTCTCGGGCGGTCAGCGTTCCAAGGTTGCGCTGGCGAAGCTCCTGCTTTCAAAGAGCAATCTTCTGCTTCTTGACGAGCCGACTAACCACCTCGACATCAAATCGGTTGAGTGGCTCGAAAACTTCCTGAAAAATTATAACGGTGCAATATTTGTAATATCCCATGACCGTTATTTCCTCGATAAAATAACGGACAAGACCGTGGAGCTTGAAAATCGCAAGGTGCGTTGCTTCAAGGGTAATTATTCCGAATTCCTTATAAAAAAGAAGGCCGAGCAAAAGGCGATTGAGGATAAATACGAAACGGATATGAAGGAGATACAGCGTCTTGAGGGCGTTGTGGCTCAGCAGAGGCAGTGGAACAGGGAGAAGAACATCAAAACCGCCGAAAGCAAGCTCAAGCAGATTGACAGAATCAAGGAGCAGCTTGTTGTTCCCGACAGCAAGGCTGAGCGAATCCGATTTCGCTTTGAGCCGAAATGCGTCAGCGGCAACGATGTTATTATCGCCGACGGGCTGGCAAAACGCTTTGGCAGCAAGACGGTGTTCCGCAACGCTTCGCTGCACATAACGAGGGGCGAAAGGGTGTTCATTCTCGGCGACAACGGTTGCGGCAAGACGACCTTTCTCAAAACGCTGATGGGGCAGTATTCTCCCGACGAGGGTACATTTATATTCGGCGAAAATCTTTTTAAGGGCTATTTCGACCAGGTTCAGGCAGGGCTTGACCTTAACAAAACAGCTATCGAGGAAGTTTGGTCAAAGTATCCGAAAATGACACAAACTCAGGTTCGCAGTGCATTGGCGGCGTTCCTTTTCAAGGGCGACGACGTTTTTAAGAAGATTTCCGAGCTGAGCGGCGGTGAAAGAGCGAGAATCGCACTGCTCAATCTCATGCTCGGCGGCTACAATCTTCTGCTTTTGGACGAGCCGACGAACCACCTTGACGCATTCTCCCGTGAGGAGCTTGAAAACACCCTGCTCGACTATGACGGCACAATGCTGATAGTTTCCCACGACCGATATTTTATAAACAAGCTCAGCTCACGAATTCTGGAACTTAACGAGAACGGATTTACCGAATACCTCGGCAATTACGACTATTATATTGAAAAAAAGGCGGCTCGTCAGCCTGCCGCAGTAAATACGGATACGGCGAAAAAGGTTGAAAAGGTAAATGATTACAAGCTGAAAAAGGAGCAGGCTTCGCAACAGCGAAAGCTCAAAACTCAGCTGACAAGAACGGAAAATGACATTGCCTCGCTTGAAAAAGAAATTGAGGATATTCAGGAAAAGCTGAATACGGAAGAAATTCAGACCGACTATGAAAAGCTGCTCGAATTTACCGACCTGCTCAATTTAAAGAACGATGAATTGCTTGACAAATATTCTCTTTGGGACGAACTGCAGGGAATGGTTGAGGAATAAAACGATCATCAACAAAACGAAAGGACAATATATGCCGGAATATAAAGATTATTTCTTGGAGCTTGAGGACGTTGAAAAGCACAATTCCTTCATCGGCCGCAAACCGAACATGACTGATTTGCCCGACTTTGAGAGCAACAAGGATAAGCTCCCCGAGCCTGTTTGGGACGGTCACGCCGACTCAATCGAAGCCTACTATAAGGCGTGGAAAATCGCATTCTCAAATCTCGGCAAGCCGACCGAGGAGAACGGCTTTGTTTCACCGTACATTGACGCCGCATTTAACGGCGACATCTTTCTTTGGGACAGCTGCTTCATGCTGATGTTCGGCAAATACGGCGACAGCGTGTTCAAATTCCAAGGCACGCTCGACGATTTCTATTGCAAGCAGGAGCCGGACGGATTCATCGGCCGACAGTACCATGAAACAAACGGTTATTCGAAATTTCACCGCCTTGACCCCGTAAGTACAGGTCCCGAGATTCTTGCGTGGTGCGAGTGGCAGTACTATCAGAACTACGGCGACAAAAAGCGACTTGCCGATGTTTATTATCCGCTTCTCTGCTACCACAGATGGATGCGTAACTACCATCGCTGGCAGGACGGTTCCTATTGGTCGAGCGGCTGGGGCTGCGGAATGGACAATCAGCCGAGAACCGACCTTGAAGCCGTTCCCGGAGTTGAGGGTTGGCAGGTTGAAACATTCCACCACGGCTTTATGTCCTGGATCGACGCAAACTTCCAGGCTCTTCTCAGCTGCAGGGAGCTTCTGAAAATGGCAAGGGAGCTTGACATAACAGACGGCGTTGACGAGCTTCAAAAAGAGGTTGAATACCTGACGAAATTCATCAACGAAAAGATGTGGTCGGAGGAAGATAAATACTATTTTGACCGCAGAGGCAACGGTGAGCTGCTCAAGGTCAAGAGTATTGCAAGCTACTGGGGCTTGCTCGCCGACGGTGTACCCGAGGAGAGAAAAGCCGATTTCATAGCTCATCTTGAAAATGAAAAGGAATTCAAGCGTCCGCACCGTGTGCCGTCACTTTCGGCAGATCACCCCAATTATTCGGACGACGGCGCATACTGGAACGGCGGCGTTTGGGCACCGACAAATTATATGGTAATAAGGGGTCTTTCCGAGTGCGGCAGGGAAAAGCTCGCTCATGAAATCGCCCTCAACCACTACGAAAACATGATGGAGGTTTACCGCAAGACGGGCACATTCTTTGAAAACTATGCCCCCGAATCGGCTAACCCAGGCAACCCGGCAAAGGGAGATTTCGTCGGCTGGGCAGGAATCATTCCGATAACCGTGCTCATTGAATACGTTCTCGGAATTCAGGTTCACGCAGAGAAAAGCGAGATTGTATGGCATGTGAAGAATCTTGAACGCCACGGAATCAAGCGTATTCCTGTCGGCAGAGACGCATATGCCGACCTGATCTGTGAGGCGAGAAGCGGCGAAAACGAAAAGCCGAATATAACGGTAAAATCGGATAAGCCGATAAAGGTTACGGTTATCTGCGGTGACAATAAATTTGTGATTGGAGAATGACTATGAAGCTCGGATTTACTCTTTATAATTTTCACTCGGTAATAGATTCGCTTGAGGATCTCGACAATGTTCTTGCAAAGCTTGAGGATATGGGTGTTGATACCGTTCAGGTATCGGGCATAGGTTTTCTCAATAACTATGACGTTGCGAAGCTTTGCAAAAAGCACGGCATGGAGGTTTGCTTAACCCACCTTTCGTTCGACAGAATCGTCAACGACACCGATGCGGTTATCGAGGAGCATAAGGCTCTCGGCTGCAAGAATGTCGGAATCGGCTGGATCGAAGAAAAGTACTGTGGCGAGGACGGCGTCAAGAAGTTGGTTGAGGAGCTTACCCCCGCTGTCGAAAAGCTCCATGCGGCAGGCATGACCTTCTCTTACCATAATCACCATTTCGAATTCATGAGATATCCGAACGGCAAAACGGGCTATCAGATGCTCACGGAGCTTGACCCTGAGCTGATAAGCTTCATTTTTGACATACATTGGGCGCAGACGGGCGGAGTTGACCCTGCATCATATATCAGAAAGCTCGGCAAGCGTATCAGCGTGTGTCACTTCAAGGATTATCGCATTATTAAGGATGCCGAGGGCAATTTTGTTCGTGATTTTGCCGAGATCGGCACGGGTAATCTTGATCTTGACGAGTGTTACAGAGCGTGCCGTGATTCGGGAATCGAGTATATTATAATCGAACAGGATTCGACGCCGCTCGACGTTTTTGAGTCGGCACGAATCAGTTGGGAAAATCTCAAAAAAATCGCAGAAAGAAACTGAAAACTCATGTCATAAAACAAAATCAAAGCCGTTCGGCCTGAATCAGACCGGGCGGCTTGACTTATGCTGTCTTCGGTTCGATGCGGTCATCGCCCCATGTGAAACGTACATTTATCGAAAAATTTTTTATATGTTGTGCCTGTCGGCTGCGTGGTATTATTTTCACAACATACCGATGACGGAGGCAATAATTTTGTATACTATTTACTAAATTATAATTCTCTCTTGTAATATCACGGCGGAATCATGTCGATTATGACTTTATTCGATAAAATTTGTGCAATATATGCACTAAAAAGTTTTAAATAATATAAAAATATAGTTGAAATTGGCGTTTGATTATGATAATATAAAAATGTATGTATAGGGAAAGTGGGCTATTGTTGATTCATCTTACAGTAAAACTTTTCTAAATATCTAATATGGAAACGCACCGTGTGCATTGGGATTTTGTGTGTTTCCGAACATGGGAGGTAAATATCATGAAAAGAAAACTTTCGAAACTTGGGAGGAGTACGGTAAGCGTACTGCTCTGTCTTGTTATGCTTTTGACTACCTTCTGCTTCTTCGATATCGGTTCTGTGATATCGGAAGCGTTGGTCAGCAAGAGCGACCATGCGCTTACAGAGGCAGGAAGCGATTCCAGCACCTTTGCAAAGTACAATATCTTAATGCCGGAGCTTGTCTATATCAAGGCAGGCGGAAAGGACTCGGAGTATTTTCTGAACGCAACGTCGAGCGGCACGGTCAGCGAGCCGACTTCAGAAACCGGCGTGTTCAGCTTCTCCTGCGCAACGGCGAGAAGTGTAACTGTTTCAATAACCGTTCTTGATGCAAGCCTCAATGCATCAAGTGCAAACAGGGTAACAAATGTTGCTTTTACTGACGGTTCATACATGTCGTCGGATAAGTCGCTGTCGGCTTCTTCGTCAACTGTTACAAAGACGATTAAGAGCCTTTCCATGGCAAATTTCGAGGATAACAAGCAGTATATTATCCGCTGGAATATCGTGTATACGACCGCTTCGGGTTCGTACACGACCTATGCCTATACGGGCATTAAATTCCCGCTGCTCGCTCAGGCAGGTATGACAACAAGACAGTATTATTACGGAACCTACGGCGGCATAAACGGTAACCCTGCCGAGTCAACGACTTATTCGTTTATAACAGGTGTGGATGCCGTAAAGGGCGGCAATGTCGGATCCAAGTGGGTCAGCACCGGCTCAACTCTCACAGCTCCGCTTATCAATTTCAATGCAAGCCTTTACCCCAGAGGACTTGATATGCCGATTGATAATAATTATTTCAACCCGGACGGTTCGGGTGTGCTTCTCGCGTTTGCAAAATATAAAACCAACGGAATCTATTTCGGCGAAGGTTCGAGAATTTATAATACTCCGTGGGACAGCTCACAGTCATACAACCCCATGAATCTGATAACCGACGATAAGGTCAGCAAAGGTTATTTCGGCGGTAAGCCGGGCACTGACGGTGACAGCTACGGATATGCGGCGGCAGATATCATGATCGACACGTCGAGATATACGAATTTCAAACAGGTTCCGAATCTCAGAGCCGGATTTGTAGAGTTCGATTCCGACGGCGGTGCAAACCAGAACTATCTGAACTCAATCAGAAATGTTTCCTACACATCCTCCGATGCCGCAAAGTATTTCAGAAAGAACAAGTCTGTTGACAACAATGCCGGCAGTCAGAACACAGCTCCGACGATCTACTGTCCGGACGTTGACCGTGGAAATGAAAAGAACGACCGTTCATGGGTTCGTGGACTTTACAAGCTCGACGGTAATATTACAACAGCGAAGAACAATCTTAAAAAGACGACATCGGGCGGAACAGAGCTTCAGATTGCTTCCTTCAGCAATAATGTTTATTCAACTTATATCCGTTTTGAATATTCGCTTCGTTTTAATCCGTTTGTCGGTTTTGATGAGTATTGCTCCGGTATTTCGACCGTAAGGCTCAATGCAACCCTCACAAGCAAAGCTACGGCTCGTAAATATTACAGCCAGTTCCTCAACTCAGGTGTCAACACATCGGCAAACAACTGGTCAATGATTGAGGGCTATGTTAAGTCATACGTCAAGACTCTTTGCGTCTCCTCTGCGGCGGCAGGCTCTTACACTAATCCTGCATCTGCAATCTCAACGGCACAGACAAACCTCAAAGTAAGCATGAAGACAACAACACCGTTGTCGGCTCCGGTATACTTCTATGCTCCGGAGGCAATTTATCTTGCTCCGAAAGTAAATTCATGGATCAGCAAAACATCATCCAACTTCCAGTATTTCATTCAGAACACGGTAAACACATCGGATACATCTGTCGCCCCGACCGTCAGAAAGGGCGCAAAGGCATCCTTTGAGAAAACCGGTTATGTCTATTTCTCGTATGCCAATATTTCCGGAGACGTAACTCTCACGACAAGAAACATTAAGGCTTCAACAATAACCAACAGCTCGCCGACAACCTTGAGCGGCGGAAGTATTTCCAGCCTTGACCTTACGACAGTCGGCAAATATCAGAGAGCAACGATTACAACGGATTCAACCAGCCCGAGTATTGCTGCCGGAGATACGGGTTACTATATCGAATGGACCGCTTCCTTTAAGGATGCGTCGGACGGCCATATGAAGTCCGTAACTGCTTATACATATGTATATAAGCCGTATGTTATTTCTTCGGCCGCCGGTGTTATCACAAGATGTACGGATAATAATAACCATGATAACAGCCAGCTTTCATGGATGTCAGGCTTCCATAAGATAGACGCGGAGGCAACGAAGCCGACTATCGGTGACGGAAATCAGCAGGCCTCGTATCTGAGATATACAACTGTAGACAAGGGCTTTGCCTGTATGCCTTTCATGAGCTATGATACAGGCTCGGTAAAGGGCGACATTAACTACAAGATATCGGATATGGGAACCTCGGGCAACCAGAATGTTGCCATTACATATAACAATGTCACTGCCCCGGACTACAGAAAGCAATCAACGTCCATGTATCTTGCCTTTGCGAGTGCAACGAACAGTTCTTCATATTTCAAATATAAGGATTACAGCAATAAGTGGGCACAGGACTGGATGACAACGACAATGAACGCAAGTGCAACATTGAGTGCAAGTACAACCGTTAACAAAAAGACTGCCAGCTTCTTCTACTATTATGCACATGATGATGTAACCACTATCATTGATACAGGAGCTGTCGGCGGAATATACATTGATACCAGCCGATACACCAACCTCAACCAGATTCCCAACCTCGGCGTCGGAATGCAGATGACCGATAATAAGGAAACATCAACATCAGACAACGGTGCTTGGATGATCGGTGACTATACCGGAAGAAATTCCACCTCTTACGCAGGAAAACAGGATAACGGTAATAAAATGCGTGAAGAGTGGACAAACGTCAACTACTATATCGCAGGTATGGGACACCCCGATAACAGAAATAAAGCTTATGACAGACAGGAATTAAAGTATGCAGGTAACTGGAATCGCAGTCTCCTTACCGGCGAAACACAGACATATCAGATAAAAACAGGACAGATGAATAACCAGAACAGGGACTGGGCAACATCAATGGTTATTCTCAAACTTAAGGCAACTCAGCTTAACAAAGCTGACCTTCGTACTGCTGTTCGTACTGCTCAGATGAATTTTGCAAACTTCGGTATTTACAATAACAACTTTGACAGCAGATATTATCAGAATAAAGACGAATATGCAAGCTTTGTCAGCAACTACAAAAAAGCCTGTGCGGTTCTCGATAAGGTTGACGGTTACGATGGTTACACAACCCAGACCTCTATCAATAATCTTAAGAATGCGCTTCTCGCAAATATCGCCGCTCTTGTTAAGGAGGGCAATACGGTTCTTAAGAGAGACTGCACAGCCCGTGAATACAACCTCGGCCTTGAAAAGCTCGGCAACGGCAACTACAAAATCATTGAGATTGATGGCGGCGAGCAGTATGAAATAACATACGACGCCCGTGATAATGTATACTTCACTCCCGATACATACGAGGGATATACATATGTCGGCAAGTGTGCGTTGACGAACGAGTCAATAGCTCCGTCGGATTATTACGGCAAAACGCTTGCTTCTCTTCCGGCATTTTTCTCGGCTTCAAATACCACCCGTCAAAAGATGGAGCTTCAGGGAGGCGTTCCCGTATTCACCGACGGAGAGGGAACAATCACCGTTCCGAGGTTTGACGGAGATACAACTGCTTATGAGTGGGTAGCCGCAGTCAATGATACTTCGCTGACGATGGTCAACTTCTACTTTATTGATAAAAACAAGATATATTTTGACCCGAATGACGGCTCGAGCAAAGTTAATAATTTGTTTGTAACAGATTACAGCACTAACGGTTCATATCATTTGATTACGTCAAAAGAGGTGAACGGCGTAACAGTCTCATTCAACAGGTCAACGAGCGAAATAACGCTTAACGGCAAAGCAACAACCAACAGCGAGTTTGCACTGCTTACATCTATGCTGCCGGAGAATTTATCCGCCGGAAATTACAGGCTTGACTTTAGGTATACAGGCGGCTCGGTTACCGGAGAGGGCACGTCGTTCAGCACCAGCCCGCAATATCCGAATAATTCATATATCGCATTGGCTTTAGATCTCGCAGATGCAAACGGAACGCAGCTGCAAGGCTCAAACAGAAATTGGATGGAAACCTACGGTTCGTCTGCCGATTCGGCAAGAACTATGACGGTAACCGAAACGCAGGCAAGCCTTGCAAAGAACCTCATTTATCAGGTAAAGTTCTGTGAACCGTCAGGCACTTCCATTACAAAGCTTAATTTTAATAACTATAAATTTAAGCTTGAATTCTATAAGGCAGATGCAAGAAATGCGACCTATTCTCCGAACCCGATTGTTCAGTTGTTCGGTCATCAGCTCGGCACAATGCCTGTGCCCGTTCGTGATAACTACCGTTTCCTCGGCTGGTTCACAGCTCCGGACGGCGGCGACCGTGTAACGGCTTCATCCGTAATGGGCAGCAGCGACATGACTGTTTATGCTCACTGGGCGCTGACGGAAAAAGCACTTCTGCTCGATAACGAGTTCGATTTTGACAGCTTTGTTTCAAAGGCAAGCAATAACAACAGCTTTGATATTCTGATGAGCTCGTATAAGGCGTGCAAGGGTCAGGCGATGACAAATCCGTTATCGGATCAGACCAAGCCTTATACATATTCAATAGCAAAGGATATTGAGGGCGATACCGCACTCAATGTTAAGTATGACAGATCATCAATTAACGGCAACGGCGAGGTTTTTGATACCTTTAAGTCAAACACCTATACCGCATCCAAAACCGGCGAATATACCCTCAGCTATGAGTACAGAATCAACGACTATTATTCGCAGTTCAATGAAGAGCATGGCAATTCTGGTTACGATTCCGTGGTTCTCGGCTTCAGCACGAATGACGGCTATTGGTACAATGGCGGAGTTAATACAGGCTATACCGAGAATAAAAAGCCGTCCAACGGCTATGAGTCCGTTGAGCTGAGACGCTCGTTTACGGCAGGAACACAGTATTTCTTTAACATGATTTTCTATTTCTGCAATGAAGACGGAGCAAACCGCTTCCGTGCGGATTTGGATCTCAAAAATGTTGTTCTCAAAGACCCGGACGGAAA
This sequence comes from Ruminococcus sp. CAG:563, assembly GCA_000434915.1. GTDB lineage: Bacteria > Bacillota > Clostridia > Oscillospirales > Acutalibacteraceae > CAG-488. Next base: position 22,526 of record FR882056.1, read on the forward strand.
TATCGTTCTTTCTTCAAACGGTATGAATACGGTTAGCGGCACATCATCATTTGACTCGGACGCAAGAGCGATTACTCTCAAGCCGACCGGAACGGATTGCTACACAAATACTTATGATAATTTGTCAAGCTACCGTTCAACGCTTGAAGCAGGCAAGAAGTATACTCTTTTGATGGACTATCAGGCGACGACGGCTATGCAGATAACTCCGTTTATCTTCTTCTACCCGAACGCAACCTCAACGAGTTATACTTCACACGCATCGGCTTATATCCAGGTCCCGGCAGGCTCAGGTACGGTTGCAATGCAATTCACTGTTCCGGCAAATAACTATTACCAGATAAGGTTCAGCGAAAACAGCGTTGACGGCTCAACCGTTCCCGGCACTCTGACCTTGGGTAATATCTCGCTCCAAAGAACAGAGATATTCTCCGACGGAGCGTATGTAGCCGATTCAAGCACATACCTCGGCTGGGTCAGCAAGGTAACAGGTTCGGCAAGCGCAACGGCGGTTTATGTCAATGACCTTAGCTCAAGAAATGAGAAGCTTACAGCTCATTATCAGGATCTTGAACACGGCTCGCAGATAACCGATGTTTATGTGCCGACCCGTGAGGGCTTCACGTTCCTCGGCTGGTGGAATGCCGCAGGCACGCAGATAACCGATGCCAACGGAAATGCGGTGGGCAATGCTGCAATTACCGCAACAACGAAGCTCTATTCACGCTGGACGCCCAAGACCTTCAGTCTCAAATACAATGCTTTCAGACCGAACGACAGTGCAGGAGCGGTAACCTCAGGCACGGTCGGCAATCTCCCGACACCGAATCCTCAGGAGCTTAAGTTCGGCGTGGCTTCTTCAATCAGCTCAACCGTACCGACCTTGACGGGTTACACGTTCAGCGGCTGGTCAAAGACCTCGGGCGGAACAAAGGCCTACGATAAAGGACAGGCACTTTCGGCTTCGACCGTAAGTCAGATGTATAAGGATTGCGGCGGCGAAACATACAATATTTATACTGTATGGACACCGCACAAGTTCTATGTTAAGTTCAACGGCAACGGCAATACGAATACAACCGTAAATATGACGAACCAGCAGTTCACATATGACGTTTATCAGAAGCTTTCGGCGAACAAATATGTCAACAACAGAACGCTGACTTACAACAAGAACGATTCGGCGGCAGCACCTGCAACAATCGACAGAAACTCCGACACCAGGGGTCTCACGTTCAAAGGCTGGACAGCTTCGGCAGAGGGCGTTGCAACGACCGAACCGACAGTTAAATACATCGACGGTCAGAACATAAAGAATCCGAACGGCTATTCAACCGACGGCGGCACAACGAACCTCTATGCAAAGTGGCAGGGCGTAGCCGTAACGCTTCCGACGACGACGAGATCCGGTTATGTTTTCGCAGGCTGGTATGATGCAGCCACGGGCGGCAACAAGATCGGCGATGCAGGCGCAAGCTACACCATCACCGCAGATAAGACGATTTACGCTCATTGGACGACAAGAGAGTACACAATCACCTATATTCCGAACGGCGGAAGCGTAACGCCGACATCGGATACGTTCACGATTGAGTCTGCAATAAATCTTCCGACGCCGAAGAGAGAAGGATACGTCTTTGACGGCTGGATGGTAACAAAGGCAGAGGGCAGCTGGGTAAAGGATACGCTTTACACAGGTGCAAAGATCGATGCGGGCAATTACGGCAATGTGACCGTAACGGCACAGTGGAGCAAAATCGTCAACGTCTACTTCTATTCGGGTGAGAACAAGGCGACTGTTTACACGATTCCGTTGACATTTAAGAACGGAGAGACGACGAAGCAGATAACAGCGTTTGGAAAGGGAGTAGATATCAGCGGCTGGAAACAGGAGGGCTGGACAACA
>FR882057.1:0-33828 GCA_000434915.1 Ruminococcus sp. CAG:563
TTTTGATAGAATTACGGTGGACTTTTTTATTCCCGAAAACCGCTTAACATAAGGGTAAGAGGGCAATATCTTTTAATGTTATTTTTATTCGTTTCTTACATTCGAGGCAGCATATATAACCGACGGTCGGGCCTTTCGGGGACTATATGCTTATGTCAATAAAAATACTATACGGTTAATCGGCGGCCGATCCTGTCGGAATTCTCACAGCTATTGTTGTGCCGGCATCCGAACTTTCTTCAACCCGAACATCACCGCCGTGCAGAGCGGCAATTTCCCAAACAAGCGACAGACCAAGTCCTACACCGCCGTATTCGCGGCTGCGGGATTTGTCCACACGGAAAAAGGGCTGAAAAATGCTTTCCCGGTACTGTTCGGGGATACCGTGCCCTGTATCAGATATACGGATAACAAGATGCGTTCCCTCTTTTGACGTTTTAACACTCACTGTTCCGTTCGGACGATTGTACCGTATGGCATTCTCGGTCAGATTAAAAATCAGACGATATATCAGCGTATCGCTGCCGGTCATAACACTGTTCCCGCAAGATTCGAGAGCAATACCGTTTCTGTCCGCCAGCGGAGAAAGATCGGCAAAAATTTCCTCAACCATGGGAGCTATCTCTATTTGGTCGGTACACGGCACCGTGCGAAGCTCGCTCATCTCAAGGAGAGTTTTCGTCATTTGAGACATTCGCTCCGTCTGTTCACGCAGCAGGCAAAGAAAATCCGCCGTTTCCGGCAGCACATCGGGATGCTCTGCGGAAAAAAGATCGAGCTGAGCCTGCATAAGTGCAAGCGGAGTGCGAAGCTCGTGGGCGGCATTTCCGGTGAACTGCCGTTGAGCTGTAAAGCCCTCGTCGAGACGGTCGAGCATACTGTTGAATGATATGCTGAATTGTCTAAACTCCGGTAGGACTTCTTCGGTTATTTTCATATCGGTCAGGTTATTCATCTGAACTTTTTCAACTTGAGACGCAAAGGTACGCAAGGGCTTCAGTGAACGGCCGCTGAAAAAATATGCCAATACACCGCCGATAAGAGTCACCGCTGCCGTAATGTACCAGTTAGTAACGATAAAGGAATCCTGCACACCGTGTATAACAATCGTTAGCTCTTTATCCGTCTTTTTCTGTTCCGGATCAAAGAAACCGGGTTCTCCGGAGTCTGTGTTGCTGTAGGCCGAAACATAGGAACCGATGGAATCCATATAATGTCTGCCGGAAAAGCTTAAAAGACAGTTCATGGCAACGCAGGTCACGCCGATTAAGACGGCGGTCATCAAAGTGATGCGCCATTGCAAAGAAAGCTTCCTCATAAGATGTTGTCCTCCATAACATATCCTTCACCGATACGGTTGCGAATAGGGTCATACCCGAGAGCGGCACGTAATTTTTTGCGCAGAGCGGAAATATGTACCCGAATCGAATTACTGAAATTGTCCACGCTGTTATCCCAAACATGGTCAATAAGTTCTTCCTGACTTACAGGACGTCCACGGTTAAGCAACAGGTATTCAAGAATTGCCGACTCTTTTCGAGTGAGCGTCAGCTTCAGCCCGGCGGCAGATGCTATGCGTGATTTGGTGTCAAAAGAAATATCTCCGCATGTAAGAACCACGTCGTTTTGCGTGAACTGTCGCCGTGTCAGGCTGCGTATTCTTGCCTCTAACTCTTCTAAATGAAAGGGCTTTGATAAATAGTCATTTGCTCCGGAATCAAGTCCGTCCACTTTATCGGCTACTTCACTGCGTGCGGAAAGAATCAGAACCTTTGTGTCTCTGTCTGTTTGACGAAGCTTGCGCAACACAGTCATGCCGTCCGTGCCCGGCAGATTTAAGTCAAGCAGTACAAGGTCATAGCTCTCAATGCTGAGAAGCTCAATCGCTTCATTTCCATCATAGCAAGAATCTACACTGTAATCAAGACGGCGCAGACTGCGTACAATTGTTTCGCACAGCACCTTCTCGTCTTCAACAACTAAAATATGCATAAAATCCTCCTCACTTTTCACTTTTCATCTTATTTAACGATTTTATTATATCACACAAACATAAGTTTTTTGTTAAGTTTTTATTCTTAACGCAGATTTTATATACTCGGTGCTATAATGAGGGCACAAAAGAAAGGGGTGACTTCATTGATTCGATCAAAAAAAGCCTTGCTTCAAATTGCATTGCTTATCGGTGCAGCGGCAATGATTTGTTTCGGAGCCTTGCGCGGCGAGGCGGACACCGTGCTTAGCAAGGCGATCAGACTGTGCTTGGAGTGTGTCGGAATTGGATAGAAAGAAACCTGATATTAAGAAAAAAGGCATATCACAGATTTTGTCACGCTTTCGTAGTTTGATACAAGCGGCAGCGACACTTCTAACAAACATCCACCTGCCGAATTTTTTAAAGGGCGGAATTTATCAAGGAAAAGGAAAAGCCGTTTGCGTCCCCGGACTGAATTGCTATTCCTGCCCGGCGGCATCGGGAGCTTGTCCGATAGGCTCGTTTCAAGCGGTGGTTGGGTCGTCAAAATTTGCTTTTTCGTATTATATTACGGGATTCCTTATTCTGCTGGGCGTGTTGCTGGGGCGATTCATCTGCGGCTTCCTGTGCCCGTTTGGCTGGTTTCAGGAGTTGCTGCACAAAATTCCGACCCGAAAAATTTCCACAAAGAAGCTAAAGGGGCTTACCTACATAAAATATGCCATTTTACTCATAACGGTAGTTTTACTGCCCGCCCTTGCAGTCAATGACATCGGAATGGGTGATCCGTTCTTCTGCAAATACATTTGTCCGCAGGGGGTTCTCGAGGGAGCAATACCTCTTGCTGCCGTCGATTCCGGACTCCGTGCCGCATTAGGGTCATTGTTCTCGTGGAAGTTCGGCATCCTGATTGTTACGATTGTGCTGAGCGTGCTGTTCTACCGTCCGTTCTGCAAATGGCTGTGTCCGCTGGGTGCATTTTATGCGTTGCTTAACAAGGTATCTTTTCTCGGAATGAAGGTTGATAAGAACAAGTGTGTCTCATGCGGAAAATGTGCAAAGGCGTGCAAAATGGATGTAGATGTTACCAAAAGTCCTGATCATACCGAATGTATCCGCTGTGGTATGTGTGTGCGTGCCTGCCCCACGGATGCAGTTAAATTCCGTTACGGATTTTGTAATGGGAAAGAAAATATATGCTCGGGAAAAAGTTTGAAAAAACAAAAAATATCAAATAAAGATAAGGAGTAATTGCTTATGAAAACAAAAAAATTAATGGCCGTACTTATTTCGTTCCTGCTGATTAATGGCCGTGCTTATTACGTTCCTGCTGATTCTCAGCCTTGCCGCCTGCGGTATGTCAAAAGACAATAAGAAGAATGAAGGAAACAAGGACGCTAAGATTGCATCATTACTGACAGCGGATCCGAAAACAAAGGACGAGGCAACCGAACTGCACCAAAAACTGATGGCACAGGAAACGGCGATTCTGTCTGAAAACAACGCTCTCTGGGAAAAGGTATTCATGTCTGCCGACAAAGGAATGGCAATGATCGAGGACGGAGGCAACTACGGTGACTTCTTGCTTAAAACAATTGAAGGTGCAAAAGATCAGTTTACCGCCGATGAACTTAAAATTCTCAAAGACGGAGCAGAACAGATAAAAGAAATCGAGGGTAAGCTGACTGTTCTTGAACAGAAATTCCCGGGCTGCGGAAAGAAACCGTCCGAAGGCGATATGAGTGTTCCGGCGGAAAACGGAAAGCCCAAGGAAAACAGTGACTCGATGAAATTCCCTTCATTCGAGGGCAAGGACCTTGACGGGAAAGAAGTGAAAAGCAGCACGCTGTTTGCCGGGAATACAGTCACAGTGGTAAACTTCTGGTTTACGACCTGCAGCCCCTGTGTCGGTGAAATTCCCGAACTTGAGGCACTGAACAAAAAACTCTCCGAAAAAGGCGGAGAGGTAGTCGGTATAAATTCCTTTACGCTGGACGGCGATAAAACTGCGATTTCGGAAGCAAAGGATATTCTGACAAAGAAAGGTGCATCATACAAAAACATCTGGTTTGATTCAAAGTGTGAAGCCGGAATATTTACTTCGGGTCTGTATTCCTATCCAACGACATATGTGGTTGATAAAAACGGCAACATCGTAGGCGATCCGATCGTAGGTTCAATCACGGGTAAAAAGCAAATGGAGAAGTTGAATAAGCTTATTGATCAAGCTCTGGCAAGCAGCAAGATTTAAGGCAAAACAACATGATTTATACACGCTCTCCGGGGGGATCTCTGAGGGCGTATAAGAGAAAACAGTATGGGTTACCGATACTCACGTTTGAGCTTTGCACTTCGCATCCTTCATCACTCTTTTTCAAAGTCAGCAGAAAAGAGCCTTTGGGGCAGCAACTTTTCGTGCCGGCTGACGGTTTCTCATCCGAAAGAAGATCAGGTATTCCTCGATTGTTGTGAGGCGGAAGATACGCAAGGTTCATACCGGATTTTAACCTAACCGAAATATAAAAAAATATCCCCTTAGGAACATTAAAAGGCTCCTAAGGGGATTCGTTTTATTTCTGCGGACAATGGTTTGTCGCAACAATGTTTATTCCTGTGTCGCAGATGTTTTCAATAAGGATGTCGCCGAGCTTTACGGGAGCTTTTACCTCAACATCGGCAATGGCTTTCATGCAGTCCATGATTTTCTCCTTCGGGAGAGCACCCTTCGACTTGCACGGAACAACATTATGAATTCCGCCGCTTACCTTGACTGTTGTTGCAAGACTTCTGACCGGGTGGGTACATTCTGTTCTCGCATATGCGTCGCCACGTTTGCAAGTGTTGCCGGTTACGGAAACGACCTCGCCGCTGTCGTTCAGTTCAACGGTAATTCCGCAGCCCATAGGGCATGAAACGCAAATAATATTCTTCTGCATAAATCAACCCTCCACCGAAATTTCAATTATGCCGTCATGCTCAAAGCTTTTGAGAACGTCATTTTTAATAACAACGTTTTCCATCTCGCCGGGAGCAAGTCTCGGCTTTTTGCGGCTGAGTATTTCCTCGCCGTTATATTTAACGACGATTTTTGCATTTTTATAAGTTTGACCGACTCTGAAGAAGAGTTTAACGTCATTTTCGTTCTTAATATCCACTTTCTGCGGGACAATATAGCGAACACCGTTGACGCCCTTTGTCTTTACATATTCATGGCTGCTCGTCTGACCGAGGACATATCTTGCAGCACCCTCGCCGGCCGTCTGGCTTTCAAGGGTAACATAGTCTACAAGGTCGTGAACGTGGAGAACGTTGCCGCAGGCAAAAACGCCCTTGTGTGAGGTCTCCCTAAACTCATTTACGACTGCACCGTTTGTAACCGGGTCAAGCTCAATGCCGACCGCTCTTGTAAGCTCGTTTTCGGGAATAAGACCGACCGAAAGCATAAGCGTGTCACACTCAATGTACTGCTCCGTGCCTTTGATAGGACGGCGATTTTCATCAACGTCGGCAATCGTAACGCCCTCAACTCTGTCTTTGCCGTGAACCTCAATTACGGTGCAGCTCAGACGAAGCGGAATGTTGAAATCGTCAAGGCACTGAACAATATTTCTTGTAAGTCCGCTTGAATAAGGCATAAGCTCACAGACGACCTTAACTTCTGCACCCTCAAGGGTCATTCGTCTTGCCATGATAAGGCCGATGTCGCCCGAACCGAGGATAACGACTTTTTTGCCGGGCATATAGCCGTCTATGTTAACGTATTTCTGCGCCGTGCCGGCTGTCATAACGCCCGAAGCTCTTGTTCCGGCAATATTAAGCGCACCTCTCGGACGCTCACGACAGCCCATTGCAAGGATAATGGCTTTTGCTTGAATTTCAAGCAAGCCGTCCTTCTTGTTGACTGCATAAACAACGTTGTCGTCCGTTATTTCAAGTGCCATTGTGTCCGTTTTGTATTCAATTCCTTTTTCATGCACAAGCTGAATAAATCTGTCGGCATATTCCGGGCCTGAAAGCTCTTCGCCGAAATAATGAAGTCCGAAGCCTGTATGTATACACTGCTCAAGAATACCGCCGAGGGTCTCGGCTCTCTCAAGCACAAGAATGCTGTCAACGCCGCACTCTTTGGCTTTGATGGCGGCTGCCATTCCGGCAGGACCTCCGCCGATTACAACTATATCATAATTAAGCATATTTCCCGCCTCACTTTGTTCTGTCATAGAGAATTTTCGATTCGCCGCCGAATTTTGTTATTTCGTTGATTTCCGTGCCAAGCTCACGGGCAAGCAATTCAACAACCTTTGATCCGCAGAATCCGCCTTGGCATCGACCCATACCGGCTCTCGTTCTGCGCTTAACACCGTCAACATCTCTTGCACCTGCCGGAGCATGAATTGCGTCGAGAATTTCGCCCTCGGTGACTGTCTCGCAACGGCAAATGATTCTGCCGTAAGCGGGATTCTTCTTAACAAGCTCCTTGCGTTCCTCGTTGCTCATGTTTCTGAAGCGAACCGGAGCTTTGCGCTCGGGAACAAAATCGGATTTTTCCTCCGCACCGATTGCCTTTGCAACTGTCTGTCCGACATATTCGGCAATAGCCGGGGCGGCGGAGAGACCCGGAGATTCAATGCCTGCAACGTTAAAGAAACGGTCATTCTTTTTGCTCGGCTCAATGATAAAATCATCATTGACACCGTGCGCTCTGAGGCCTGCAAAGGAGGTGATGACTGCCCTTGTGGAAACCGTCGGTACAGATTTTTGAGCAGCTTTGAGAACGTCGGCAAGCTCGCTTGCTGTTGTTGAAACGTCCTCCTTGTCCTCAATATCAAGTGCACTCGGACCGATGAGCAGATTGCCGTCAACCGTCGGGGTGACAAGAATGCCCTTGCCCATCTTAGACGGACACTGGAATATTGTATGCTTTGCAAGTGAACCGACCGATTTGTCACAGAGCATATATTCGCCCTTCCTCGGGATAATTTTTATTGAATCATCGCCTATAAGTGCAGCAATCTCGTCGCTGTAAACACCTGCGGCATTGATTATGTATTTTGCAGCGATAGATTTTTCGCCGTCGGCAAGAGTGAAGCAGTTGCCGTCAAAATCAATCTTTTTAACCCTAAAATTACGAATGAAATCCGTACCGTTTACAACGGCATTTTCCGTAGCCGCAACCGTCAGCTCATAGGGACAGACAATACCTGCCGTCGGTGCCCAAAGAGCAGCCTTTGCCTCATCGCTGATATTCGGTTCAACCTCGTGAAGCTTGTTCGCATCATAGATTTCAAGGTTCGGAACACCGTTTGCCTTTCCTCTTTCAAGCAAAACACTTAAGGTTTCTTTTTCTTCGTCTGAGAAAGCAACAACAAGCGAACCTATATTTTTGAAAGGAACGTTCAGCGTTTTGCAAATCTCCGGCATAAGCTCTGTTCCCCTGACGTTGAAGCGTGCTTTAAGTGTGCCGGGCATTGCATCAAAACCTGCATGAACAATCGCACTGTTTGCTTTTGAAGTGCCCATTGCCACGTCGTTACATTTTTCAACAAGTGCAACACTGATATCATAGCGGCTCAGTTCTCTTGCGATAAGCGAACCGATAACGCCTGCACCCACAACGGCAACATCGTAATTCATTGATAAACCCCCATATACAATCATGATATTTTGTATTATAGCATATTATTATACATAAAACAACCGAACTTGAAAGATTGTAATTCAAAATAAACATTTTTGACAAAAGAGCTAAAATATCCCGAAAAAATAACAATTTGGGAACCGATTTATAGAAAAAGAAAAAGCCAAATCATTTGACTTGGCTTTTTCTTGGCGGAGAAGGGGAGACTCGAACTCCCGCGCCGGTTACCCGACCTACGCCCTTAGCAGGGGCGCCTCGTCACCAACTTGAGTACTTCTCCATTGGTAACAAAACAGTTACTATTTTGTTGTTACAGGACCTCCGAAATCGGAAGTCCTGCAAGATGGCGGAGAGAGTGGGATTCGAACCCACGGTATGTTGCCATACGACGGTTTTCAAGACCGTTCCGTTATAACCACTTCGGTATCTCTCCTAATGCTCGGATATTTTATCATAAATCGCTGTCAATGTCAATATAAAAATCAAAATTAGTATAGACTTTTTTCTTTCAATAATATATAATTTATCCGTAAATAATGAAAATGAGGGGTTTTTGATGCTTACGGTTGAGAAAAAAAGAATTGCGGCCTATGTTATCAAACTGGTAGCTTCAGTGGTTAACGGCGTTGCTCCGCCGGAGAATGATAATGCTGACTGGCAGGGAATAATTGACTTTGCAAAGAAGCAGAGCGTACTTAATCTGGTTGCCTATGCCGCAGAGTCACTTAAAATCAAACCGGATGAACACACGGCGCGATTTCTCGATGAATTCCGTATGCAAAAGATGATCGTGGAGGCTCAGCAGGAGCTTGCCGCCGGTGACGCTTGCAAAAAGCTTGATGAAATGGGCGTCCGTCACATGCTTCTCAAAGGCTCGGTGATGAAAAAGTTTTATCCCTCTCCCGATATGCGAACAATGGGCGATATCGACATACTTGTCGAAGCATCCCGGTGCGATGAGGTCGTTAAGGCCTTTATCGCCGACGGCTTTAAATTTGTCGGCGAGGGTGATCTCCATTCGAACGTAAAAAAAGACAATGCATATATTGAGTTTCACCGCTCGATGGTGGACAGTTGTCATGAGACGCTCTCTGCGTACTACGGCGACGGCTTTCGCTTGCCGCACAGGTGTGAGGAAAGCGAATACGAATATAAGCTCTCGGATGAGGATTTTTATGTTTTCCTTGTTGCTCATATTGCAAAGCACTACCGCTACGGCGGAACAGGAATTCGTTCGCTGCTTGATTTGTATGTTTACGAAAAAGTTCTCCCGTCGCTCGATTTCAACTATATTAACGGCGAGCTTGAAAAAATCGGACTGCTCGTTTTCTGCAACAAAATCAGGAAGATTACATACGACTGGTATTCCGACAGCTTCGATGGAGAATTTGATATAATGTCGGAATATATAGTTTCCGGCGGTGTTTACGGCATTGACGGAATATCAATGCAAAACAGTTTTATTTTAGATAATATTGATGAAGATATTCATTCAAAAAAAATAAAAAATATTTTCGGAATAATTTTTCTTAATTATGATGAGATGAAAATTCGTTATCCGGTTTTGAAGAATAAAAAATTTCTTTTGCCTTTGTTTTGGATTGTCAGGTTTTTTGACACCATAATACATAATCCCAACAATGCAAAGGGCAGATTTAATGACTCGAAAAAGATAATGAATATCGACGACAACATGGTGGAAGTTCAAAGAATTTCGGGAATAAAAAAGCTGTAATTTAAAGAGGTAGTTTATTTTGGCAGGTCTCGGCACAATCATAAATTCTGCGGCAATAATTGTCGGTGGAGTGTTCGGTCTTTTGTTCGGCAAAATTCTTAACGAAAGAATTCAGGATTCGCTGCAAAAAGCGAGCGGTATATGCGTACTTTTTATCGGAATCGCAGGAGCGATGGAGGGAATGCTCAAGCTTTCGGGTTCATCACTTTCGGCAGGACGCTCAATGCTTATTGTTGCAAGTCTTGCTCTCGGAGCTTTGGTCGGTGAGATTCTTAATATTGAGCACGGCTTTGAGCGTTTCGGCGAATGGCTGAAAGTTAAGACAGGAAATGCAAAGGACAAAAGCTTTGTTGAAGGCTTTGTGACCGCATCGCTGACGGTTTGCATAGGCGCAATGGCGGTGGTCGGTTCAATTAAGGACGGGATTTCCGGCGATTATTCAATACTTGCAACGAAAGCAATCCTTGACTTTATTATAATAATGGTAATGACCTGTTCGCTCGGGAAAGGGTGTATTTTTTCGGCAATTCCGGTTGCTGTTTTTCAAGGATTGATTACCGCACTTGCAAGGCTTATTAAGCCGCTGATGACGGACGGCGCATTGGCAAATCTTTCTCTCATCGGCTCGATTTTGATTTTCTGCGTTGGAGTTAATCTTGTATGGGATAAAAGAATCAAGGTTGCAAACCTGCTTCCGTCGCTTGTATTTGCCGTTGCAATAGCATTTCTTCCGTTTGATTTATAACAAAGCTATATAACAGATTGCACCTCTCATTGGTTGAATCAATGGGAGGTGTTTTTCAGAGATGAAACAATAAAAAAGATTTAATATGGAGCTTGTATTGTTTACCCGTTAAAGTTTTCATGGGAATTTTTCATAAAGCTGATGCGTTTTTACCATAAAATCATGCATTTTTGTCAAAAAAATGTAAAAGCTATTGATTTTTAAGGCAAAATCAGCTATAAATAATGTAAAGGGAGAGGGCACTCACCCTTAATAAAGCACAAGGAGAATTTATATGAAAAAACTACTCAGCATTTTGCTTGCGGTTGTTATGATGTTCTCAATCTCGATAATCGCATTTGCAGCGGACAGCACGCCGATTGAACTTGACAAGGAGTATACGGTCACTCTCAAAAATGATACGGCGACCTACACATTTACCGCACCCGAGGACGGAGCATATCGCCTCAGTGCATCAATTAAGTTCAAAGAAAAAGATTTCGGCATCGCATCTGTTGTTGTCGGAAACGAGGAAAAAATCTTTTCTTCGATACATCTTTATTTTATGGATGTTTCTGAAGAGGAAGATATTTTGGATTTTTCAAATTTTGAAGATGATGATATTTTCATGGCAAAAAAAGGCAGCGATTTGGGTGTTTCCGTTGAAATAGGCTTGCCAGATTCGGAAGAGGAGATCACATTTACCGAAACAACCGTTACCTTCAAAATCACAAGAGTACAAGATCTCAAGGAGATCAAAATAGGCGAATCCTACATGGCGAACGGCACCGAATACTTTATTTTTAAGCCGACCGAGGACGGAGTTTGCGATATCTGGTCTTATGAGTGCCCGAATATTTCGGTTATGGATACGTCCGGAAATATTTACTACGGCTCTATTGACACCGACGGATTCCCGGCAGATGTACCCTTTGAATATAAGGCCGGAGAGCTTTACGGCATATATGTAGAAGGCAGCTATGATGAGAACGATAAGCCGGTTGATTCCGTATTTCATGTGGTTGACGGCAAAACGATTTCTCCCGATGTAATTGAACTTGACGATATCACTGTTATTAAACGTACAAGCGAGAACGTTTTTCCCGAGGTTTATCCGATAGGCTCTATGTTCAACTATGATGGACTTGAGGTTTCCGTCGGTAATGAAAGGATTGCAACTGCCGAATATAATCCGGAGACGGGTTCAATCACCGTTTACGGCAAGCATTACGGAAAAACAACGCTCACTGTAACTGAGCCGATTTCAGGAGTAACAGCGGAGGTTGAGGTTGAAGTTATTTCAAGAACAACAAGATTTTTCAGGAACATTTTTGCTTTTATAAGAGATATCTTCGATTTTATCTTTGGAAGATAAGTTGAAATAATTTAAGAATATAAATAATAATGAAAGCCGTTGTTTGTATTTTAAAGTGCAGACAACGGCTTTTTACTTTGAAAAGAAAAGCTGTTAAGGGTTAACCTGATGGCTCGATAATTAAGGTGTTTATTGATGACAATGAAACGGAGTATCGCCGGTTGGATTTCCAAGTGTAAAACGATTTTATAGGGAGGATCAACAGACAAACATAGTAAAAAATAGCCGTAAGCACAAATCAGTGCTTACGGCTTCTATGGCTGTTTTTCAGAAAAGACCTGTAACTTCTATGCCTGTTTATCAGAACAGACCTGTAATCTTTCCGTTTTCGTCAACGTCGATTCTTTCGGCTGCCGGAGATTTCGGAAGGCCGGGCATTGTAAGAATATCGCCTGTCAGGACAACGATGAAGCCTGCACCTGCCGATATTTTTACATTCTTGACCGTTACGGTGAAATGCTCGGGTGCACCGAGCTTGGTCGGGTCATCGGAGAAACTGTACTGCGTTTTTGCAATGCAAACGGGGCACTTGCCGAATCCGAGTGATTCAAGCTGTGCAATCTGCTTCTTGGCATTCGGCATTATGCTTATGCCGTCTCCGCCGTAAACTTTCTTAACGATCGCTTCGATTTTTTCGGCGATCGTCATTTCGGTGTCGTATGAGAAAGTGAAGTCTCCCTTTTCCTCTTCGCAGAGACGAACAACCTCTTTTGCAAGGGCCTCTCCACCCTTGCCGCCCTCAGCCCATACGGTTGAAAGCACTGTGTTTACGCCAAGCTCCTTGCACTTTTTGATAATGAAATCAATTTCGGCATCCGTATCGGTCGGGAAACGGTTGACGGCAACAACGCACGGAAGCTTATAAACATTCTTAATGTTTGAAACATGGCGAAGAAGATTCGGAATACCCTTTTCAAGTGCGCCGAGATCCTCGGTGTCAAGCTGCTTTTTGTCAAGTCCGCCATGCATTTTGAGCGCACGGACAGTTGCGACAATAACAACTGCGTCGGGCGTAAGGCCTGCCATTCTGCACTTGATATCGAGAAATTTCTCTGCGCCGAGATCAGCACCGAAGCCTGCCTCGGTGACAGCGTAATCGCCCATTTTGAGAGCCATTTTTGTTGCCATGACGGAGTTGCATCCGTGTGCGATGTTGGCAAACGGACCTCCGTGAACAAATGCGGGTGTGCCCTCCAGTGTTTGAACAAGGTTCGGCTTTATTGCGTCTTTGAGAAGTGCGGTCATTGCGCCCTGAGCCTTTAGCTGACCGCAGGTAACGGGCTTGTCATCATATGTATAACCGACAATAATTTTTGAAAGTCTATCCTTGAGGTCGGAAATCGATGTCGAAAGACAAAGAACGGCCATAATCTCGGAAGCAACTGTAATATCAAATCCGTCCTCACGGGGAACACCGTTTGCCTTGCCGCCCATTCCGTCAACAATGAAGCGAAGCTGACGGTCATTCATGTCGACACAACGCTTCCATGTGATTTTGCGAACGTCGATTCCGAGGGCGTTGCCCTGTTGAATATGGTTATCGAGCATGGCGGCAAGAAGATTGTTTGCCGCACCGATAGCATGAAAATCGCCTGTGAAGTGGAGATTGATATCTTCCATCGGGACGACCTGGGCATATCCGCCGCCTGCTGCGCCGCCCTTGATTCCGAAAACAGGGCCGAGCGAGGGTTCACGGAGAGCAACAACGGCATCTTTGCCGATTCTTCTCAAACCGTCGGCAAGACCGATGGTTGTGGTGGTTTTACCCTCACCTGCCGGAGTGGGTGTGATAGCGGTTACAAGAACGAGCTTGCCGTCCTTTCGGTCGGTTTCGCTGAGCAGGGAGAGATCAATTTTTGCTTTGTGATTACCATATTGCTCAATGTATTTTTCGTCAACATGAGCCGTTGCGGCAATGTCCCTGATGTGTTTCATCTTACAGCCTTGTGCAATTTCAATGTCGGTCAGATAAGCCATAGTGTGGGTACCCCTTTTCTGAAATGATTTATATAAATGATACAGTTTCTAATGATGTGTGTCAAGAGCGAGTGTAAATTTAATATGGAAAGCTTCGAAATGTTTTACCTCCCCTTTATGAAAAGGAGAGGTAGATTGATTTAATTATTTCTCCTCCTGCTTCTTCAATGCTGCTTCGATAAAGCCCTTGAAGAGAGGATGTGCCTTGTTGGGTCTGGATTTAAATTCGGGATGATACTGAACGCCGACATAGAACGGGCGGTCAGAAAGCTCAACGGTTTCAACAAGTCTGCCGTCGGGAGATTTGCCGGAAAGAACAAGTCCGTTTTCTGTGAGAATGTCGCGGTAATCGTTGTTAAATTCATAACGATGGCGGTGTCTCTCGGAAATTTCATTCGTGCCGTAGCAACGTTCCATGGTTGTTCCCTCGGCAATTACGCAAGGATATGCGCCGAGACGGAGTGTACCTCCCTTGTCAATGTTTTCACTTTGACCGGGCATGAAGTCGATAACCTTGTTTTTACAAATCTCATCAAATTCACCCGAGTGTGCATCGGCAATTCCGCAAACGTGTCTTGCGTATTCGATAACGGCAATCTGCATGCCGAGACAAATTCCGAAATAGGGGATATTGTTCTCTCTTGCATACTTTGCGGCAAGAATCATACCCTCAATGCCTCTGCCGCCGAATCCGCCGGGAACGATGATTCCGTCAAGGTCTTTGAGCGTATCCTCATAGGTTTCCTTGGTGAGCTGCTCGGAATCTATCCAGTTTATGTCAATGTGTGTGTCGAGCGTATAGCCTGCATGGCGCATTGCTTCGGCAACAGAGAGATATGCGTCATGAAGCTGAACATACTTGCCGACAAGACCGATATGTACAATATGCTTGCGATTCTTGATTCTGTCAACAAGGTTTGTCCACTCTGTGAGGTCTGCCGCAGGAGCATCAATATTAAGCTCACGGCAAACAACGGAGGAGAAGTTTGCTTGTTCAAGCATGAGCGGTGCTTCATAAAGATACGGGATAGTGATATTTTCGATTACGCAGTCCGGCTTAACGTTGCAGAACATGGAAATTTTCTTGAAGATTGAATCCTCAAGCGGTTCGTCACAGCGAAGAACAATTATGTCGGGACGAATTCCCATTCCCTGAAGCTCTTTAACGGAGTGCTGGGTGGGCTTGGATTTATGCTCGTCCGAGCCACGAAGGAACGGAACAAGTGTAACGTGAATAAAGAGACTGTTTTCCTTGCCGACTTCGAGTGAAATCTGTCTTACAGCTTCAAGGAACGGCTGGCTTTCAATATCGCCGATCGTACCGCCGATTTCGGTTATAACAACGTCTGCGTCAGTCTTTTTACCTACACGGTAAACAAAATCCTTGATTTCATTTGTGATGTGAGGGATGACCTGAACCGTTGAACCGAGGTATTCGCCGCGGCGCTCCTTGTTGAGCACGTTCCAGTAAACCTTACCTGTTGTGAGATTTGAGTATTTGTTAAGGTTTTCGTCGATGAATCTTTCATAGTGGCCGAGGTCAAGGTCGGTCTCTGCACCGTCCTCCGTGACATAAACCTCGCCGTGCTGATACGGGCTCATCGTGCCCGGGTCAACGTTTATGTAGGGGTCGAGCTTCTGTGCGGCTACCTTTAGCCCTCTTGCTTTGAGAAGCCGTCCGAGTGAAGCCGCCGTAATTCCCTTGCCAAGGCCGGAAACGACGCCGCCTGTTACAAAGATGTATTTTGTCATAATTGTCCCTCCGTTTATTTATAAGTCAAAATTATATTTTCCGCTATTTTTCGTTTGGTAACGCACCTGTCCATTGCTTGCTTTTCAATGTATCTGTGTGCTTCCGACTCCGTCATTTTAAGCTGTTCTATCAAAAGACATTTTGCTCTGTTTATTATTCGTATTTCTTCAATTTTTTCTTCGACCGAGGCGTTTTTCTTTTCCATTATTCTCAGTCGCTCTCTGGTTGAGCAGAGCATCTGAACGGATTGCATTATCATCGACGGCGAGGTGGGCTTGGATATCGTCAGAACGCCGTATTGCATGACCTTTGACATTATATCGGAATAATGCTCCGCCTTGACGAAAAGAAGAACACCTGCGCTGCTCTTTTGGCAAATGTCAAGAGCAAGCTTCGTACCGAATTCGTCACGAAGCGGTGAATTTATGATAACAATATCAAATTCACGTTCAAGCAGCTTTCGTCTTGCCTGTGCAACGTCGGATGCTGTTTCAATCGGGTTAAACATCTTTTCGGGGAGCAAATCGAGCATCGGCCGGACGAATTTATCCGACGATGAAACTATCAGAACTTTGTAAGCATTTTGTGCAAAATCCATTCGGCTCCCCTCCTTTTGTTTATTTTAAGGCAATGTCACACGATTGAGGTGTGAGACTTACTTGCAATAATTATCTATGATTGATTCAGGCAGATGCTCCTTCACGAATTCACTTTCTCTTGCGGCCTTGCCTGCGCTGAAAATGTCGCTCGGCAGGGTCTTGAATTTCTTTGTGACTTCCTCGGGTGCATGAAAGAGATTGATATCCGCCATCTCGGGAAGCTCAGATTTGTTTTTGATGCCGTCAAGTCCCGCATAAATCAGCATGGCAAAGGCAAGGTACGGGTTACACATCGGGTCCGGTGAACGAAGCTCGGCTCGCTTGTATTCACCGCCTGCCGCCGGAATACGGACAAGCTGCGAACGGTTTTCGCTCGACCAGGAAATATATCTCGGCGCTTTATTGCTGCCAAAACGTTTATATGAATCCGACGTCGTATTGAGAAACGCCGATATTTCGCAGATGTGATCGAGAATTCCTGCAATTACATACGGCATGATGTCGTTGCCGTCCTCGGATTTTGCCGAGATATTAATGTGCATGCCGTTGCCGGGCATGGATTCAAGAGGCTTCGGTGAGAAGTCTGCCTTAAGTCCGTTTCTTGCGGCGATTGTATTGACTACCGCTTTGAATGTTGTGGCGTTATCAGCCGCTGTGAGCGGTTCGGAATATCTGAAGTCTATTTCGTTCTGACCCGGGCCTTCCTCATGGTGTGAACTTTCGGGTTTGATACCCATTCTTTCAAGGGTCAGGCAAACCTCGCGGCGAACGTTTTCTCCCTTGTCGTCGGGAGCAATGTCCATGTAACCGGCATTGTCATAGGGGATTTTTGTCGGTTTTCCTTCCTCGTCGCAGGTAAAAAGATAAAATTCCATTTCGGGGCCGAAAGCAAAGCTTACGCCTTCTTTTTTGGCATCGGCGATCGCTTTTTTTAGTATTGCTCTTGTGTCCGAACCGAACGGTGTGCCGTCAAGACGGGTGATTGAACAGAACATTCTGACAACTCGGCCGTGATCGGGTCTCCATGGGAGAACGGCAATCGTTGACGGATCGGGATGGAGAAGCAAATCGGAATGAACATCACAGCCGAAGCCCGGTATTGCCGAAGCATCTATTGCGATTCCGTAATGGAATGCTTTTTCAAGCTCGTCGGGCATGACGGAAATATTCTTCTGCTTGCCGTAAATATCCGTGAATGCAAGGCGAATGAACTTGACGTCCTCTTCTTCGATATATTGCATTATTTCATCGGGTGAATATTTCATAACAGTTACCTACCTTTTCAGTTTGCAACGTACATCTGTTTATATGGTTTTTTGCTGTCGGGAGTAATTACCGTGAATTTCTCCTCCGTCAGTTCGTTTATATCTAAACCAAAGTAATCGCAGTAATTCTTGAGAAACGGCATAATCTCCGCCATGTCATCGTCGGTTGCGGATCTGAGCGTTACCTGATTCGGAAATTTAATTCCGTCAACAGAGCCGCGCAGAACCATTTTTCCGCCGTGCATTCCCGTGCAGGGGAAATTGCCGACTGTCGGTTTGCCGTCGGTGTTTCTGCCGAGGACTATTATCAATCCGCCTGCCTGATACTCGCCGAGAAAGCTTCCGGTTCTGCCGCCGATAACGATAATCGGCTTTTTGTCACGGTATTCCTTCATGTGAATTCCGGCACGGTAGCCTGCGTTGCCCTTGACGTAAATTTCTCCGCCTCGCATGGCATAGCCGGCCGTGTCGCCGATACTGCCGTGAACAATTATTTTACCGTCATTCATCGTGTCTCCGACTGCGTCCTGCACATTGCCGTTGACGGTTATCTGTGCTCCGTTGAGGTAAGCACCGAGTGCGTTGCCCGGTATGCCGTCAATCGTAATGTTACCGCTGCCGAGGCTGTCGGCGATGAATCTTTGTCCTAAACAGTTTTCGATTTTGCAATCGCCGTTTGAACTTTTAATAAGCTCATTGAGGGCTGTATAATCAAGCCCTTTTGCATTTATCAACATATTATATCACACCTTTTATTTCAATTTAAAGTATTTGTAAAAATTTTTTTGGAAAGGAAAGCATTTTTTACTCTCCTGCGTGTGATATTCCGAGAATTTCAAGCTCTTTCTCGGTCAGACCGATTCCTCTGAGCATCAGACGGTTACCTTTAAGAGCTTCAATGGAGTTTATACCCATGCCGCCCATGATTTCTTTCATTTCACGCTGCCAAGCGGTCATAAGGTTAACCAGGTTATTGCATGCTGCCTCGGGAGCAAGTCTCGCAACAAGCTCAGGCACTTGGGTCGCAATGCCCCAGTTGCATTTGCCCGACTGACAGTTACGGCAGAGATGACAACCCATTGCGATAAGAGCTGCGGTTGCAATGTAGCATGCATCTGCTCCGAGAGCTATGGCCTTAACCACGTCTGCGGCACTTCTGATGCTGCCGCCGGCAATGAGCGAAACACTGTTTCTTATGCCCTCGTCTCTCAGCCTTTGGTCAACTGCGGCGAGTGCGAGCTCAATCGGAATTCCGACATTGTCTCGAATTCTTGTCGGAGCAGCTCCCGTACCGCCACGGAAGCCGTCAATGGCAATCATGTCCGCTCCGCTTCTTGCAATTCCGCTTGCTATGGCGGCAATGTTGTGAACAGCGGCAACCTTGACTATGATCGGCTTTTGATAGTTCGTAGCTTCCTTTAATGAGTAAACAAGCTGACGTAAATCCTCGATTGAATATATGTCATGGTGCGGAGCGGGGGAGATGGCGTCCGAGCCCTCGGGAATCATTCGAGTACACGCAATATCGCCCACGGTTTTTGTTCCGGGCAAATGTCCGCCGATTCCCGGCTTTGCACCCTGTCCCATTTTGATTTCTATTGCTGCACCTGCGTTGAGATATCCCTCATGTACGCCGAAACGACCGGACGCAACCTGAACGACGGTGTTTTCGCCGAAACAGTAAAAATCCTCATGGAGTCCGCCTTCGCCCGTGTTGTAGCAAATGCCGAGAAGTTCCGCCGCCTTTGCAAGGCTCTTGTGAGCATTGTAGCTGATTGAACCGTAGCTCATTGCCGAAAACATTACCGGCATTGCCAGCTCAAGCTGGGGAGGAAGCTTTGTATCGAGAGAGCCGTCGGGGTTCCTTTTGATTTCCGTCGGCTTTTTGCCGAGAAACACCTTTGTTTCCATCGGCTCACGCAGTGGATCTATCGGGGGATTGGTGACCTGCGAAGCATTGATTAGAATTCTGTCCCAATAAACAGGCAACGGTTTCGGGTTGCCCATTGATGAAAGCAAAACTCCGCCGCTGTCGGCCTGCTTATATATTTCCTTTATTGTGTTGCTTGTCCAGTTCTCATTTTCTCTGAAGCAACAGTCGTTTTTAACAATTTTCAAGGCTCTTGTCGGGCAATAGGTGACGCATCTGAGGCAGTCGACGCATTTTGTTTCGTCACTGACCATTGCTTTAAGCTCAGCGTTATAGGAATGAACACCGTTTGCACATTGCTTTTCGCATATGCGGCAGTTTGTGCAGCGAGCCGGATTCCTTACAACCTCAAAATCCGAGGTAAGATATGACGGAAACATCAGTAAGCTCCCTCCTTTACCCTGATTATTATAGGTTCGCCGCCGGCCGGGGAATATATTTCGCCTGCGTCGGGAGCCATTGCACGGATTGCGGCTTCCTCACTGGCAATATAAACCATATTGTCCTTCTCGGCGGTGACCATTGAACGCAATTTGAGACGATCGTTGAGGGCCATAAGTCCGCCCTCAAAGCCCAGTATAATAGAAAACGGGCCTGTTATCAAAAGGCTTGAATACATTTTTCTGAGATATGCGTGTTCTTCGGCTTCCTTTTCGTCCATGCCTTCAATTGTGCTCCAAAACGGAGCGGCAATGACGGAGGCGGTCTCCTTCAATGAAAGACCCTGACGGCGAAGAAGATAGTCGGCAATATAGGTTATAACCTCGGTATCGGTTTGAAGCGTACATTTATACCCGAACATCTCAATGTACCGGCGGTTTGCATCGTATGATGAAATCTCACCGTTATGAACAACAGAAAAATCGAGAAGCGAAAACGGATGAGCACCGCCCCACCAGCCGGGTGTATTGGTCGGATATCTGCCGTGAGCCGTCCATGAATATCCCTCGTATTCCTCAAGTCGATAAAATCTGCCGACATCTTCGGGAAAACCAACGGCCTTGAAGCAGCCCATATTTTTGCCGCTCGAGAAAACATATGCACCCTTGATTCGGGTGTTGATATCCATAACAGTTCTTGCAACATAGGTTTTTTCATCAAGCTGAAGCCGAGAAAGAACCGAGGCGAAAGGTGCAACAAAATAGCGCCAAATATAAGGAACATCGGTTATCTCGGGAATTTTTCTGATAGGTACGGATTCGGCCTTGACGATCTCAAAGTTTTCCTTGAGAAAGCGTTCACATTCAACTCTTGAATCATTACTGTCAAAGAAAATGTGAAAGGCATAAAAATCACGATATTCGGGATAAATACCGTAGCCTGCGAAGCCGCCGCCCAATCCGTTGGAACGGTCGTGCATCGGAAGCATACTTTTGATGATGTT
Organism: Ruminococcus sp. CAG:563; assembly: GCA_000434915.1. GTDB lineage: Bacteria > Bacillota > Clostridia > Oscillospirales > Acutalibacteraceae > CAG-488. Next base: position 20,356 of record FR882057.1, read on the forward strand.
CTCACCGGTCATTGCGTTGCCGTCCCTCGATATAACCGCCGAAACGGCGCAGCCGGACGGAATCCTTATCTCTCCCTCTCTTTTCATGGCAGACCTTCCTTCCTGTAAAAAATTTAAAAGACGCCCATTCCGACAGGGGTCGGATAGACCCATGTCCGAATGAACGCCTTTGCCCATTGATACGGCATTTTAACATATTATACGGTTTTTGTCAATGATTTAGATTGGTAAATCTTGCCCCTGATATGCATTGAAACGGTATTGTAAAAATCCCGAAGAATCAATGCTCTCCGGGATTGTTTTACATATAATGATACTTTTCACGCTTGGCAAAGAGGAAGATAAGGGAAAGAATGAATGCGAAAACTTCCGCAACCGTGATTGCCCACCAAATGCCGTCCACACCGAGAAATATCGGGAGGATAAGAACCGACGAGGTTTGAAAGATCAGCGTTCGCATAAACGATATCGCTGCCGAAACCGCACCGTTGTTAAGCGCAGTGAAAAAAGATGAGGTGAAAATATTGAAGCCCGCCAGCAAGAATGAATAGGCGAACAGACTGAAAGCGTGTCTTGTCAATTCATAAAGTTCCTCGTCGTAGCCGACAAAAATCTTCGCCAGCGGAGAAGAAAGCACGATTGCCAGTATTGTTAAAACAACGCCCGAAATTGCACTGAGAAAAGCACTTTTTCTTAGCATATTTTTTAGCTCACCGTGATTCTGTGCGCCGAAGTGATAGCCCGTTATCGGTGCGCAGCCGATTGCATATCCGATATAGATAGCAACGAAAATAAACTGAACGTACATCAGCACACCGTAAGCGGAAACGCCGTCCTCGCCGACATATTTCATCAGCTGAAAGTTGTAAATCATGCTTACTACCGATGAGGAAATGTTGCTCATAAGTTCGGATGAGCCGTTGCCGCAGGCGTTGAGAATCGGCTTGATTTCAAGCTTGGTATTTGTCAGCCGCAGAAGGCTTGAATTATCCCTCGAAAAATAGATTAACGGAAAAATACCGCCTACGCATTGACTGAGACCGGTTGCAATGGCCGCTCCGGCGACGCCCCACTTGAAAACGATTATAAATATCGCATCGAGCACCATGTTAGTTATACCGGCCAGCACCGTTGCAAGCAGTCCGAGCTTCGGCTTTTCGGCAGCGATAAGAAAGCTTTGAAAAACGTTCTGAAGCATAAACGCAACCGTGAAGCCGGTTACAATTCTGCCGTAGAGAATGCAGTCCGCCATCATTTCCTCGGTTGCGCCGAGAAAATCGGCTACCCACGGCATTGAAACCACGCCGATAACAGAAAGCAATGTGCCGAGAAGAAGCGTAAAAATAATCATCATTGTGAAAATTTTATTCGCCTTTTCTTTTTTGCCCTCGCCGAGAACCTTTGAAACAAGTGCCGTTCCGCCCGTGCCTATCATGAAGCCGATGCCGCCGAGAATCATTACAAACGGCATAACGAGATTGATTGAAGCAAATGCGGTTTTGCCGGCAAAATTTGAAACGAAAAGTCCGTCAACAACTCCGTAAATCGAAGTGAAAATCATCATTATTATTGACGGAAATACAAATCTTAATAGCTTGGAATAAGTGAAGTGATCCGAAAGTTTTATCTTCATGCTTGCTTATCCTTAAACCACTGCCTTGCATATTCGGCGATGAAAGGTGTAATCTCCTTTATATTCATATTTGTTGTGTTAATGCAAAGGTCGTAGCCTCGCTTGTCACCCCAGTCCGTCGAGGAAATCATGTTGTAGCTCGAAGCTCTGCCCTTGTCAATCTGCTTGATTTTCTTTTCGATCTCTTTGTCCGTAAGCTTGCTGTCGTCACCGGCACGCTTGCGGCATCTGGCGATTTTTGACTGCATGTCGGCATAGACGAATATGCGGAAAGGGTCGTATTTTTCGAGCAGAACATCTGCGGCTCTGCCGACAATTATGCAATCGCCTTTTTCGGCAAGCTCATTAATTATGTTGTGCTGAGCGGCAAGCAACTTGACTGTCGGGTCGGGAGCGGAAATGTGCGAGAATGCGCATGCAAAATGAATCTGGAATGTCGGCTGAATACCTTTTTCCAAAGAATGTGCGACATAGTTTTCGTCAAGGTCGGCTTTCTTGGCAATCTCGGTGATGATTTCGCTGTCATAGTAAGCGATTCCGAGAACATCGGAAAGTCTTTTTGCAATTTCACGTCCGCCGCTTCCGAATTCACGGCTTACCGTAATTATTTTCATACAAATCAATCTCCTTTCAGATAAAAAGATTTTACCCTAAAAATGATGAATATTTTTTACTCATTGCAAACGAGAATATTTCGTCCTCGGCCACGATAACGTGATCGACAAGATTTATGTTGACCGTTGAAAACAGCTTGGCAACGGACTCGGTTGCGGCAATATCTGCCTGCGACGGAGTTGCAAAACCGTTCGGGTGATTGTGAGAGATAATAGCATTTGTAACGTCAAACCTAAGCGCAAGCTCAACAAGGCTTCTGTTGTCAGAGACTGCGGTTGTCGGAGTTCCGTCGGTGACCTTTATGCAATGCTTGAGTCTGCCGTGAGCGTCGAGCGAGAGCAAATATACAATCTCTCTGGTTTCACCGAGATATTTCATTCGGATGAAATCATAAAGGCGTTCACTTGAAGCAAGATTGACCTTGTTGCTTATTGCATTGTCATGATATTTTGAGCATATGTCACGGATAAGCTTTATCATAACGGCGGCATTTTCGCCGATTCCGTTTATCTTTTCAAGCTCCTTTATGGGAGCGTCAAGCACTCCGTTGAGGTCATGGTATCTTTCAATAAGCTCATGAGCTATCGGGTTGGTATCCTTATATGGTATGCAATAAAAAAGAAGAAGCTCAAGAATATTGTGATCCGCCATTGCATCAATGCCTGTTTTGAGGTAGGAGTCCCTTACTCTTTGACGGTGATCCTTGTGAATGTTTTTCTTCTCCGTGGCGAACACCTCTCTTTGTGATTTGACTATATAAAATTTTATAGTAAATAAGCGTATTTGTCAATCGTAAATTGTTGACCTGCAAACGAGTATATGATAAAATATTCCATACCAATTAATATAAGCGAGGTTTTGCTATGCCTATTACATTTGATGAAAAAAGGAAAATTTTTAAACTTGATACGCTTGATTCGACATATGCTATAGGAATTCGTGAGGGATATCTCATTCACCTTTATTACGGAAAGAAAATTCCCGACGATAACCTTTTGAATTTGCCGTTCAGGGGCTACTTTGCGACTATTTCGCCGAAAAATGTTCATGTTGACGACTACAAGTTTTCGCTTGATGTTCAGCCGATGGAGTATTCCTGCAACGGATCGGGCGACTACAGACTTGCCGCACTTTCAATAAAGGACTCAATGGGAAGAACAACGACGGATATTCGCTATCTTGACCATAAAATCTATAACGGAAAGCCGAAGCTTAAAGGACTTCCGGCAACCTATTGCAATGACGACAGTGAGGCTCAGACGCTGGAACTTGTCACTGTTGACAGCTTCACAGGCGCAAAGGTAACGCTTTATTACACTGCGTTTGCAAACTACAGCGTTATCACCGAGAGCGTCAAGGTTGAGAACACGGGCAAGGAAACCTTTGAAATTGAAAAGATTGCCAGCTGCTGTGTAAACTTCCCGTCGATGGATTATAATATGATAAATCTCTCGGGCGTTTGGTCGAGAGAAAGAAGAGTTATAACACGCCACCTCGCTCACGGAATACAGTCCGTTGCCAGCAAGAGAGGCTCATCGAGCCATAACCACAACCCGTTTGTTGCTCTCGTTGATGATAAGGGCGGCGAGGATTTTGGCGACGCATTTGGATTTAATCTTGTTTACAGCGGTAACTTTGCCGCCGATATCGAGACGGATTATCTTGACTGCACACGACTTGTAATGGGTATTAATCCGATTGACTTTACATGGGTTGTTGAGCCGGGTGATGAGTTCCAAAGCCCCGAGGTCGTAATGGTTTATTCCGACGGCGGCATGGGCAAAATGAGCCGTACCTTCCATGATCTATACAACAACAACCTCATCAGAGGTGAGTGGAAAAATAAAAAACGTCCGCTCCTTATCAACAGCTGGGAGGGCTCAGGCTTTGATTTTGACCAGGAGACCCTCGTTCGCTATGCAAAGGAAGCTAAAGAAATGGGAATTGAATTGCTCGTTATGGATGACGGCTGGTTTGGCCACCGTGACAGCGACAATTCTTCACTCGGCGATTGGTTTGTTAATGAGAGCAAGCTCAAGGGCGGCCTCACAAAGCTTATCGAAAGAGTAAATGCAGAGGGTGTACAGTTCGGCATTTGGTATGAACCGGAGATGATTTCCGAGGATTCGGAGCTTTATAAGGCTCACCCGGAGTGGTGCGTTCATGTTGAGGGCAGAGAGAAATCCCCTGCTCGTCAGCAGTTTGTTATTGACATGACAAGACAGGATGTCCGTGACTGTATCTTTAATCAGATGTATGATGTTCTTTCGAAGAACAATATTGCATATCTCAAATGGGATTACAACAGAGCAATTACCGAACCTGCGTCGATGCTGCTTGATGCACGCCATTCAAAGGAGTTTTTCCACCGATTTATTCTCGGAACATATGAGCTTATGGACAGAATAACAAGCGCATTTCCTCATATCCTATTTGAGAGCTGTGCCGGCGGCGGCGGACGTTTTGACGCCGGTATGCTTTACTATATGCCGCAGGCATGGGCTTCGGACAACACCGACCCGATCGAGCGACTGACAATTCAGTTTGGCACAACAATGTGCTATCCGGCATCGAGCATGGGTGCTCATGTTTCCGCCTGTGACAGAACGGGAATCGAAACCAAGGCTGCGGTCGCTATGGCAGGTACATTCGGCTATGAGCTTGACCCCAAGGAAATGTCCGCAGAGGACAAGGAAAAGGTTAAGAAGCAGGTTGAGGATTATCATAAGTATTATAATGTAATCCATTTCGGCGACCTTTACAGAATTATCGCACCGACGGATGATGAATTCAAGTGCGCATGGGAGCATGTGGCAAAGGATAAGAGTGAAGCCTTGCTGACAGTTGTCATAAAAAACAGAGCACCGCACGATTTCCTGCTTATTAAGATGAAAGGACTTGATCCCGAAAAGATGTACCGTGATGCAACGGACGGCGAGATTTATTCGGGCGCATTGCTCATGAACGCAGGTATCAACCTGACTGAAGGAACATTGAGCGCAGGCAGAAGCTTTGTAAGATATTTCACAGAGGTTAAATAATTTTATGATAAAAGAATTTCTTGCAGTCGGTCAGATAGTAGGAACTCACGGAGTGCGAGGTGAAATGCGTATAAATCCGTGGGCGGACTCACCCGAATTTCTAAAACAATTCAAAACATTATATTATGACGCAGAGGGCAAAAGCAGTGTCAAGGTTATTTCCTCACGTCCGCATGGCAACATTGTTCTGATGAAGCTTGAGGGCATTGACACTGTTGAGGCCGCTTCGGCGATGAGAAATAAGCGGCTTTATATGTGTCGCTCTGATGCAAAGCTTGCCGATGGAGTTTACTTTATTGAAGAGCTAATCGGTTGCGGTGTTTTTGATGCCGATGATGAAAGCAAGCAATACGGAAAGATTTCCGACGTCAGCGAAACGGGAGCAAACGACGTTTGGCACATCACGTCGGACGACGGAAAGGAATATCTTATTCCTGCAATTCCGAGCGTTGTGATTGATACGGACGTTAAGAAAAACAGAGTGCTGATAAGACCGATGAAAGGTATATTTGACGATGAGAATTGACATAATGACATTGTTCCCCGAGATGTGCGAGCGTGTCCTCGACGAGAGCATTATCGGACGCTCGAGGGAAGGCGGACTGGTTGAAATAAACTGCGTCAATATACGTGATTTTTCAACGGACAAGCACCGCCGTGTTGACGATACGACTTACGGCGGAGGCACGGGAATGATAATGCAATGCCAGCCGATATTCGATTGCTTCACTGAGCTTGAAAAGGAAATCGGCAGTCGGCCGCATTTGATATATATGTCTCCGCAGGGCAAAACTCTTGATCAGCAGAGAGTAAAAGAGCTTGCGAAAATGAATAGCATAGTCATTCTATGCGGCCATTATGAGGGTGTTGACGAGCGTGTTATCGAGGAGCTTGTTGATGAGGAAATTTCAATCGGCGATTATGTCCTGACCGGCGGAGAATTACCCGCCTTGGTGCTTGCCGACAGCATAACAAGAATGCTGCCCGGTGTGCTTGCGAGCGATGAAGCGTTTGAAGAAGAGAGCCACTATAACGGCTTGCTCGAATATCCTCAGTACACAAGGCCCTATGAATGGCACGGAAAAACCGTTCCCGATGTTCTCCTGACAGGTCATCATGCAAACATAATGAAGTGGCGCAGGGAGCAATCGTTGGAGCGTACAAAGGCACGCAGACCCGATTTGTTGGAAAAAGCCGAATTAAACGGAAAAGACTTGAAATATCTCCAATCATTGGATAAAGAGAGAAAAAAATAGTCAATGTGCATTAAAAGTACAGTTATTCGGTGTACAAAGTGCACAAACTGTGACTTCCCAAAATACTCACATTTGGAATACAAGCCGAAATAATTTTAAAGTCGATTTTATTTGTTGACGTTGAAAACTTTTGTGATATAATAAATCTTGTATGAAAGGTTTAAAACAGACTTTTGGAATTAACTTTTGATTAGGAGATATCAGTTATGTGTGAAAAAGACGTTACAGTTCAGAATCAGGTAGGCCTCAGTGCCCGTCCTGCAACATTTTTTATTCAGAAGGCTAATTGCTTCAAGTCGTCCATCTGGATCGAAAAGGAAGAAAGACGTGTAAACGCAAAGAGCTTGCTCGGTGTACTTTCTCTCGGTATTGACGGCGGCACAACAATTAAGGTCATCGCCGCAGGCCCCGATGAGGAGCAGGCCGTTGATGAGCTTGTTAAGCTTGTTAACTCAGGCTTCGCAGTATAACACATAAATCATGACTGCCGCATAATGTTTATGCGGCAGTTTTTAAATTTATGGGAAAATTTAAAGAATCGAGGTGAATACCGTGGACATTCATGAATTGAGGAAAAAGGCAATGTCTTTGCCGCTGACGCCGGGCGTGTACCTTATGAAAAACACAAAGGGCGAGATTATCTATGTCGGCAAGGCGAAAAAGCTGAAAAACCGTGTCAGCCAGTATTTCGGCTCACAGCATAATCACTCAATCAAGGTCAGAAAGATGGTCGAGAATGTTTTTGATTTTGACTATATTCTCTGTGACAGTGAGTTTGAAGCTCTTGTGCTTGAATGTTCGCTTATCAAACAGTATTCGCCGAAATATAATATTCTCCTGAAAGACGATAAGGGCTACAGCTATATCAGGGTCAGCGAAGGCCCGTGGCCGAAAATCAGCTCCGTGCTGCAAAAAGCGGACGACGGTGCACGTTATATCGGCCCTTATACAAGCTCTTTCAGCGTATCCAATTCTGTTGACGAGGCACAGAAAATCTTTATGCTTCCCCGCTGCGGCAAAAGCTTTCCAAAAGAAATCGGCAAGGGCAGACCTTGCTTGAATTATTTTATAAAACAATGCTCAGCTCCGTGTGCAGGTAAGATAAGCTGTGCCGAGTATAATGAGGCGGTCAATGCGGCTCTCGAATTTTTGCAGGGCGACAGTGCAAAGATAATCAAAGACCTGACGGAAGAAATGGAAGATGCCGCCGAGCGGCTTGATTTTGAGCGTGCGGCAAAGCTGAGAGACAGAATTAATTCCATTAAAAAAGTTAATGAAAAGCAAAAGGTTGTCGGCTCGGAAGTCAGGGAGCAGGACGTTTTTGCAATCGCCCAGTCAGATGAAAAGTATTGTCTTTCCGTTTTGCGCTTCTATGACGGCAGGCTTAGGGATAACGAATGGTTCCTGTTTAACGAAATAGATACTCTGCCGGAGACGAGACGTGAGCTTATAACTCGGTTCTATTCAATGGGCAGACATATTCCGCCGTTTATCACGGTTGACGGCGAGGTTGACGACAAGGATTTGCTTGTGCAATGGTTGAGCGAAAACGCAGGGCGTAAGGTTGAAATCAATGTTCCTCAGCGTGGCAGGCAGGTTGAAATCATGACGATGTGTATGAACAATGCTTCGCAGAAGCTTGCTTTGAGCATGGGCAGAAATGCAAAGGCGACGGCGGCTCTCGATGAGCTTGCAAGGCTTCTTAATTTGCCGAAGCCGCCCGTGATGATTGAGTCCTACGATATTTCGCATACGGCAGGCAGCGACAACGTTGCCGGTATGGTTGTTTTTAAAAACGGATTGCCTTACAAAAAATCTTATCGCAGATTTGCGATAAAGGGATTTGACGGGCAGGACGATTACGGTTCAATGGCTGAGGTTATCTCACGTCGGCTGAACAGATACGAGGAGGAAAAGGACAGCGGCGAGGGCTTCGGAATCCTGCCGGATCTGATCCTTCTTGACGGCGGACAAGGACAGGTTAATGCGGTTTTGCCGATCGTCAGGGCATTTGGGTATGATATTCCTGTTTACGGTATGGTTAAAGACAACAAGCACAGAACGAGAGCCATTGCATACGACGGCGGCGAAATCGCAATCAACTCCAAGCGTCAGGCTTTTACGCTTGTTTCGACGATTCAGGAGGAGGTTCACCGATTCGCTGTCTCATATCACCGCTCGAAGCATCAGAAATCATCTCTCGGCGGGACTTTGACAAAAATCGACGGAATCGGCACGAAAAAAGCCGGGGCGCTTTTGAAGCATTTTAAGACCGTTACGGCGATAAAAAACGCAGAAATTGATGAACTTTGCCGTGTTGAGGGGATAAACAGAGCCACGGCACAAAAAGTTTATGATTATTTCAGAAAAAATATTGACAACACAAGGTAAAAAATGTGATAATAAGATGTATATAAAATCAGTTACAGGAAGGGAGCTTGCACCGTGCGTGTAATTACGGGAACAGCAAGAGGACGGGTTCTCAAAACTTTGGAGGGCGAGGATGTTCGTCCGACGACGGACAGAGTTAAAGAAGCAATTTTCAGTATTATTCAGTTTGAGCTGGAGGGCAGGCGTGTGCTCGATCTTTTCGCAGGATCGGGTCAGCTCGGGATAGAAGCTCTCAGCAGAGGAGCGGCTTATGCCACCTTTACCGATATGAGTGCCGAGAGTGTGGATATCGTAAAGAAAAATCTTATCTCGACCAAGCTTGAGAACAGGGCAGAGGTTATTCGCACAGAGGCGATAACTTTCCTTAAGGGCAACAGAAAAAAATACGATATAGTTTTTATGGACCCGCCGTATTCAAAGGGAATTTTACAAAACACCTTGCCATATGTCGTTAGGAATGTTAACGACGGCGGCGTGATAGTCTGCGAACACCCATACGGAGAGGTTATGCCGCAGACGGTTGGCAATTTCTCGATTTATCGTGACTATAAATACGGAAAAATCGGCATAACGGTCTATCGTATCAGCGAGGAGGATGACCGATGAGAACAGCAATATGTCCGGGCAGCTTTGACCCGGTAACAAAGGGTCACCTCAGCGTTATAACCCGTGCGTCAAAGCTTTTTGACAAGGTTATCGTTGTCGTGATGATAAATCACAAAAAGCCGGTCGGCTGCTTTTCTCCGGAAAGGCGAGTGGAGTTTATCGAAAGATGTGTCAAGGATTTGCCGAATGTTGAGGTCGATTTTTATGACGGTCTGCTTGCCGAATATGCAAGAATCAAAAAAGCGGATGCCATTGTAAAGGGACTTCGTGCCGTCTCGGATTTTGAAGACGAATTTCAGCAGGCACTTACAAATAAGCAGCTCAATCCCGACGTTGAAACGGTGTTTGTTACGGCAGGTGCGGATTACATGTATCTTTCGTCCAGCATTGTCAAGCAGGTTTGCGAGCTTGGCGGCGATGTTTCGGACTTTGTACCCGAGCAGGTGCTCGACGATATAGTTAAAGGAATAAGAAGAAAGGAAGACTAACGATGAACGTACAGGGCTTACTTGATAAAATTGAAGACACCATTGATATGGGCAGCAAAATTCCTCTTTCGGGAAAGGTTGCTGTTGATGCAGAGACTATTAAGCAGTGCATTGAGGACATCCGATATGATTTGCCGATAGAGCTTGAAAAGGCTCAGGAGGTGGTTGCTCACCACAATAACCTTATCACAAAGGCGAACAACGAAGCTTCGTCAATCGTTTCTTCCGCTCAGACGGAGGCCGACGGCATAATCAGTGCCGCTAAGGAAAAGGCTTCGGGTATTGCGGCAACGGCTGAGGCAAATGCCAAGTCAACGCTTTCCGCAGCTTCCGAGCAGGCAAAGCAGATGATTGAAACATCGGAGATTACAAGACTTGCTCATGAATTCTCAGACCGTGTTCGTGCCCAGGCAACTGCCGAAGCCGAAAACATTGTCAGAAACGCCAAGAGCCAGGCCGAAGCAATTCTCCTTGATGCAAACAATCAGGCTCAGGATACCAAGAGCAAGGCCGATAAGTGGGCAGGCGAGATCCGCTCGGCGGCCGCAGAGTTCGTTGAGGATATCATGAAGAACAGTGATGAGGTTCTCTCATCGAATATTGCCGAAATCAGAAAGGCGAGACAGAGCCTTTTCGGTGACCGCAGATAAACGTAATATAAATTTAACGGGGTTGCTGTATTGGGGGAAGTAAGCAAATTTTCCCTGCGGCAACTCTTTTTTGTAACAGAGGTGTACATAATGAAAAAGCAATGCGAATGTTGCTATAAACGTTTCGAAGTCGTCAGAAACACGGATGTTCCGCTTAATCCCGATTTGACTGCGCCGCAGGATCATATTTATTGTCCGTGGTGCGGAGCGGAAAACGGAACGGTCGAAAAAGGATCGCTTGTAAAAACCGAAAAATGTAATGCCGAGTGTGAGTTCTGATGAAAAGAGAAATTATTGATTACTTCAAGAATAAAAAAGAAGAGATTATAAAAACAATATCCGAGCTTGTTGCCGTGCCGAGCGTATGCGGTGTTGCCGAGGAGGGTAAGCCTTTCGGCGAAAAGCCGTATGAAGCGCTCATGCTTGCACTGGAAAAGGCGGAAAGCTTTGGATTCAAAACGGAAAACTGTGACGGTTATGTCGGTGCGGTTGATCTTAACGGCGGTGAGCAGGAGCTGGCGGTTCTGGCACACCTTGACGTTGTTCCGGCCGGTGAGGGTTGGGAGACTGATCCATATACGGTCGTTGAAAAGGACGGCATGATTTACGGCAGGGGAGTCAGCGACGATAAAGGCCCTGCGGTTGCCGCTCTTTATGCTATGAAGGCGGTTAAAGACCTTGACTTGCCTGTAAGCAAGAATTGTCGGCTCATTCTTGGCACTGACGAGGAGTGCGGCAGCGGCGACCTCAAATATTATTTTTCAAAGAATCCTTATCCGAAATATGCGTTCACTCCGGATGCGAATTTCCCTGTTACAAACGGCGAAAAGGGTAGATTTACCAAACGTTTTTACAGGTCGGTGGATTTTTCGGGCTGTAAGAAATACATAAAAAGCATTAAAGCGGGAGAAGCGTCAAATGCTGTGCCGGCTTTTGCAAAGGCAGAGCTTGTAGGAATAACAAAAGACAAATTTGACCTTGCAGCCAAAATGGCAAAGGGAACAAAGGCTGAATTCACCTTTGACGGCAAAACGGTGGTATGTTCGGGTACATCGGCTCATGCATCGCTCCCGGAGAAAGGAAATAACCCGATAACAGCACTGCTTGAATTGCTGAGCTATATTGATTTTGACGTTGAATGCTCAGCGTTTGTTGCAGACCTGAAAGCACTTTTCCCTCACGGAAAATACAACGGCGAAGCACTCGGCGTTGATATAAGCGATATGCTCGGACGGCTTACGTTGACGCTTGACATTGTCGATTTTGAAAACGGCAGATTTGAAGGCTGTTTTGATACAAGGACTCCGATTAAGGCGACAAGGGAGAACTGTGCCGACGTTATAGCCCGAAAGCTGGCAGGTCACGGATTTGAAATCGAGGATACGGAAATGAGGGAAGCTCATTATGTTGACGAGAACTCCGATTTTATAAAGACATTACTTCGAGTATACGAGAAATACAGCGGCGATAAGGGCGAGTGTATCTGCATGGGTGGCGGAACCTATGTGCATGACATCGAAAACGGCGTTGCTTTCGGCGCAATAAGCCGTGACACGGTGACAAATATGCACGGTGCAAATGAATTTATGCCGATTGACGATATACTGACTGCGGCGGCGATATTTACCGAGGTAATTGCAGAAATATGCAGATAAAACGAGGAAATTACAGGAATTTTGAAAAAAATGTAGACATAATGTCGATTAAATGATAAAATTAAGCGGTATGGGGGTGAGTTCTTTGAAAAGATGCCTGATTATGATAACAAGCGGTTTCCCTTTTGGCATAAGTGAAACTTATATTGAATCCGAGGTAGTCTTTTTAAAGGACAGTTTTGATAAGGTTATTATTCTCCCCATTGAACTTAACCCAGGGGCGGTTATGATGAGAACCCTGCCTGACGGTATAGAATATTATAACGTCTCGCAAAAGAGACAGTCCGTTGCAAGAACGGGAGATATTCTCGGAGGCCTGCACAATCTGGTTTCACCTACGGAATTTTACAAGTGGGATAAGAAGGAAATCGGTTTTGACTTCAGGAAAAGAATGTTTTTTGAATATTTTTGCAACCGCTCGCAAAGAAGCTATGGCGAATGCGTCAGAGTTCTCGATAAAATTGATTTGGAAGATTATGACAGCATTACCGTTTATAGCTATTGGTTTTTTGCAACGGCTTTGGTCGGAGTTATGTTGAAAGATTATTTCTTGGAAAAGGGCGCAAATGTCAAGCTTATTTCAAGAGCGCACGGCTATGATGTTTATGAGGACAGAAACGTGCTCAACTATCTCCCTTTGCGAAGATTTCTTTTGGAAAAATGCGATGCGGTTTACCCTTGCTCGGACGTTGGAACCGAGCACATTATTTCAAGATATCCCGAGTATGCCGATAAGGTTAAAACCGCTCATCTCGGCACAGTCGATGCCGGATTGGGAATGCAGTCCGACGACGGTTTGCATATAGTTTCGTGCTCGCTTATTACAGATATAAAGCGAATTGACAAGATAATTGATATTCTCGAAAAAATTGAAAAATCGGGGAATTATAATATAAAATGGACGCATATCGGCGACGGAAACAGACGTCCCGAGCTCGAAAAAAGCGTCAGAACAAGACTGAAAAAAACGGAAGCCGAGTTCCTTGGCAATATTCCGAATAATGAAGTTTACGATTATTACAAAAACAACCCTGTTGACCTTTTTATAAGCACAAGCAAAAGCGAAGGTCTGCCGGTATCTATGATGGAGGCGGCATCTTTCGGCATTCCGATTGTTTCAACGGATGTCGGAGGGGGG
>FR882057.1:33907-45811 GCA_000434915.1 Ruminococcus sp. CAG:563
AAGAGCGTCGGCTGATGAATTTGCCGATTATATAAAGCATTTTTATAGTATTAGTAAGTCCGAAAGAGCATTTTATAGAGAAAACTCCAGAAGGCTTTGGGAAGAATCTTTCAATGCCGGTAAGGCATACCCTGATTTTTTCTCGACCCCCATTCTGTCTCGCTCGTGAGGAAAGGATAATTATGGTATCGCTGAGAAAAGGAATTTTAAGAATAAATTTCGGCAGTGAAAGCAAAGCAAGACAGGTATATGAATTCGCATTTTTATTGAATATTGTTGTTATCTTTGCCTTTTACAGAGTTCCGATTATTGCTCCTGCGACGGCAGTTTTCATGTTTGTTGCTTCTTTCTTTGTGCTCATGGAGAGCGGAAAGAGCAGAATTATGATACCTTATATAACAATTTGGTATCTGACGCTGATATTGTACGGCGGTCTTTCGGGTTTGTGGGCGCAGTTTTTTACGTCATATAATATTTCATTTGTTATCAAGCTATGTATTATTTTGATGATATCTACTTCGATTGCGATTTATGTTGACACAATGGAGGATCTGGACAGGTTGATGTCGCTGTTTATTGCGGGTGCAGTTATAATAACGATTCTCGAATTTTTTGCCGTTCCGGCGGACGGCTGGAAAAACGGAAGCGTCGGAAGCTATTTAAGCGGCAACAATCCCAATGATATAACGGTTTGGATCGACTTTGCTTCGGCAATAGCCTTCTATCGGGCTTATGTCAACGGAAAGAAATGGATGTATCCCCTGGTGGCTGTATTCATAGTTTTCTGTGCTTTCTCAAGCTCACGAAAAGGCTTGCTCGCCTCGCTTGCGGCTCCGATCATGATAGTTTTCCTTTCGGTCGAAAAGAAAAACTATTTCTTCAGAATAATAACGGCGTTGGCAATCGGTGTAGTCGTGCTGCTTGTTGTAATGGAAAACGATACTCTCTATACGGTTATCGGCCGAAGATTTGACAGTATGATTGATTATATAAGGGGTGAGGGAAAAGACGGAAGTATGGCTCTTAGGCAGAGATACATTGCTGCCGCTAAGAGTATGTTCAGTGAATCCCCAATAATAGGTAAGGGAATGGGTAACTATTCCCGTATCCTTGAAAGCGAATATTATCTCGGCAACTTTTACAGTCATAATAATTATTGGCAAATTTTAAGTGAGCTTGGATTGATAGGCTTTGTAATTTATTTTTCGATGTATGTATATTGCGTTGTCATTTTTTTGAGAGCGTATTTTGTGGAGAGAAGAAAAATTTCGGTTTTGTTCATAACGGCGATTACAATGATGATTGTGCTTGACAGCGGAATAATCAGCTACAGTTCAAAATACGGGCAGCTTGTTATTGCAATCATCTACAGCGCAACTTATGCAATACATTCCGATGGCGGCAGAGCCTATAGTATGAAACGACAATAAATTTTGGAGTGGTTAAAGTGAAATCGTATTCGGAAAGAAAAAGCTCAAAGGGACTTGAGATAAATATTCTTGCATTTTTTAAGGAGCTTTCTAAAAAGCTTTGGATTGTTGCAATAGTTGCTTTTATCGGTGCCGCAATCGGCGGTTTTGTCGGTCACGCAACGAGGCAGGAAACCTATACCTCAACAGTATCTTTTGTTGTCAATTCGGCAACGGAAGCCGGACAGACCTCAAGCGGTGAAATTAACGCACAGATCAACATGGCCGGTACGTTCAGTTATATTCTTTCCAGCCGTGCACTCAAGGAAGCCATTGTCGAAAAATGTCCGGAAAAGCTTAATTACAGTACGGTCGACAAAAGTATTTCCGTCAGCGTTGTTTCGTCAACCAATGTTATAGTTATGTCGGTTACGACCGGCGACCCTAAAATTGCCTATGCGATTGCAAGCACGGTTGTTGACGTTTACGGCGATATTGTTTCCGAAAGATATCCCAATGCCAAGCTTACCCTCTGCGACAAGCCGGTACTTTCAACCGCTCCGAATTCAAACAGATCGGTAGTTTCGCTTGCGTTAATGGTAGGATTTATTTCAGCAATCGCTTGCTGCGTTGTTTTCTTCATTATGTTCCTTGTTAAAGATACGGCAAAGACGGCAGATGAGCTCAGTGAAAAACTCGATGTTCATATCCTTGGTTCAGTTCAACAGATTACAAATAAAAACAAAACAGCCAAGGGACTTCTTGTTACCGACAGAAAAAACGGATTCTCATTTATTGAGACATATAAGGCAATCAGAACAAAGATTGAAAACAATTCAACCAAAACAGGCAACAAGGTATATCTTGTTACAAGTGCCTGCGAAAATGAGGGCAAAACAACGTCATGCGTAAATATCGCTCTTTCGCTTGCGCAGAACGGAAAAAATGTTTTGATTATTGACGCCGACCTCAGAAAACCGTCGGTCAGCAAAATGCTTTCATTGCAGGATACGGAAGAGGGACTTTCGGATGTTATCCTCGGCAAGGCGGATTTGGGCAAGGCAATTAAGAGTGTTAACAGCTTTAATGTTTGTGTGCTTGCCGACCAGAAGGGTGTTAATAACCCCTCCGAGCTTCTTTCAACGGAAAAAATGGAATCAATTATCGAAGAGGTTCGCAAGGCTTTTGACTTTGTTCTTATTGATACGGCTCCGGCGAGCGTCGTTACCGATACTTCGGTTATTGCAGGCTTTGTTGACGCCGCAATAGTCGTTGTCCGTGAAGACTTTGCCCCGTATTCGAGAATCAGAATGTCCATTGAGGATATTGACTCTAACGGTGCTGAAATTATCGGCTGCATTTTCAATGCCGATACAAGCAATCTCAGCAAATCCAGCCGTTACGGCCGCCGCTACGGACATTACGGAAAGAGCGGCAGGTATGGCTACGGCTATGGAAGCTATGGCTACGGCTACGGTCAGTCAAAAAAATAATTATTGAATAGCATAGAAAACCTCTTTCGCATATTATAAAGCGAAGGAGGTTTTTTAATGCGTGAGCTTGAAAAAATGATTGAAAAATATCGGCAAGAGCTTGTTGAATTTTCAAAGCAAAGTCCGACTGCCGATGAAGAGGTTCTCAAATCCGATGAGAATAATGTTGTACCGGCAATGGCTAATGTGCTGCCTTTTGTCAGCAACGCAGGTACAACGGAGGAAACGGAATTTTATAAAAATTTTGAGGACTTTCAAAATAAAAATCCGTCAAAGGGAATTATGCGTGTTCAGGTTACATCCGGCGGAAGAAGCTATCCGATTATTAATGCCATAGTGAAAGTAAGCGTTCCGTTAGAAACAGGGGACAGAGAAATTTTCTCCGGATATACGGACATAAACGGGGTTGTGGACAACATAGTTTTGCCCGCTCCCGACAGCAGCTATTCCCTTGACGAGCAGAACACGACCGTTGAGCCGTTTGCTGTTTATGAGGTAACGGTGACCCATCCCGATTTTGCAAAATCGGAGTTCTTCAATGTTCCTGTTTTTGCAAATATTAAGGCTATCCAGCCTGCAAGACTTGTTCCCCTGACGGAAACTGGCGGCGAGCCGGGTACAGTCATTATCCCGGAGCAGCCCATGAGACTTTTCGGAGGTGACGTTTGATGCCTGACAGACCGATTGTTCCCGAGTTTATCACTGTTCATCTCGGCAGACCGAATGCGGCGGCAAGAAATGTTCGGGTGCCGTTTGCACAGTATATCAAGAATGTCGCTTCAAGCGAGATTTATCCTACATGGCCGGAAAATGCATTGAGAGCGAATATTTATGCCGAGATAACATTTGCACTTAACCGAATCTACACCGAATACTATAGGTCAAGAGGCTATGATTTTGATATAACGAATTCCACTCAATTTGACCAGTATTATGTTGAGGGCAGAGATATTTTTGAAAACATAAGCCGTGTTGTTGATGATATTTTCAATGATTATGTTGTTAAGCAGGGTCAAATTCAGCCGTATTTTACCCAGTATTGCGCAGGAACCTGCGAGGGGCTTTCGCAATGGGGCACGGTCGCTCTTGCAAATCAAGGCTACACGCCGTACAGAATACTTCAATACTATTACGGAAATGATATTGACATTGTAAAAAATGCGCCGATAAAAACGAATACACCGACCTATTCGGGTACTCCGTTAAGGCTCGGAAGCGGCGGCGAAGATGTTGTTGAGATCCAGCGTGAATTGAATCGAATTGCTGCAAATTATCCGTCAATTCCTAAGATTTCAGGTTCAAGAGGTTATTTTGAGCAGACAACTCAAAACGCCGTTAAGCAATTTCAGCGAATTTTTAATCTTAATCCCGACGGAATTGTCGGCAAGGAAACATGGTATAAGATTAGGCAGATTTATAACGGAATAAAGGGCCTTTCGGAGCTTTA
Source organism: Ruminococcus sp. CAG:563 (assembly GCA_000434915.1). Classification (GTDB taxonomy): domain Bacteria; phylum Bacillota; class Clostridia; order Oscillospirales; family Acutalibacteraceae; genus CAG-488. The sequence continues at coordinate 38,257 of FR882057.1, forward strand.
TTCAGAGGGCATAACAATCAGCGAGGCCGAAAGAAAATACGAAAGTGTTCTCAAAAAGGGCAACAGCGGCCCTTCGATAAGAATCCTGCAATATTTTCTTAATTTCCTCAGCCATTTCAACCTGAAATTGCCGTACGTTGCGATTGACGGAATCTTCGGTGACGAGACCCGTGACGCAGTTCTGACATTTCAGTCACTTTACGGCCTTGACGTTGACGGAATTGTCGGCAGAGACACATGGGATATGATTCAGAATGCATATGCAGGCGTCCTAACTTCATTGCCTGATGAGTACAGAAGCTACTCATCTCTGCTTTATCCCGGATATATTATCACCACCGGGGCGAGCGGAAAGGTTGTTGAACAGCTCCAGACCTACATCAAAACGATTGCTGCCAACAACCCCTCGGTTCCGGATGTTACGGTTGACGGCTACTATGGCGAAGAGACTAAGAAGGCAGTCATTGCAATTCAGAAGCTTAAAGGCATTGAGCAAAACGGTCAGGTAGGCGTTCTGACATGGAACGCAATAGTCAATCTTTATAATCAGTATAGATAAGCAGTATATTTTAACTCGGTCCGAAAATAATAACATTATCAATCCTACGGAGAAGTGCTTATGGATAATGTGTTATTTTCGGATGTTTTTGATTATAATGAAAAGCTTTTGGACAGGTATTTCAGAACAGATTTGAATTATGATGTCGTTGCAACGAGGTTCAATGCCGGCGGCAGAAAGGCAAAACTGTATTTTATTGATGGCTTTATCAATGGCGAAACCTCGGAGCGTGTTATGAATTTCATGATGCAGGCGAGCGAAATCGATAAAAATGTCGGTACTGCCGAAGATTTTGCGCAAAGGCTCATTGCCTATATGGAAATTGAGTTAAGCAATGATATAGAAAAAATTGCCAAGGTTGTTTACTCGGGTGCAATGCTTGTTATTGTTGACGGATTTGACACAGGCTTCCTTGTGAAAACGAGGAGCTACCCCAAGCGTAACGTAGGCGAGCCTGACAACGATAAGGTGCTCAGCGGAGCGCATGATGGCTTTGTGGAATCTATTATGATAAACACCGCTCTTATTCGCCGCAGAATCCGTGACCGTGATTTAGTGATGGAGGTTCGAGAAGCGGGCGTAAGGTCAAAGACAGATATTGCAATTTGCTATCTGAAGGGCAGAGCGGATGAAAAAATCGTTGCCGACATCAGAAAAAGAATTGACAAGATAGACGTTAACACTCTCAACATGAGCCAAGAGAGTGTTATCGAATGTCTCGTCAGAAAACAAAAATGGAACCCTTTTCCGAAAGTCAGGTATACCGAGCGGCCCGACGCCGCGGCGGCGAGCATCGCCGAGGGCAGTGTGATTCTCTTCGTAGACAATTCTCCGACGGCAATGATAATACCGACAGGCTTTTTCGACTTTTTGCAGGACACGAATGATTATTATTTCCCGCCGTGCGTCGGCACATATCTGCGATTTGTCAGAGGCCTGATTTTTGGGCTTGCATTGCTGCTTGCACCTGTGTGGTTTTTGCTGATAAAAAATCCTGAGCATATTCCGGCATGGCTGAGCTTTATTCGAATTAAAGAATACTATTCGCTTCCGATCATTTCTCAGCTTTTGATAATCGAGGTTGTTATTGACGCTTTGAAGCTTGCTTCATTGAACACACCAAGCTCGTTGAGCAATTCATTCAGCGTTATCGGTGCTCTTGTACTCGGAGACTTGGCGGTCAGTGCCGAGCTGTTCTCGTCCGAAGTCGTGCTGATAATGGCATTTGTCGCAATCGCAAATTTCGCCCAGCCGAGCTTCGAGTTGGGTTATGCTTTCAAGCTTTCACGAATTTTTATTGTTGTTATGACGGCAATATTCAACCTTTGGGGATTTATTATCGGTTTCCTGATTGTTGCACTTGTAATAGCGTTCACCAAAACGGTCACGGGCAGGGGATATCTTTACCCGTTGATTCCGTTTAACGGCAAGGCTATCAGCCGACTGCTGATAAGAGAATCAATCAGCAAGGATAATACTTGACAAATTCACCGTGATAGGTTAATCTTATTTATGGTGATGAAATGAAAAATCGTTTTATTAAAATAATATCTGCGGCAACGGCCTTAAGCCTTGTCTTTTCGCTTGCTTCTTGCAAGGGCAAGACCGAAACACCGACGCAGGATATTGAACCGATATCGAAAAAGTCCGTAACCGAGGAAACGATTAAAATCGTGAACATTCCGACGGACTCATCCGAGCTGACAGATATGCTCAATGCAGCGGTTAATTATGTTGACAAATACTGTTACAAATATAAGAAATCACTGAAATGTGATGCAAGCGTAGATTCTCTCGGCTCTTTGTCCTCCGTCTCCAATGCCGCAGAAGCCTTTGCTTCGGTATTTGGTGAGAAGGATATAACCGCCGATTATGATTACAATGCCGACAAAAAGCTCTTTGAGAATAATTTTATTAAGGACACATTTAAGGAGGAAGAAATTTCTTCGATAACGGCGGAGCAGGACGGCGATACGGTAGTGATTACTGCGAAGCTTAATGACGAAATCAACCCGACGGATGAAAAAGGTGTTCTTTATCGTCTCGGCGGCGATTATGTTAACGCCGAAGCTGTAACTGCCTCTCTCGGTGAGTTTAAATCGTCTGCATCATCGATCAGCATTTCCGCCGACTCAATAAGCATAATTGCGAGAATAAGCACAGAGGATTCGAGCCTTAAATCAATGACCGTGAATTACACGGAGCGGTTCAGTCTTTCGAGCGTGACCCTTGTTAAGCTCAGCGGAGGAGCGGTCAGCGGCTCGGCAAAAACGGTTGTTGAGTATACCAATTTCGGACGATAAAGATAACTTTGTTTTATCTAAAAAAACAGTGGAAATTTTCCGCCGGATATGATAAAATAAGAATATAATTTTTATGGGAGAGTGTAAATCCATGAACAGAAGCTGGAAAAGTTTTATTGTAATCGTTTCGGTTATGCTTTGCGTTGCTATCGGATGCACAGCTTGGAACGTAGCACTTGATAAAATAACAGGAAACATTGAGCCTGATGTAAATCAATCGAATGACATAAACAATTCTGCTAACGGCGTTATAAATAATGGCTCGACAGGCACAATTCAGAACGGAACGGGCACGGCTACTAACGCTAACGGACAGACTGTTACAACTGCTAACGGAACAGGTACGGCTATAAATAACGGTTCAGGTACAAACACCGGCGGCTCAAATTCAGGTGCTCAAGCTCAGCCGGCGGCAGCGAGCGTACTCGGCTACAATAAGAATCAAATCGTCGCTTATTATAACACTTGTCTCCAAAGCTCATATGCTCAGGCGAAAATGACTGATGTTAAAACGGAGAAGGTTACAATCGGCGTTGACTCCGTTACAATTAACGGAAAAGAAAACGGTACGGTAACAAGCATAGCAAACAGCATTGCAAGCAGCAATCAGAAGCAGAGCGAAGATAGCAAGAGCTTTTCAAGGGGCAGAGCCTCTGACGGTACAGCGGCAAGCACCTTTGTTCTTCCGACAAATCTTTCTTCCGCCGGCGTTAAAAGTGCAAGCATTTCAAAGAGCGGAAGCGGTTACAAGGTAGTCATAACTCTTGTTGCCGAAAGCTGCGGACACAACACAAAGCCGCCGTATAATGCTTCCTGCGCATGGCCGCTTGATATCAATGAGGTTGCAGGTGCATTGAACGGATTTGCCGAAATCACAAAAGCTCAGTTCGTTTATCCGGGCACAATGCTCACTGCCAATATCGATGCGGCGGGACGTGTCAGCTACGTTCGAGTTGATATGCCTCTTACCGTTAAAGACGGTACAGGTGTTGTTACAAAGAACATCCCCGGTGTTAAGGGTATGGTAATCACTGCATCGGCTCACGGTAAATGGGTATGTACCCACACAATGACTTTCTAAACGGAAAACAATTAACCCGACAGTGCTTTTGCTGTCGGGTTTTTAAAATGTATGAATTAAACAAAAAAAGAGCAGGTCTATTGACCTGCTCCTTTGTGGTTGCGGAGGCTGGACTTGAACCAACGACCTTCGGGTAAGTCTCGCAAGGCTTTGCCTTGCTTGCCCCTCGAAAACACAGTCGCCCTGCTCGCTTGGAGCATTTCGCAGTTCTCCTTGTTTTCTCACCTCAGCGTCACGCCTGTATCCGCCACCGGCGGCGGCGTACCGCTTCGCCCCAACGAGCGTAGCTCGTCGTGTCATAACCCTTGAAGAAAAAAAGAGCAGATCTATTGACCTGCTCCTTTGTGGTTGCGGAGGCTGGACTTGAACCAACGACCTTCGGGTTATGAGCCCGACGAGCTACCAACTGCTCCACTCCGCGGTATTCTATTTGCGCCCTCTCTCAAAGTGCTTTACTATTATATTACTATTATTATGCTTTGTCAAGGGCTTTTAACTATTTTTTTCATTTAGAGCGAAAATATACACAAAAAATCTTTATAGTTTGAAATATTGACTTTTAGTCTATACTTTTATATAATATATAAAGTCTATCATTTTAATAGGTTTATATTTAGAAAAGGCGGTGACGGTATGAATAATTTGGTTGACAAGCTCTTTGAGACAGGCGATTTATCAGATGATGAGCTGAAAATCTTAATCGAAAGCGACGAATTCAACGAGCCGCTTGCCGAAGCTGCAGATATTCGCCGCAGGGAGAATTACGGCGATAAGGTTTATATTCGTGGCCTCATAGAATTCACCAACTATTGCCGAAACAACTGTTACTATTGCGGAATCAGGCGTGACAATAAAAAGGCGGAGCGTTATCGTTTGACAAAGGATGAAATCCTCCTCTGCTGCGATGAGGGCTATAAACTCGGATTTCGCACTTTTGTTATGCAGGGTGGAGAAGACCCGTATTACACGGATGAAATGATTTGCGATATTGTTTCAAAGATTAAATCCCGCTATCCCGACTGTGCCGTTACTCTTTCAATCGGTGAAAAGCCAAGGGAGAGCTATCAGGCGTTTTTTGATGCGGGAGCGGACAGATATTTGCTCCGCCATGAAACGGCAGACCCGGAGCATTACGGCAAGCTTCATCCCGAAGCAATGAGTCTTGAAAATCGCAAGGAATGTCTTTTTGATTTGAAAGAAATCGGCTATCAGGTCGGTTCGGGTTTTATGGTCGGCTCGCCGTATCAAACAACGGAAAATCTTATTTCCGATTTGTGCTTCTTGCAGAAGCTTCAACCCGACATGATCGGCATCGGACCGTATATTACCCATGCGGACACTCCTTTTGCCGAGTTTAAAAGCGGCGACGTTATGCTCACACTTAGACTGGTTTCAATTCTCAGACTGATGTTTCCGTATGCGCTCATTCCTTCAACGACTGCACTCGGAACTATTCATCCGCAGGGACGTGAGCTTGGATTAAAAGCCGGTGCAAATGTTGTTATGCCGAATTTGTCACCCGTTTCGGTGCGCAAATTGTATTCGCTGTATGAAAATAAAATTTGCACAGGTGAGGAGGCGGCTCAGTGCCGAGGCTGTCTCGAGAGACGTGTTGAATCGGCAGGGTATAAAATTGTTACAGACATCGGAAATGTCAGAAAAATCGAGGAATAATTATGCTTAATCAATTTTCAAGGACAGAGCTTATATACGGACATGAGGCTATGGAAAAACTTAAAAATTCCCGTGTTGCGATTTTCGGAATCGGCGGAGTCGGAAGCTTTACGGCCGAAGCACTTGCACGTTCCGGAGTCGGCACACTTGACCTTATTGACGACGACAAGGTCTGCCTGACGAACATAAACCGCCAGCTTCTTGCGACACACAAAACCGTTGGCAAGTACAAGGTTGACGTCGCCGAAGAAAGAATTGCCGAGATCAACCCCGATGCGACCGTAAACAAGCACAGGATTTTTTATACGCCCGAGACTGCCGACCAATTCGATTTTTCACAGTATGACTATATAGTTGACGCCATTGACACGGTCACGGGTAAGCTTGCGTTGGTTGAAAACGCAAATAAGACCAAAACGCCGATAATTTCCTCAATGGGCGCAGGCAACAAGGTTGACCCGACGGCATTTGAAGTGACGGATATTTTCAAAACCTCGGTCTGCCCGTTAGCTAAGGTAATGCGAACCGAGCTGAAAAAAAGAAAAATAAAAAAGCTCAAGGTGGTTTATTCAAAAGAGCTGCCGATTGCCCCGATTGATGATACGGCAATAAGCTGTCGTCAGCATTGTATATGCCCTCCGGGAACGGCGAGAAAATGTACGCAGCGCAGACAGGTGCCGGGAAGCACGGCGTTTGTTCCGTCGGTTGTGGGATTGATAATCGCAGGCGAGGTTATAAAGGATATTACCGGCTTTAAGGGACGGGGAATAGGAGCATGAACAAAAACGGGCTGTTGCATTTTGCACAGTCCTTTTTCGTTATAGTCCACAAATTAAAGAGCTTATTTTTTATAATGAAATTTATAATATGCGTTGCGTTTTATTTCCTGTTTTGATAGAATAGAATTAAACTATTATGTATGGGAGTGAAAACTATGGCAGAATTCAGAACAGAACGTAAAGGCGATATCATCAAATGCGAATACACCGTAAGCGGCGGAATCGAGGGCGGAGCATATTCACTCAGAGCGTCAAAGACAGGTGACGAGACAGCCGAGCTTGCAGTGTCAAATGTCGTTAATCAGACAACATTTGAACGTGAAAAATATTACGATATCGGCATTGAAATTTTTGACGAGCTTGCGAAAATTGTTGACCGATACAGAATGCTGCGCTGGTCTGCCAGAACGGAAAATCCCGTGCTTGTCAATGACGAGGAGATTACGATCGTGAGAATTGCCGTTTCCGAGGACGGCGAAGCAAAAGCATACAAAATTTCAAGCAAGCAGCTTCTGCCGTTCAACGCAATTAAAGCGTTCAAGGAAATCCGCAAATGCATGGAAAGATATATTGAAAAATAAAGTCACCGACAGGATTAATTTGATTCCACAAACTTCTAACCTTACCACATTTGATGAAGTGCTTGTAAAACTCCGGCTTAAGCAAATCACAATACGGGACAACCGCTGCACGGTTGAATTGAAATCCGGCCTCAAGGTCGATGTAGAAAAATAGGCATAGACGTACGAAACCCTCCCGGCCATGATGGTTGAGAGGGTTACTTTGTGTTGATTTGGAACAATCATTAAAGGTATTCAATTTTACGGATTTATGAGCCGGGCTCTTCCGGTCTAACCTCTATAACAACATGTTCTTTGGTTGATATGTTCCTGACCAATAACGCAACAGTCTCTACATGCCTTGGGACAATGGCGTGAATAAAAATGCTGTTATCTACGCTGCCCGCACAACCCTCGGCGTCAGGAATATGCCGTCGAGCGGTTAAGTCAGGGCTCTCGGATCGACTTCATTGCCTCGGCAAAGCGGATTTTGTTCATTGCTTTTCTGTAACAAAAAATTGATTCTTCATTTCTTCCTGTCATTTCGGATCATCGCATACCACACCTCGTCACAGATTCCGAGGTTGTTCTTTCCGGCA
>FR882058.1 GCA_000434915.1 Ruminococcus sp. CAG:563
TTGCTTTCTTTACTTGCAGTATAACATACCGGAAAAATTTTGTCAAGTTTTTCACTTTCGCAGTGTATATTCCGGCGCTTTTGCGGGAATACTGTTTTCTTTGTTTTCTGCGGTGCAGATTTTAACCGTGCTGGGTCGAACTGAAAATCGCAAAGCCAAACCGCGAAATCGGCTCGGCCTTGTTTCTGCTTATTCAATCCTCTGACGGCTCGTACAACACTTCGGTCATGATTCTCGCCGCGAGCTTAAAGCCGCTGATAAACGCTTCGCGCTCATTCATACCGTGCAGTTCCGCCTCGCAGTCTTTGAGCTTTTCAAAGATTTCTTTCTGCTGAACCGTGAGCGTCGGTATCAAGCTGTCCTGATGCCGAATAACATAGCTCAACACTTCGCTGTAAGCACTCTCGCGCTTAAAACTGTGTTCGTGCGGAGCGATATTGCCGTAATATAAATCTTCAAGTGTTGTCATGCGCATTGCATGCCGAATAACATAGCTCAACACATCACTGTAAGCACTCCTGCGCTTAAAACTGTGTTCGTGCGGAACGATATTGCCGTAGTACAGATCTTCAAGCGTTGTCATTTTCATTCCACCTCACATAGGAAGAGGGCGGCACGCTATCGGTCATACCCGACACCGTGTCGCCCTCACTTTTCATTTTCTCTGCTGCAATCAGCGCGTGCTTGACAAGCAGCATT
>FR882059.1 GCA_000434915.1 Ruminococcus sp. CAG:563
TCGGCTGTAGGCGTATGCTTATACGTCAAAGCCAAAAAAACGGATTGTTCGCCAAAGGAGCCAGCTCAACAAGTATTAGTCCATTTCCCAGTTATGCCATACATTCTGAACATCATCATTATCATCGAACATGTCAAGCATCTTCGTCATGTTGTTGATGTCGTCCTCGTTGGTAAGCTTGGTATAGGTTGTGGGAACATACTCAACCTCTGCGGAAAGGAATGAATAGCCCTTTGCCTCAAGGTCGTCACGAACTCCGCCGAGATCATTAGGCTCGGTGCGGATTTCAAAAATTCCCTCATCGTCGGTGATGAAATCGGTTGCACCTGCTTCGAGTGCATCCTCCATGAGCTTCTCCTCGTCGACGTCCTCAGCTTCGATTGTGATTACGCCGCAACGGTTGAACATGAAAGAAACGCAGCCGCTCTGTCCCATATTTCCGCCGTACTTGTCAAAATAATGTCTGACGTCGCCGGCCGTACGGTTACGGTTATCGGTAAGAGTCTCAACGATAACAGCGATACCTGAGGGTCCATAACCCTCGTACATGATCTCCTCGTAGTTATCGGCACTGCCCTCGCCTGCCGCCTTTTTGATGATACGCTCAATGTTATCGTTAGGAACGTTGTTTGCCTTAGCCTTTGCGATAACGTCCTTGAGCTTTGAATTAACTGTCGGATCGGGACCGCCCGACTTAACAGCAACCGATATCTCACGGCCTATTTTAGTAAATACCTTTGCACGAGCACCGTCCGTCTTTTCCTTCTTGCGCTTGATCGTGCTCCATTTTGAATGTCCTGACATAAAATCACCATTTCCTGTCGTATTTTAACTTTTAAATTATATACTCATAAATCATATTTGTCAAGTGACCGCCTGTTAAAACAGCGGTTACCGATTATTTCTGTTTTTTCGCTGTGAATAAATTCTTTCTTTTTAATTGATTTGTTGCATTTAATATGATATTATTAGTTTATAACAACAAAAAGGGTGAAATGTATGGCAAAAATAATCGGTCGTGAAATAAATAATATTCCATGGCAGGACAAACCCGAGGGATATCAATACCCCGTGTGGAGATACGACGGCAACCCGATAATCACGAGGGATAACCTTTTCTTTGCAAACAGCATCTTCAATTCCGCCGTTGTTCCGTTCGGCGACGGCTTCGCAGGTGTATTCAGGGTTGATACAAGAACCCGTGACCAGGTGCTCGTTACAGGATTCAGCAGCGACGCAATTAACTGGAAGCTCACCGATAAATATATCTTTGAGGGCTACGATCCCCGTCTTTGCGAAATTGAGGGTAAATACTATCTCAGTTGGGTCAAGCTCACTGTGCACGGTACGGTCATCGGAATTGCATACACAACAGACTTTGAGAACTGGACGGAGCTGGAGGAAGCCGGCTATCCCGTTTCAAGAAACGGCGTTCTCTTCCCGAGAAAAATCAACGGCGAATACATGCTCCTGATAAGGCCATGCGACAGAGGACACACGCCCTACGGTGATATTTTCCTCATGAGAAGCCGTGACCTCGAATATTGGGGCAAGAACCGCTTCGTTATGAGTCCCGTGAAGAATTGGGAAATGACAAAGGTCGGCGCAGGTCCGACGCCCATTGAAACCGACGATGGCTGGCTGATGTTTTACCACGGCGTGCTGACAAGCTGCAACGGCTTCACCTACAGCATGGGTGCGGCAATTCTCGATAAAAATGAGCCTTGGAAGGTGCTTTACCGGGCAGACAGCTTTTTGCTCGCTCCGCATGAAATATACGAATGTGTCGGAGATGTTCCGAACGTTGTATTCCCCTGCGCAGCTCTTGCCGACAGCAAAAGCGGAAAAATTGCAATTTATTACGGTGCTGCCGACACCTCCGTTGCACTCGCATTCACAACCGTTGATGAGGTCGTTAACTATGTTAAGGCTCATAATTTGAAAGCATAATGACTGATAAAAATTTTTGGACTGTTCCGCTTGGAGCAGTCCGTTGTTTATATGACCAATTTATTGTTTGAATAAATAAACGTCCAAAAATCATCTTAAAATGAAATATATTGACTTTTACCGTAAAAGTGCTATAATAGCACCGATATTTGCGGATATGGCGGAATTGGCAGACGCGTTGGATTTAGGATCCAATATCTTCTGATGTGCAGGTTCAAGTCCTGTTATCCGCACCAGATATCAGGTACAGACTTTCTGTGCCTGATTTTTTTGAGAAAATACCTCTAATTGCGGCATTTTATCAAAAATCATAAGGATGTAATTGTGTAAAAAGTCTATTGACAATCCCATAAAACAAATATAGAATTGTCTTGGATTCAGCTCCTCATTAATAAAAGGAGGTTGTGAAACAACCGCTATAGGGTTTCACTTAAATTAAAATGTTTCATAATATACGTTTTAAAAAGCATATTTCAACATTTCAAATTATTATCTTAGGATTCTTTTCAATAATTCTTGTCGGTGCTCTGTTGCTAATGCTTCCTATATCATCGGTTTCCGGAAAGGTGACTCCTTTCAATGAGTCTCTTTTTACCGCAACTTCCGCAGTATGTGTTACCGGGCTTGTAGTTCATGATTCCGGAAGCTATTGGTCAATTTTTGGCCAAGCAATTATACTGCTTCTTATCCAAATCGGAGGCCTTGGCGTCGTTACGGTTGCTGCTTCTTTCGCTCTTCTTTCGGGGCGAAAAATCTCTCTTATGCAAAGATGTACTATGCAGGAAGCTATTGCAGCGCCAAAGGTCGGCGGAATAGTTCGCCTTACGGGATTTATTTTAAAAGCAACTCTTATTTTTGAATTATGCGGTGCTGTAATAATGATGCCGGCATTCTGTAAAAATTTCGGTGTAAAGGGTGTCTGGTTTGCTTTTTTCCATTCAATTTCCGCTTTCTGCAACGCCGGATTCGATATTCTCGGAACAGAGAGTTTACAATATGTCTCACTGACGCAATTCGAAAACAGCATTTCAATAAACCTTGCCGTAATTTTTCTTATAATAATCGGAGGAATAGGCTTCCTGACCTGGGAGGATATTTATACAAACAAGTTGAATTTTAAGAAATACCGTATGCAGAGCAAGGTCATTCTTGTTACATCTGCCGTGCTCGTAATTATTCCCGCTTTATACTTTTTCTTTTTTGATTTTACTAATCTCCCTATAAAGCAAAGAATCCTACCTTCTCTGTTTCAATCGGTAACAACGAGAACCGCAGGTTTTAATACAGTCGATCTGACAGCTTTACGGGAGCCGTCTATAGCTATAATGATAGTACTTATGATTATCGGCGGTTCTCCCGGTTCGACGGCGGGCGGAATTAAAACGACCACCGTTGCTGTACTTATTGCCAACGCCTCGGCAACATTCGGCCGTAAGGATTCCGCACATTATTTTAAGCGAAGAATCGACAATCAGGTTGTAAAAAATGCATCGACAATATTAATCATGTATTTAATTCTTTCATTTACAGGTGCCATAGCTATAAGCACGGTTGAAAAAATGCCTTTTTTAAACTGTCTTTTTGAAACTTCTTCTGCTATAGGAACTGTAGGATTAACGCTCGGTCTGACTCCGGAGTTGAGCTTATTCTCTCAGCTTATATTGATAGTTTTGATGTTCTGCGGCAGAGTCGGCGGACTGACTCTTATATATGCCGCCCTATCAAATACAAAGAAAACTATGTCAAAATTTCCTTTGGAGCGTATTACCGTAGGATAAAGGAGGATAATCTCTGTGAAAAACGTTTTACTAATCGGTCTCGGCCGTTTTGGAAAGCATATGGCCATGGATCTCAATCGTCTCGATCATCAGGTTATGGCAGTTGACTTAAATGAGGATAGAATCAATGATATTCTTCCTTTTGTTACCAATGCTCAAATCGGTGACAGCACAAATGAAGATTTTATTAGGTCGCTCGGTGTAAATAATTATGATCTTTGCATTGTAGCTATAGGCAACAATTTTCAAAGCTCTCTTGAGACTACATCATTACTTAAGGAGCTCGGTGCAAAAAGAGTAGTTTCCCGTGCCGAGCGTGATGTTCAGGCAAAATTTCTTCTCAGAAACGGTGCTGACAGTGTAGTATACCCCGAAAAGCAAGTAGCCGAATGGGCCGCCATACGTTTTACGGCGGATCACATTTTGGATTTCATCGAGGTCGACGATTCACACGCAATTTGTGAGGTTGAAGTTCCGAAATCGTGGGTTGGAAGAACAGTGGGTCAAATTGATGTTCGACGCAAATACAATCTTAATATTATCGCTATCAAAAAAAATCAAGATATCGATATGGCAATTTCATCTGAAACTTTACTCGGTCATGATATAACACTTCTTGTTCTCGGTGACTATAAAGCATTGCAAAAATGTTTTCAAATTTAATCAATGAATGTTATAAACGAAAGGCGGCAAATCAGTGAGAATTATTGTTGTCGGAATCGGCAAGGTCGGTTATACCGTTGCGGAACAGCTTTCAAACGAAAAGCATGACGTAATCCTTATCGATACCAATGAAAAGGTTCTTAATGCGGTTCTAAATCATCTTGATGTAATCGCCGTGCACGGTAACGGAGCCTCTCGCAAGGTTCTCTCCGAGGCAGGTGTCGAGGAAAGCGATCTTGTTATCGCTCTTACCGGCAGCGACGAAATCAATCTGCTTTGCTGCTTGCTTGCCACAAAGCTCGGAGCAAGCGGAACCATTGCCCGTGTCAGAAATCACGAATATTATGAAGATGTTCGGCTTATAAAAGACAGTCTCGGTCTTTCAATGGTTATCAATCCCGAAAAAGAGGCCGCCGAAGAAATTCTTCGTATTCTCAAATATCCGTCGGCTAAAAATATTGATACCTTTGCAAAGGGCAAAATCAATATTGTAAGCTTTGCGGCCACAAAAAATTGTACCCTTTGCGGCAAGGCGGTCAAAGATTCGTTTTCGGGTCTTAAAGCGAGAGCACTCGCCTGTGCCGTTGAGCGGGGAAACAAGATTTTTATTCCGTTCGGTGATTCCGTAATTGAAGAAAACGATGTTGTCGCAGTTCTCGTTGCGCCGGATGAGACCCCGACATTTTTCAAGGAGATCGGCTTACCCGTTAACTCGGTGAAAAAGACAATGATTATCGGTGGCGGCAGAATCGGTCATTATCTTGCAACGGAAATGTGCCGCCTTAATATGGACACAACAATAGTCGAAAGTAATCCAAAAACCGCTGAAGAGCTCAGCTATCTCCTCCCCAAGGCGAACATCATCTGCGGTGACGGTACAAACCGTGCCCTTTTGATGGAAGAGGGCCTGCGTGATGCGAGCGCAATATGCTGCCTAACCGGCTTTGACGAAGAAAATCTCATTCTTTCGCTCTTTGCAAAGAACGTTGTACCCAATATAAAAACAATCGCAAAAATCAACAGAACGGCTTTCAACGAGGTTGTGCGTTCGCTTGATATCGGCAGCGTTATTTACCCTAAGTTTATAACTGCAAGCCAGATACTTCAGCACGTCCGTGCAAAGAAGAACAACATCGGCAGCAACGTTGAAACGCTTTACAAAATAATCGACAATAAGGTTGAAGCTTTGGAATTCCACGTCAGCGAAGAAAGTGATATCGTCAACACTTCTCTTGAAGAGCTGCTTCTCCACAAAAACGTTATTATCGGCTCAATTAACAGAAAAGGCAATGTTTTCATTCCCCGAGGCAAGGATACGCTTCAGGTTGGCGATTCCGTTGTTGTCGTAACCACGATTCAGGGTCTTTCCGATCTTGACGATATTATTAAGGACTGACGCCATGAACAAAAAAATGATAACCTATGTTTTAGGTATTCTGCTTATTACGGAGGGTGCGCTCCTCCTTTTGCCGACGCTGATCGGCCTATACTACAAAGAAGACGTAGTACCGTTTCTTATAACAATTGCGGCAACAGTCATCTCCGGCTTTGTTATGATTCGCTTCAAGCCTCATGATAAAACAATCGTGTCAATGGACGGCTTTGCAATCGTTTCCCTCGGCTGGATTTTTATCAGTCTTTTCGGTGCACTCCCCTTTTTCATCAGCAAAGAGATTCCGAATTACCTTGATGCCGTTTTTGAGGTCGTATCGGGCTTCACAACGACAGGTTCAAGCATACTGACGAATGTCGAAGCACTGAGCAAGGGAATGCTTTTCTGGCGAAGCTTCACCCACTGGATAGGCGGCATGGGCGCACTTGCGTTCATCATGGCGATTCTTCCGCTTGCAAAAGGCGGAGGTAATCTTCAGCTTATGAAAGCGGAAAGCCCCGGCCCGGACGTTGAAAAACTTGTGCCGAAATCAAAAAGCACGGCGAGAATTCTTTACGGAATCTACGTTATAATGACGATCGTGCAGATTCTTCTGCTTCGCTGCGGCGGACTTTCGTTCTTTGAGAGCACAACGCTGAGCTTTGGCACGGCAGGCACCGGCGGATTTGCTATCGTCAATTCAAGCATTGCCGATTACAGCCTATACACACAGATAATAATCGGCGTTTTCATGATGCTTTTCGGTATCAATTTTAACTTCTATTTTCTTCTGTTCTGCGGAAAACTGAAAGCAGCGTTCAGAAACGTTGAGGTCAAGTCCTACATAGGAATAATGGCAACGTCAATAATTCTGATTGCCTTGAATATCCGTCATATGTTCGGTTCTTTCTTTGAAGCCCTTCATCAGTCGGCATTTCAGGTCAGCTCCGTTATGACGACCACAGGCTATGCCACAACGGATTTTGACAAATGGCCCGTTTTCAGCAAGACCGTCATGCTCATTGTCATGTGCGTGGGTGCATGTGCAGGCAGCACCGGAGGCGGCTTCAAGGTCTCGAGAATTATCATTCTTGCCAAGTCGGCAAAGCGTGAGCTTAAACGTCTTGCTCACCCCAGAAGCGTAAGCGTAATCACAATGGACGGCAAACGTGTCAGCGACGAGGTTGTTACGGGAACTAATGTTTTCTTCTTTAGCTATATTGTTATTTTTGTTGTTTCCCTGCTGATTGTTTCAACGGACGGTCAGGACATGGTCACAAATATTTCAGGCGTTATCGCAACGCTCAACAACATCGGTCCAGGTCTCGGAAAGGTTGGACCGAAGGGCAATTTCTCCGATTTCAGCTGGTATTCCAAGGTTGTGTTTATTCTCGACATGCTGCTCGGCAGGCTGGAGATATTCCCATTTCTCATGCTTTTCACTCCCAAGCTTAAAAGAAGTAAAATAATTAAATAATACGGAAATAACAAATACACCGGCTTATGTGTGTATTTGTTATTTTTGTGTGGCAGGAAAAGGCGTGGCTTCGGCCATGCTCTTTTTCTTTTTTATCGCAACGGATACATAGAAAAACCCGCCGCACCGAATATCACGGCACGACGGGTCGGTGATTACCTGAATTGAAATTTAAACATTAACACTGATTAAAAGAATAGGAACATACAATTTCACTCAAGCAACATAGCGATAGATTTTCGCATGTCTCTGCTCCTCAAGCTCACGTTCACGCTGACGGCGAGCCTGCTGAGCGGCACGTTTTTTTGCGATTGCCTTCTTGCGCTTGCGAAGATAAATTCTCTTTGCGACGAAACGAATGATCTTGTCTTCAAAGTCAATGAACTTCTGCTCGTGCAGAACTCCGAATATTACAAATAAAACTGCTGCTATCTCGATTAAAGTCCTTATTGCAAATGCTGTTGTCATAATTAAAACCTCCTGAATATAACCGAACGTTTCCCGAACGTTTGTTCTTTACAAGTCATATTATAGCAGATTTTTTGCATTTGTCAACACATTTGTTCGATTATTTTTGCTTTTATAGTCCTGTTTAACGGACTTTACACAAATTTTTTTGAATTTTCAAGCAAAATTTGATTATCCAAAGACCCATCGGCGAAAAATTCGCTGATATTTTCAAGCGTTGTTGCCGCAATATTCGTTAATGCTTCCCCTGTCAGAAAGCCCTGATGAGAGGTCACTATCACATTCGGCAGACAAATGAGCCTTGTCAGGATATCGTCCTTAACAATCGCAGTTGAGTTGTCCTCGTAGAACAGCTCGGATTCCTCCTCATATACATCAAGGCATGCACCGCCGATTTTCTCATTGAGCAAGCCATAGAGCAGAGCCTCACTGTCAATCAGCGCACCTCTCGATGTGTTTATGATAAACACTCCTTTTTTCATCTTGTCAATACTCTTTGCGTTTATCATGTGCCTTGTTGACGGATTCAGCGGACAGTGCAGCGAGATCACATCGGACTCTTTTAGCAATGTATCAAGGTCAACATATTCAACCCATTCGTTATTCCGGAACACGTCATATGCAAGAATTCTCATCCCAAAGCCATGGCAGATATCAATAAAAGCCGCTCCGATTTTGCCTGTCCCGATAACACCTACGGTTTTTCCGTGCAAATCAAATCCGGTTAAACCGTTCAGGCTGAAATTAAAATCCCTTGTTCTCAAAAAAGCTTTGTGAATTCTCCTGTTGAGCGTTAAAAGCAGAGCCATGGCATGCTCGGCGACCGCATGCGGTGAATAAGACGGAACTCTGACAACGGGTATCTTACCCTCGGCATATCGGACGTCAACATTGTTGTATCCGGCGCAGCGCATAGCGATAAGTCTCACTCCGAGCTTATTAAGAGCATCAATCGCAGGTGCGGAAACGTCATCATTAACAAATGCGCATACTGCATCCGAGCCTTCGGCAAGCTTTGCCGTGCGTGCGCTGAGCTTCGTTTCAAAATAGTTTATCGTGAAGCCGTATTGCTCATTGATTAAATTAAAATATTCCTTATCATAAGGCTTTGTATCATAAAAGCTGATCGTTATCATACAATCCCTCCCGGAATTAGCATAAACGGTCAGCTTTTATTTATTCATTTAATAATTTTATATATGAGCTTTTGCGGCTGCGTTCTTTCGTTGCCGAATGTGAAAGCATCGAGAAACTCTTGCTTTGCTCCTTCGATTTTGCCTTCATCATCGGTATAAAACACTGCCAACGGTTCTCCTTTTTTTACATAATCGCCCGTTTTCTTTTTTAGGACAATTCCTGCACTCGGGTCAATCGGGTCGCCCTTTTTCTCACGTCCCGCACCGAGAATTACGGAAGCTATACCGATTTTTTCGGCGTCTGTGTGCTCGATATAACCGTCACACTCGGAGAAAATCTCAGCAGTATATTTCGGCTGCTTAAAGAGCGAATAATCATCGACAACATTTGCATTTCCTCCCTGAGCCGAAATCATTTCACGGAGCTTGTTGATTGCTAAACCGTTGTCTATTGCACCCTTTGCCATGGAATAGCAAGTCTTTTCATCCTCACCCGTTACCATTGAGAGCATCTGTGCCGCAAGTGTCAGGCAAACCTCGGTCAGATCACTTTCTCCCTCGCCTTTGAGGGTCTTTATCGCTTCAATAACCTCAAGCGAATTGCCGACGGAATCGCCGAGCGGAATATCCATGTTCGTAATCACGGCTGTTACGCTTCTGCCTGCCGATTTGCCGATTGCAACCATTTCCTTTGCCAAATTTTCGGATTCTTCGACTGTTTTCATGAATGCACCGCTACCCGTTTTAACGTCTAAAACAATTCCCTTTGAGCCTGCGGCAAGCTTTTTGCTCATTATGCTTGAAGCGATCAGGGGTATACTCTCAACGGTCGCCGTAACGTCACGCAAGGCATAAAGCTTTTTATCTGCCGGAGCAAGCTCGCCCGTCTGACCGACGATACAAAGACCGATACCGTTGACCTGCTTTATGAAATCATCGGGATTCAATTCTGTTCTGAATCCCGGAATTGACTCAAGCTTATCGACGGTGCCGCCGGTATGTCCGAGTCCCCTGCCGCTCATTTTGGCAACCTTACCGCCGCATGAAGCGACAATCGGCACAACTATCAGCGAGGTTTTGTCACCCACGCCGCCCGTGCTGTGCTTATCAACCGTGAAGCCTTCAATGCCACCTAGGTCGATTTGGTCGCCTGATTCCGCCATTGCAAGCGTCAGGATTGACGTTTCTTTTGGCGTCATACCCCGGAAGTAAACCGCCATGCATAAAGCCGCCGCCTGATAATCGGGAATGCTTTCGTCCGTGTAGCCCTCTATAAAGAAACGAATTTCTTCTTCACTAAGTTCGCCGCCGTTACGTTTTTTATGAATAATATCGTACATTCGCATATTATCACCTTTTTCAAAGCTTAATTAAAACCAAGATATTCTCTTAAATATTAATTTTATCCCTGTATTCTTTTTCTATCCATGCCATAAGAAGATTAACTGTTTTTTGCTGTTCCGCCCGGGTTAACGCTCTTCCCTGCGGCACTCTGTACCATTTGTTCAAACAACCACGGCAGCAGCAGGCGCAGGCATGCTGTGCAACAAAAACGGGATGCCCCCTCATCGGAGTTTGCTTGCCGTCGTTCGGAATTTCGGCAGGTGCAAGCCGCTTTGCGACAAAATCGGCAGCATGAGTGCGAATCACATCAAGTCCCTTTTCGTTAATATAATCAATGTCTTTCTTTGTGAGATGAAAGCCGGAACGAAATTTCGATTTTTGGAGCTTCGCCAAAGCCTCGTCAATAGTCTGCATACTTATTCTTCCTTGTCGTTATCATTCTTATCGTCACGGATAAGCTTTTCGAGCATAACCTGCTTTGCGATAATCTTGTTCATTTTGTCATGGAGATCCTCAATCATAATTTCCGTCTTAAGATTGACTTTATAATCGTTTTCGGCACGCCGGCGGTCCTTCTCCTCCTGACGGTTCTGGCTCATCATAATGAGCGGCGCCTGAATTGCGGCCACGCATGAAAGAACAAGGTTGAGAAGAATGAACGGATAAGGGTCAAATGCACGCTTGGCAAGCAAAACATTTCCAACCATCCAAATAATAAGCACCGCCGTAAATGCGAATATAAACGCCCAGCTGCCGGCAAATTTTGCAATCTTATCGGCGGCACGCTGGCCTGCCGTGTATTTTTCCTTTTGAGGATTGGCTGAAATTTTACTGTCGGCAAGCATATTGAGTATCTCCTCGTCGGACATATCGTGCTTTACATCGGATATTATTTCTCTTACAAGCTTCTTGTTAGATTTCACGGGAACATCCCCTTTCTGAACATAATTATAACACATTGTATTTCATTTTACCAGTACCGTTGACAACTGCTTTTATATTGTGATAGAATTCTAAAAAAAGACACAAGAGGTAATGTGCAATGAGTTCAAATAAAACCGCAATAATCACAGGTGCAGGCTCGGGAATCGGCCTTGCGACGGCACATATGCTCAGGGAAAAGGGCTACACTGTCTATAATCTCAGCCGCCACCCTGCCGAAAACGAAAAAAATAACTTCATCTTTGCCGATGTATCCGATTCGGCAACAGTAAAAGCCGCCGTTGAGCAGGTAATTTCCGCAAGCGGCAGAATTGACCTGCTTGTAACCTCGGCCGGTATGGGAGTTTCCGGTGCAGTCGAATTCATTGATGAGGAAGAAATGAAGCGTCAGTTTGAGGTCAATCTCTTCGGCACAATCAACACCGTCAAGGCTGTTCTGCCGCAAATGAGAAAGCAAAAGGAAGGTAAAATCATCTGCATAAGCTCCGTTGCCGCTGTTTATTCAATTCCGTTTCAGGCTTATTATTCGGCGTCAAAAGCGGCTGTAAATTCCTTTGTCGATGCACTGACAAACGAGGTTAAGTCTTTCGGAATCGAAGTAGCCTCCGTCATGCCCGGCGATATTTCAACGGGCTTCACCGCCGCAAGGAGCAAAACGAATGCAGGCGACGACGTTTACTCGGGAATTATCGGTTCGGCTGTTTCGGCAATGGAAAAGGACGAAAAAAACGGCATGACGCCCGATTCTGTCGCAAAGCTCGTTGTCAAGCTTGCTGAAAAGAAGCACGTCTCTCCCCTTTATACCGCAGGCCTGCAATATAAAACGCTTGTATTTCTTTCGAGAATTTTTCCGCACAAGCTCGCTGTCAAAATCGTCGGCGGAATGTATAAATAACAAAAAGCTGCTGCATTTAGTGAAACGCTAAATGCAGCAGTCGTTTTTATTCAGCCTCTTTCGGCAGACAAATGTAATGGTGAAGAATATTGATATCCTCGGGCATGTAAAGCCCGTGCGAACCGCATCCGGCGTCAATCTCATGACACCCGTGATCCATCGCAAAACCCAAAAGCGTATTGTGATTCTTCCAATTATTGCGAATCAGCTCGCAAAAGATTGAAAACACCTGCGAATTCTCGGTAAGCTGGGCAAGCGTATTCGGATTCTCGGGACCCTTGTGGTGCATGATTGCATCAAAATTCTCGTTATAAACAACTATTAAATCATACTTATCCTCAAGTATAAGCTCACATGCTTTCGCATTGATCTCCGGCACGGTTTCATAGATAAAATAATCCATGTCACGCTCAAGGAATATTTTGCCGATTGAGCAGGTTGTATCGGCAATAATCGCAGCTTTTTTACCTGCACGAATAAATGCATCAAATATCGTGTCGATTGTCAAAACCGGCTTTTTATATACCGTGATACCGTGGACCTCGGGCTGTGCACCCGTATACATTGTCGCAAAGCACACGGGAGTGACCGACGGCATGACCGTTGCAAACGGGACATGAAGCTCCGTTCGGTCAAGTGTATCGTCCATAAATTCGGGGTATTTTTCCTGAACCCATTGTGCTATCGCATCTGGATTGTACATAAAGAGCCTGTCGGCTTTTTCTCCGTTGAATTTTTTGTCGGCATAGTCAACTATAACCTGCGCCGCTTTCGCCGCTTCTTTCGGCGGTTCAACGCCCATAACATTACACAATGCCGCACACAGTGTATCAAGCGAAAGGCTGTTAAATTCGTCCATTTCATACGCTCCTTAAACCATAATGGATATATAATATCATATAAACCGTTTTAAAGCAACAAAAAGATATAAGCTATACTGTCGGAATACGGACAAGAAATTCACTGCCCTGCCCCGGCTCGCTTTTGACGCATACCGAACCGTTGTGGAATGAGGCGATTTCCTTTACCATAGACAGTCCGAGTCCCGTGCCGCCGCTGCTGTGTGACGGGTCGGACTGATAAAATCTGCGGAATATTTTTTCCTGTTCATCCTTTGCTATTCCGATTCCGTCATCTTTAACGCTAAGCATTGCATTTTTGCTGTTCGACAAAAGAGTAACGGTTATTTTGCCGTTCTCAACGCCGTACCTGTATGCATTGGAAACAAGATTGTTAACAAGCCTTGTTAAAAGCATATGGTTGCCTTTTACCCTTATTCCGGGTTCAATCTCACATTCAAGCTTTATATTTTTTGTTTTAAGAAGTGCAAGATCGTCACAAAGGTTTTCAACAAGCTCGGAAAAATCCAGCTCCTCTACGGGGTATTTTTCACTTCGCCTTTCAATTCGTGAGAATTCAAGCATTTCCGTTATCATTTTCGACATTTTGCCGCCCTGCCGTCTGATAAGCTCTATCGACTCCTTGTATTCCTCTTGTGTCATTTCCTCGCTGAGTGCATAGTCGCACTGAGCCATGATCACCGCCATCGGCGTTCTTAATTCATGCGAAACGTCGTTTGTGAACTGTTTCTCACTTTCAAAGGAATTCTCCAGCCTGTCAAACATCGTGTCAAAGGTATCTGCGAGACTGTGAAGCTCATCATTGCCCTTGCCGAGCTTTATTCTCTTTTTCAAATCGCCGCTTTGCGAAATATCACGGGCAACCTCCTCGATATCCTTTATCGGTTTAAGAGATTTCATAGCAATAATATAGCCTCCGCCGATTCCGAGAATCACGAGAACAATAAGCGCAATCATTGAACGTCTTGCAACATCGGAAATAGGCTCGTCGGCTTTTTCATGGCTGACTATTCCTCTTATCCACATATTTTCGACGCCCCTGTTGGTGAGCCGTCGGTCATAAATATAGTAACGCTTTCCGCCAACATACACGGTTTTCAATCCCTTGTCCGAAAAAGCTTCGCCGTCGGTCTTTTTGTTCGTAGGATCGGTGCCGTAAATCTGTACTCCGCTTTCATCATATATAACCGAATAAATGCCGTTCATAACGCCGATAAAATCGTCGTCGATTTCAACATAGCCGTCTTTATACGCAAAATAATGATCATTGTCGTTGTCATCAATCACGCCCTGAAGGCTGTCATAATACTCTACCTCGTCAACGTTATCCTCAACAGTCATAATTAAATCACTTCGCAGGTTCTTCAACAGAACAGAATTACTGACCGATATCACAAGAACGTACGAAAGCGTTACAAGGAATATCAGCATAGTTGAAAACCATAATGTTATTTTTAATTTTAAAGGAAGCTTTTTCATCATTCGTCACTTATCACATATCCGAATCCACGGACGGTTTTAATCAGTTTTTTTTCGAATCCTCCGTCAACCTTCCTGCGAAGATAGCTGACGTAAACATCAACGAGGTTTGTTCCGCCCTCATAGTCGTAGTTCCAAACATGATTTTCGAGCTTTTCTCTCGAAAGAACAATTCCGACATTTCTCATCATAAATTCGAGCATCGAATATTCCTTTGCCGAAAGAGTAATGGCTTTTCCGTCACGAACGACCTCATGAGTTGAGCAGTTAAGGCTGAGCCCGTCGACGGAAAGTATGTTTTCCGAAATACCGTATTTAATTCTTGTCATCGCTCTGACCCTCGCCATCAGCTCATCAAAGGAAAAAGGCTTCACAAGATAATCGTTTGCACCGAGGTCAAGCCCGGTCACCCTGTCATCTATCGAATCACGGGCAGTCAGGAATATAACAGGTGTGCTTATCCCCCTGCTCCTCATTTCTTTAATAACGGCAAAGCCGTCCTTTTTCGGCATCATGACATCAAGAATAACCGCATCATATTCCGCAAACTCAACAAAATCCAACGCCTCTTCGCCGTCAAAGGCGGTATCAACACTATAACCGGATTTTGTGAGTTTTTTTTCAATCAGACCGTTAAGGTCTTTTTCATCTTCGGCAACAAGAATTCTCATATTCAACCTCTTTTCCGTAAATGTATGGTTTTATTATAACATATCATTTTTCTTTGTCAAAACAAAACCCTGCCGAAGCAGGGCTTTGTTGAAAAATATCTTATTTGAAAAGATTTCTGATGAATGAAACGATAGCGTCAAACCAGCGAACGAAAACCATATCCGTTACTTCAAAGTCTCTGTCCTTCTCAACCTTGAGAATTTTGCCCGATACTGCGTCGATCTCATAATCGTAATCGAACTTATCTGCGTGGAACTCAACCTCATACTCTGCAACACCGTCGTCAAAGTCGAATGTTACCTTAACTCTCTTTGCGTCGGCTTCCTTTACACCTGCATGCTTGAAAGCGATTGCTTTTGCGTCTGCCTTGCTGATGTACTCCTGATCCGGAGCGGGAGCATCAACACCGAAGATATCCTTCTCAACCTTGAGAATCTTGCCGTTCCTGGCATTGATTTCGTAGTTGTACTCGCATCTGTCAAAATAGAACTCAACTTCATAAACAGCGATTCCGTCGTCGCGGTCGAATTCACATTCAATGAATGATGCCTTGTCTGCCGTGATGCCTGCGTGGTTGAGTGCGATCTCCGTTGCCTTGTCCTTGCCGATATAGCCTGCGGCAAAAGAGCTTGTTGCGAACACACCTGCAAGAATCAGGCACGCCATAACTATCGAGATGATTTTTTTGATGTTTTTCATGTTTCATTACCTCCAAAATTTTGTTTCTGATTTGCTTCAGTGACTAAAGTATATCCGCCAAATATTAAAATAAGATTAGAATTCATTAATTTTCAAAATAATTTATTAAAAAAATTATTATTATCTTCGTTGACAATTATTTTTAACTCGTGTTATAATTTATTTTACATTTTAAATGTATCAAAATTTACGGATACGACGGATTATTTAAGAGGGAGAGTTTACACTGATGGCTGATTTTGCAAATACCCTTTCATCTGTTTTAAAGCGCAACAGAATTTATGCAACGCACATTGCCGCAGCCAGCGGAGTTGAGCGTTCGCTTATTTCAAGAGTAATGAAAAATGAAAGAACCGTTTCTTTTCATACCGTTAAGAGGATTATCGACAATATCAATGTTCCGTCCGAGGATCATGAGCTTCTTATCCACAGCTTTATTGAAGATAACTTCGGATACCAAAAATATCTCGAATATTTGAAGCTGCTTAAAGAGTTTTCCATGCATGACTATTTAAATAAGCCTTCCGGCAGCGGCAATAATATCTCCGTGCAATTAGAGTTTTCCGACGGCATTATGGATTTAAACTCAAAAACGGAAATTATCAATGTCGCACGTCATATTATATCACTTGAAACCGAAAGAAGCGACGGCAAGGTATACTCAAATATACCTACGGGAATGATGGTTGAGATTATGCGTTCTTTCCCCGATAAGCCGATTGATTTCAAATATATTATCGACAATTTCTTTTATGAAAAGGAAAAGCTTTTGGCTCTCTCCGATGTGTTTAATCTTATGCATATCGGATATGTCTGCAACTATTTCCCTTTATCAAAGCAGAAATTGCATCTGAATTTCCTTTTCCCTCACTATATAATTACAAACGACTACATTCTGATCATTGATCTTTTCAATGAAACCGGATTTCTCAGCGCAAATAAATCAGTTATTGAGAAATATGTCAAAGTTTTCTTAAATAACTTTGAAAAAACGACGCCGTATATCATTCGTCTTGACGACATAATGAAGCTCAAAGAGATCAACGCCTCATATTTCGCACGAGGAATTGAAAAAACGACATTTTTACATTCATTCGGCTGCTTTGCGACCGCTTACCTGGATCTTGATATGTGGGAGCAAATCGCCAAGCCGGATGTTCCGAACCGCAATTTTCTCAGGGACACGACGTATAAATACTATCAAGAGACCTACGGTGCTATCAACAAGGACCTCTGCAACATTTCAAGCAAGGAATCTCTCGCAGAGTTTGTTGATTACGGAATAATCAAATCCATGCCGAGAGAGTTTGCATATCCCCTTAACAAAGAGAACCGAGTCAAAGTTCTTGAAAAAATGTATAATTGTTTTCAATCCGATGATCTGTTCTTTTATTTGTATAACGACACCGATCTCAAGCTCGGCAGCGAATTCGGAATTGAAATTTTTGACAACACATTTATTCCGTCACATATGATGCTCTATTACCCGACTGAAAACTGTCAGCTCCATTTCTGCGGAAACCTCAATTTTCTTCTTGACGATGCGGCAACAACGCATGACTTTGCGGAATTTGTAAACTGCTTTGCCCTCTCGGATTATTGCTATTCCAAGGAAAAATCGCTTAAAATCCTTCAAGAAGAAATTCTCAGATGCAAAATGCTGCCCGAGGAATAAATCGAATACAGCCTTAAGAACCGAACG
Source organism: Ruminococcus sp. CAG:563 (assembly GCA_000434915.1). GTDB lineage: Bacteria > Bacillota > Clostridia > Oscillospirales > Acutalibacteraceae > CAG-488. The sequence goes on from FR882059.1 coordinate 17,438, forward strand.
CTTGTGCAATCGGTTCTTTTTGTTTATTCTTTTATAATAAAACATACTTATATTCTTGTTTAGAAAATATTGAATATATCAATGTGATAAAATATAATGTAAAATTATAAATCCCGATTGGAGGTATTTATATGAAAAAGAAAATCATCAAATGGCAAAGTCTGATTCTTGTGATGGCAATGCTCATCACGGTCATGGTTCCCGCTTTCGGAACAACAGCTTCTGCTGCGGCCACCCATGCAATCGATATTTGCCAAGAGGACGGCACATCCGTCACGGAGCAGATCTCCCTGATGGAAAGTGAACAGCTTCAGCTGACATACAAGCTGCTTGACTGCTCAATGCCGGACGGCGGTTACATAAAGTGGACAAGCGAGGCTCCGCTCATTGTTTCCGTTGACTCAACAGGAAAAATATATGCTCACGACAGTTCCAAGGGCGCTGCCGTCAGACTTTGGATTGACAACGACGTAAGAACCGTCGCAATCATCGGTCCGGCTCTGGCAAAGACCATGGAAAAGCTTCTGTTCAATGACAAAATCGACATTGACACAATGGACACGGAAGCTATTGTCGAAACCGTTCGTGCATCTATGACCGGCATTCCGAGCAACATCGCCGACTACCTTATCAAGCAGCTTGAGGACAAGCTCAATTCACTTGATACCGGTATAACTGTCACTCTTTACTCTGCAAACGGCGAGGTTCTTGCCTCGGATCAGGTCAGAGTGCTTGTTACAAATTCAGACAAGTGGTACTCAAAGGTTATCCCGAACGGTGCATTTATCACAAATAAGGAATCTGTTCCCACCACGGTTGCGGTCGGCGGACAGGTCAAGCTTGAGGGCGGCGTTACCCCCCTGCGTCTCGGATACGGCGTTACATGGAGCATTGACACCGATAGCATCTGGACTTCGGGCAAGGACTACGCAACGATTGACGATCAGGGCAACGTAACCTTCCTCAAAGAGGGTAAAGTTACAATCAAGGTTTCGCCCAACGCAGACGATCTTGTTGACGGATTGATGAGTTATATTAACTCTGCAATCGCCGCAGGCAAAACAGTTGACACCGCTCAGCTTGCAAGAATCATGATCAAGCTGCTCGGTCTTAACGTCAGCGAATCCGCACTCAAGGCGGTTCTTGATGTTCTTGTAACGGTCGCAGGTGCAACAGGCAATACGGCAGACCTTATTGCAACAGCGGTCAAAACACTTTCAAATTATCTTCTGAAAGCATCCATAAACGATTCTATTACATTCACAATAGTTCAAAGTCTTGAAATTGAAAAATTCAGCCTTGCGGCAGACAAAACCGAGCTGACCGAAGGTGACAGCACAATGGTAAAGCTGACCGATATTGTTCCGGCCGGCTCAAACTCGCAGAATGTTCTCTGGAGCTCATCCGACGAGAGTGTTCTCACCGTTGACAACAATGGCATAGTCAAGGCAAGAGACGCAGGCGGAATTTCTTCTGCAAACAAGAGAACAGCTACCGTTACCGCTACGGTTGACGGCGTTTCCGAGAGCCTTGAATTCACCGTTAAGGGCAAGCTTATCACAACTCCGGTTGATATCGCAATTTCCGGTCCTCAGGAGTTGGAGCTTAATACACCTCAGCAGTACACAGCCGGCCTTTATCCGACAAGGTCAAAGGCCGATATCACATGGGGTCTCCTCGGTGACGACGGCGAAACGGTTAGCTACGCTACCAACGGAAGTGTTTCCAACGGCATGGCTACCCTTACAAAGGACGGCGTGCTGACAGGCACAAACGGCGGCACGGTTACTCTCTATGCCAAGGCAGGTCTTATAACTCACGTTATAACCACATATCAGGTCTATATCGGCAGACTGGCAAAGGGCGTTACGATTGACCAAGGCAAATTTGTCAGCGTTCATGTTCCGCTATACAGCACATATAAGAATGCAAAAACAACCCTCACAGCTTCGATTCTCCCCTACGACGTAACCAACAAGAACGTTGCATGGTCGGTTCTCTCGGGCAATATCGAGGTTAATGCCGATGGTGTGGTTAGCCCAAAGGGCTATTCGGCAGCATACGGTGTTGTACAGGTCAAGACCTATGACGGCGGCTACACCGACACCTGTACGGTTTCCTTTGCCAACTACCCTGTAACGGGAATCACTCTTGATAAGGATAGTCTCGATCTTATCGTAGGCACGGGCGACACAATAAATGCCACGGTTGCTCCGACAGGCACGGTCGGCGTCGGCGACGCTTCAATTAAAGACATTATATGGACATCGTCTAATCCGACTGTTGCGACGGTTGACGGAGGTGTTGTAACTCCTGTTGACTTCGGCACAACCATCATCAAGGCAACGACGGCTGACGGCGGATTTGCCGCAAGCTGTACGGTCAACGTAAAAGCTGACAAGACAGCACTTAACTATGCAATCAGCCTCGTTGAAACGGGCAGCGTCAAGGAAGAAAACTGCTCGGCCGAGGATTGGGCCGACTTGCAGAACGCATACAAAACAGCAGTAGAGGTCAAGAAGACCGACACAGTTTCTCAGGACACATGCAACAAGGCCGCACAGAATATCATTGATATCTATTCACGCATCGGTGCTTATGTTCAGGTTTACGGTATCACAATAACCCGTGACGGTGAGACTGCGCCTAAGTTCATCACCAAAAAGGTTGAACTTTATCAGTCATACAAAAATAAGACGGTTCAGCTCGGTGCGACTCTCAACCCGAGCAATGCGATGTATTCGTCAATCGTTTGGTCGTCGGATAATGAAAAGGTAACGGTCGATCAGAACGGTCTTGTAACAAACACTCACAACTCCGCAGACAGTGCGAAGATCACCGTTAAGGCAACGGATTACACCGGCTGCTCCGTTTCCGACAGCGTTTATGTCAGCTTCGCAAACGTTGTTGCAACAGGAGTAAGCCTCAATGAAACCGAAATAACCGGCAAGGTTTATAACACGGTATCAATCAAAGCGACGGTTCAGCCGACAGGCACTCCGATGATCGGTGCAAGCATTGAATCGGTTATCTGGTCGTCGAGCAATCCCAATGTTGTATCTGTCGATAACGGTAATCTCACTTTCAAATCCGTCGGCGAGGCTGTGATCACCGTAACAACGGTTGACGGCGGTCACACGGCTGAATGCAAGGTAACGGTAGAAACGAACAAGGACGCTCTTGCCGAAGAAATCAGCAAGGTGACAAACGCCGCCCTTGTTGAAGGGGATTATACGGTCGCTTCCTATGACGCACTTAAAGAAGCCTATGCAAAGGCTAACGAAATCTACAACGACAAGAACGCAGAACAGTCGGATATCGACGCAATAACCGCTTCACTCGACGCAGCGTTCAATTCGCTAAAGAAGCTTATCAAGCCGCAGGCGGTATATATTCAGTATAACGGCGAGGATGCAGGTGAATATATCTCGAAGGAAGTAAATCTTTCAACATCATTCACCTATCAGAACAATTCCATCAAGCTCGACACAAGAATCAGTCCGCTTGATTCAATGTACAAAACCGTAGAATGGACCTCCAGCACAACGGATATTGCAGTCGACGAAAGCGGAACGGTTTCCCCGACTGTCAACAAGGCTTGCTACGGCATTATCACGATAAAGGTCACGGACGAGCGAGGCAACAGCGTTACCGACAAGGTCAACGTTTCATTTGCAAGATATCCAGTTACAAAAATTGAAATCACACCGTCCGAGGTCAACGCTCCGTTCGAATCCGAGCCGGTAAAGCTCAGTGCAAAATGTAAAGACGTCGGCTCAATCATCACCTACGACGCAACAATTCAGGACGTTATCTGGACTTCCGACAACACGGACGTTGTAACGGTCGATGAAAACGGTCAGCTCACATATGTTGATGCAGGCCAGGCAACCATCACCGCCACATCATGTGACGGCGGCATTCAGGCAACCTGCTCCGTAACTATCGGCGGCGACAAGACAGCTCTTCGTGCCGCTATCGCAAGAGCCGATGAAGCCCGGGTTGATATTCAGGAACATACCTATGAAACCAGCACAGAATATACGGCGGCTTATGAGCACGCAAAAGAGGTTGAAGCAGGTGCAAAATACTCTCAGGAGGAAATCGACGCCGCAACGCTCAGACTTAACAATGCGCTCGACGGACTTAAGCCGTATATCCACATGGAGAAGCTTAATGTTTACTATAACGGTGAAACAGCTCCTCAGTTCATTGCGATAAAGGTTCCTCTCTATAAGACATACACCTCGCAGAGCGTTCAGCTCACCTACGACTTTGCCCCGGCCGACGCTATGTATTCAAGCATCGTTTGGTCGTCGGACAACGACGGAGTTAAGGTCAGCGAGGACGGCAAGGTTTCACCTGCCGCCAATAAGGCCTGCGGAGCAAAAATCACTTTGACCGCAACCGATCATTACGGCAACACAATAACAAACAGCGTTTACGTTTCATTCGCAAACTCCCCTGTTTCAAAGGTAACTCTTGACAAGACAGAAATTGAGGTAGGCTACGGTTCGGAGCCGCAGACACTCACCGCAACGGTAACGGCGGACAAGACTATCGGTGACAAGCCGAGCGTCAGCGACGTTATCTGGTCGACATCAGACCCCGACGTTGCAACGGTCGAGAACGGCACGGTTACATTCGTTGAAGCCGGCACATGTACCGTCACGGCAACCTCTGTTGACGGCGGAGTTTCTGCAACATGTAAGGTCACAGTCAGATCCGATAAGACAGCTCTTATCAGAACGAGAGCAATGATAGTCGGTCTCAAACTTAATTCCGAGGACTACACCGAGGACAGCTGGGCGGTTCTTGAGGCCGCTATGGCAAAGGCCGAAGAAATCATTGCACAGGATAACCCCAAGCAGAGAGTTATCAATGCGGCAGACGAGGAGCTTAACAACGCTTATAATTCGCTTGTAAGATTCATTAAGCTTGAGAATATCACAATCACCAAGGACGGCGAGAAAACAACAGGCTATGTTTCCGTCAGCGTTCCCATCACTTCAAAATATTCCGAACAGTCCGTGACCCTCGGCTACAAGCTCACTCCCGAGGATGCAACTATCAATTCGATCGAATGGTCGTCAAGCGACGAATCCATAAAGGTTGAGGACGGTGTTGCAGCACCTACGGCGAACAAGGCTTGCCTTGCTAAGATTACGGTCACCGCAACGGACTACAAGGGAAGAACATATTCAGACAGCGTATATGTTTCCTTTGCGAACACACCTGTTACCGGAGTCAGCGTTGACAAGACGGAAATCACAAACGCTGTTGTCGGCACAACGGATAAGATTACAGCAACTGTTCTGCCAAAGAAAACGCTCGGCATGGGCGGTGCAAACCACACGGATGTTATCTGGTCATCGAGCAACGAAAGCGTCTGCACGGTTGACAGCGACGGCAACCTAAGCTTCAAGGATACAGGCACATGTGTAATCACCGTAACAACTCTTGACGGCGGCTTCACCGCTCAGACAAACGTTAAGGTTTATGCCGACAAATCGGCTCTGAATGCAGCAGTCGAAAGTGCAAACGCACTTATTGAAACAGCCTACACCCCTGCTACATGGGCAGAGTTCAAAAAGGCTCTCGCTTCGGCAACAGAAACGCTCAATGCCGAAGACCCGACACAGGCAGAGGTTAATGAGGCTCTCGCACTTCTCACAGAAAAGGAAAACGCACTCGAAGATTATATTTACGTTTCCGGCGTAAACATCTCCTATAACGGCGACAGCTCCGACGTTATAACCGTAAAGGTTCCTGCAGATCAGAGCTACATCATGGCGACGGCACAGCTTGAATTCTCGACCGATCCGGCCAACGCAATGTATGTTTCGGCCGAGTGGTCATACGAGGGCGACATATTCGTCAACATGAACGGCATTGCCGCTCCGAGCGTAAACAGCGCATGCTACGGCAAGGCAACGGTTAAGCTCACCGACGATTTCGGCAACGTTTACACCAAGACGGTTACAATTATCTTCTCGAAGAATCCTGCAACGGCAATAACCGTTACCCCGTCCGAGTACATAACTCATACCCTCGGCGAGAAGGTTCAGCTCACCGCTAAGGTTACGGATGCAGACGGCAACGAGGCTGACCTTAACAAGATAACATGGAAGTCCGATCACCCCGAAATCGCTTCGGTTGACGAAAACGGACTTGTTACTGTAGTCAGCGGCGGTATCGCAACGATTACGGCTACGACGGTTATCGGCAATCTTTCGGCGGCCTGCGTCATTACGGTTGCGACTGACAAGACAGCCCTTAAGAAGGCTATCGACGATGCAGAAAGTGCAAACTACAACGAGCAGAATTACACCAAGGATTCCTTTGCAGCGTTCAAATCGGCTCTGGAAAACGCCAAAACGGTTTATGCCGACGTTGACGCTTCACAGAGTGAAATCGACACGGCAACGGCTAGCCTCACCGGTGCGGTTTCGGCACTTGCTAAATACAACCGTGCTCAGAGCGTTACAATCAGATATAATAATTCCGACGCACCCGATTTCATCTCTATAAAGGTTCCTATTTACAAGACCTACAATTCGCAGAGTGTCCAGCTTTCCTATGTATACAGCCCGAGCGACGCAATGTACGAATCAATCACTTGGTCGTCGGATAACGACCTTATGACTGTTGATCAGAACGGCAAGGTTGCACCTAAGGAGAACAAGGCCTGTGCCGCAAAGATCACCGTAACCGTAACGGATCATTTCGGCAACACGGTAACGGACTATGTATACGTTTCATTTGTAAACATCCAGGCAACCGGCGTTACTCTCAATCAGTCGTCTCTCAGCGGAATGCCCGGCGAGAGTGCAACACTCACCGCTTCGGTTGAGCCTAAGGCTAAGCTCGGAGTAGGCGGAGCAACTATAACCGACATTGTATGGACAACAAGCGACCCGAGCGTTGCAACAGTCGAAAACGGCACGGTTACATTCGTAAACGGCGGCACGGCAGTCATCACGGTTTACACCAAGGACGGCGGCCACAGCGCACAGTGCACGGTAACAGTCACCGTTTCTAAGGACGCTCTCCTTAAAGCAATCACGGACGCAAAGGCAATCGACCTTTCGAATCGTACGGAAGCCTCGGCTGCAGCTCTCACAAAGGCCATCGCAGACGCAGAGGCTGTTTATAACAACGCTTCGGCAAAGACCGAGGACATCAACAATGCCATTGCAGCACTTAATGCTGCAACGGGCGCACTTGAATATCTCGGCGGTAACTATAATAAAGTCAATGCGGCTGTTGCAGAGTTCAATAAACTCGATTCAACAAAGTACACCGAGGAAAGCTACAACGCAGTCAAGGCGGCTGTCGATTCGGTTGACTACACGCTCAACATCACTCAGCAGAGCGAGATCGACGCAATGGCCGACAGAATCACAGAGGCTCTCGGCAAGCTCCAGAAGCTTGTCACAGCCAAAATAAAGGCCGCTAAGGACGGCGTGGTAATTGACGAAGAGAAGCTCTTTATCTACGGTATTGAGCCGCACACGGATTCTCTTGACAGCTATCTTGCCGCAGAGAACGGTTCGCTCAAGTTCTTCCCCACCTCAAAGGGTAACGGCACGGGAACTAAGATCGAGCTTTACGACGAGGACGGCAATCTCATCAAGACATACACGCTCGTTATCTTCGGCGACGTCAACGGCGACGGCTGGTACGATGCAACGGATGCGACACTCGTCAACTGCATCATCGGCGGCATGTTCACAAAGGAACAGCTCGGTGAAGCTGCATGGCTTGCGGCTGACTGCAACCATGACGGTACGATAGACGAAACAGACGCAGACCTCCTCCAGCAGGCAGGTATCCTGCTTCAGAGTATCGACCAAAATGCTCAGCAGTCTGAGCTTGAAACAAACTCGGCTTATGCGGAATACATCGGTATCATCGAGCAGACGATTGAGGCCGAGACGCCCGACGAAGCACCGATTGAAAGCCCCGACGAAGTTCCGAACGAAGAACCCGCCGAGCAGAATTGGATAGTCGTATTCTTTGAACAGCTTATCAATCTTATCAAACTGCTTCTTGCAATTCTGAAATAACAGCAAATAACTAAACAGGCGGTGCCGAGAAATCGACACCGCCGTTTTTGTTATTTTTTAGCATTTTTTTCAGTTTTTGTTATTATTCAGTCTTTTGAAACGGAATATTTAATTGTTCTGCCATTGTGTGCAAGAATTTTCGCTTCTTTTGAATTCTTTATATTCTTGTGAAAATTTTTCTTGAAGTTTATAAATCTATTTATTGCTTTTATCATTGCTGCCGTAATGATTGCCGGAACTGCGCAAAGCAACAGAATCATGAATGATTCAAACGAAAACTCGGTTATCAGTCCGTAAATGCAGACAAACAACAGCATCATAGATATAATTGCAAGAGGTAATAAACATAAGCTTGACAGCATTTTCATTCTTTTCCTGTCGGCTGTCCCATGATAATCATAATACTCGGCAGGCTTCCCATTAAAATACAACAGCCTAAACAGGATAAACAATGAGCTTTGCGTTTTCTCCGTTATTTCAACATGTTCGTTTCCGCCCGTGGCTTTATAGAAAGAATCAAAATTAATTAAAGCCACCGGCCCGAAACGCCAAACATCTTTTACAGATTCCCTTGACAAACAGCGTCCGAAGCAAAGCTTTGACGGCGTTTCATCATTATATATACGAATCGGCGAATCTTTTTCGGCTTCAATCGTCTGCTTACACCTTGGCTCGACCCTGGCTTGCCCATTCCGCCATTCAATCGCAACGGCACTGTCGGTCTTGTTCGTAACTGTAATTTTACCCATTCTTGTTTCCTTTGTTTAAAAATAAGCCTGTCGGCAATATCCGGCAGGCTCGCTTTGTTTTCCTATGCTTATGCGTTCTCCTCGAGATAATAAACAACGTCCTTAACAGTTACAAGAGTCGGAAGAACTCTGTCGGGGATCGTTATTTCGTACTTCTCCTCGATCATGCAGATGAGGTCGAAAAGCTCGAAAGAATTAAGGCCGAGATCCGATGTAAGAACGTCGTCCGGCTCAACGGATGTGATTCTGCCGTCGGTGTACTCGTTAAGCATTTCCAAAAGATCGTTTCTGATATCCATATTTTTTTACTCCTCAGCTTTAGCGGCTTTGCGCTTCTCGTTGCGCTGACGCCATATTTCGTTAAATATTTCCTCGGTCGCAAGCGAAACCTTGGTGACCGAAAAATCACAATGCTCGGGGAAGACATACCATGTGTCCTCCAATGTGTTAAGGTCGATGCAGTCACGGTGATTGCCGAATCTGTAGTTATACTCAACATGAACGGCATACTGACCCGCTGCGTCAATGTTCATCTCGAACGGCTGACCGTCATAATCCCTGACGCCTTTAAGATGGAATCCCGTCATGTCATGAACAAGCGTACCCCTGCCCATATGGACAAAGCCCTTTGAATTTGGCAGATCGTTTACGTCAACCTGACTTTCAAAGTGATATGTTCCGTCAAGAACCTCTTTCTTAACCTGCTCACGCTCCCACTTGTACCAGTCGGTAGCAAATTTAAACTCCGTATTACCGTCGTCGGCTTCAAGCTCGCCGTAGTAATTGAGCGTCCATGACTTTCCGCAATGCTCGCAGAAAACCTTGTCGTTCTTCGAGTTCATCTTGTACTCGGTCATGCAGTGCGGACACTGATAAAGAACCTTATGCAGTCCCTCGGCACGCTTCTTGTAGCTGACCTTGACATGATTTTCGCTCTGCCATCTGAAATCGTCGTTATAAAGAAGATTTTTGATTTTCTCACCGATCTCCTCGGCACTCGCTTTTTTAAGCTCCTCCGGCGTGTAGGCAAGAACCATATCCGCCTGAATCGGATGCACCCAGCGCTTTCTGTGATTGCCCCAGAACGGATCATAGATGTGATGTCCTCGGCATGTGAGCGTTACAACGGGCACGCCCTGGTGCTTAACAAGCTGTCCAACCGCATCGGGAATAACCTCGGTAACGCCGCAAAGGGAATACCTCGCCTCGGCATAAATTCCGAAAATCTGGCCTTCCTTTATTGCCTTACGGCACTGACGAAGAAGCGAAATATCCGCCGTATATTTTCTTTTCGGGATCGCACCGAGTCTTCTCAAGCCCCATTCTCTGCCGATATAGTCGTCAACGGCAGCCGGGAAAATTCCCCTGTTCGGGCTGATTGCGGCACTCATGATATAGAAGTCAAAGAAAGCATTGTGGTTGCACAAAAGAATGTACGGCGGCTTAACACCCTTCATTCTCACTTTATTAAGCTTCCCGAAATGAAGAAACTTTCTTATATATGAAAAGCCCCAAACGATTGGCATAACATACGGTCTCTGCTTAATCGCAGGTGCATTCATATCAAATTTTTCGGTTTCAGGTGCGCCCCCTCGGACGTACTTTCCGAATTCCTTGCTCAAAACGTCACTTCCCTTTCGCTTTAATTTTCTATGTTTTAAACACATTAACGATTATAACACGCTTAAATGATTTATGCAATATTAAAAATTACCATTTAAAAGGTATATTTCTGTCACATTTTAAACAAATTCCACGGATATTTACCAAAATCGGGAAAGCTTTTAATCAAGAGCTCACGGCCGTCATATTGAAACTCGATCGTATGCGACCAAAGCGCAATATCACATCCGTTATCACGGCTACCGTACTTTCCGTCACCTGCCAGCGGCATTTTTCTTGAAGCGAACTGAACTCTTATCTGATGGCTTCTGCCCGTGTTCAGCCTGACGCTGACAAGTGTTTTGCCGTCCGATTCGCCGATAGCCCTATAGTCAAGGCTCGCCCTGCGCACACCCTTGCGCTCACGCTTGACGACATAGCTTTTGTTCTTGTGCTTATCCTTGAAAAGCAGATCCTCAAAATGACCGTCCTTCTCCTCCGGAGTGCCTTCTATTACGGCAAGATAGGTCTTAACAAATCTTTTTTCGGCAATCTCCCTTGAAAGATAGGCCGCCGTTTTTTTGTTCTTGGCAAAAATCATAGTTCCGCCGACCGCCGTATCAAGCCTGTGAACGGGATAAATTTCTCCGCCGGTCTGTTCCTTCAAGAACTTGACCAGGTCCTCTGCTCCGTCGCATTGTGAAGGTACGCCGACAGGTTTAATGCAGACTAATAAATCCGTGTTTTCAAATAATATTTCAATCATCAATATTTTTTTCCTTGAATTTCTCGGCCGCAGTCTTTATTTTAAGCACCTGCTTCATAAATCCCATCAGCTCAATCGGGTTCGACGCTTTTTGCAGCTCCGGCGTAACGAGTGCAAAAATGTCTTTCAGCTCGGAAAGCTCACTGAGAAGCTCCTTTTTTTCCTCATCGCTCATGGCCGTAACATCCGACCTGAGCTTCTTTTCGACCTTTGCAAGCTCGTCGGAAACATCGCTGACTTTTTCGGCAGAAATCGGTCTGCCCTCTTCATCTCGAATAATCATGTTTTTCTCCTATCAAAACAAATAGGGATTGTCGCATAATTTTGTCTGCGGCATCCCTATTATTTCTTTAAATATTTTGGCATGATGTTGCTGTAAAATTTGTAACCGTTCGCAGCTCTCCTTGATTAGCAAGGAAATCACATGACAGAGCCGCAATAATTTTAACACAAAATGCAAATCGTACCGTTATAATCGGATATAAGCTTATTTTTCTTCGCTTGTTACTTTCTGAATATACTTAAAGTTGAGAGCACCCTGATCCTTCATGATTTTCTCAACAGCCTTGTCCAGAGCGGCCTTGTTGTAAACAATATCGTTAACTTCCTTGCCCTCGGCGTCGGTGTAATAATATGAAATATATGCACCCTCAAAGCTCTTGAGGTTCTCACGCATCATCTTCATAACCTCGTCCGTAACACCGATATAATCGGCTGCCTCGGCCTCGGACATATAAGTTGTGTCAGCGGCAACGGCAGAAGTCTCCTTCTTGTTAACCGGTGATTTAACAGCGTATGTAACGCAGATTGCTGCTGTGCAAAGTACAGCTACTATTGAAGCAATGACAGTATTTTTCATTGAAAAAACTCCTTCTTTTAATTTCTCTATGTATAATAACACATTAAACGAATTATTGCAAGTTTTTATTCCCATTCTTTCCATATTTCCGGCTTATAGCCGACAGTCGCCTTTTTGCCGTTCCTGACAATCGGCGTTTTGAAGAGAGACTGGTTTTCCAAAAGCTTCTCTTCAACAGCTTCCTTTGACGCAAGATACTTGATGAAGCACTTCTCATATGCCTTTGACTTTTCATCTATCAAATCATCAATCGAGCCGACGGCTGCCTTGATGTTTCTGTACTCCCCTGCGCTCATGCCGTATTTTTCAAGGTCAATGTATTGATACTTGATTCTGCGCTCCTTAAAGTAACGCTCCGCCTTTTTGGTATCAAAGCACTTTGACTTGCCGTAAATCTGAATATTCATCATATCACCTCGGTTTTGATATTGAAAATTATATCGTAAAATGGTAGAATTGTAAAGAGGTGAAAATGATGCGTATAAATTGTCCCGAAAAAATTCTGAAAGCCATTGCCCTGCTTGAGAGTAACGGTTATTCGGCCTATGCCGTCGGCGGCTGTGTCCGTGATTCAATTATGGGCAGAACTCCGAACGACTGGGACATGACGACCTCGGCCACCCCTGCCGAAACAAGAACCGTTTTCAAGAGTTTTCGAACTATTGCAACAGGAATAAAGCACGGCACAATAACGGTCATAATCGGCTCCGAGCCTGTCGAAATAACAACAATGAGGGTTGACGGAAAATATTCGGACAACCGCCACCCCGAAAACGTATCTTTTACAAAAAGAATCGAGGACGATCTTTCGCGCCGTGATTTCACCGTGAACGCAATGGCATATAACCCCAAAACAGGCATTATCGACCCGTTCGGCGGTCAGAATGACATAAAAAGCAAAACGATTCGCTGCGTCGGCAATCCCGATAAACGCTTCAACGAGGATGCTCTGAGGATTCTTCGTGCGATCAGGTTTTCTTCCGTGCTCGGATTTGATATTGACAAAAAAACCTCGCAAAGCATAATTAATAACCGTTCTCTGCTTCAAAATATTTCAAAGGAACGAATCAGAGTTGAGCTTATAAAAATGCTCTGCGGTCAAAATATTGAAAGGATACTTACGGATTATAAAAGCGTGCTCTTTGATATTATCCCCGAGCTTGCCGCCGAGGATGGATTTTTGCAGCACACGCCGTATCATATTTATGACGTTTGGACGCACACAACCAAGGTTGTGTCAAGCATTGAACCTCAATCCGATCTGAGAGTTGCCGCCTTGCTGCACGATATAGAAAAGCCGTCAATGTTCCGGCTTGATTCGCAGGGAATCGGCCATTTCAAGGGTCACCCTCAAAAAGGTGCGGAAACGGCAGAGAGAATTCTGCGCAGACTTCGGTTTTCAAATGCAGAAATACATCATATAACGACGATTATCCGTCTGCATGACGAACGTCCCGACGGCAACCGCTTTCATTTGGCTAAACTTTGCTCTCAATACGGCATTGACAATGTTGAAGATACATTGAAGCTGATACTCGCCGACGCTCACGGAAAAAATTCCGAATTTTTCGACCAAGAGACTGATGCCGTTCATGTCGCACAGGAGCAGATTGGCCTCATAAGAGAAAATCATATTTGTCTCAAAACCTCGGAGCTGGATATAAACGGCAACGACATTATGGCACTCGGAATCGACAGAACAATGATAAGAGAAACTCTTGAATTTCTGCTTGACGAGGTTATTGACGAACGTATCGAAAACAGTAAATCCGCCCTTTCACAGGCAGCAAAGAAATATAATAAATTAAAATAATCCAAGAAAATAACTGCCGCAACATTTTTGTTACGGCAGCTTTTTAAGATTATTCACTGTAAAGCGGAAACTTTTCGCAAAGCGACTGAACCTCGGAGAGAACCCTGTCCTTATTTTCATCAAAATCATTTATAATATCGCTTATCCAGCCTGCGATAAGCTCCATTTCAGGCTCTTTAAAGCCCCTCGTTGTAACGGCAGGTGTTCCGATTCTCAGGCCGCTTGTAACAAACGGACTTTGCGGATCGTTCGGAATCGTGTTTTTGTTCGCCGTAATGCGAACCTCGTCGAGCCTGTGCTCGAGCTCCTTGCCCGTGATGCCCTTGTTGCGAAGGTCAAGCAGCATGAGATGATTGTCCGTTCCGCCGGAAACAATGTCAATTCCGTTTTTCATAAGCGCATCGGCAAGCGTTGAGGCATTTTTCACAACCTGCTTTTGATAAGTCTTGAATTCGTCTGTCAAGGCTTCGCCGAGTGCAACAGCCTTTGCGGCTATGATGTGCATGAGCGGTCCTCCCTGTGTTCCGGGAAAAACGGCCTTGTCAATCTGCTTTGCAAACTGCTCCTTGCAAAGAATCATACCGCCTCTCGGTCCTCTGAGGGTCTTATGGGTGGTGGTCGTTACGATATCGGCATACGGCACGGGTGACGGATGAACTCCTGCGGCAACCAGTCCCGCAATGTGAGCCATATCAACCATGAGATATGCGCCGACCTTATCGGCAATTTCACGGCAGCGCGGGAAGTCGATTACCCTTGAATATGCACTTGCACCGGCAACAATAAGCTTCGGCTTGCATTCAAGAGCGATTCGTTCCATCTCGTCATAGTCGATTTTTGCCGTCACTTCATCGACGCCATATGGGACGACATTGAAATATTTACCCGAAATGTTTACCGGTGAACCGTGCGAAAGGTGTCCGCCCTGCTGAAGATTCATTCCCATAACGGTATCGCCCGGATTAAGCAGTGCAAAAAACACGGCAAGGTTTGCATTCGCTCCGCTGTGCGGCTGAACGTTGACATGCTCCGCTCCGAAAAGCTCCTTTGCTCTGTTTCGTGCGATTTCTTCGACAACGTCAACACACTGACAGCCTCCGTAATACCTCTTCGACGGATATCCCTCGGCATACTTGTTCGTCAGAACACTTCCTGCTGCAAGCAAAACGGCCTTTGATACAATGTTTTCGGATGCGATAAGCTCAATATTGTGCTGCTGGCGTTCAAGCTCGCTTTCACATGCCGAATAAACCTCATTATCATAAGCAGAAAGTTCATCAAAAAATTTCATATGTCATCCTCCGTTTTTCAGTCTGTATATGTAATTACCGAAAAATCGGCAATTATTTCTCAGAAGTTTTCTCAACCTGCGTCATCACATTCCTCAGCCGGAGTCTGCGGCGTTGCGCTGAAATACTTTTCGCCCGGCTCAACGTCCACTCCCCTGATCTTCATAAGCTCTGAAAACGTAACGAATTTATATCCCTGCTTTGCAAGCTCCGGAATAATCCTTGCAACAGCGTCCGCAGTCGCAGGATAAAGGTCATGCATAAGAACAATACTGCCGTCAAAAACATTATCCATAACGGTCTGATAATCCCTGTCGGCATTTCTGTAATCCCAGTCACGAGAATCGACGCTCCAAAGCACCATAGGCATGTTTACATTTGCCTTAACCGTCTCGTTAGCCGCTCCCTCGGGAGGTCTGAGAACCTTAACCTTTTTGCCGGAATACTTTGAAATAGCATCACAGGACTTTCTTATTTCTTCTTGCATCTCCGGAACGGAAAGCGTATTGAGATTAACGTGCGAATAGGTGTGAGTTCCTATTTCACAGCCCATTTTTGACGCTCTTTCTATCTCGTCGGAATATGTTGCCGCCCTGTCGCCGACCACAAAGAACGTTGCCCTGCCGTTATATTTTTCTAGGACATCGAGAATTTTATTCGTAACCGGAGCATATGGTCCGTCGTCAAAGGTAAAGCATACAAGCTTGTCGGTCGACTTCGGCAGCTCCCTATTCTCCTTTTCTTCTTCGGTCGTTGTCTGAGCAGTTGTCTCGCTCTTTTTCTCTTCGGTTTTATTTTCCGTTGTCGTTTCACTTGTTTTGTTCTGTGCATCATGCCGTTCTTCTGCCATTTTTCCGCTGAAGCCGTAAACGGAAATAAGCAGAATAGCAACAAATGCAACCAAAAAGATAGTTTTCCCTATAAAATCCCTTTTCATTACTAAAAATACATCTCCATGACTTATTTCGGCAAAATTATACCGTCTCAAATTATATCATTTTTTGTGTTTATAATCAATCCTCTTTTATAAAATTGACACAAATATTACAATTTCAATCCGTCTGAATTAATTTTTATTTTAAAGTTGATTTATTATAAAATATCTTGAAAAAAATCAAAAAAACACTTGACATTTTCCAATCTATGCTATATAATTAGCAAGTCGCTTGGAAATAATAAGAGCGATAAACATATGGCGGCATAGCTCAGCTGGCTAGAGTACTCGGTTCATACCCGATTGGTCGTAGGTTCGAATCCCACTGCCGCTACCATATGGCCCGGTGGTCAAGCGGCTAAGACACCGCCCTTTCACGGCGGTAACACGAGTTCGATTCTCGTCCGGGTCACCAAGTCGAGATTTTGTCTCGACTTTATTTTTTTATAAAATCAGTCAACAATAACTAAGGCTACGGAAATAGTTTTCCGTGGCCTTATATTTTATGTTAAAAACATTTCCGATATGTTGTAAAACGGCCTTATTAAACCAAATCAGGTGAAAAAAGTCAACAGGCCTTTCTCGTTTTTTATTTGCTTTTTCTTTTTGAAAGTAACGTTTTAAGAACCTTTGTTATTACCGAATAGAACGTCTTGAAATAAATTACAACCGTTGCTATAACCGCTGCAACATTGATCACAACAAGATACTTCGGCTCAAAATATGTGCATACGGTTTGGAGCACAATTATCGCTGTTCCGACAAGAGTACGAACTGTATACATATTGAAATCGACAAGCCTCTTCGACATGAATGCTCTTATCACAAAGACGATGAAATAGCTTGCGAAGGTTGCAACCGCCGCACCGTAAATCTCATACTTCGGAATGAGTATGAAATTCAAAATAATATTTGTGATTGCGCCGATCATTGAAGTAACAAATGAAAGCCTGCTCTTTTTGAATACAAGGAACGAGCTGCCCATGAACGTTGAGAACGACGAGAAAACCATTGCACAGCACAAAAGCGGAACATAGGCATAAGCCGAAAAATATTCTTCCGTCGCAACAAGCAATCTGACTCCCGGCTTTGCAATAGCTATAACAAAGCTGCATCCGAAGAACAAAATGCCTTGGAACGAAAGCCAGCTGTCGGAGAAGAACGTTTTGTACTCATCCGCCTCCCCTTCCTTTCTCTCGCTGACGGCCGAATACTGCCATGCGTCGCTGAATGCACCGGAGAGAAGAACAATAGCCGTCGGGAGCTTACCTGCCATAGTGTAAATACCGTTGGCGGTGCTGTCGACCATCCAGTTTATCATGTATCTGTCGGAAACGGAAGTAATCCACCAGAAAATAGCCGTTGGAATAAGCGGAACGCTGTATCTGAGCATTCTTTTAATAAGGCTCTTATCAACTCTGAATGTGAGATATCGCCACAGCTTTTCTCTGAGGGTAATATAAATTGCACAAATCATGTCCGAAATAACGATTGAATAAACATAACCGTCAATTCCGAGTCCGAGAACCGCAAGGAAAACGATATTCAGCACAACGACCGAGAAGGTGTTCACTATGCCCTGAACTGCAAAAAGCCTCGTGTTGCCCAATCCACGGGCGAACTGACTGCATATCGAGTGAATACACGACGAAATGGTATACAAAACAACCGCCGTAACATCAATCTTGTCACCGATAAGCATATTCAAAAGCGGTGAGCAAAGAATCAAAACTATTGAGCCGAGTAGAATAACCAATGCACCCGAGGAAAAGACCCTGTTTCTGTCCGTCGAGGAATTTATCGCATATCGAAAAACTCCGTCCGTTATTCCCAACGAAACAACGGGAAAAAGCAGGTTAGCCGTCTGGCTGATCAAATCGGCGTCGCCGTATTCCGCAGGAGTAAGATATCCTGTGTAAAATCTGACCATCAGGAAAACGATGAGCTTTGAGGTCAGCACACCGATACTGATGAGCATTGTATTTTTAGCAAGTTTACCGTATTTATCCATTAATTACGTTCCTTTAAAATAATATCAATTAATGATATCGTTCTTTTCATTTTTTGTCAATAGTACAATGTAAAACTGTCTTTAAGCCATACGGTTATTTCATCAAATAGATTGATTTAATATTGTCAACCTTACATTTAACCATATTCGTATCGGCATAAACCGTTCTGTCAAGCTCGGCCGAAGATCCGGACATGGTTATTGTCACATCATCTCCGACTATATCGACCGTGATTATAATGCTGTTTTTGTACCAATTATTTGTATTCACAAATTCAAAGGGAACAACTATGGTTCTGTTATTATTCTTAAAAGAAAGTGTTCCGGAATATCCTCCGTATTTTGTCCAGATAAAGATGCCGTCTCCTTTTTGAGACACCGTCGTCTTGCTTCCACTTTCGTTAGAAACCTCAAATTTTAAATCGTAAAATTCAATCGTATTGGAAACGGCCGAAACGGTCGTATAGCCGTAAGGAAAAGAGCCGAACGTTTTAAGCTCGCCGTATCTGTACATATAAAGAATGTTGATTAAAACAACATAAACAAGAATTACTGCGGCAATGCATTTAAGAACTTTGGAGAGTTTAATCTTTTTTCTCGGAACTTCAACGTAGACAATTTCCTTTTCGCCCCTGTTTGATTCATCATTTTTCGCCCTCTTTCCGCTCAAAAGCTCGTCAACGGTCAGCGAAAAAATACTTCCGAGAGCCATCAGTGAAGTCAAATCAGGAAGACCTTTTCCCGTTTCCCAGCGTGAAACAGCCTTGTCGGAAACGGAAAGCTGCTTTGCCAATTCCGACTGTGTCATTCCCTTTTCTTTTCTGAGTTCGGCTATGAAATTTCCTGTTGCATTTTTATCCATTGAAAAATTCTCCCTTTTTAAAATTCATGTAAATTATAGCATGAAATCGCTCAAAATCAACTCTATGAGCCGTAGAAAATGCTCTATTTTTCGTTTATATAACAGAATTTATTGCAAAAGAGAAGCAAAAGAAAATACAGGTAAAAATTTTAGAAAAAGCTCTTGACATTTTGCCCGTGTTCGGCTATAATAGCATACGTTCCTTGAGGGAACGACAATTGAATGCGAGAGTGGCGGAATCGGCAGACGCGCACGTTTGAGGGGCGTGTGGTAATCCCGTACGGGTTCAAGTCCCGTCTCTCGCACCAAAAAGAAGAGTCGCAAGAGCGGCTCTTTTTTTATTTTGAGCGGGGCTTGAACCCGAGAGGGTCTGAGCGTAAAAAAACAGTCCGGCGGACTGTTTTTAGCGAGGAGCGGTGAGCCGGGTACTGTCGCTTGCGACGGTCGGCGAGCCATCAGCATGCAAGGCACAGCCGCAGCAGACGGCAAGTCCCGTCTCCTGCACCAAAACCGGACACCAATTTTGATACATTGCGTATCTCGATTGGTGTCCGGTTTCTTTTTATAAAGACCTTGATTTACAAGGCTTTTTCGATACTATTTAACGATATAAGGCTTCGTGGCGTTCCGGAAACGGTCGCTGCGGAGCCTTTTTCATTTTCTCCCATAACACCTTTTGACGAAAGGTCGAGGGGTGTGCATTTTCGGCAAAAGGGGTGTGCACATTTTAATTATTCCTCAAGAGCGCAAACGAAAGGCCGCAAAATCCGTTCACCCAAAAATGCGAACGACCTTGCGACCTTGTATCTTATTCTCCGACCTTGACCTCCGTGCCGTTGTAGAAAACGAAGGTGATCTCGCCGATTCTGTGGAAAAACATAGTTTTTCTGTAAAAAAACCTGTATGTTTTTTTTGGGAAATTTGTTTATTTAACTTTAATATATAATACAAATAGGTCAAACAAAAGAAATAATTCAAAAAAAGGGAAGTGATAATATGAAAAAATTGTTGACCGTGCTGTTGCTATTATGTGTGGTGATGACAGGTATACCCGTTTCGGCAGCGGAAGGAGAAACAACTCCAACTGTTGAGATCGGAACTTATATCAGTTTAGGTAAATATAACGGAAAGAGTATTATTTGGAGATGCGTTGATATTGATGAAAACGGGACGCTTATGCTTGCTGATACGATAGTTGATACACTTCCTTATGATGCACGTACGAACGACAACGACAGGTCAAAGTCACACAGTCGAAACTATAAGCGGGATTCATATGGTTCCAATTATTGGAAAGACAGCAATATGCGCTCATGGCTCAATTCTACCGCTGTTGCGGGCGAGGTAAACTGGCTGTGTGGTAATCCTCCAAAGAGCAATTCTGTCAAAGGCAATAGTTATGACGATAAAGCAGGCTTTTTGAATGAATTTTCAAAGGTCGAAATAGCCGCTATGAAAACAGTGACGCAGCGTTCGCTCGTATCTCATCCGGAATATAAGCAAGGAATTTACGAGGGGGATGCTCGCTCTGATTTGGAGTTAAATTATGATATCGAAAATGTTGCAAGAAACTTCGACAGTGCATATTATGAAAATTCTACCGAGAAAGTATTCCTTCTTGATGTCAAACAGGTTAACAATATTTGGAAAAAACACGGATCATATTATATCGCCACCAACGATCAGGGAACAAAATGGCCATATTGGCTCAGAACACCGGTGTCTGATTGCAACCACGATATGCGTTATGTTCAATCTAACGGAACTGTCGGTCGCGAGTCGCCTGATGTTTCATATATCGGAGTTAGACCGGCATTTTATCTCGATGCTGATTATTATGTAACAACCGGTGGCGACGGAACGGAGGCAAACCCATATATGGGCTCTGCTCCTGACAAAATTGAAAACGATTACACCGTTGCTGAGCCAGAGGATGATCCAAATCAAGATTGGGATATAGCCGTAGAAAACAGTCTTAAACTCAACCTTGGTCCATATTATTCTAAGGATGGCAAATATGCAGAACCCATAATTCCTGTTTATACAATCCAGAAAACCAGAAGCGATACGGAAAATATGGTAATTATCATTTGCGGTGAAGGATATACTAAGAGTCAGCAACAAAAATTTATTGGTGATGCAAAAAGAGTTTGGAGCGGTGCTATGCAATACGAGCCATATAGGAGCTATGCCGACCGCTTTAATGTCTATGCGCTTTGTACCGCATCAGAATCGAGTTTTGAAAATGATGGAAGCACTTTTTTTGATGTAGTTGTAGGTTCAAATAATTCCTCGTCAATATCGGGAAATATAAATGGTAACGCTTGGAAAAACCATATTTTTGAGCGTTGCATAGGACCCGAATTTATTGAAAAAATCCACGATGCACATATTCCTAACAAAACCGAGCCTAATACATATTATTGGAATGATGATGAACAATATCCACCTTACTATTATGTTCACAATTATATCAGTCAATTTGCTTTGCTCGTCAACACAAGTCGCAACTTTGGAGACGCATACACCAACTTGAAATTCGGATTTCACTATTTTATAACTCCATCTGACAGCTATCGTGCATCTCAAACTTTTGCACACGAACTTGGTCATGGATTGCTTGGATTGGGAGATGAGTATATGGACAGCGTAACCGAGCAATCTGATTTAACATCACTTAATGTTGCATATACTCACGATCCGGAGAATGTCAAGTGGAAACAACTGTTAGGTTTTAGAAAAACCTATACATGCCCGTCAACATATACTCAGAAAGCGTATAATTCCAGTTTTGAGTGTTTGATGCGAGATACTAACTATTCGTTCTGTGAAGTTTGCAGATTGCAAGGGTACAAAAAGTTGTCTCAACTTGTCGAAGGCAAAAATCTTTATGTGGCAGATCCTGAAGTGAAAGAGTATACGGGGCAATATTCGAGCTTGTCAGATTTTAAGGATACATCATACTACGGATACAATAAATTTAACAGTTACCGCAGCGGCGTTTTGCTTAGCGGTTCAAGCAAAAATAGATTCGGTAGTTCTATGGCGGGGAAACAGATAGAACTAAGGACGATTGTTCAAAATCTGTCGGATACTACGGAGCGTTCTATTACTATGAAGTTGTGGATAAGTCGAGCGGACGGCAGTGTTGCTACCACGACCAATGGTAGCAAACTTGAAGCAGCGGAGACTTTCCTTGTCCCTGTATGGAGCGAAAAAAGTAATTTTTGGCCCAAAGGAGCACTTGATTATACTGGTAGCAACTTCAATTCCGGTTTGCTTAGCTGTTCTATGATTTATCAAATACCGTCCGATGTCACTTTGAAAGACGGAGATTACGTCGCCTTTGAAGTGACAGACGAAAAAGGCAATGTCCTAGCCAATGACAATACGGAAAATCAAACTTATGCTAATGTTACAATTCAATATTGCTTAGAGGATGGGAGCCAAATTCCTAATACTAACAGTGCGGAGATTCCTGCTCCTGTTGGGACAAAATTTGATGGGTCGATGCACCCTGTTCCGCTTTACGGCTATACTTTCGTCAGAGCGGATGGACTTGACAAAATGGTAACCTCAAGAGGTCTGAACGTGACTTATTACTATGCAAAACAAGCCGAAGAACATATTTGGTCGGAGTGGTCGGTCACCGCTAAACCTACCGCATCGGCAAACGGTGAAAAAAAGCGAACCTGCTCCGTCTGCGGTGAAAGCGAAACCGAAATTATCGAGAAGTTTGCCAAAAATTGTGTTGCCGACGGAAATCTCGTTTACGGATTGTATTCCGGAATGAATGTCAATGATTTTTCAAACTATTTTTCAAGCGACTATGCCGCAATAACCGTTGACGCAAAGAAAAATATAATCGGCACAGGAACAAAAATAAATGCCTTATATCCCGACGGAACCTCCGTGGAGTATAATGCGGTTATTTTCGGGGATGTTGACGGCGACGGTCTTTACGACGGTCAGGACGCCGTAATTGTTGAAACGATCGTTTCGGGAATGTTATCTTACAACAATTTAAATTCGGCCGCATACACCGCCGCAGACGCAAACCATGACGGAACGATCAATGAAAGCGATGTGGAAATTCTGCGAAACGCAGGAATATATTCGATCACGGTCAGTCAAACCAAAAATTAAATATCAATAAAACAAAAGAGCAGATCGACGGCTAAAAAACGACCGTTTATCTGCTCTTATTTTACATTATCGCATATTTTGCAATTCTGGCTGTGCTGCGTCCGTCACAGGCACCCATAAATTTTTCCCTAAAAGCCGGAATTCTGTCTTTACGAAAATCATTTTTTTGTATAGCCGAAATTATTTCATCGTTATTTATAACAATCTTACCGGGAACGAAGCTTTTGTAATCAAAATAAAAGCTTCTGTCATGCTCGTACTCCTCAAGGTCATATGCATAGAAAAGCATCGGATTATTAAGCAGCGAATATTCAAAAATCAGCGACGAATAATCTGCAATCAAAATATCGGCAGCACACAATGCCGTTTCTATCTTAACCGTCGTTGAACCGTCAAAGACGAAGTCGCCGTATTTTTCCTTATCCTCATCCGTCATTCTCTTGCGGGATTGCACACTATTGATATTCTTATCCTCCGGTCGAGCAGTTCCTCAATACTGCGCTTGAATATACCTTTTAACGGTGGGTAAATCCTTTAATAAAAGGTCTGTGCCGTGTGAATTTGGTATCAAAATAGGTCTTTACTTTCAAATAAAAAGAGTCGCAATAGCGGCTCTTTTTTATTTTGAGCGGGGCTTTGAACCCGAGAGGGTCTGAGCGTTTAAAATGTAAGCTCGGCAAGTTGCATATCCTTTAAATCCGAAAAAAACGGCACACTCATTAGGTGTACCGTTCTTGTTTTATGCTTCTGTTTGCGGCTCAACGTGAATCTGAGCGGCTTTTTCGTTCATTTCCTTGGCGACGGCCTGTCGTCTTTCGGCAAGCTCACGATACATTCTGTCTCGTGTTTCTGCGTCAATGGGATAGAAGAATTTCGGAATAAGTCCGAGGATAGTGGTTGCAACGGGGATAATCGTACACATTGCGAACAGCATGTACTCTGTATGAGCCGACTGGTTTCCGTAGCCTGCACCCTCTTTGTATCCGATGCGGCTGAGAATGAAGGCCTTGATTGTTCCTCCGAGCGTTGAAACAAGCTTCTGTGCAAGACCCTTTGCAACGCCTGTCATACCTTCGGTTCGGTAGCCGTTCTTCCATTCGCCGTAATCGATACATTCATTGCGCATCTCCTCGGGAATAACCTTGCTGATTCCGTAAACGCCCATCCATATCGTTTCGCGAATCATGAATGCCGGAATCATTGCGGCTCTCTTTTTATAGTTATTATTGATTGAGCCGACTCCGAATACGCCGAGCATAAGCACATCGGGGAGTACGGAGCTGAAAATCCACAGCGTTTTGGTCGAGAAATGCTCTCTTGCCTTTGTAACATAAGAATAGCTTATCGGCGAAACGATGGCGCCGGGAATTCCGACGATCGTTGACATTGAAGCAAGTCCGAGAACATTTATATAGTAATAGTTTGTACCGGAATTGATACCGAAAGCGGAAAGGAAGTCAACCAGTGTCAGAATAAGCAACGGCTTATTGGTAATAACCGATTTGACGCCTTGGAAGATGCTCGGCTTTTCTGATTTCTGAATAACACGTTCCTTGGCAACGATTGAGAAGTAAAGTGCCATAATTCCGGAAGCGAGCGAGGTGAAAAGACCTGCGCTGATGAAGAGGGTAGGCAGCTTCTTGCCTAATCCGCTGTTGTTGAAAACATCAATCAAAAGTCCCATGAGAATTTCAGGACCTTTCTCAACGAAGCCCGAGAAAAGGTTCGCCTGAGTGATAAGTCTCGTTCGGTCAACAACGTTCGGCGTAATCGTTGAAAGCATACCTGTTTTGGCAATGTTGTTCATCGAACCTGCTAAGTTGTTGAAAATTGAGAAAATCATGTATGCGGTCAGCTTCGTGGAATTATACGGCCCCATTCCGGCAAAGAATACCGGCATCATCCAGTAGAAAAAGCCCAGAAGCAAGCCCGGACCTGCGTACAAAATGAGGAAGGGCTTGAATTTTCCAAAGCGTGTTCGGGTTCTGTCGATGATAGCTGCAAGGAAAATGTCGTTGATTACGTCCCATATTCCGATAACGAAGGTAACAATCGTTTGAAAACGCAGACCTATTTGCACAATATCGGTGATAAAAACGTCATTGTACTTTGAAATGTTAAAGCTGGCGGAAATATCATAGATGATATAAGCGAGAGTCTCTTTTGTGCCGACGTAGCGTCGGTTTTTGTTAAGATTGCGGTCGGCGTTTATACGTGCTTCAACCTGTTCAATCTCGAGATTCTCAGCTTCCTGCACGGCGGTGGTAGACATATTCACACTCCTTTTTGATTTATTGTCGCATATTATATCATAAATTCATGCACTTTTGCAATAATTTATCTACATAATTTATATATTCTATTAAAATTGTCAGCTTTTTTAAAAAAGCTGTGTTTTTCGCAAATTTTTGCTTGACATATTTTAACTAATGCAGTATAATGCTATAACGATTATAATGGCATTGTGTGTCTTTGGGTCTTTTTTCCATGGATAAATTATGCTCATTTTTCGAGCAAAAACTGTCATAATTAACAAGTATTTATTAGTTTCACACACGGACGAAAATAAAAAGAACGGAGTGGTTAGTCAATGACGAATGTTTCTCCCGTTGCAAGGGGCAGCAGAACCAGAATGAGCTTCGGAAAAATCAAAGAGGTTATGGAAATGCCAAACCTCATTGAGGTTCAGAAGGACTCATACAGGTGGTTTCTGGAGACCGGACTTAAAGAGGTTTTCCGTGACATCGCGGATATTACCGATTATACCGGTAACTGGGTACTCAAGTTTGTCGATTACAGAATGGACGACAAGCCGAAGTATTCAATCAGAGAGTGCAAGGAGCGTGATGCGAGTTATTCCGCACCGATGCGTGTAAAGGCACGTCTTCTCAATAAAGAAACCGGCGTCGTAAAAGAGAGCGAAGTCTATATGGGTGATTTCCCGATAATGACGGATAGCGGTACGTTTATCATAAACGGTGCCGAGCGTGCGATTGTTTCGCAGCTTGTTCGTTCACCGGGCGTATATTACGATATGACCCATGACAAGACAGGTATTGAGCTTTACTCGAACACCGTTATCCCGAACCGAGGTGCTTGGCTTGAGTACGAGACCGATGTAAACGACCTTTTCTATGTTCGTATTGATAAGAACAGAAAGATCTTCATCACAACCTTTATCAGAGCTTTGGGTCTCAGCTCAAATACGGATATCCGTGAATTCTTCGGATATGATCCTCGCCTTGAGGCTACGCTTGAAAGAGACGAGACGCAGAACACTGAAGAGGCTTTGATGGAAGTGTTCAAGAAGCTTCGTCCCGGCGAGCCTGCAACTCTTGAAACCGCACAGACTCATCTTGACAATCTGTTCTTTGATCCGTACCGTTACGATATTTCCAGAGTCGGCAGATACAAATATAACAAAAAGCTTTCTTTGTTTGACCGTATCGTAGGCGCAACGCTTTCGCAGCCGGTTATCGCACCGCTCACAGGTGAGCTTCTCGCCGAGGAGGGTGAGGTAGTCTCCAAGGAGAAGGCTATTGAAATCGAGCAGGCCGGCGTCAACGTTGTATTCGTTAAGGTTGACGACGATAAGGAAATCAAGGTTATCTCAAACGGCATGGTTGACATCAAGCCTTACTTCCCGCAGTTCACCGAGGAGCAGCTTGACGAAATCGGCATCAATGAGAAGGTTTCTTTCTCGGCTCTCAAGGAAATTCTTGAGGCTGACGTTGAGGACGATAACGCACTGCTCGGACTTCTCAAGGAGCATTGCGACGACCTCATTCCGAAGCACATCACAATCGATGATATTTTCTCATCAATCAACTACGTTAACTCCATTGCTTTCGGCATCGGCAAGACGGACGATATCGACCACCTCGGTAACCGTCGTATCCGTTCCGTAGGCGAGCTTCTTCAGAACCAGTTCAGAATCGGTCTTGCAAGAATGGAAAGAGTTGTTCGTGAAAGAATGACCCTTCAGGCTCAGGAGGACGACGACAAAATTACACCGCAGACCCTTATCAATATTCGCCCAGTGCTTATGGCGATCAAGGAATTCTTCGGTTCATCACCGCTTTCACAGTTCATGGATCAGACAAACCCGCTTGCCGAGCTTACTCATAAGCGCCGTCTTTCGGCTCTCGGCCCCGGCGGACTTTCCCGTGACCGTGCAGGATTCGAGGTTCGAGACGTTCACTACAGCCACTACGGCCGCATGTGTCCCATCGAGACTCCCGAAGGTCCGAACATCGGACTTATCTCCTATCTTGCAACCTTTGCAAAGATAAATAAATACGGCTTTATCGAGGCTCCGTACAGACGAGTTGTTGACGGCAAGGTCCTCGACGAGGTTGTTTACATGACAGCGGATCAGGAGGACGAGTTCATCGTTGCTCAGGCTAACGAGCCGCTCGACGAGGATGGCCGTTTCATGAGACGTAAGGTCATGGCTCGTTACCGTGACGAATTCCACGAGATTGACAATTCAAAAGTCAGCTTCATGGACGTTTCGCCGAAGATGCTCGTTTCGGTTGCAACAGCAATGATTCCGTTCCTTGAGAACGATGACGCAAACCGTGCCCTCATGGGATCAAACATGCAGCGTCAGGCAGTTCCGCTTCTCCGTACAGAGGCTCCGATCGTCGGAACAGGTATGGAATACAAGGCAGCCGTTGACTCGGGCACAGTTGTTCTCTGTAAGAAGGACGGTGTCGTAGTTCATGTCAATGCCGATTATGTTGAAATTCAGACGGCAGAGGGTATCGACAGATACAACCTTACAAAGTTTATGCGCTCCAACCAGGGTACATGCATTAACCAGAAGCCGATTGTTGATCTTGGTCAGCAGGTTAAGGCGGGCGACGTTATCGCCGATGGCCCGGCAACGGATCACGGTGAAATCTCCCTCGGTAAGAATGCTCTTATCGGCTTCATGACCTGGGAAGGCTACAACTATGAGGACGCCGTTCTTATTAACGAAAAGCTCGTTAGAGATGATGTTTACACATCAATCCATATAGAAGAATTTGAAATTGAAGCAAGAGACACCAAGCTCGGACCTGAAGAGATTACAAGAGATATCCCGAATGTCGGTGATGACGCTCTTAAGGATCTCGACGAGCGAGGAATTATCCGTGTCGGTGCAGAGGTTCGCTCAGGTGATATCCTCGTCGGCAAGGTAACTCCTAAGGGTGAAACAGAGCTTACTCCCGAGGAGAGACTTCTTCGTGCAATCTTCGGCGAAAAGGCTAAGGAAGTCAGAGACACTTCACTTCGTGTGCCGCACGGTGAGTACGGTATCATCGTTAACGTTGAGGTGTTCACAAGAGAAAACAGCGACGAGCTCAGCCCCGGCGTAAACAAGGTGGTTCGTTGCTACATTGCTCAGAAGCGTAAGCTTTCTGTCGGCGATAAGATGGCAGGCCGTCACGGAAACAAGGGTGTTGTTTCCCGTATTCTTCCGCAGGAGGATATGCCGTTCCTTGAGGACGGTACTCCGCTTGACATCGTTCTTAACCCGTTGGGCGTTCCGTCCCGAATGAATATCGGTCAGGTTCTTGAGGTTAACCTCGGATTTGCCGCTAAGCATCTCGGCTGGAGAGTTATGACTCCCGTATTCGACGGCGCACATGAGTCGGATATCAAGGAAATGTTCCGTGACCTCGGTATTCGTGAGGACGGTAAATCAATCCTTACGGATGGACGTACAGGACGCAAGTTCGATAACCCCGTAACAGTCGGTATCATGTATTACCTCAAGCTGTTGCACCTTGTTGACGATAAAATCCATGCCCGTTCGACAGGCCCGTATTCACTTGTTACTCAGCAGCCTTTGGGCGGTAAAGCTCAGTTCGGTGGCCAGCGTTTCGGTGAGATGGAAGTTTGGGCGCTCGAAGCTTACGGCGCAGCATACACACTTCAGGAAATTCTTACAGTCAAATCGGATGACGTTGTAGGACGTGTTAAGACATACGAGGCGATCGTTAAGGGCAACAATGTTCCTCAGTCGGGTATTCCGGAATCCTTCAAGGTTCTCGTTAAGGAGCTTCAGTCACTTGGCCTTGATGTTCGTGTTTACGACAAGGACGAAAACGAGATTGATCTTAAGCAGAACTTTGACGATGAGCTTGGATTTACTTCTTCGGATGACAAAGCGTTTACACAGGTCAATGATGCAGAGGGTGCAGAGGGCTACGCTCTTGAAGATGAAGAAGGCAACCTTATCGAGGACGAGAATGACGAAGACGAATCCTTTGACGATATCTTCGAGGACGTAAACGATATGTTCTCGGATGACGACGAGGAAAGCTTTGATTGATAACAGACTGCAAGTTGTATTGAAATAGATTTAGAGGCAATGCCGCATAGTTTTGCGGCTCTGCCTTAAGGAAAAGGGGCATTCAGATTGGAAAACAATACCTTTGAATCAATTAAAATCGGTCTTGCTTCACCCGAACAGATCAGAGAATGGTCTTACGGTGAGGTAACCAAGCCCGAAACTATAAATTACCGTACCCTTAAGCCGGAAAAAGACGGACTTTTCTGCGAGAGAATTTTCGGACCCACCAAGGACTGGGAGTGCCATTGCGGAAAGTATAAGAGAGTTCGCCACAAGGGCATCATCTGTGACCGCTGCGGCGTTGAAGTTACAAAAGCCAAGGTTCGTCGTGAACGTATGGGTCACATTGAGCTTGCAGCTCCTGTTTCTCATATCTGGTATTTTAAGGGAATTCCGTCAAGAATAGGTCTTGTTCTTGACATCACGCCGAGAAACCTCGAAAAGGTTCTCTACTTCGCATCGTACATTGTAACCGATCCGGGCGATACACCGCTTGAGAAGAAGCAGATCCTTGACGAGAAAGCATATATGGAGTATCGTGAAAGATACGAGGACGATTTCAAGGCAGGCATGGGTGCCGAGGCTATCAAGACTCTCCTTCAGGAGGTCGATCTTGATGCTCTTTCGGCTGAGCTTCGTGAGGAGCTTAACGGCACATCGGCTCAGAAGAGAGCAAAGGCTCTCAAGCGTCTTGAAGTTATTGAGGCATTCAGAACCTCAGGCAACAAGCCGGAGTGGATGATTCTCGATGTTGTTCCGGTTATTCCGCCGGATATCCGTCCTATGGTTCAGCTCGACGGCGGCAGATTTGCAACATCTGATCTTAACGATCTTTACCGTCGTGTTATTAACCGTAATAACCGTCTTAAGAAGCTCCTTGAGCTTGGTGCGCCGGATATCATCGTGCGCAACGAAAAGAGAATGCTTCAGGAGGCTGTTGATGCCCTTATCGATAACGGCAGAAGAGGCCGTCCGGTAACGGGTCCGAACAACAGAGCTCTCAAGTCTCTTTCCGACATGCTTAAAGGTAAGCAGGGACGTTTCCGTCAGAACCTTCTCGGTAAGCGTGTTGACTATTCAGGCCGTTCGGTTATCGTTGTAGGTCCCGAGCTTAAGCTCTACCAGTGCGGTCTTCCCAAGGAAATGGCACTTGAACTCTTCAAGCCCTTCGTTATGAAGCGTCTTGTTGAAACAGAAAAGGCAGGCAACGTTAAGTCTGCAAGAAAGATGGTCGAAAAGGTACATCCCGAGGTTTGGGACGCACTTGAAGTTGTTATCAAGGATCACCCGGTAATGCTTAACCGTGCACCGACACTTCACAGACTCGGTATCCAGGCTTTCGAGCCGGTACTCGTTGAGGGTCGTGCCATTAAGCTTCATCCGCTCGTTTGTACGGCTTTCAACGCCGACTTCGACGGTGACCAGATGGCTGTTCACGTTCCTCTTTCGGCTGAGGCACAGGCTGAGGCAAGATTCCTCATGCTTGCCGCTAACAACCTCCTCAAACCTTCG
Organism: Ruminococcus sp. CAG:563; assembly: GCA_000434915.1. Taxonomy (GTDB): domain Bacteria; phylum Bacillota; class Clostridia; order Oscillospirales; family Acutalibacteraceae; genus CAG-488. The sequence continues at coordinate 48,393 of FR882059.1, forward strand.
GACGGACGTCCTGTTGCCGTTCCGACACAGGATATGATCCTCGGTTCCTACTACCTGACTCTTGAGAAGCCGGGCGAGCCGGGCGAGGGTAAGGCCTTCCGCAATGTTGAGGAAGCTATTATGGCATATGATGAGGGTATCATCACTCTCCATTCATCTGTCAAGATTCGCATGAAGAAAACGATCAACGGCGTTGAGTATACACGCCTTGTTCCGACAACACTCGGTAAGGTTATCTTCAACAATCCGATTCCGCAGGATCTCGGCTTTGTTGAGCGTAATCCCGAAGATATAGACAGTATGTTCAAGCTTGAGATTGACTTCCTTGTTAAGAAGGGCAATCTCGGTAAGATCATCGACAAGTGCATCCGTGTTCACGGCACAGCCGTAGCTGCGGAAATGCTTGATAACATCAAGGCTCAGGGCTATAAGCACTCAACACGAAGCGGTATCACCGTTGCTGCGTTTGACGCAACAATTCCGCCGAAGAAGGCAGAGCTTATCGCAGATGCCGAGGCTAAGGTTGATAAGATCAACCGTAACTACGAGCGAGGCCTTATCACAAACTCCGAGCGTTCCGACCGAGTTATCGAGGTTTGGGAGAATTGCACATCCGAGGTTGCCAAGGAACTCAAGGCAAACTTCGATAAATACAACCCGATCAACATGATGCTTGATTCCGGTGCCCGTGGTAACGATTCACAGCTTCGTCAGCTCGCAGGTATGCGTGGACTTATCGCTAACACAGCAGGTAAGACAATCGAAGTTCCCATCAAGGCTAACTACCGTGAGGGTCTTAACATACTTGAATACTTCATTTCATCCCGTGGTGCTCGTAAAGGACTTGCCGATACAGCTCTTCGTACAGCCGACTCGGGTTACCTTACCCGTCGTCTTGTTGACGTTTCGCAGGAGTGCATCATCCGTGAGGAAGATTGCCACTGCACAGAGGGCGTTGAGGTTTACGATATCTTCCACGGCAACCGTAAGATCGTTGATCTTGCTGAGCGTCTCACAGGACGTTTCCTTCTTAACGATTATGTTGATGAGGAGACAGGCGAGGTCATCATGGAGAACTCCAGAATGATGACAGCCGAGGACGCAGAGAGAGTTGCAACTCACGCAAAGGCAAATCATCAGGCAAAGATAAATGCAGGCGAAGCAGAGGAAGGCTCGGTAGCTTCCGTTGTTATCCGTTCGCTTCTCACCTGTAAGACCGAGCACGGTGTATGTATCAAGTGCTACGGTTCAAACCTTGCAACAGGTAGTCCGGTTACAATCGGTGAAGCTGTCGGTATCATCGCCGCACAGTCAATCGGTGAGCCCGGTACACAGCTTACAATGAGAACATTCCACACCGGCGGTGCTAAGGATGCCGGCGATATCACGCAGGGTCTTCCGCGTATCGAAGAACTGTTCGAGGCAAGAAAGCCGAAGGCTCTTGCAATCCTTTCGGAGATCTCCGGTACAGTTTCATTCGAGGACGTTAAGAAGAGCCGTCACGTTGTTATCACAGACAGCGAGAACGGAGAGTCGAAATCCTACCTTATTCCGTACGGCTTCCGTGAGATCGTTAAGGAAGGCGACCATGTTACAAAGGGTCAGGCTCTTACCGACGGTGCTCCGAATCCGCATGATGTTCTTGCAATCAGAGGCGTTTCAGCTGTTCATGATTACCTCATCCGTGAGGTTCAGAAGACATACCGTACACAGGGTGTTGATATCAACGATAAGCACATTGAAGTTATCGTTCGTCAGATGATGCGTAAGGTTAAGATCGAGGATGCCGGAGATACAGACTTCCTGCCCGGTTCAATCGTTGAGAAGCATGAGTTCTATGTTGCCAACGAAAAGGTTAAGGCTGCTGCCGAGGCCGAGGGTAAAGAGCCGAACTACGCAACCTGTGTACCGACTCTTATGGGTATCACAAAGGCATCTCTTGCAACAGAGTCATTCCTTTCGGCTGCTTCCTTCCAGGAGACAACGAGAGTTCTTACCGACGCTGCAATCAAGGGCAAGACCGATCCGCTTCTCGGACTTAAAGAGAACGTTATCATCGGTAAGCTTCTCCCGTCAGGTACCGGTATGAAGTGCTATTCCGAGGTTGAACTCAGACCGACAGAGGATCACTCAACAACCGTACTCGGTGAATTGCTTAAAGGTGTATAATTAATTAAATCAATTAATCCTCTCCTTGAAATAGGGGAGGATTTTTTTGTAAAAAGAGAAAGAGGAAAAAGAAAATAACTGCCGCATATACGACAAACCGCCCAAGCGTTAGGCCTGAGCGGTTGACTTTATATATTCTTATTTCTTTTCGTTTACAGCAATCATGATTTCGCAGTAATAATCGGGGTTGCTGACATCTGCGGACGGGTAAACCTCAATTTCAACTCCGTTGCCGTATTCGTATGTTGCACTTTGTGGAAAAAACTCTGTGCATATTCGCTTGAAGGTCTCCTTGAAAGCGTCGGGCATCTTACCCTTGCACGGGAAGGTCGCAAAGGTGTATGCCGGGATTTCTACGATTTCAAATTCATCGTCGTCGAGCGGAACACCGTTGTAAACAGCTCCGATTCCGTATGGGAAGCCCAAATTCGCCATGTCGCTTGTAAAGCATATGCCGAGTATTCCGTGAAGCTTGCTGAAATCGGCGTACTTAGTCAGTCTCTCAACTGAGCCATCCTTGCTCATTTCACCCCAAAAGGAGGAAATATCAGCAGTTGCGGTGTCGCCCTGCGGCTTGTTGACATGCTTTTTCTTGCAAACAATTTTGAATGCGTCCTTTTTTTCAATTCTGTAATCCATAAAATTACCTCCGTCTAAAATAAGCTTAACGGAAAGTCTGGAGAACGAACGGATTGTTTCGCCGTGCTTTGCCTGAGACGGGGTTATGCCGTGAAAACGTGTGAAAGCTCGGGTGAAGCTCTCGGGGGATTCATATCCGTACTTTAGGGCAATATCAATAATCTTGTCATTGCCGTGCTGCAGCGCTTCAGCCGCCAATGACAAACGGCGCATGCGAATGTAGTCGCCGAGAGTGAAGCCGCATATCATGCTGAAAACTCTTTGAAAATGAAACGACGAAGATGCCGCCTGACGTGCGATTGCATCGTAATCCGTTTCCTCGCAGAGATGCTCCTCAGTGTAGTTGATTGCCTGTTGAATTCCCGATATCCAGTCCATATGACCTCTCCTTTCCGTGTGAGTTCATTATAGCAGAGACAGATTCCTGTTTCCTGATATTTTATGCTGAGATGTGTCAATTTAGTTTAGACTGTTTATTTTAAAAAGTCAATGGAACAGATAGTATATTAATATATTTTTATGTCGTAAAACCGCTTCGCTACCCTAACAATCAGAGGAGGCTGAACAGGACGTTGATTTTATGGCTTTTTAAAGTCAGCAGAAACTTTCCAAGCCTCCCCTTAAATGATTTAAGGGG
>FR882060.1 GCA_000434915.1 Ruminococcus sp. CAG:563
TTCGCCGACGTGGTCAAGGAGCAAAGCGACACGAAGGCATACGGCAGTATGCCGAAAAATCCCTAACTCTCCGCCAAAGTGGAAAGCAGGTCATAAGGCCTGCTTTTTGCTTTGGCAAAACAAAAAGAGGGATTCGAACAAGGAGGGAGCAGACTTGTCTGCGGAAGAAAACAGTCCGGTGGGCTGTTTTTGCCGACGTGGTCAAGGAGCGAAGCGACGCGAAGGCATACGGCACTTTTTTTATCCCCTCTGTCGTCAAGGACGACACCTCCCCTTGCAACAATGGGAGACTTGGATAACCTCTGCTGACTTTATGATTGAATCATGAAATTTACGTTCTAACCTTTGGGTCGATGTAGGCATCGACCCCTACGAATTGTTCGGTTCTTGCACATCATCGTAGGGTGCGATGACCACATCGCACCTTGAGATTTACCGACCTCAGAAATATTCTTAAATCCGCCTTTTATCCCTTCCCTTGCAACAAGGGGAGGCTTGGATAATTCCTGCTTCAAAGCACCAAAAAGCTCCCCCGAGCGGAGGAGCTTTGATGATGATAGAGACTATACGTTAATACCAAATCCAGCCGAAAAGGACGTAGACAATCAGAATCTGGCCGAAAGAAAGCTTAACATTGACCTTGCAGGTATCTTTTACAACGTTGCCGTTGGAATCGGTTACGGTGCAGGTGATTGTCGCCGTGCCTGAGCCACGCTTGGTTGCGGTGACCTTGCCGTTCTGGTCAACCGTCGCAACCTTTGCGTTCGAGGTCGAATACTCAACCTTATACTTTGCGCCGTCGTCAGCCTTTATCGTCGGCTTGATTGTCGTTGACTTCTTGTAGTTCAGTGAAATATCGTCAATCGAAACGGACTTGACATTCTTCTTTTCGACGTTCTTTTCATAAACCGCCGTGAAGGTCAGGTCGCTTGCAGGCATGGTCGAGGGAACGCTCTTGTCCCAGCCCTTGAAAGTGTAGCCGCTCTTTGAGGGAACGGTCGGCGGAGTGAGCTTATCGCCTGCGGCGTAAATCTCGGTCACGGTTTTGCCGTCGATATTCCATGTTACGGTGTAGCCCGTCTTGAACTCAACCTTTTTAGCCTCGATTCCGCTGCCGAAATCGCCGACAACGATCACCGTTGCTTTGTCGGTTCTGCTCGGCTTGTAGGCAAGCGTTACCTTGCCGTCCTTGCCCTCGGACTGGTCGATATAAACGAGGTTGTCGCTCGTGAGCGTGAAGCCGTCGCTGTAATCCGTCACGCCGTAAACCATGTAGCGGTTGCCGTCAACCGCAGAGCCGAGCGTGAATTCACCGTTTGCAAGCGGAGCAAAAACAGTTTGCGCCGCTTGGCTTGTCCTCGGTGCGTTCTCATCCGTAACCTCTTCGGCAGCAATCTCTCCCGAGGTGATTGAAGATGTGCCGATTTTAGATTTGGTCAAATTTAAAACCGGAACAACGCCTCCATCAGCACTATCTACATAGCCGGAGCGGCTGCTGTACGCCCCACCGTCGCCGGAAACATCTGCCACACCGTTGGAATTGCTGCCTGGCGAGCGAAGCCACCACCAAGAGTTTCCGTTGTTACTACTGCCTGAGCTATTGTATACATACAAGCCCTGACACTTTGCATAGTCTGTTACCTTTCTTCGTCTTGCTATATCTTTTGAATCGGCGGAACTAAATCCATAGCTTGCGTTCGAAGCCTCGTCATATGAGAGCAGTGTGATTTTGTCCGATGTCGGATTGCTGTCATATATGCTGTCCCATTTACTCTTATTCTCTCGTGTAAGCTTTTTTATTCTGTCTTGCTGCATTTCACTGAAGGCTGTATTATAGAATTCATTGTTCAGCCATGCTCTCAGGCTACTGTATTCCCAGTTGCTTGCATAATGCATTTTATTACTGTCGCCCCAGTATCCGTAATCAGCATAAAGAACATAGTTATTATAAGGCTGTGAATCTATTGCACTGTCGCAAGCCATCAAACCTGTACTTGCGTCAAGCACACACCATTTCAGCGGCTCATATTTAAAATAGTATGTATTTCCTGTGTAATAGCCGTTGTCATCCTGATATGAATTAGAAGTAGATGAATTATAACCCGTGCAATACGGTCTGTATTCACTGAATGTTACGGCACGGTACTTCTCACCGCCGAGTTTAATATCGGCATATTTCATATAGTCGGAAGAGGTCATGTTGCCGTCAGACCAGCTGCCCGTTCCGCTGTAATACTCATAGCTTTCCCATTGCTTAGGCTCTTTGTCAAGCTTTTTAAGGGCCGCGCTGTCAGTCACCTTGCTCTGCGGATATGAGCCGAAGTTGATAACAGTTCCCGTCGCTTCCGTGCCTGTAAATACGCTGTCATTACTGCCCGTTCCGTCGGAGGGTTCGCCTGCTTTTTTGAGCTTGAGATAGAATTTTACAGTATCCTCCGAAACATCAACATTTCTGGATATCGTCTTATATCCTGAGGCTTCTGCGGTCAATTTTACCTTTCCACACCCTGCGGTTATTTTCGCTTCACCTTTTGCATTTGTCTTTGTACCCGTGTCGCCCTTTATATCGGTTTTAACGTTTACACCCTCTATCGGTGAACCTTTTGAGTTCGTCACCTTAACGGTGAAGGTGTGCAGAATAAAGGGACATGAGCCGAATCCGAATTGACTGTGTGAAATTGAATAATAGAAATTGCCGAGCTTCCAGCTCAGATTAACCAAGGTTGCTTCGTATTCATTTTCAAGCATTGTATCTTCGCCGAAGGTCAGCTTAACGCCTATCTTTCCCTTGGCTGTCAGGTCTCCGTCGATACATTGGGTGCAGGAGTGCAGCGAAGAGGGCGATATGTTTTTCATCGTCGCTTTGGCTTCTGCACCGAACTCGCCCGACAAGGTGATTTTTGCAACGTGCTCGGAGAGCAGCGCAACGTGCGGCTGCAAATCGAAGCCGACAAAGAGTGTAACCTCCGCCTTTAATTCAACATCAAGGGTCGGCTTTTTGCACTTGTTGATAAATCCGTCCTTGCTGTTGTAGCCAACGCCGACGGTGAATTTAAACTCGCATTTTACCGAAAGCTCACCGCTGACTCTGACAACAAACTGAGGTTCAATTCCGATTATTACAGGCGGAACGGGGCGGCAGCCAAGACTGCCAAGATTTATTTTTAAAATATCTATTTTGCCTGTTACTTTTATTTCAATCTTGATTGACGGGTCAATCGTAAACGAAACATCTTTATAGTCACCCGAAAAGTTCGCAGAAAAGCCAATCTTTGCGCTAAAGGTTACGCCGCCGGAGAATTTGCCCTCAACCTTACCGCTTTTGTTTTTATATTCCTTTTCTTTTATTTTAAATTTATGTGAAAGAGAAAAATCAACAAAATCTGTATCGGCAGATGATGTTGTAATCGGGGCTTCCTCTGTTGCGTAATCAACCTCGCCCTCATATTCAACGGCTTCATCGGCTGTTTCAGAGGAATAGGCTGCCTGACCTGCCGAAGCAACGGAATCAATCTTTATACATTCATATAAATCGTCAGCTTCGGTGTTCTCGGCAACAATTATTGCCGATGAGCCCTTGATGGTTATTGACTTAATCTTAATAGCGAGAAAGTTATCAAGGTCGCCGTTATCAAGGTAGAACGAATCGCCGACCTTTAAATTACGAACAGTATCATCAATGTTTGTTAATGTATATGTATTATTTTCCACATCTGAAGAAGAAAGAACATTGACCTTGCTTGTGCCGTTAATTGAGATAACATTATTCGAAAGAACAACGAAATTGTTATCCTCATCTTCGTCAAGATTGACAACCTTATCTTCGTCGAAATCATTTACGGTAAGGCTTGCAATCTTTTCATATTCTGTCGTATATGTTCGGCAAACAAGTTCTTTGCACAAAGCTGCATTGTTCTCATCAAGCAAAAATGCTTTTGCAAGAAAATGTTCGGGTAGGTCGAAATTCATCGTAATATCGGCTGTTACCGATTCAGCTTCGACAAGTTCAACTGCCGAATCCAGCATTTGACCCGTGGATTCATCATAGACAGCAACTGCCAACAAGCAATCCTGCTCGTTATAGTAGCGGACGTTTGCAATTTTGCCGTCAAAGGTCATTTCGGAAATGTAATACGGTGAGTCCATTGCCACCTGCGACATATCCGTTGCCTCGGCAAGCATTTTGCTGAGTGAATTCGTCTGTTTGATTTCTGCCTGAGTTCCGTTTTCAACATCAGGCTCATTTCCCTTTGCAAATACGCTCATCGGTGCAACGCTCAAGAGCATTACTGCCGTAAGCAGAACCGCAATGATTCTTTTTACTGTTCTTTTCATTGGCTTTCCTCCTGTTTTTCGGGATAATAAGACAAGAAACGACAAAAGCACCGTGCGCAGGGCGAACCTGCACATCAGTGCTTAAAATTTCCATTTGCACAATGCGTCTGTCTCCATACCCCTCTGTATGGAAATATTTTACTGCATTATGTTCGTTTTGTCAATATAAAATCCCATAACGGCGCAGGAGTTTCCGGATACTCCTGCAATGCCGTTCCGCCGGATAAAAACATCATCGAGCCAACGCTCATGCGCAATGCGTTTCTTATCCTCCCAATCGACTTCTATTCGCCGACTTTCCCTTACCGAAATATTTTACATTTTTTAGACGAAAAATACAAGATGAAATGAAGAAAAACATTAACAAAAATTCTTGGAAATATCGTGTAAATCCAATAAAAATATTTTCAAAAATAAATAACCACGGTTCGTTCACTATCGTATTAAAACTTCACTCCCCTTGTTGCCAATGTCATTAACTTAATGGATTGTTTTTCACATTATAATAAAAGCAGTCTGATTCGGCGGCATGATATGAGCATCATGTTATGCGTTTTGTTCTTTATTCTCACTTTATCGTAGTGGTCGATGCCCACATCGAGCCAAGCTCAGATGAATCCGACCACAGCTTTCCCTTGGTTGAATGAAAAAGGATCATTTTGTCAACATAATGAATAAAAAGGCGGATTAAAGAAGAATTTCAAAGTAGGATATGAATATTACACTATACAACTCAGCCTCATTATTTTATGTAATGTGAAGCAGATTCACTGCGAACTATAAAAAGAAAAAGACCGCCAAAGCGATCTTTTCAAGGTTTTCACACCCTCAAAACTGAACAAAGAATGAATTAGGTAAAGGATTGGGAATTGTAATAGTCTGAACCAAAGCTATGGTCAAGCCCTCGACCTATTAGTACTGCCCAGCTGAAAGTATCACTACTCTTACACCTGCAGCCTATCAACCTCATAGTCCATGAGGGGTCTTACCAGCTTAAGCTGTGGGATATCTTATCTTGGAGGGGGCTTCA
>FR882061.1:0-14013 GCA_000434915.1 Ruminococcus sp. CAG:563
CCCTGAGAAATCGAGGTGCTTTTTTCATGCCTATAATTTCAGCGTTGCCGTAATGGTGACGCTGTTTTTATATCAAAAATACAGTTTGCCCGTATCTGAAACAACGGGGTGCGGATGTCCTTATCCGTAAAAAAGGAGAGTATATGGCTGAAGAAGTCAACAACACAGAGAATACAGAAAACGGCAATGTACAGCAGGACACAAATACCGGTGCGGCGAATACAGAGCCGGAGAAGAAGTATTCCGAGGAGGAGATGAACGGTATCTCCAAGAAAAACAGCGAAAAGGCTGTTGCCAAGGTTCTTAAAGAACTTGGCATCACAGACAGGGTCAAAGCAAAGGAAATTCTTTCCAAGGCAGCAGCGGAGGAAGCGGCAAACTCAGAGAACAACGGTACCGGCGAAGAGATGTCGCAAATTCAGCAGGCACTTGCCAAAGAGAGAGAACGTGCGGACGGCGCAGTGCTTGAAAGCCTGCTTCTTGCCGCTCACGTTGACGCAAAGAAGGTCACAAAAGCCGCAAGGCTCGTTGAACGTGACAAATGCGTTGACGATGACGGAAACTTTGACCGTGAAAAGGCATCGGCACAGGTTGCCGAGCTTTTGAAAGAATGGCCTGAGCTTGTCATTAAGTCTGACGAAGGCAACGTCGGCTTTGTTATCGGCGGCGACGGCAAACCGGGCGCAGAGCAGAAGAAAACGCCCGAAAAGAAAGTTCCTCAGAAACGCTGGAACAGATTTAACTAAGAAAGGAAGATTTTAAATGCCAAACATTAACTATGCTCAGCAGTGGGCACCGGAGCTTCTTGACATCCTCATACAGGGTTCAATGATTTCTCCGTTTATCACAACCAATGTAAAGTGGCTCGGTGCAAAGACTTTCCACTTTACACAGATGTCAACCTCAGGCTACAAGAGCCACAACCGTAACGGAGGCTGGAACAGAGGTAACTTTGTTCAGGCTGATGTGCCGTTCACTCTTATGCACGACAGAGATGTTGAATTCTGCGTTGACAGACTCGACGTGGACGAGAGCAACGCAACCGCTTCAATCAAGAACATTTCCGAGACATTCACCAGCACACAGAGCGTCCCTGAAGCAAACGCATTGTTCTTCTCACGCTGTGCGACCAAGGCAAAGTCACTCACAGGCTATCACAGCGAGACGGCGATCTCAGCGTACACAGCCGACAATGTGTATTCAAAGCTCAAGGGTTATATCGGTCATCTTCGCCGTTACAGAGCAATGGGCGCACTTGTCATGTATGTGCGCTCGGATATTATGGACTTGCTCGAAAGGTCAACAGAGCTTCAGCGCAAGATCGAGCTTACTCAGATCGCTGAGGGAGGTATGGGTATCGAAACGAGAGTAACTTCAATCGACGGTGTACCGATTTTTGAGGTCATTGACGATGAGGTATTTTATGACAGCTTCGATTTTGATTCCGAGGACGGCGGCTTTGTTCCTGCTTCTGCTTCGGCTGCTGTTTATGAGCTTACGTCGGACGTTGCTGTTGATTCAAGCAAGACCTATTACACACGCAGCGGCTCTGAGGGTGCGTACACATATACAGCGGTCAAGTCCCCCGCAGTAGGCTCGATTTCGACTTACTACGAGATGACGAAGCCTGCCGTTGAGGGTTCAAAGAAGATCAATGTCCTCATTGCTTCGCCGCTCACAACCAAGTTTGTACCGAAGCTCTCGAGCATTTATTACTTTGCACCGGGCGGACACACACAGGGCGACTGCTATCTTTATCAGAACAGAGCTTTCTCGGATGTCTTTACTTTCCCGAACGGCAAGAACAACAAGATTGACAGCCTTTACGTTGACGTTGAGGCCTAAGGAGTAATCAACATGGCTTATGCTGACTTTTCGGATTATCGAAATATAATCGGTGAGGACGATATCCTCGAAACAGAAGAGATAGAGGATAATTTGGAGTTAGCCTCTGTCAAAATTGATGAAATGACTTTCGGACGAATTAACGGGGTGGGATTTGATAATCTCACTCCGTTTCAGCGTGAGTGCATACGTAAAGCGACCTGCTATCAGGCACAGTATATTGTTGAGAACGGCTACGATGAAACCGACGTGTCAAGCTATACCGTCGGCAAACTGAGTGTCACACAGGGACAGCAGGAGAGCGGAGCGAGCAAAAATCATATGAACCCGACCGCTCTTGCATTGCTCAGAAAATCGGGGCTAATGTGGCGAGGTGCTTGATATGGCGAGGAGGGTTAAAAGGCTCGGCTTTCCCGATTGGCTTCTCAACAACGAATGTGTTATTTCCGTTGATACAGAGGAGCTGAACGAGGACGGCGAAACGGTTGTGTATAAGACCGAACCGATGAAGTGCATATTTGATGAGGTGTCAAAGACGGTGTTTACAGCTGACGGCAAGAGGGTAACGATCGCAGGAACGGTTATTGTAAAGGGCGATTTTGCCCCTGCGCTGCCTATTTTATCAAGCGGCACCGTGACAATCAACGGACGGACAATGCAGATATATTCTGCCGCACGTCCGAGAAATCCTGACGGCACGGTGCACCACACGGAATTTGAGGTGATGTGATGAACATTAAGGTGCAAATCAATCACAAAAATTTGGCAGCAATAGAAAATATTGCGGAGCAGGCTCTTGTAAAAACGGCTGATGCCATAAAAACGGACATTCAGCAATCTCAAACAATGCCGTTCAAGACCGGAGCACTTCAAAACCGTTCTACTTTCGTTGATAAAAGTCAGGCAAAGGATTTCAAGGTCAGCATTGTATCTGATACACCGTATGCAAGGCGTTTATATTTTCACCCCGAATATAATTTCTACCGGTTACACAACAAAAACGCAGGCGGCGAATGGTTTGAACCGTATATAACGGGAGAAAAACAGGATTACGCACAACGAATTTTTGAGAGATTTATGCACAATGGAATGAAACACTTAGGAGGATAAAATGACACTTTCGGATTTGAGGGATTATTTCAAGTCGGATTTTCCGTGGAAAGAAAGCATATCCGTCGGAAAGATTGACAAGAACAAGGAACGGGCAGTGTGCTTTTATCATTCAAAGGTTTCACGTCCGAAAATTAACACAATCGGCGGCAAGGGTAACAGGTCATATACCGTGTTGCCGATTTCTATTTTGCTGCGCTTCGGCAAGAATTACGAAGCTGCTGCAGAGAAAGCCGAAGAGATTTACAATTTCTTCGACGAAAAAACATTTGACCTTAATAACGAGCGTGTTTTCGTTATATCGCCGTATAACGCACCCATTGATTTGGGTACCGACGATCAGGGCGTATATGAAAATTCGCTTGAATTTGATTTATATATTACAAAGAAAGGTGATTGAGTATGGCTACAGAATTTAAAGGTGTATTCCCTGTTAACGAAATGGACTTTAAGATTGATAAAAGTTCGGTAAATTCACGTGTGACAAATCCGACGAATAGTGATTATGTAACAATAGCCGACATGGAATCAGCGTCAATATCTGTTGATACGGGCGTTGAAACATGGAATCCGTTGGAGGCTAAGGGCTGGCAGAGAGCACTTGCAACGGCTAAGTCTATTACAATTTCCATGTCCGGCAAGAGAAATGTCGGCGACCCGGGTAACGATTATGTTGCAAGCAAGGCGTGGACAAACGGTCAGGCTTGTAATACAACATACAAGATTTCATTCCCGAACGGTGATACTCTCGTCGTACCGTGCGTAATTCAGGTAAAAAGTATTGCCGGCGCAGATTCAACGAATGTTGCACCGCTCGAATTTGACCTTGTATCCGACGGTAAGCCCGAATATACAGCGTCAGCAAGCACAAGCTCAACCGATGGGAGCGGAACTGTTAATTCCGAAACGGGATCTAACTAAAAACGAGGGGGCAGGGCGACTTGTCCCCAATTATTTTTTAAAAGGAGTTTTTTTATGAAAATCATTGATACAAAGGGCGCAATTCTTTCAGGCGACAATCATCCGTCACTTAAAATTGGTGACAAGCTCTATACGGTTGACGATCGCCGTTCCACATGGAAGAAGATCGAAGCTGTTCAGAACGACGACAGCATTATTGAAAAGGACGAGGAAATCATCAGACTTGCTCTTGGCAAGGAGAATGCTGACGAAATCCTCAACAACAAGGACCTTTCCGTCCTCGATTTTACAAATCTCACATTTTTCATCATGTCCGCTATTACAGGCGAGGACTACGATGAACTGAAAAAGGCGGCAAGAGAAAGAAAAAACTGACCGAAGAATCGTATTACGATGAAGATTTTGACGAAGCCTTGATTATTTCAAGTTTTGCCAAACAGTACGGAATACGATTGATGCAGGAAGATATTTCGGTCTCGGAATACAGAAAATTACTTGTTGGAATTATGGGCGATACACCTCTCGGTGAGGCTGTGAGGATAAGAGCGGAAACCGACCGTGAAACGATTGAACATATGACGGTGCAGGAAAAGAAAATCCGTTCGGAATGGCAGAAGTTTAAAGCTTCTCAAAACCAAACGCCGCAGATTACAATATCTCTCGAGCAATTCCAGCAGATGATGAAATCATTAGCGGGGTGATAAAATGGCAAACGTAGGAACGCTCACTTTTTAGCTCCAGCTGAATAAAGACCAGTTTAAAAAGGATGTTTTTGCCGCTGCAAAGTCGGCACAGAAAACCTGCGGACAGTCCGCTACGGGTATTTCGTCGGCGTTCACAGGTGCTTTCAAAAAAATCGGCGTTGCGGCGGCAACTGCTTTTTCGGTTAAAGCGATAACAGCCTTTTCAAAGGAATGTATTGATCTCGGTTCCGACCTGACGGAAGTGCAGAACGTTGTTGACGTTACTTTCGGTCAGGGAGCAAGCAAGATCAATGCGTGGGCGAAAACAACAGCGTCGGCATTCGGAATATCCGAGCTGTCGGCGAAACAATACAGCGGCACAATGGGTGCAATGCTCAAGTCAATGGGCTTGACGACAGATGCGTCACTGAACATGTCGCAAAAAATAACCGAGCTTGCGGGCGATCTTGCGTCGTTCTATAATCTTGACGTTGACGATGCTTTTACAAAGATAAGATCGGGAATTTCGGGCGAAACCGAACCCTTGAAACAGCTCGGTATAAATATGTCGGTGGCTAATTTGGAAGCCTACGCAATGTCAAAAGGCATTACTACTGCTTATCAGAAGATGTCACAGGCAGATCAAGCACTGTTGCGGTATAACTATCTGTTATCCGTAACTGCCGATGCACAGGGTGACTTTTCACGAACATCTGATTCCTGGGCGAATCAGGTGCGAATACTATCCCTAAACTTTGATTCGCTGAAATCAAACATCGGTCAGCTGTTGATTACAGCACTGACACCGCTGCTAAAGCAGCTTAACACGCTTATTGAGTATGCAAACAGGGCAGCAAGTGCAATAGCGAGCCTGTTCAGCGGTTCTGTTGCAACGGCCACAGCCGGAGCAGGTTCGGCAATGTCAGGGCTTTCGGGCTCGGCGGTTGATGCTGCAAACGACATAATGTCGACGGGCACAGCGGCGGAAAAGGCGGCAAAAAAGGTCAAAAATGCCTTTGCTGCTTATGACGAGATCAACACATTGAGTAAGACCGAAACGGACAGCGGAAGCAGCTCCGATGTAGGCAGTGCTTTAGGTGGCGGTGCAGGTGCCGCTTCGGGCTATAGCTCGGCACTCAGCGATAGCCTTGATTCCGCATCGGCAAAGTTAAGTAGCTTCTTTGACCCATTAGTAGCAGCATGGGATAGCAAGGGCAAGCCTCTTGTGGATTCTATTCATTCGGCTTTTCAGAAAATCAAGGATTTTTGCGGAGCAATAAAACTGAGCTTTGCGGAGATTTGGAATAACGGCACGGCTCAACAAACGCTTGAGCTTATATTGAGCATTGTTACACGAATTTTTGACACTGTCGGTAATGTTGCAAATGCCTTTACCGAGGCATGGAAAAACGCTTCAACAGGCGATAGAATAATTCAGAACATTGCTGATGTAATCAATAATGTTTTATACATTGTTGACGATGTCGGAAAAGCGATATCGGATTGGTGGCAGAGCGAACGAGGAGCGTCATTTGCTTCGGCAATAACGGAATGCTTTGAAAAGGTCACCAATGCTGCAAAGAGAATATCGGATGAACTCAAAGAAATTTGGGATAACGGCGGAAGCGAATTATTTAATAATATTCGGAATATTGTCGGGAACATAGTTGATATAATATCAATTATTATCGGGTATATTGCTGACCTGTATGCTGATCTGATAGAAGGTCTTGTTCCGAGTGCCGAAAGCGGATTGCAAAGCGTTAATGATAAGTTATCGTCCTTCAACGATGTTCTTGATTGGCTGAAAACTGACGGAAAGCCAATTCTTGAGGGTGTAGCTTATGCGATAGGACTTGTTACAGCCGGTATTATAGCATATGAGGTTGCAACAAAAGCGCTCGCAGTAGCTCAAAAAGTTTATGCAGCCGTACAAGCTGTTGTTAATGCTGTTATGGCCGCAAATCCTATTGGATTGGTTGTTGCCGGTATCGTTGCTCTTGTTGCAATAATTCTTGTTTGCATTAAGCATTGGGACGAAATCAAAGCAGCTGCTGTTGCCGCATGGGAAGTTATCAAGGCTACATGGGAAAAGGTTTCAAATTGGTTCAAAACCTCGGTTATTGACCCGATAGCGAATTTTTTCCGTAATCTGTGGACGAGCATTACAAACATTTTCAATAATGTTAAGACGTTCTTCCAAAATGTTTTCAGCCAAGCATGGCAGGCCGTTAAAAACGTATTTTCGGGTGTCGGTTCATTCTTCGGTGGAATATGGAATACAATCAAATCAAAGTTTACGTCAATCGGCACAAGCATAGGTAATGCCATAGGCGGAGCTTTTAAAAAGGTTGTTAATTCCATTATTTCGTTTGCAGAGAACACGATAAACGGTTTCATTCGGTCAATCAACAGGGCGATTGGCATTATTAATAAGATACCTGGCGTCAATATTTCTTTGATTCGAGAATTGTCCATTCCGAAGCTTGCAACAGGCGGCTATCTCAAAGCCAACAATCCGACGCTTGCAGTCGTGGGCGATAACAAGCGAGAGGGTGAAATCATTACTCCCGAATCGAAGATCAGGGAACAGGTCAAGCTTGCAATGCAGGAAATAGGTGCTGCCGTAAACAACGGTATTCAGACCGTTAAACTGCAAATTGAGCTACTTATTAAATATCCCGACGGCAGAACTGTCATTAAGCAGATCAACGAAGCTCAGATAGCCGAAGGCCGTATTCTTTTGGAGATATAAAGGAGTATTACATATGGATAAATACGAAGTATAGGTCAACGGAGTCATTAAGCTTAAAGCCGACCAAATGAGTTGGGAATATCCGCAGACCGACGGTGACGGCAGCGGTGCGACTGACGAAAATGTAATGATAAGAGAGGTTTTACCCGAAAGAGATAAAATCTCTCTTTCGTTTCAGGGCGAAGGGCTGACTGAAGCCGACATAAGAACAATTCTGACCGTCAGACATTATAAAACCTGCACGGTCAATTATTATGATATGTACACAGGAACAAGGATCACACGAACCATGTATCCCGTTTCGGACGCAATAAAAACAAAGTACATGACGAACAGCGGCGAGCTCATCGTCGAGCCGTTTGAATTGCGATTTATTCAGATGATACCGGTTTAAGGAGGAATGACATATGTATAATCCGGGCGGAGATTATCTGACTTATATAAAAGACAGCATAATCCGAAAACCGAGATCTAAGATCGTGGTTGACGGAAAAACATATACAGGATTGGAACATCTCGTTTCGTTTCCGAAAATCACGCATGAAACAGAGAAGATGATAGGCGGCTTTCCGGCAAAGACCTGTGAATTCGAAATTTATAACCTTGACGGTAAATTAAGCCTTAACGGTAAAGAAGTACAGGTTTATCGTGGACTGGATATCAGTGATACCAAAACGGTGTGGATTCCGATGGGCTTGTTCTATGCTGATGGCGAAGATGTGACGAATAATTCGACCAAACGCACAATCCAGTTCAAAGGCACAGATCGTACACGTTTGTTTGATTCTCCGTTTGCAAATGTATATAGCAAGGGAATTATTCCGGCTGACACGGTTATTTCAACCGTTGCGGAAAAGATTTGTGCAAAGCATGGATTGTCAATCAATACAGCCACGAAATCCAAAATCATTTCTTATCGATTTACCGAGGCTGTCGGTACTCCCGAGGACACGACTGACAGACAGGTGATTGCATGGATTGCCGAGTTAAGCGGATGTATACCGATTATCTCTCGTGACGGACAAAGTCTTATGTTTACAAGACCGACATACAAGGAAACGGTAACGGAAGCAGGAAAAACTTATCCCAGCGGATCATATGCCGATAAACGCAAATACAAAACGTTGTCTGCCGAACCTTTGTATGGCCCGATTAATGCCATTTCTTTCGGTCATGCCGATTATGATGATGCATATGTTTATCAAGATGATACAGACGTTGAAACAAACGGCTTGCATGAATGGAAGATTAATGACAACGCTCTTGTCGAAAATGATAAATCAGCACTTGCGCCGAAAGTCTTTGCGATAATAAAGGGCATGCAGATTTATCCGTTTGAGCTGACTGATTTTATCGATGATTATCTTTTTGACATCAATGACGGAATACAAATTAAGAAAAAAGACGGAGCATTTGTAACCACATATGTTCTCGGTATGAAAACAACATCACGAATTCGCTCAGTCTTTAAGGCAGGAACGCAAGATTCGTCGTCGGCAGACAGAAATCTTGCCGGAAGCGTTAAGCTCGATATGAAAAAGGTTAAATTGAGTGTTGATCACATCAACAATCAGATTACCGCCCTTGTAAAAGAGACGGACGAAAAATATTCTAAGCTGACGCAGACTGTTGACGGATTTGAAATAGAGATAGCCAACACAAAGAACGGGCTTGAAGCTAAGATAGAAGCGACGGCGAAATCTTTTGAAGCAACGTACGCGAAGAGGGAAACCGTTGACGGTCAGATTAAGGGCATAACAGATCAGCTTGAAGGCATTGACGGAAAAATCGAAGGCAAGGTAACGACCGAGATGCAGAAGGACACTACGATTTCAATCCTTGCCGGCAAGGTCGAATCCAAAATCAGCGGAAACTATGTCACCAAAGCAACGTATGACGACGAAAAGAAAAATTGGCTGTTGAAGACAACCTATGATTCTTACGTCAAACAGACAGATCAGCAAATTTCTGCCGCCGTCAGCAAAGTGCAGAAGCTCGAAGAGGCAGGGTATATCACCAAAGCAGCGTGCAATTCATTGATAGATCAAAAATCTGACAGTATTGCGCTTACGGTTGAGAGCAATTTGAAATATGAAAGCAGAAATCTGTTAATGGATTCGGAGTGTTTTGAGCACTTGACACCTACGGGATATCATGCGACATATCAGGGTGATTACGTCAGCACAGATGCAACATATTTACCTTCCGGTAAGGCTCGTAAGCTAACGGTTAAGGCGAATGACGATAGTCAAATTGCAGGAGTGTCTTTCTCTCCAAGTGATACAGTGGGCGGCGTGGATAAGATTAAACCCAATACAACATACACCTTATCCTTTTGGGCACGTTTATATCCGGACGACGCAACACAATCATTGTCAAGTCAAGCGTCGGTATATACGGCAACCGCACCGAATAATGCAATCATAGACACTAAGCGTACCCGAGGACTTGCACTTACAAAAAGTTGGCAAAAGGTTGTTATTGTATTTACAACACAATCTACTGTCTCATCTTTTCTTTTGAGATTTGCTCTTGCCGGCTGCGTTAACGGTCAGCAGTATGCAATCGGCATATCCTCTCTCAAACTTGAAATCGGCAACGTTGCGACGGAATGGGCGACACGCACACCGTCGGCAGCAGAGGTTGAAGAGTACGCAAAATCCGAGATAGCTCAGCTCCCAGATAGGATCACGCTTTCCGTCGAGAAGAATCTCAAAATCGGAGCGAGAAACATTCTGCTTGATTCGGCGTGTTTTAAGAGTTTTACACCGAGCGGATTCTACTCCGGCAGTATAGCTGCACTTCCGTATACCGATTCCTCTTTGCCGTCGGGATCATATAAACGCATGTCTTTCACGACGACACGGAGCGATTCGTGCGGAGTGCAATTCGATTCCGTCAGTATAATCGGGCAGGCTTTGGGAAGTATTGACAAGATTAAGCCCAGTACAACGTACACCTTATCATTTTGGCTGAAAAGTTCTTCGCATAACGGTGAGAAATTGGACCGTGAGCGTATGATTTATTGCGGTGAAAACAATTTCCCGACATTTGACGGTCAGCGGTGCAAGATTCCGACGATCTCATCAAGCTGGCAGAAATATGTTGTTGTGTTTAATACATCTGCCGCAATATCGGAATTTCGGCTTCGCTTCTGCATTCTCGCCTGCACAAGCGGCGAATCCATTGCTATAGATATATCCTCCCTCAAACTTGAGGAGGGTACAATCGCTACAGATTGGACGCCGTCAGAAAATGATTTGGTTAGTGGAGAAACGTACCAATCCTTTATTAATCTTTTGCCGGATAAGATTACAGCAGGAGTTTCGTCAACGGTTACAGACCAATATGTAGCTGACAAAATTCATAGTAAATGTGTTTCTGTTACGCTTGACACAAACGGTGTTACTGTTGAAAACGGTGCATTAACTTTAAAAGATGAAAGCGGTGATGTTATGATTGATAGTTCAGGAATACATTCCGAATATCTTAATTTCGGAAAAATGATTGATCTTGACACTATAAAGAATGGTACATATTTTTCAACAATTCCATATGGAACTACTGCAACAAAAAATATAGATATTTGGACTTTGAGAAATTACACTGGCACGGATACAGGAATGAAAAACGCAAAGGCAGCTGTCGATGTTATGACAAATATACCTAAGCTAAAACCACTTTTTTGGAATAATTCAAATAATTGGTTCTGTTCTTATGGCTCAAGTTCAACAGATACAAATTATGTTATTGCTGCAAAGCTCGATAACATTGATGAAGCACAAACGTACCTTTTGTCCTATGACATAATTCTTGCGTCCGTAGCGAACGGCAAAGGATTAATTCCACAAAAAGTTTTCCTCGCAACAGATAAGAGTGTTTGTTATGACATAGGCGTTGATACGCTTACTGCCGGAAATGCAGTCGTTTCAGGTAAAACATATCAGTATAGATATGGGACACTCTCTTGTTCAATTAGAGGGTATGACCTAATTAAGAAAAAAGGTGGTCAAAGTAAAAACGCTAAGATTACCATACAAATTCTTTCTTTAGGAGATGGGGGTACAGGAACAGACTCTACTTCATGGTTTTATGCAATGCACTGTCCGAATACGTCATACATGGGATTTATCGGCAATATTAAAATTAAAACATTTGTCGGTGCAACACTGAATGCCAGAGCTTTGTTAAACTCAAACACTGATTACTTCCTTGACCTTGGCACTGGTGTCCTTTCGGCTGATGAAGTCGGTTGCACAAATTTAAGAGCTACTGCTTTACCGTCAGTACTTTCAGCAACCGACAATTTAAGACCCGTATATGTCGATGAAGAGACAGGTCAATTATATAGACTGGCATAAAGGAGGCAAACAATGAAAACTACAATTTCAAAGATACTTGATGCCCGTGAGACGCTTTCACGGCTTGCAGAAAAGGCGTTACCAGTAAGGCAGAGTTACAGGCTGGCAAAGCTCGTTAAAGCTGTAAATGACGAGCTGAGCATATATGATGGTGAGAGGATAAAGCTCTGCGAGAAATACGGCACGCTGAACAAAGAAGCAAAAAAATATGACATTAATAACACGGATGACTTTTACAGAGATTCCGCCGTCCTGTTAAGCCAAGAGGTCGAGCTTGACGTCAAGCCTATTGACATCAGCAACCTCGAATTATCGGCACAGGACATCATCAACATTGAGCCATTAATTGAGGTGATTAATGATGATTAACCGAATTACAGTCAGCGAAAAAAGGGGACTGTTTCCACAGTATAGCAACCTCGGCACGATAGGGGAGAAGAACGCAACGACGCTGTTGTTTCTGCTCCTCTAACCATAGAAGTTTGACACCGATGAAAGTTAGTATTTCGTCAACTACCGATTGGTCGTATGCGTCCTATTCATCGGCGTTGAGAAGTATTGTTGAAGCGGATTCGGCATTAATTGTATCGGCAAACCGAGGAAATAATAACTTGTATTTAGAGGGCAGCAGCGTTGTAATATGTGGACAGCTTGAAGCGTTAAATGGTGTTAAACTACGAACTGCCATTGGTACGAGTTCCAGCCAATCATATGTATATGTCATAGCAGATAAAAAGACCGGAGAAATCGGCTATTTGTCAGCATAATAAGGAGGACACAATGAAAACTACAATCGAAAAGATACTTGATGCCCGTGAGACGCTTTCACGGCTTGCAGAAAAGGCGTTACCAGTAAGGCAGAGTTACAGGCTGGCAAAGCTCGTTAAAGCTGTAAATGACGAGCTGAGCATATATGATGGTGAGAGGATAAAGCTCTGCGAGAAATACGGCACGCTTGATAAGGACAACGGCGTTTACAAATTCGAGGGCGAAAACCGCGAGAAATTTAACGCCGATATAAATGTCCTGTTAAGCCAAGAGGTCGAGCTTGACGTCAAGCCTATTGACATCAGCAACCTCGAATTATCGGCACAGGACATCATCAACATTGAGCCATTAATTGAGGTGATTAATGATGATTAACCGAATTACAGTCACCGAAAAAAGGGGACTGTTTCCGCAGTACAGCAACCTCGGCACAATAGGGGAGAAGAACGCAACGACGCTGTTGTTTCTGCTCCCTTTGTCATTACAAGGCTATGACAAAAAAATCGTCTGTGAGACCGCACAGGGCAGTTTTAATTATACGGTATCAAACGATACCTTCAACCTGCCGAGCGAGGTTCTGACGGACAGCACGCTGAAATTGCAGCTTGTTCTCAAGGACGGTGACAAAGTCATATGGAAGTCGATCCCGTATACTTTTACCCTTAACCCGACGCTTAACATTTCAGGCGAAAATCCTATTACAAAGGCAAAAGCGGAACAGCGAGAGGACGACCGCACCGAGCTTGGCGAAACGTTATCCGACCTCACAGGGCAGGATTTGAAAAAATCGGACTGGGATGAGCTTATTGACATTGCCAATGAGTTACCGCTCAAGAGCAAACAAGATGTGCTTGACCTTAGAAAATGCAGTGAGTTAACCTATGCTTTTGCACACGCAACAACACCGCCGAGTTTGATCACAGGCGGCTATAAGCTTGACAAGGAAGACCCCGATAATCCTGACTCATCCAACGTTTTGATTAAGCTGCCGTTTTTGGAAACACCGAATGCTGTATATAGGTACCAGACAACAAGAGTTTCCCAGAGCATCGAAGAATGCGGCTTTTCAATCGGTGATGAGGCTGCGAAGGAAATTTGCTTTAACGGAAAAAGCATATTTAACGCTTACGGCGGAAAAGTTGCAGCAAATTTGAAAAGGCTCACGCTGGTAGGCATTGAGCGTGTTGTTAATCCCAGCGACATGTTCCAAGGCTGCGGATCATTGGAGGAAATAACATTGATTGAGAGAGGCAACAATGCGGAAAAATACAGCACCGGTTACTGGTATGAATACTTTTGGAATTGTTCTGCCCTACAATCGATCCTTGGAACGCCGCTTGATATGAGCCGTGGGACGGATTTCACGCGTACATTTCAAAAGTGCTCAAAGTTAAAGTATGTGCGTTTTAAGCCGTTTACGATAAGCCACAGCCTTGATTTATCAGACTGTCCGGCTTTGATGAAAGGCAAGTACGGAGCAAGCTCCGACGATCCGGGGACGCTCTTGTCAATCGTCAACGGCGTCCGCGAATACCGTTCAGAATTAGGGCAGATTACGATTAAATTTTCG
>FR882061.1:14193-16306 GCA_000434915.1 Ruminococcus sp. CAG:563
CTATCGACCACGCAATTGTATCAATCGTTGAGGATAGCGGCCTTAAAATGCTTATGATTGAGCCGGACGAGGGCTATAAGCTCAGACAGAAAGGCGACAACACCTACAGCACAATGCAGATTATGTTTTCCGCAGAATTTGAAGATTTGCTTGACAATTATCACGCAGTTCCTATTGATACACCTGATAAAGAGGTCGAAAAACCTCCGATTCTGCCGACAGAGGACGAAGAAATCAGCGCAGCACAATGAAAATTATGTTTTCAGCCGAGTTTGAAGAATTGCTCGACAATTATCATGCCGTGTCTATCGATGAGCCTGACGAGGAGGTCGAAATTCCTCCGATAACGCCGACAGAGGACGAAGAACTGTCAGCAGAAGAGGCGTTGTCTATAATTACAGGAGGTGTATCGGATGAAACGGTCTGAAGCTAAAGCCTACAGAAACAAGGTCGTACAGGGTGAGCAGGTTGAAAAGCTCGGCGGCATTACGGAGCAAATCGAGCAGTCGGATAAAATCGGGTATGATTGGCACAACTACTATGTCGGCGATAAGCTTGTAAAATCTATATACATTGAGCAGGACAACCCAGTCGGCACACAGGATAACCCATTTGAATGGTCGCCCGGTATGAAGCTTATTTTAAACGGATATTACACATACAACGGCAAGAGGTATGTTGCTATTGCCGAGGGTAGACCTGAAACAATCACAGCGGAATACTTTGAGGAATTTTAAGGAGGTCAAGACTATGACACCAACAGGAAACAGACTTATTGATTCAATCATATATGTCGCAGGCTCGGCAATCGCATTTAATGTGATTTTGCCGATTTTTGCCGTAATTCTTAAGGCCCTCGGGCTGATGTGAGGTGCGGCATGGAAGGAATCATCGCAGCAATCATCACAGGAGTTTTGTCACTTGTCGGAGTTGTGATAAGCAACCTTGCGGCAAATGCCAAAATGTCAAAAGACCTTGAAAAAGCACAGGCAGTCACGGACACAAAAATTGAGGAGCTAACCCGAGAGGTGAGGGAACACAACAATTTTGCGAAGCGTGTGCCGGTGCTTGAAGAAAAAGCGAAAGTCGCCGACCACCGTATCAGCGACTTGGAGCATATCAACAATCAAAATTAAGGAGGAATTATCATGAAGAAAATCAATTTTAAGGGCGTAACAGCACAGACATGGGCGAGAACTCTCGTTCTTGTCCTCGCCCTCATCAGCCAGCTTGCCGTTATTCTCGGCAAGAGAAGCGAAGCGATCGATGTTGATCAATGGCAGGAATATGCTACATATATCTTGACCGTTATCGGCTCCGTATGGTCGTGGTGGCAGAATAACTCTTTCACCAACAAAGCACAGGAGGCAGACAAGGTATTGAATGGAGGTGATGACAATGGCTAAGAGAGTATATGTCGGCATCGGTCACGGCGGTTATGACTCCGGAGCTGTCGGCAACGGCTTCAAAGAAAAGGATTTGACACTTTCTATTGGCAAGTATTGTAATGAACGCCTCAAGCAGTACGGCATCGAGACAAAAATCAGCCGTACAACCGACTGTGACTCTTCAATCAACTCAAAGGTTGCCGCTTCCAATGCTTTCAAGGCTGATGTTTGCATGGATATCCACATTAACGCAGGCGGCGGTGACGGCTCTGAGGTCTATTACTCCCACGTTTCACCGAACGGCAAGAAGCTTGCACAGTCCATTGTGGACGCTACACTTGCCATACGTCAGAACACAAGGGGAATAAAAACGAAGCTTGACACTGACGGCACGGATTATTTCGGCATGATTCGCATGACAGACGCTCCGGCGGTGCTTGTGGAATGTGCGTTCATTGATAACAAGGCAGATGTTCAGATTATCAATACCGAAGCAAAAAGAAAGGTATTCGGATATGCCATTGCTGACGGCGTTGCAAAGTATCTCGGTGTAAAGCTGCCGACCGCAAAGCCCACCACGCCGAGCAAGCCGACAACCGCAGCAGTCAAGATTGAAGCACCGAACCTCAGCGAATACCTCAAAGAGGGTGACAAGAGCCTTGCTGTCTACTCATACAAGCAGCTTCTTGCGCTCCTCAAGAAAAAGGGTATAATCTCGCAGGGCG
>FR882062.1:0-230 GCA_000434915.1 Ruminococcus sp. CAG:563
TACCTTCTTGCCGTTTCTTGCGTCGCCGAGAAGCTCCATTCTGATGTATGCATTACCCGAATCAACCGCATTTGTTGTGATTACGGAATCGGCTCCGTCAAACTGATAATATGACGTTGTGTCTCCGTTGCCGCCTGTGAAGTTTGCACCGTAAATTGCAAATTTAACATTGGCTGCATCCGTACCCGTTACCTTATACTTGAGAACGTATGCTGTTGATGCTTCGCTCT